>NZ_CP146091.1:0-626492 GCF_037023145.1 Ralstonia sp. RRA | reverse complement strand
AAGATGGCCTGCTCCAGCGTGGCAGCGTTGACGATGGCCAACCGCAACAGGTTGGTCAGGTTGCTCGTGTCGACCCAGCCATCGCGGTAGGCCTCGGCAAAGCCCACGTCGCCGCTGCGCAGAATACGGGCACAGGCGCGCCAGTCGTGGATGCGCAGATCGGCATGCAACGGCGATGCCGCGTCGCCAACCTGCACTTCGCCATCGGGCGTGGCGAGATGGAGAAAGCCGTGGCGCAGGCGCCCGGCCAGCGCCAATAGCAAACGCCCGGCGGCGGGAACATGGGACGGCACCCAGGCGAGAGAATGCGTGGCGGTCATTGGGTGTTCTCCAGAGAAGAAGCCTCATGCGCAGTGCGGCCGAAAAACGGCACGCCCTTGAACCACAGCCGCAGCGCCTGCCAGTGAATACGCCCGATCACCTGCAGCGCCAGCAACGGCTGGCGCAGGAGTGCACGGCGCAGGTGCGCCGCATCGAACGGCTGCAGTCGCCCGCCGATGGCGGTGTGCAGCAGCAGGCCGTCGTCGTCGTGATAGTCAATGCGCGCGAGTGCCGTGGTTGCCGTCTCAGCAAAGCGGAACTGATAGCCGCCCTCGACCCGGCAGAACGGGGACACATGTAGCTGCTTGCGGCAACTCAGCACCGTGTGCGCACCAATGGCACTGCCATCCGCCGCACACAGCAGGTAGCGGTGGTGCTGGCCAAACGTGTTGTTGACCTCGGCCAGCACCGCGCGCAGCTGGCCAGCCGCATCGTGGCAGTACCAGAACGACACGGGGTTGAACATCCAGCCCGCAATGCGCGGAAATGTCTGTAGCCAGACCTCGCCATCGGCGGTTAAGCCAGCGTCACGCAGCACACCGCGCATCCACACGAGCAGGTCAGAGCCGTCGCGCGGGCCGTAGTCACGCGTGCGCAGCGACAGCGGCCGCCAGCAGTTCACGCCAAACCACGTGCCCGTCAGCCGCTCCAGCGCAGAGAGCTTCACGCGCACCGCAAACACCGGGTAGACGAAGCGATGGGCCACCGGCCGCAAGCGGCGATGCATGACCTGGCCGACGAGGAGCTGTGCGTCTTCATTCATGGCGCCACCTGCGCCCAGGCGGGTGCGCAACCAAAATCGGCAGCCACGCGCAGGGCAGATTTCAAGCCGTCTTCATGAAAGCCGTAGCCCGTCCACGCACCGGCAAACCATGTGCGGCGCTGCCCCTGCAGCGCGGGCAAGCGGGCCTGCGCATCGATGGCCGGCTGGTCGAACACCGGGTGCTCATACGCGAAGCGCTGGTACTCCAGTTCGGGCGCGGGCGGCGCCGGCGGGTTGAGCGTGACCACGACCGGAGTCGATACCGGCAGCGGCTGCAGTTGGTTGAGCAGATAGCTCACGCAGGGCGCGCTACCAGCCGCCCCGGCCTGCGGTGCGTCGATGTAGTTCCAGGCCGACCAGACCCGCCGCCGACGCGGCAGCAGGCGGGTATCGCGGTGCAGAAAGGCGGTGTTGGGCTGATAGCGGAATGCCCCGAGCACAGCACGCTCGTCATCTGTTGCATCGTCGAGCATGCGCAACGTCTGGGGCGCATGCGTGGCCAGCACCACGGCGTCATAACGCTCGGTACCGGCATCGGTCAGCACATCAACATGGGTGGCTGCCCGGCGAATGCCGCGCACGGGTGTGGCAACGCGCACGTCGGCCAACCGGCTGGCGATGGCGTGCACATAGCTGCGCGCGCCGCCTTTGACCGTGCGCCAGCGTGGCCGGTCGAAGATCTGCAGCAAGCCGTGGTTGAGGCAGAAACGCAGAAATGTCTCGGCGGGAAACGAAAGGATGTCGCGGCTGGGGGTAGACCAGATGGCCGCCGCCATCGGGAGCAGATAGTGCGCGCAGAAGGGCTCACCATAGCGGCCTGCGGCCAGCAACGCGCCAAGACTGTGGCGGGCCCTGCGCGCGGCCGCCAGGTTGGCGTGCGCCTGCCGGTTGAAGCGCAGGATGTCGCCCAGCATCGACAGAAACGCGGCGGACACCAAGTTGCGCGGCTGTGCAAACACCGTGCGCAGACTCGTGCCCGCCCACTCCAGCGCGCCATCGCCCACCGATACGCTGAACGACATGTCGCTCTCGCAATGCGCCACGCCCAGCGCATCAAACAGAGCAATCAGGTTCGGATAGGTGCGCGCGTTGAATACCAGGAAGCCCGTGTCCACCCCAAACACGTGCCCGCTGTCTTCAATGTCGACCGTGTTGGTGTGCCCACCCAATCTGGGCGCCGCTTCAAACAGCGTGACGGCATGGCGCCGCGCAAGACAATGCGCCGCAGCCAAGCCTGAGATGCCCGAGCCCACCACCGCAATGCGTTGGCCGGACGCCGGCATAACCGCAGGCCGTACGCCGTCAGCCGCCCCGGTATTGCCGGGTGGATCCAAGGACCATTCCATTGAGATTGCCTCCAAATGCGGGCGATGCGCGCATCACCCCTGCCGCTTCATGTGACGCTTACTGGCATATACGCGGCTAAGGCTCCGGTGGATGCAGCGTTTCAACGCGGATGGCGTATTCCATCGCGTCTTCAAGCATCAGGCGGGCACGGTTGGTGACGTCGCCCAGGTGCCGGTGCAGTTGTTCATCTGCCGGGGAGCGCACCGCGCAGGCATCGCTGAAGCGCTCGAACGCATCGAGCTGCCGGATCAGGTCGACCAGGTGTCGGGGGCACTCGCACGCAATCGTCTGCGAGGCATTGGCAAAGAGATCGAGTTGCCGGTCGGTGAAACGGCGGGCGTTACGTTGCAAGGGCAGCAACTGGCCGTACATCGCATCCACCCGGACAAGCCGCACCAGTTCTTGGAGGACTTGATCCAGCTCGCCGTGTGCGTTGGGCTCGCGGTACAGGCGCACGCCGGCTGCGCGCAGCATGTCGGTGGCGCGCACCGTGCCGAAACCGTAGACCACGCCCACGGCGCTGGCGCCCAAGCAACGGCTGGCTGCCAAGATGGCTTCCGCGTCGTCCGGCTGCAGAGAGACCGCTTCCACCAGTAGCGCATGCGTACGCTGGGCATCGTCGCCCAGCGCGTCTGCGTCGATGGCGGCCAGCTCGACAACCGATTCGATGCCAAGCGAAGCCAGCGCGCCTTTTCTGCGCCGAACACGCTCGGCAAGCAGCGGGCCGTACAACGTCAACGCGATGCTGGACTGGGGCAGCATGCGGTTGGCACCCCTGGCCGTCTCCGACGTTTCAAGCAAGCGTTCAAGCTCGGCGTGGTTGGCATGCGCGATCGTGCCGATGGCGTGCCCCTGGCTGACCAGCAACCGGAGCAACGTCAGGCGCTGGACGTCCTCACCCGAGTACAGCCGCTGCCCCGACTCGGATTTGGCGGGCGATATCAGGCCGTAGCGCTGCTCCCAGACGCGCAACGTGGAAACAGGCATCTTGGCCATCCGCGCGGCCGCTCCGCTGCGGTATCGAGGTGCATCGCGTTGTGCATCACGCGGCGCATCGTTGTCCTGTCCCACGAGCATCCCCTTGAGTCATTGATTGACTCTAATGAAATGCCAGCGAACCGATAACGTCAACGAAATGACGCGGAAAATGGGGGGCAGCCTGGTGCATGCATCGCAATTGAGTTGAGTTCACGCACGAATCCCGTGCAGTGAGCCCAAACCCGACTTGCCCGCCCACTCCCGCTGAATCTGCTCCAGCCTCGCCCGATACGCCATCACCTTGAACTCGGGAAACCGGCACTTGAACTGGGTGGAGTCAAACAGGTTGTCCTGCTCGTACCGCGGCAGCAGTTCGCGGGTCTCGCGCACGGGCTTGGAGAACAGCCCCGCAGCCTGTTTCCGCGCCATGTCAAGCTGGTGCGCCACGGCGGTCCGCTGGGCCAGTTGCTTGATGGGCTGGGCGCGTCCACCATGCTCAGGTTGTATGTTGTGAAAGACGCCCAACTGGTGCTGAATCTGCCAACACCGCTGAAGGCGTTTGACCACGCTGGACGGTGACTCCATCCGCCCCGAAAAGGAAGACCCCATGACTGCCCCGGACCATGACCTCGTCGTGTTTGGCGCCACCAGTTTTGTCGGCCAGATCCTGACCCGCTACCTGGCTGAGCAGTTCTCGGGCCAGGCGGAAACCCTGCGCTGGGCCATTGCGGGCCGATCTGAAGCGAAGCTCAACGAGCTCAAGCGCTCACTGGGTGCAGCGGGTGCCGCCCTGCCCATCATCGTCGCGGATGCGGCCAACGAAGCCCAGTTGCGCGCGTTATGTGCGCAGACCCGGGTGGTGGTGTCCACGGTGGGTCCTTACGCGCTCTATGGCGAGCCCTTGGTCAAGGTCTGCGCGGAAAGCGGCACCGACTATTGCGACCTCACTGGCGAGACCCAGTGGATCAAACGGATGATCGAGAAGTACGAGGCGACCGCGCAGCAATCGGGCGCACGCATCGTCCATTGCTGTGGCTTCGACTCGGTACCGTCGGACATGGGTGTCTACTTCCTGCAGCAACAGGCGATGCAGCAATGGGGCACGCCGGCCACCCACGTAAAGATGCGCGTCAAGACGCTCAAGGGCGGCGCATCGGGCGGCACCGTGGCCAGCCTGATCAACGTGGTGCAGGAGGCTGCCGCCGACCCCGCCTTGCGCAGGGAGCTGGCCAACCCGTATGCCCTCTGCCCCAACGGACATGGCTTCACGGCACGCCAGCACTCCGCGAGGGGCGCGGCATTCGATACCGATTTCGATGCGTGGATCGCGCCCTTTGTCATGGCGGCCATCAACGAGCGTGTGGTGCACCGCTCCAATGCGTTGTCCGGCAACGCCTATGGCAACCAGTTCACGTATGACGAAGCGGTGATCACCGGCAGCGGCCTGCAAGGCCGCCTGCGAGCCGTGACGATGGTCGCCGGCCTGGGGGCGTTCATGGTGGGCATCGTCATCAAGCCCACACGACTCTTGATGGAGCGCTTCCTGCTGCCCAAACCCGGCGAAGGCCCCAGCCCAGCGGCCCAATTGGCGGGCCGCTACGACCTCCGCTTCTTTGCGCGCACCGACGACGGCAAGACCTTGCGCGTGAAAGTGACGGGGGATCGCGATCCGGGCTACGGCTCCACCGGCAAGATGCTGGGCCAGGCGGCAGCCAGCCTCGCGCTGGACCATGTCAAGGACGGCATCAAGACCGGGCGGCCCGGCGGCTTCTGGACACCGGCCACGATGTTCGATGACCGCTTCATCGCGCGCCTGACCCGCAACGCAGGCTTGCGCTTCGAGCGGCTATGAAGCGCGCTGTAGAAGCGATGTAGAAGATAGAAGAGACAACACTGGAAGGCAGGCGACGCAGCAGCACACCACCCGCTTCCAGTGTGTGGCGCAACGCTTAGTGGCTCGAAGCGCCCGCGGCACCAAGGCCTGTTTCCGAACGCACTTGCTGCGCATCGAAGGAGGCCTTTTCAGCCTTGGCACGCGCGCTGGTATCCAGCACCGAGAACAGCCACACGCCCACAAAACCGATCGTCATCGAGAACAGCGCCGGCGAGGTGTACGGGAACCACGCCGAGCCCTTCGGATACCCCAGCGTGGCTTCCCACACCGACGGCGACACAATCGTCAGCCCCACCGACGAGATCAGCCCCAGGAACCCGCCGATGACCGCGCCACGCGTGGTGCAGCCCTTCCACAGCATCGACAGGAACAACACCGGGAAGTTGGCCGACGCCGCCACCGCAAAGGCCAGCGACACCATGAATGCGATGTTCTGCTTCTCGAAGGCGATGCCCAGCAGCACGGCAATCACACCCAGCACCAGCGTGGTGATGCGCGACACCTTCAGCTCGTCCGCACTGTTGGCCTTGCCGTTCTTGAAGACGGTAGCGTAGAGATCGTGCGACACCGCCGAGGCGCCAGACAGCGTGAGCCCCGCCACCACCGCAAGGATCGTTGCAAAGGCCACGGCCGAGATGAAGCCGTAGAACACATCACCGCCCACCGTCTTGGCGACCAGAACCGCAGCCATGTTGGCCGTACCTGCACCGCCCTTGATCACACCCTTGGCGATATCGGAGAGCTCCGGATTGGTCAGCACCAGCGTGATCGCACCAAAACCGATGATGAAGATCAGGACGTAGAAGTAGCCGATCCAGGTGGTGGCCCAGAACACCGATTTGCGTGCTTCCTTGGCGTCCGGCACTGTGAAGAAGCGCATCAGGATGTGCGGCAGCCCAGCGGTGCCGAACATCAACGCCATGCCGAACGAGATGGCCGAGATTGGATCTTTGATGAAGCCGCCCGGCGACATCACCGACAGGCCGATCTTGGTGGCATCGTCCGGCGACTTGCCGGCATTGGTGGCGATGGCAGTCTTCACTTCGACAGCCTTGGCGAACAGCGCTTCGGGGCTGAAGCCGTACTGCGCCAACACCATGATGGCCATGAACGTCACGCCGGCCAGCAGCAGGCACGCCTTGATGATCTGCACCCAGGTCGTTGCAGTCATGCCGCCAAACAGCACGTAGACCATCATCAGCGCACCAACGATGACCACCGCCACCCAGTAGTCCAGACCGAACAGCAGCTTGATGAGCTGCCCGGCGCCCACCATCTGTGCGATCAGGTAGAAAGCCACTACCACCAGCGTGCCAATGGCGGCAAAGCTGCGGATCGGGCCCTGTTCAAAGCGGTAGCCCGCCACATCGGCAAAAGTGAATTTGCCCAGATTGCGCAGTCGCTCGGCCATCAGGAACGTGATGATCGGCCAGCCGACCAGGAAGCCGATGGAGTAGATCAGGCCGTCGTAACCGGAGGTCATCACGGCAGCAGAAATCCCCAG
This sequence comes from Ralstonia sp. RRA, assembly GCF_037023145.1. Lineage (NCBI taxonomy): Bacteria > Pseudomonadati > Pseudomonadota > Betaproteobacteria > Burkholderiales > Burkholderiaceae > Ralstonia > Ralstonia sp. RRA. The sequence continues at coordinate 619,685 of NZ_CP146091.1, read as the reverse complement.
GAAGGACGCGGCCGACATGTAGTCGCCCGAGATCGCCAGGCCGTTCTGAAAACCGGTGATGCCGCCGCCGGCATTGTAGAAATCCGCCGCAGAGCGCGTGCGCGAGGCCGCCCACTTGGTGATCCACAGCGTGCCGGCCACGAACAGCGCAAACAGCACGATGGCCGTGGTGTTGGTTGCCTGCTTGGCCGTCTCGCCAACATCACCGCCCGCTGCGATGGTGACACCGCAGGCACCGGCGGCCAGCAGCGCCACCAGCATCATGGAAAGCGTCTTCTTCATTTGGCGACGTCCTGCAGGATGTCCTGCGTCAGTTGATCGTATTCGTTGTTTGCGCGGCGCACGTAGAGGCCGGTGATGACGACGGTGAAAGCAATCACCGCCATGCCGACCGGCACGCCGACACTCATCACACCCGCGCTCACGGGCTTGGCGAGGAACGGCTTGTTGAATGCGATCAGCGCGATGTAGCCGTAGTACACGACCAGCATCGCCACCGTCAGAAAGAGGCCGAGCGCATTGCGCCGGCGCTTGAGCTGCGCATATTTCGGATGCGCCGCAATTTTTGCTACCAAACCATCCTGCATCGCCTGTCTCCTGAATTGCTCTTGAATGAGTGCGGCGATTCTGGATAGCGAAACTGACTGAACTCTTACTCGGCCCCTCGTGAGCGGTGCGGCAGACACTATGGTTTTCCCTAGCGAAGCGCAGCCCGTTGTTGCTCTGGCATGAGAGAGGCGCTGTCTTCATCTCATCGATCGTGCTCAGGTGCTTTGACGCGCTGGCCACGCTTTTTCTGCAGCGACTGGGGTTAGTCAGTACGCAATTTCTCGACAGTCCGCAATAAGCCGATATCTCGGCGTCACGTCGCTCACTAACATCCATCGCATCGATGCCCGACCCAGCGGCCGGTCGAGTACTGGATGTGAGAGCCATGGAATGCCACGCACGCACCGAGCAGAGGAAGCCGAGACAATGGGGCCGGTACCTCGCATTGATCGTCACCACGACAGCGCTGATGCTCGCCTACGGCATTGCACGGCATCTGTCGTGGGCAGACGCAACGCCTCCTAATCCTCGGCAATTCACCGTCGATGTCGATCGTGACAAGGCGCCCTGGGATCGGCCTGTGATCACGCTTCGCGAAGGCGTGCCTGCGCATATCAATGTGCATTCGCAAGTGCCCGGCGTCTTGATGGTCCATGAAATCCCCGGCGCCTTCGCTGCATGCGAATCGGGAAATGCACAGTCACTGGACATCTTGCCCGTCGGCATCACGGGGCGCTTCTCGCTGCATTTCCATACCCGCACGGGTGAACAGCTCGAAGTCGCCACGCTCGAGATCTATCCGGAGTCATGACCCCAACACGAGCCCATCCATTCAAACATTATTAGAGGAGACAACAATGCAACGACTGAATCGCGTCGCGATAGCGATATCGCTCAGCACGTTCGTACTCACCGGCTGCGGAGGAGGTTCGGACGATACCGCAGCCACCACCACGCCCGCAGCGCCCGCAGCGCCCGCCGTATCTGTAGCCGACTATGTCGTTCCCAAGGTGCAAAGCTGCGCCCCGACCGATACGCCCGAGACGGCGCTGCAAGGCCAAGTGCCAGCGGCGCTCCGGCAGGCTGGATTTAATGGCTTCAACTGCAACCTGAAACTCGTCAGCCAGGTGCAGGGGGAAGGGGCTTCGTGGTCCGCCGCGACCTACACCGACAAGAAGGGGCAAACGTGCTTCTATCACTCCACAATGGGCCCGAGCGCGCTATTCACCAACCCGGCCGCGCCGCCGCGCATGAACCCCGGCGTACCGGTCATCAACATCACCAACCCGGCGCAACCCGTGCGGGTGAGTTCGTTGACGTCCACCGCGATGATCGATCCCTGGGAATCGCTGCGCGTGAACGTCGCGCGCGGCATCCTGGCGGCGGATAACGGGCTGAATGGTGGCGGTGGCCCCGAGATCGATCTGTACGACGTGTCCACCGACTGCACCCAGCCGCAACTGCTTGCCAGCGTTCCCGTCGGTACTGGCGCGGACGGCGGCATCATTCCGGCAAAAGCGCCCATCGGTCACGAAGGTGGTTTCTCGCCGGATGGCTTCACGTACTACATTGGCGGAGCGCTGTCCAAGGCCTACTACGCGGTCGATTTGACCGTACCCACACACCCGAAGCTGATCTCTGCAATCACCTTGTCGGACCTCGGATTCGGCGCCTCTCCCCACGGCTTGTCCGTGAGCCAGAACGGGACACGCGCGTACTTCACCGCGGTCGGAAACATGGGCACCGCGTACGGATCGGGCAACCCGCCGCTCAACAATGCAAACGCCACCGGAGACAATGGATTCTTCGTCATTGATACCAGCGAGGTGCAAAGCCGGCGCCCCAATGCACAGATGCACCGCATCACGACGGTGCCGGTGCGCAATGGCAGCGCCGCACAACATACGATCTCATTCGCCGTGGCGGGCAAACCGTATGTGATCGAAGTGGATGAAGGCGGATCAGCGGGCATACAGGACCCCAACGCGGCGGGTGTCAAAGCGGCGTGCAATGCCAGCATGACGCCATTCCCGCTGGGGCATATCTACGACATGTCGGACGAAACCGCACCCAAGCTTGTCTCTGAACTTCGGCTGGAAACGCACGCTGTCCAGAACTGCGACAAGGTCATGCCCGACATTGCGGGGCTGACCTGGTTCACTTACGGCAGTCACTACTGCAGCGTGGACAACCGGGAGAACGCTACGGCGCTCGCTTGCAGCTACTTCAACTCGGGGGTGCGCGTGTTCGATATCCGGGATCCGTCCAAGCCCAAGGAAATCGCCTACTACAACCCGGCTTCCGCGAAGTCTCCTGGCGCCGGGTCCGCGCAACTCATGTTTGGGCAATATCGCGCTGGCGGTCCGGACTGGTGTGCATCGCGTCTCGATTTCGACTTCGACCGCCACCTGCTGACCACGGCGTGCCAGGACAACGGCCTGCTCGTCATGGCGTTCGAGAACGGCGCGTGGCCATTCCCCGAAAGCACGAAGGCGATTGAGATCGGCAACTGAAACGCAGCAGCAGCCCCCTCGTGTCACAGCCCGAGGGGGCACAACCAAGATAGCCACCATGCAGCCCCACGCATCACGACTCCTGAAACTCTCCACGTTGTCATTGCTCGCCGCACTTGCCGTTCCGCTGACATGCAATGCCTTCGAGTCCGACGTGCACTTCGGGCTGACGTACTGGCTAGCAAAGAAAGCGGGGTTCGCAGCTGGCGAAGCGGAGGCGATTGCGATTGCGAATCAGCGCCTCGATGCAGGGTCGATCGAATACATGACGTCCCCGTTGCAGTTTGCGTGCCTGTCGCGCTACGCGCCCGACGCTGTGGACAGCCAGGCTCGGCACTATCCAAGCGCAAGCAAAACGCCGGCGCCCGCGCAGGCCCGGCCGGTGGCGGCAGGAGGCTCCGCCTCGCAATCCACGGTGGACGCAGCGCTCAAGCGCGCCGACGGAGACAAGGCCGCATTCATGCTCGGCGAGTTCGGGCGCTCACTCCATGCGCTGCAGGATTCGTGGGCACATCAGGGCACGCCTTCCGTGCCAGATTGGAGCCGCCACGGCATCGCGTGCGACGCCAATCTCGCCATGGCCGCGCCGCTTGATCGTGGCGCGCCGCAGAGTCACGATGCAGACTTGACCTGGCGTTGGCCCGCCGACGTGGAAGCGATGGCGAAGGCCACGTACGCGCAGATGCTGAAGTACCCGAGCATCAATGGAGTACGCAGAACCGCGTTGACCTGGGAGCAGGTCAAACCCGCGCTCGCAGGCTTCACCAGTGCACGAACGAAGCGTGCCAAGTCTGAGTGGTTCGCCGCGAACGAGGTTGCAGATACATCGTTTCTCGACGGAACCAGCCTGCCGGACGGCCCCCAGTGGGAGGCACGCCGTTGGAAAGGCCGGCGCGATGTTCCAACACCCATGGCGCCGACAGCGCAATTCGGTGTGGACAAGGCGCTCATCGATTTCTACTCAAGCTTCTTCAGCGATTGGGTCACCACGTCACCGGTCGACAAGCGCTGGTTGTCCGCACTCGCCACCGGGCGCAACCATCAGCCCGACGACACGCTGGTCGATCAACTGATCGGATGGCGGCTACGGGATCACGGAAGCTACCTTGCCTTCGAAGCGCAGTCGCAACCGGCACGCGGTGCGTCGTCACCGCTTCGCCAGCGCGCCGCGTTCGAGGTATTCAAGTCATTGAACAGCGCCGTGCTGCCGCTCATCTTGGAAGGGGATAAGCCGTCGCCGATCCTGCCCTTCCTTGTGTTTGCGCTGCCAGATTCGGCTGACGGGAAAAAACAAGCCGTAGCACTGATCAAGCTGCTCGATGCGCCCTACGACACCATTGGCGTGCTCGCCGAGAAGCGCAGTGGATCTGACTGGAAGATCACAGGGTTGATCTCATCGGCGGACTACTGAGCCGGAAGACAGAAGACGGAAGGCACTTAAATGTCAGTTGATATCGAACACGGCTTGCGGCAAGCACCGGGGCGCCGAGCCGTCTGGACTGCACTGGCCGTTGCATGCATGCCGACCGTGGCCGAGGCTCATGCCTGGAACGTTCCGTACTACCTGCCGGTTCCGCTGTGGCTGTATGCGTACGCGGCCACGAGCACGCTCATCATCTCCTTCATGATCCTCGCGTTCGCATCCAACGCCCGGATGCCTCATGTCGGCTCGTGGTCGGCTCAGCGGCGGAAAGCGCTGCGCATACCGGCTGCAGTGCTCAAGGCTGGACAAGTCGCCAGCACATTGTTCCTCACGCTGTTGGTCGTCGCCGGGTTGGCCGGAACCCAGAATCCGTTTCAGAACATCAGCATGTCGGGCTTCTGGATCTGGTTCTATCTGGGGTCGGTCTATGTGAGCGCCGTGCTTGGAGACGTCTACGCTTTCGCCAATCCGGTGGCCTGGCTATTGCGAATCGCGGCACGGCATTTCCCGGCGCTCGAAACAGGGCGGTATCGCTATTCCCGATCCCTCGCCGCCTATCCGGCATTGGTCTCGTACATCGCGCTCATCGCACTCGAGTTATTCGGCGCCGGAAAACCGAGAGACGTCAGCGTGTTTCTCCTGGCATACGTCGCGTATGCACTGGCAGGGTCGCTCTGCTTCGGCCGAGACGTGTGGCTTACGCACTTTGACACGCTGGGGATCCTGTATCGGTTGTGCGCCAAGCTCTCACCGCTCGGATGGCGTTCGCTATCCAACGGTGACGCTGCCATCCAACTGAGAAATCCGATTGCCGATATCTCAAGTGAGCCGCCCTCACACATGAGCATCGTGGCCTTCCTCTCGTTCATGCTTGCGTCGACGGCTTACGATGGCTTGCGAGACACAGCCGCCTGGAATCGATTCTTCTGGGGCGGCATCTACCCGCACGTCGTGCACCATGTTCCGGCGCTCGGCAATAACTACGCGCTATCCGCCGAAGTGCTTCTGGTCTGGCAGTGGCTGACGTTCGCTGCCATCGGCGTGGCGTACTGCGTTCTGTTTCGGCTGTTCTGTGCGCTTCAGGCGATGAGCGCAAGTGCGCCGCTGAATGGAAAAACGATCACGCAGCAGTTTTGCCTCGCACTGCTCCCCATTGCCCTGTTCTATAACGTCTGCCATTACTTCACGCTATTTTTGGGACAGTGGCGGCAAGTGCTCGCGCTCGTCTCCGATCCACTTGGGCGCGGTTGGCATCTGCTGCCGGCGCTGCCTACGTTCAGCGAGACCACGCCAGCGCAATCGCTCATCAACATGGGCTATATCTGGCACGCTCAGGTGCTGCTGATTCTCGTCGGGCACCTCCTGAGCGTGTACATCACCCACGCGATCTCCGTGAGGCACCGCAGTACCGCCAGAACCACCGTCGTCAGCGAGCTTCCGCTGCTTGTACTGACGATCGTGCTGACAATCAGCGGTCTGTGGATTCTCTCGCTTCCGCTCGCGTGAGGATCGCAGGGCCCGGCTTGAGCTCGGAAGGAGACACACCCCACCGCTTGCGGAACGTCGCAGAGAAGTGGCTGGCGGTCGAGAAGCCGCAGGTGAACGCGGCCTCGGTCACATCGCATTGCCCGCTGGTGATCAGGGTGCGCGCGGCCTGCAGGCGGCTCTCGATAATGTATTGATGCGGCGTCAGGCCGTGGGCTTTCTTGAAGCTTCGGATGAACGAATAGAGATCGCCCGGATAGTCCACTGCATTGGCAACCATCTGGAGCGTCAATTCATCTCGGAACTTGTCCTGGATGTACTCAACGGCTTTTTGCATCATCGGCGCGTGCGCGTATTCCCTCGGCCGCGGGCGCGATTCCAGATACGTCATGCGGCGCAGGGCAGCGGCTCCCAGCGCTTCCGCATACATCGGCCCCAGCGGCATTCCCGCGAGCGCGTCTTCATGAATCGATCGGACGATCTGCATGAGTAGCGCATCGCTCAGGTCATACCGGAGCGCAGCATCGCCAGCCTTCCCATTCGTCTGCAGACCTGACTGGGCCAGCCATGACGGATCAAAGTGGATGTTCACCCACTCGATGGGCATTGATATTCGGCCAGCAAAGTAGAACCCCGGTGCGACAAACGCCAGCGGCGTTCGAAGGTGCATCGTGCTCCACCCTCGCCCCTCCATTCGAACTTCCGTTTTGACCCGTGGCGTCAGATAGAGAGTGAATATCTCCCCGGTGGTCACCATGTCCAGGAGTTCGACGTCGCCAGTGGCGATGTAGTGGTCGACCATGACCGGCGATAGCGAGGGCGAAATGGACCTCCGCTTCCACATCGCGGGCGTCTCGCAACTCGCCAAGCTGCCATCGGGAGCGACCCGGCTGAGATCTCGCATCATCGTCTGGTGGGCCACGCGTCCTCCCTGCGTTCGATCGACGTTTTCGGGAAAAGCGACCTGATGCCGCTTCAGTGCATCGGTCGACTGTAGGTGCGCATTCTTACTCGAGTCTTACCCGCTTTCTGATAAGCATCCAAGCCACAATTTGCATTGCCGAATAACCCGCTGGATTCCGCAGCGGTGATGGATGGAGCGCGCGGGTTCAGCTCAGCCCAACAACCTGGCGTGCTGTCCGGCGGAAGGTGGTCGTCACCGCATCGCCGTCGAGGTAGACACCAACAAGGGCGGCATCGCGCAGCAGGACCAAGGCAGCGGCGGCTTGGTTTGCGTTCGGGATGCCTGCCGCCTTGCACACGGCACCGAGCCTCTGGCGGAACCATGCACAATGCCTGTCGATGACCTCGCGAATCTCGCCATCAGGGTATTCGGCTGCGGCATTGATGAACGGACAACCACGCCGGTGATAACGGCGAGCGTCATCTGTCGACAAAAGCTGATGCCCACGCGTCGTGAGGAAAGGTGGGCGATCTAACCGCTGCCACAGAATCAGCGAAGCAACCCCGTATGCGAATCTGTTGAAGCAGCACAGTTCAAATCGATGTCCGCCCCGCCTCGGACCAGCACACCGGTCTGAGGCGGGGCGTCGCGTTGCTTCAGTTTTTGATGGATTGCTTTGCGGCCTGCTCAATGAGCTTCGCCACTTCAGCCGGATGCGAGATGTAGGCGACGTGGCTGGCGTTCTTGATCTCGATCGTCTTGCTGCCGGCGCGTGAGGTCATGAAGCGCTCCAGGTCAGGATTGATCGCACGGTCCGCAGTGGCCACGAGCGCCCAGCTCGGCTTCGTCCTCCAGGCAGCCTGCTTGATCGGCACGCCAAACGACTGCGCAGCCGGTGTCACCTGCGAGATCGCCATGAACTTGGCTTCAGCGGCGGGCACGTCGGCGGCAAAGTCCGCGGGGAAGGCCGCCGGGTCAAAGTACAGATAGCCATCGGGCGTCGGCTTGATGGCCTGGGTGGCGGGCGGCATCTTCTTGGTCAGGTCGAGCGGGCTTTCGCCGGTGTCGGGCTGGAACGCGGCTACATAGACCAGACCCGCCACCTTCTCATGGTTGCCGGCCTCCGTGATGACGGCGCCACCGTAGCTATGGCCGACCAGAATGCTGGGGCCGTCCTGCGCCTCAACCACGCGGGTGGTGGCCTTCACGTCTTCATCGAACGACGTCTCGGGTTGCTGCACGACGGAGACCTGGTAGCCATCGCGCATGAGAATCTTGGCCACGGCCTGCCAGCCTGACCCATCGGCAAAGTAACCGTGCACCAGCACGATGTTCTTGACGGGCGCGGCGGCCGCGGCGTTCGAGCTAAGCGCCACTGCTGAGAAGGCGACTGCGGCGGCGCGGATTGCGTATGAGAGGGCTTTCATGGTGACACTCCTTGGGGCTGTGTGGACAAAGGCACATCGTCTGAAGGCGAAGCGGCAGAACGAGCGGTTGATCGGGGGAAGAACAGCCGCGCATCAACACATCGCCGGATATCCGTCTTGCCCACCATTTGTTCTACCTATGAACAGCTGTGCGCATAGCGGATGTGATCTGAATCCTAGGAATGCCACTAAAATTACGCAAATACATAGCGCCGATATCGACTATCCGAATTTCAGATAGTGGTGAGGGGCCTGTTCAGCAACGGCCCGCCCATGTCGCGCCCATCGCGCCAACGCCTTACGCGCCGGAAAACTCGATGACTGGCTCGCAGCGGACGGGAAAATTGACGGAGTTCGCCACGTAACACTGCGCACGCTCGACGACCATCGCGCATCTCAATTCAGCCAAAGCCATCGTGATGGAACGCGTCGAAAGCGATTGAGGATGGAGATCGCGCGTGGCCTGACCCGCAGATCCGCGTTGCGGGCGTTCAGTGGAGACTGCGGATGCCTGCCCGATCGCCTGCGCGGCAGACAGGCCAGCCTCGTCTGGCTCGGACGGGCGCACCGCATGACTGATGCGCTGCGCGTGATAGATGCCGGCGTGACCTGAGAAGCGGTAGCTCACCACGCAGGCAATGCCAGCAAACGAGCCAACCTCGGGCCCGAAGGGCGCCATCGCCATCAGGGTCGATGTAATGGGCGTATTGGCTGCGCCCCTAACGCCGTGGGCATGGGCGTGACGCCCATCACGGCGCGGCCTGTGTCACTCGGCCTGCCCGGCGCGCGCAAAGATGTCCCAGCTCGCCATGAACAGCGCGGCGACGAGTGGCCCGATCACGAAGCCGTTGATGCCGAATAGCGCCATCCCGCCCAGTGTTGAGATCAGCACGACCCAGTCGGGCATCTTCGTGTCCTTGCCGACGAGGATCGGGCGCAGCAGGTTGTCCACGAGCCCGATCACGCCCACGCAGAACACCACGAGGATCGCGCATTTCCCCAGTTCGCCCGTCGCCAGGAAGTACAGCGCGGCCGGCACCCAGACAATGCTCGCGCCAATCGCGGGCAGCAGCGACAGAAATGCCATCAGTGCACCCCACAGCACGACGCCCTGGATACCCACGACCGAGAAGATGAAGCCGCCCAGTGCACCCTGCACGAGCGCCACTGCGATGTTGCCCTTCACGGTGGCGCGCACGACCGTCGTGAACTTGGCCAGCAACAGGTTCTTATGCGCTTCATCAAGCGGCAGCGCGCGGCGCACGCGACGGCCGATCTCGCCGCCGTCGCGCAGCAGGAAGAACACCATGTACAGCATCACGCCAAAGCTGACGACAAACTGGAACGTGTTCTGGCCGATGCTGAGCGCCTGGGTGGCCGCAAACTGGCTGATCTGCGCGGCACCGTCGCTAAGCTTGCGCTGGAGCGCGGGCAAGTTGGCCAGACCGTACTTGGCAAGCAACTGTTGGATCGACGTCGGCAGTACATGGATGGCGTCCTGGAAGTACTGCGAATAGTTGGGCTGCGCGTTCTTGATTTCCTGATAGACGTAGGCCACTTCCTGCACGAGCGTGATCGCCACGAACAAGAGCGGCAGGATCACGATCAGGATGATGAGCGTGAGCGTGACAAACGCGGCCAGATTGCGTCGCTTATTGAACCGGGCGACCAGCCAGCGCTGCACGGGCTGGAACAGGATCGCCAGGATGCCGCCCCAGAACACCGCCCCAAAAAAAGGCGAGAGTATCCAGCAAAGCCCGACGGTGACGGCGAACAGCAGAAGGTAGAAAAAGTACTGGCGGTCGTGTCCGCTATCCATGGTGCGCCTTCGCGTGCAGGTGAAATCTGAAGGCTCCGGGCAAGGCCGGAGCCACGAGAGTTGAACCGGAGTATGCCCGCGACGATGCTGTTGTCATAGCGGTTTGCACACGCAGCCGCCAGCGCACGCAAAGGTGGCGTTACACGGGCATCGGGTTGCGCAATCCAGAGACCATCAGCCCAACCAGGCGCTTCGCACCGGCCTCCCAATCGGTGTCGACGCCGAACGTGGCCACACCGGCGATGGCACACAGCAGTTCAAGCGGTTCGATCGGCTGATGGATGTCACCCGCCTCTCTTGCACGCTGCATCAGCAAGGTCAGTGCCTCGACGATCGCGTCGGCAGACAGGGTGCACAGCGTGTCGCTGCCCTCGTCATCCTGGCCGCTGATTAGGCAGTTGAGCACGTCGGCGTGAATCTGCTTGTTGGCCAGATAGCCGATGAACAGGAGTAGCCACGCCTGAATGGCATCCAAGGGCGCGAGCTCAGCGGACAGCTGATGTGCAGCCTCAACGAGCCGGTTGCCTTCATCCCGGTAGATCTCGTCGATCAGCGCCTCGCGCGTCGGAAAGTGCCGGTACAGCGTGCCGATCCCCAGGCCCGCCTCGCGCGCAATCTCTTCAAGGCTGGCGGAAACCCCCTTCTGCGCAAACGCCACCTTGGCCACGTCCAGCAGACGTTGGCGGTTGCGTTCGGCATCGGCTCGGGGTTTTCGGCTTGTGATCTTCTCGGCCACTGAATCAGGTCTCGCTTGACAAACGGAGGATGCCTCCGCATATTAAGCGGAGGCCGCCTCATGTTATGTCCTCCCATCCGGCGGCGCAAGGCATCATCACAGCGGAGGACGCATCAGCCGGGGCTCACTGCCTTGCCTGATCCGCTAATCCGTTGCTGTTGGAGTTCCCCCTCATGTCCGCTTCGCCCTCACCGTCTGCCGCCCCGAACACACCGGCCGTCTCCGGCACAGATCGCGCTTTCCACAACGCAGCCCGCCGACCCAAGACCGGTTTCTGGGCTGGGCTGCGTCTGTTGTGGGCCTTCATCAACAAGCCGGCAGGTACGGTGCCGGACCAACCGGTGCCAACCCAGGCGTTGACGCGTGAAGCCCTGCTCGCCGCGCCGGACCGCTCACTGTTCCGTCTCGGCCACTCGACCGTGCTGCTCAAACTGCGCGGGGTCTTCTGGCTGACCGATCCGGTCTTTGCGGAGCGTGCCTCGCCGGTGCAGTGGCTCGGCCCCAAGCGGTTCCACGCGCCGCCCATCGCACTGGCAGACCTGCCGGAGATCGAGGCGGTCATCCTCTCGCATGACCACTACGACCATCTGGACCGCGCGACCGTCCGCACGCTGGCGCCCAAGGTGAAGCACTTCCTCACGCCATTGGGCGTGGGCGATCGGCTGATCGATTGGGGCATCGCCGCCGACAAGGTGCGGCAGCTCAACTGGTGGGAATCGACCACGGTGGGCGGCCTGCAGTTCACCGCCACGCCGGCGCAGCACTTCTCGGGCCGCGCGCCGTTTGACAACAATCGCACGCTATGGGCGTCGTGGGTCATGATCGATGACGACCTGCGGCTCTTCTTCAGCGGCGACACCGGCTACTTCCCCGGCTTCAAGACCATCGGCGAACGCTTCGGGCCATTCGACCTGACCCTCATGGAAACCGGTGCCTACGACCCGCGCTGGGCGTACGTGCACATGCTGCCGGAGCAGACCGTTCAGGCGCATCTGGATTTGCGCGGGCGCCGGCTCGTGCCGATCCACAACGGCACGTTCGATCTGGCGTTCCACGCCTGGCAGGATCCGTTCGAACGCATTGCCGCAGCGGCGCGTGCTCACTCGGTGGAGGTGCTGACGCCAACCATCGGTGCGCGGCTCGACATGGTGCAGCCGGGCCTCACACCAGCCTGGTGGCGCGCCCGGCCCGAAGCATCGCCGCTGGCTGCCGAGCCTTCCACGGCAACCTGAGCTGCCCCACGCTACAAGTTCACCGGTCAATCATCGGCAGGACTGGCTCCCGCCCGATCGCCATGATGTGCGATCGCTGTCGGCAGGTCGCCCATGCCCCCGCTTTGTCGTAGGTCACTTCGCACACGAACCTGCTCGCACGAAATCACGGGCAACGGGTTCGCTGACAGCGCCAGTACTGCTGCCACGGCAGAAGTCTGTGACGCCATACCCCAACGTTCCGCTCCAGGCACGCCATCGGGAATCCGCTGCGCTCGCTAAAGGATCCACAAGTATCCTTTTTCATTTGTTTGCAGTCTGGGGGCCGCGCGCGCGTTCAATGGCGGCGTAAAGATGCCCTCCGTCTTGCCGTTAGGCTGGATGAGCATCGCGCACATCCGCTGCGCCGCCACCTTCGCCGATTTGTCCGCTAGGGCCGCCACGACGCCACTGCTCCCGCTCATGTCCTCAGAAACGTCGATGGACAGGCGCTTCGGCGCCAGTGTCGCCATCGTCCTCATCCCGGTGCTCTCGCTCTCATGCTGGCTGCTCGGCTATGCATGGCTTGCCTATGGCCGGGCGGATGACGCCGCGCGCAGCTTCCAGGCGCTGCGCGCCGTACTGTTGACGATGGAGAAGGTCTCGGCCGAGCGCGGCCCCACCAACGGTGTGCTGGGCGAAGACCTGCCGCTGCCGGCCGAACGTACCGCCGCACTGCAACGCATGCGCGCCGCCAGCGATGAACGCCTCGCCGCGCTGCTCAACGCACTGCAACCCGATCACTGCCCCGACTGCATTGCCGACGCCAATGCCGCGCGCCAGGCGCAGGCCGACCTGTCCCGCGCGCGCCAGAACGTCGACAACCTCGTCGCCCTGCCCCTGCCGTCGCGCAGCAATGGTGCGCTGGCGGATGCGGTGGACCGCATGATCGGGGTGATTCCCGAATTCATGCCGATCATCAACGCACGCACGGCCAACATCACGCGCGGCGACCCCGACGTGCTCAACTGCCTGACACTGGCCCGGCTGGCCGCCGACCTGCGCGAGTACGCCGGCCAGCTCGGCTCGCGCTTCACCAGCGCGCTGGCCATGCGCCGCAAGCTGACGCAGCGTGAACAGCTCGCCATCGAGCGCACGCATGGCCGCATCGACCAGCTGCGCGCCATGATCGAGACGCGCATCGTGCGCGGGTCCGCGCTGGACCAGCAGGCCATGGACACGCTGAATGCACAGTACTTTGGCGACGGCCTACGCTATCTCGAAGCCGTGCGTGCCGCCACCAGCCAACCCGGCGGGGCGAACGTCACCACTGGCCAGTTCGCCGAGCGCTACGTGCCGACCATGCGCGCCATCACCGATTTCCGCGACAACGTGCTGCGCCTGGCCGAAGACGACATCCGCGCGCACCGGGGCGCCATGCTCTGGGTGCTGCTGGGCTCGGCGGCGGCCGTGCTGTCGGTGCTGGGGGCGCTGGCGTGGATGATCGTCTCGTTCCGCCGTGACGTGGTGCGGCCGTTCGTCAACGCCACGCGCCTGATCGATGCCATCGCAAGCGGCAACCTGAGCCTGCATATCCCGACCAGCTTCACGCGGCGCGAAATCCGCGCGATGTTCGAGGCGATCCGCGTACTGCGCATCAACAGCATCGAGCGGCGCCGGCTTGAACTGGAGCGCGCGCACCTGATGCAGGAACTCGCGCGCATGGCCGAGACCGACCCGCTCACCCAACTGCTGAACCGCCGCGCCTTTGAAGATCAGTCGATTGCGATGTGCAAGGCGCCCACACCCAAGGCGCCGCTCATCGCGCTGGTGATGTTTGACGTTGACCACTTCAAGCGCATCAACGACACCTACGGCCACGCCGTCGGTGACGAGGCACTGCGCACCGTCGCGCGCCTGTGCCGCACCGATGGCCCTGCAGCCGACCTGGTGGCACGCATTGGCGGCGAGGAATTCGCGGTGATGGTGTGGGCAGACAGCCTGGAGCAAGCACGCAGCGTGGCCGAGCGCCTACGCAGGGGCATTGCCGAGGTAACCGTACCGACCGGCACCGACGTGCCCTGCCGCATGACAGCCAGCTTTGGCGTGGCCGTGGCGCAGGCGGTGGACCACCCGACGCTGGAATCGCTGCTCAAACGTGCGGACCGCCTGCTGTATGAAGCCAAGCTGGCCGGACGCAACCGTGTGATGAGCGATCCGCCATCGCCTACGCACGACCTGTCGGCAGCGGCCGACTGAGGCGCATGGCGCGTCAGGGTTGATTGGTGCGCCGGTACTCTGCCGGCGCCTTGCCAACAAGACGACGGAAATCGCGCGTGAAGTGCGCCTGGTCGAAATAACCCAGCGCATGCGCAAGTTCGGCCAGATCGACGGCCGCGCCGTTGGCAAGTTGATCGGCCGCTTCATGCAGGCGGTAACGGCGAATCACCCACTTGGGCGTCACGCCCACGTACTCCGAGAACATTTGCTGCAGCGTGCGCTCGCTCAGGGCCGCGCGTTCGGCCAGATCGCGCACCTGGGTCAAACTCGCGTCCTGCTGCAGCATCTGCAGGATGGTGTGGATGCGCTCGACCTGCGGGTCGGGCGGCGGCAGCACGCGCAACAGCAAGGTTTCTGCCGCAGCCACCATGCCCGCGTCATCCTGTGCGCTCAGCACGATCTCTTCGGCCTGCACATCGTCGCAATCAAGCAGCGTGGAGACTGGCAGAACCTTGTCGGTCAGCAATTGCAAGGGCTTGCCGAAGAACGCACGAAAGGCGCCGGGCCGAAAGCGCAGGCCGATCACGCGACCCGCCTCGGCCAGCGTGGTCTCGAAGGCGCCTGACACCACGCCAAAGATGCCGGTCTGCCGCCGGTCGAACACCACATTCACGCACGGATACGGCAGCGTGCGCTGCGTAAACGGCGGCTGGCCATGCAGATCCCATTCAACGATCCAGTGGTGATCCAGCACGCCGGCCAGCGCGGCACTCGGCTGGTAGCGGTTCAAGCGAACGCGCTGGCGAAAGGCCAGCGGATCGACCACGCCCTTGGGGCGCTCGGCAACATCATGCAGATCGGTCATGGAAACGGCATCGGGAGCGATGTCGCGATGATGCACCGCCGCAGCGGGTTTTTCCAAGACGCGAGGGGAATCGTCAGCCTACAGTGACAGTCTCTGATTCACGCATCCACCGCACACCGGAGACCACGATGTCGCAAGACCGCCACCTGATCCTCTACCACTCACCGCGCAGCCGCTCGCGCGGCGTGCGCATGCTGCTCGAAGAACTGGGCGCCGACTATGAACTGCACCCCTTCGACCTGAGCACGGGCGAGCACAAGGCGCCGGCGTTCCTGGCCCTCAACCCGCTGGGCAAAGTACCGACGCTACGCCACGGTGACGAGGTGGTGACCGAGCAGGCCGCCATCTACATGTATGCGGCAGAGCTGTATCCGGAGGCGGGTCTGTCACCGGCAGTGGGAGATCCGCTGCGTGGTGCCTACCTGCGCTGGATGGCGTTCTATGGCGCGTGCTTTGAGCCGGCCGTGGTGGACCGCTCGATGAAGCGCGAGCCAGCCGCCTATTCGCTGTCGCCATATGGCGACTTCGACACCGTGGTCAACACGATCAACGCGCAGCTCGCCAAGGGGCCTTACCTGCTGGGTGAACGCTTCACGGCGGCAGACGTGCTCTGGGGTGCCGCGTTGGATTGGATCACGAAGTTCAAGCTGATGCCGGAAACACCCGTGGTGCGCGCCTACATTGACCGCGTCATGGCACGCCCGGCCATGCAACGTGCGCAAGCAGCCGATCTGGCGCTGGCGGCACAACAGGACGAAGCCAAGGCGGCCGCCAGCGCAGCCGCCCCGGGAGCCTGAGTCAGGCTCAATGCGACAGACGGAACTGCCCCACGGCCTCGTTGAGGTTGTGGGCCTGTTCCTCGAGCGATTCCGCCGCAGCGGCAGCTTGCTCGACGAGCGCCGCATTCTGCTGGGTCACCTGGTCCATCTGGTTGACGGCCTGGTTGACCTGCTCGATGCCGCTGCTCTGCTCTTCCGACGCGGACGAGATCTCGCCCATGATGTCGGTCACGCGCTTCACCGCGTCGACGATCTCGGCCATCGTCACACCGGCCTGATCGACCAGCGCCGTGCCGTTGGAAACACGATCCACCGAGTCGCTGATCAGCGCCTTGATCTCCTTGGCCGCACCGGCTGAGCGCTGCGCGAGACTGCGCACTTCGCTGGCCACCACGGCAAAGCCGCGGCCTTGTTCACCCGCGCGGGCGGCTTCCACCGCAGCGTTCAACGCCAGGATGTTGGTCTGGAACGCGATGCTTTCGATCACGCCGATGATGTCGGCAATCTTCTTGCTGCTCTCGTTGATGCCGCCCATGGTCTGCACGACCTGGCCGACCACATTGCCGCCGCGCGTGGCAACGTCCGACGCCGTCACGGCGAGTTGGCTCGCTTGACGTGCATTGTCGGCGTTTTGCTTCACGATGCTCGTGAGCTCTTCCATGCTCGATGCGGTTTCTTCCAGCGAGCTGGCCTGCTCTTCCGTGCGCTGCGACAGGTCGGCATTGCCGGCAGCAATCTCCTGCGCGGCGGAGCGCACCGAATCGCTGCCCAGGCGGATCTGCTGCATCACTGCCGTGAGCTTGTCGGCAAAGGTGTTGAACGAGCGGGCGATCTGCGCGACTTCATCTTCGCCGTCCGACGGCAGGCGCTTGGTGAGGTCACCACTGCCCGAGCCGATGTCGTCCATTGCGTCACGGATCAACGAGAGGCGGCGGAACGCACGCGCAGTCATTGCGCCGACGATCAGCGCGGCCACCACGGCCACAGCCACCAGCGCGCCAATCGAGGTCATGACCAGCGAGCGCATGCCGGCCGTGGCATCGGACTTGTCCAGTGCCACCACCAGGCCCCAGTCGGTGCCTTTCACGCCTTGGCGGTAGAGCAGCTTGGTCGCGCCGTTCACATCCACTTCCACCGGCTTGGTGGCTTGCGCCAGGAGGCCAAGCGTGGCTTCGTTCAGGCCGGCCGACAGGTCGGTCGCGGGCTTGAGCGTGAGCTTGTCATCGGGGTGCGCAACGATCTTGCCGGCTGCGTTGACGAGGAAGCCGAAGCTGGCCTGCGTCGGGTGGATCGCCTTGACGTTGGCGATCACGCTGTCCATGGCCACGTCGCCGCCAATCACGCCCTTGAGGCCGCCATCGCGCAGGATGGGCACCGCGAACGTCACCACCAGCTGGCCGGTGCTTGCGCTCACGTACGGCGGCGTCACCACCGGCTTGCCTGCGTCGGCGGCCTGCTTGTACCAGGGGCGCGCGGTCGGGTCGTAGGTGGGCGGAATGCCTTCGGGGTTCGAGAACTTGTACGTCTTGTCGGGGTAGCCGACATACACGTTGATGAAGCCGCCGGCCTGATGCACGGCCTTGAATACGGTAATCGGGTCTGCCGACAGCGCCACGTCCTGCAGCGACGACATCATCTGCGTTTTGGCAGCAATCCAGTCGTCAATGCCGGCGATATGGCCACGGGCCACGGATTGCAGGTTCTGGCGGATCGACTCGTCGTTGTACGAGCGGGTGACGAGATAGTTGAGGCCACCAGCGAAAGTCAGTGCGCCGACCACGATGGCAACGCAGGTCAGCAAAATGCGGGTACGAATGGAAGCAAGCACGGTATGGTTTCCTACGAAGCCCATGGCGGCGGTTCCGCCATGTAAGGCAAGCAGCACATGGCCCTGTCAGCCGTGCCGTCGCTCAAGAAACGGCCGTCGAAAGGAAATCTGAAGCCTGATCTGACGCCTGTTATGCACCTGACACATTGCCGCGGCAGGCAACGCTCTACAATCGCGCGTCTTGCATCAAGCCGGGTTGCCGAGCCGCACGCCCACTACCAAAAGGAGTCCACATGAAAACCAAAGCCGCCATCGCCTGGAAAGCCGGTGCCCCGCTCACCGTGGAAGAAGTCGACCTGCAGGGCCCGCGCGCCGGCGAGGTGCTGGTCGAGATCAAGGCCACCGGCATCTGCCATACCGATTACTACACGCTCTCGGGTGCCGATCCGGAAGGCATCTTCCCGGCCATCCTCGGCCATGAAGGCGCGGGCGTGGTGCTGGAGGTGGGCGCAGGCGTGACGTCGCTGAAGGCGGGTGACCATGTGATTCCGCTCTACACGCCCGAATGCCGCCAATGCAAGTTCTGCCTGTCGCGCAAGACCAACCTGTGCCAGGCGATTCGCGCCACGCAGGGCAAAGGGCTGATGCCGGACGGCACGTCGCGCTTCTCGCTCGACGGCAAGCCGCTGTTCCATTACATGGGCACGTCCACGTTTGCCAACCACATCGTGGTGCCGGAGATTGCACTGGCCAAAATCCGCCCGGACGCGCCGTTCGACAAGGTCTGCTACATCGGCTGCGGCGTCACCACGGGCGTGGGCGCGGTGGTCTACACGGCCAAGGTGGAAGCCGGCGCCAACGTGGTGGTGTTCGGCCTGGGCGGCATCGGGCTGAACGTGATCCAGGGCGCCAAGATGGTCGGCGCGGACAAGATCATCGGTGTGGACCTGAACCCCGGGCGTGAAGCGATGGCGCGCAAATTCGGCATGACGCACTTCATCAACCCGAAGGACGTCGACAACGTGGTCGACCACATCATCCAGCTCACCGATGGCGGTGCGGACTACTCGTTCGAATGCATCGGCAACACGCAGGTCATGCGTCAGGCGCTGGAGTGCACGCACAAGGGCTGGGGCCAGTCGATCATCATCGGCGTGGCGGAAGCCGGCGCGGAAATCAGCACGCGCCCGTTCCAGCTCGTCACCGGCCGTGAGTGGAAGGGCTCGGCCTTTGGCGGCGCACGCGGCCGCACGGATGTGCCGAAGATCGTCGACTGGTACATGGAGGGCAAGCTCAACATCGACGACCTGATCACGCACACGCTGCCGCTGGAGCGCATCAATGAGGGCTTCGACCTGATGAAGCGCGGCGAGTCGATCCGGTCTGTCGTTCTGTACTGAGGATTGGAGAGCCACGCGATGACCCTCCCCGTGCCCGCACTTGAGTTGATCTCCGAGCACGCCTGCTTTGGTGGCGTGCAGCGTTTCTATCGGCATGCCTCGACGGCGATTGGGCTGCCGATGCGCTTTTCGGTCTACCTGCCGCCGCAGGCGCTGGCCGGCGAGAAATGCCCCGCGCTGTTCTTCCTGGCGGGCCTGACCTGCACGGAAGAGACCTTCGCCATCAAGGCCGGTGCACAGCGCGTGGCGGCGCGCGAGGGCCTTATCCTGATCGCGCCCGACACCAGCCCACGCGGCGCCAACGTGCCCGGCGAAACGGACAGCTGGGATTTCGGCGTCGGTGCCGGCTTCTACCTGGACGCTACCCAGGCGCCCTGGCGCGAGCACTACCGCATGGAGAGCTACATCGCCGAGGAGCTGCATCACATCGCGCGGGTGGCGTTTCCGGTGGCCGCTGGGCGCCTCGGTATCTTCGGGCACTCGATGGGCGGCCACGGCGCGCTGACGCTGGCGTTACGACATCGGGAGCGCTTCGCCTCGGTCTCGGCGTTCGCGCCGATTGCGCATCCATCTGTGTGCCCGTGGGGCATCAAGGCATTCACTGGGTATCTCGGCGATGACCACGCCGCGTGGGCCGCGCACGACGCCACGTTGCTGATGCGGCAGGCGCAGTGCCCGTTCCCTGGCGGCATCCTTATCGATCAGGGCGAAGCCGACAAATTCCTCGCCGAGCAGCTCTATCCCGACGACTTTGCCGCCGCGTGCGCCGCCGCCGGACAACCGCTGCAACTACGCCGCCACCCCGGCTACGACCACGGCTACTACTTCATCGCATCTCTGATCGAAGACCACCTGGCGCATCACGCAGCCCAACTGGGCGCCGGCGCTTAATCAAGAAGACAACCTTCAAACAATGTGGATGGCGGGATTCTTGCACTGTTTCCACCGTCAAAATGCGAACCCAAGGTGCGGGGGCTTATACATTCAAGCCTGTATGTATAATCACCCCCAACCTGATCCGGCATACGGCTGCGCTTTATTATGTGGCGCATACGTTGCATAACGGCCTGCTCGCCGGCCAGACGATGGAGTTGTTCGACGTGAAATTCCCCTTCCCGCTGCCGCAGTCGTGGCGCGCAGCCCTGCCCGGGCTGACGCCGGACGACGCATCGGGCGCCCCTTCCACCACATCTGCCGCCCAGGTCGCACAGCCGCTGCCCGGGGATCCCGACGCGTGGATCGCCTGCGAGCACTGCGACACGCTGCATCGCCACGAGGTGATCGCGCTGGATGAAGAGGCGCGCTGCACGCGCTGCGGCGTCAAGCTGTATCGCAATCAGAGCGAGCGGCTCTCTGTACTGCTGCCGTTGATCGTGACGGGGCTGATCGTCTACTTCGTCGCCAACAGCTTCCCGATTGCCGAGCTCAACGGCGGCGGCAACCGCAACACCACCACGCTGTGGGGCGCCGTTGAAGCGCTGTACAACTACAACATGGTGTTTGCGGCTGTACTGGTAGGCCTGACCACGCTGCTGTTCCCGCTGCTGTACATGGCCGTGCTGGCACCGCTGCTGATTGCACGACTGCGCGGGCGGCAACATCCGGCTGCGGCGCTGGCGCTGCGCGCGGCGGCGTTGATCCGGCCCTGGGCCATGATCGAGATCTTCATGCTGGGCGTGGTGGTGGCGCTCATCAAGGTGGCGCACATGGTGTCGCTGCAGGCCGATGCAGGCCTGTGGGCGTTTGGTGCGCTGACGGTATTCATGACGATTGCGCTGTCGATCGACCTACGCCCGTTCTGGCGCGAGATCGGCATGACGCTCCAGCCGGGCACGCAGGTCGATGCGCCCACCGGCATGGATGCGGCTGCCCGCCCCGGTGAAGCAACCGACGGCGAGGGACACGCATGAGCACCACCACTCCCGCTCGCCCAATCCGGGCTGCGGCACACGGCCTCGCCACGTGCGAGCGTTGTGGCTTGCTCGCACGCATGCCCGGCGCACAAACCGCCGCCCACGCTGCGCTCACGCACGACGACGCGCCCGAGCACGCTGCCGCGCCGGTCTGCCCGCGCTGCCTGTCACCCATGCACGCACGCAAACCCGACAGCCTGATGCGCTGCTGGGCGCTGTTGATTGCCGCCATGGCCATGTACCTGCCGGCCAATATGCTGCCCGTGATGATTACCGACACGCTGGTCGGCACGCAGCAGGACACCATCATGAGCGGCATCGTCTATCTGTGGATGTCGGGCTCGTGGCACCTGGCCATCATCGTGTTCATCGCCAGCTTTTTCGTGCCGCTGGCCAAGCTGGGCATCCTGGCGGTGCTGTGCCTGTCGGTGCAGCAGCGCTGGCGCTGGAACCCGCGCTTTCGCACGCGCCTGTATGTGATTGTCGAAGCGGTTGGCCGCTGGTCGATGCTCGACGTATTCGTGGTGGCGTTGCTGGCAGGGCTGGTGCACCTGTCCACGCTGGCCGTCATCAAGCCTGGGCCCGGTGTCGGGCCATTCGCCGCCGTGGTGGTGCTGACCATGTTCGCCGCCCGCTGTTTTGACCCCCGCCTGATCTGGGACGCCGTCGACGAGCCCGATCCCGACGAGACCGATGCATGACCGACCCTATTGATAAAGACAACGTCCCCCCGCCGCGCCGTATGAAACGCAAGCGCTGGCTGCCGTCGCTGATCTGGCTGGTGCCCATCGTTGCACTCGTGGTGGGCGGCACGCTCATGGCGCGCGTGATCCTGGCGCGCGGTGCGCAGATCACGGTCACGTTCAGTTCGGCCGAGGGTATCGAAGCGGGCAAGACGCGCGTGAAATACAAGAGCGTCGACATTGGCGTCGTGAAGTCCATCGGGCTGACGGACGATCGCTCCGGCGCCGTTGCCCTGATCGAACTCACTCATGACGGCAAGGCCTTCGCTGTCTCCGACGCGCGCTTCTGGGTCGTACGCCCACGTGTTGCGGCCGGCAGCGTCTCGGGGCTGGGCACGCTGCTCTCAGGCGCCTATATCGGCGTGGACGGCGGGCGCTCCCACAACAGGAAATCCGCGTTCAAGGGGCTGGACACGCCGCCCGCCATCTACGCCGACACCCCTGGCAAGCAATTCACGCTGCATGCGCCAGATCTCGGCTCGCTCGATATCGGTTCGCCGGTGTACTTCCGCCGCGTGCGTGTAGGACAGGTCACCAGCTACGACATCGATATCGACGGCAAGGGCGTGACGCTACATGTCTTCGTGAATGCGCCGTTCGATAAGTTCGTCACACGTGGCACACGTTTCTGGAACGCCAGCGGGATCGACCTCAAACTCGACGCCAACGGTCTGAAGCTCGACACGCAATCCTTGCTGACCGTCGCGCTGGGCGGCATTGCCTTCCAGACACCGGAAGAGGCCGACCATGAGCCGGCCACGCCCAACACCGAGTATCAGCTCGTGCGCAACGAAGCCACGGCGCTCAAGGATCCGGAGCACATTTCACAAACGGTGGTGATGTACTTCCACCGCTCTCTGCGCGGGCTGACAGTGGGCGCACCGGTGGAGTTCAAGGGCATCAACGTGGGCGAGATCAAATCGATCGGCATCCACTACAGCAAGAAGCGCCATGATTTCGTGCTGCCCGTCACTGCCACGCTGTACCCGACGCGCTTTGGCATGGACATTCGCGACGACAACCCGCAACACGCGGTCGAGGATGTGCGCACACAGTTCGACGTACTCATCAAGAACGGCATGCGCGCGCAGTTGAAAAACGCCAGCTTGCTGACCGGCCAGCAATTTGTGCAACTCGACTTTGTCGACCCGGGCGATCGCGAAAAGACGCCGCCGCGCTTCGGCATGCGCGATCGCGATGGCGCCTACGTCTTCCCGACCGCCGACAACCCGACCGACGACATCGAGGCACAACTCGCCGGCATCGCCAAGAAGCTCAACAAGGTGCCGTTCGAGCAGATCGGCCAGGACATGCATCGCGCGCTAGGCACGCTGGACGCCACGCTCAAGCAGACCGAGCAACTGGCCAAGACCGTCAACAGCGACCTGGCTCCGCAGATGAAGGAAACGCTGGCCGAGGCACGCCGCACGCTGGAAACCGCACGGCAGACCTTCTCTGACGATGCGCCGCTGCAACGCAACGCGCGCGACACGCTGGATCAGGTTGCCAAAGCCGCCGCCTCGGTGCGCGTACTGACCGATTACCTGCAAACCCACCCCGAAGCGCTGATCCGGGGCAAGGCAAAGGATGCGCAATGATGCAAACGTCGATGCTGTCGTCTTCTCTTCGATTGGCCGGCGCGGTTGTCGCTGCCGCACTGGTGGCGGCGTGCGCCTCGCCCGAGCCGACGTTGCATACGCTGTCGCCGCGCAACGAGGCCCCCGCGCCTGATGCACGCTTCCTGCGCGCCTTCCGCCTGTCGGGCGTGCGCGTGCCGGATCGTCTGGACAAGCCACAGATCGTGCTGCGCACGTCTGACAGCGAGGTGCAGGCGCTGGAGCAGCAACGCTGGGCGGCGCCGTTCGGCTCGGAACTGCGTGATGCGCTGTCGGCCAATCTGGCCGGCGCGCTGTCGGCGGTGGATGCGGGGGGCGGCGTAGCGCCTGCGGGCGTGCCGCTCTATCGCATTGCTGCAGACATGCGCAGCTACGATGCGCGCCCCGGCCAGAACGTAGCCGCGCTGGTGACCTGGCGCGTGACGCGCGATGCGGCAACGCAGGCGCAGAGCTCCGCCACTGCCCTCACCTGCCAGAACACGTTGACGGTGCCGGCCAGCGCGGGTGTCGATGCCGTGGTGGCATCGACCCAGCAGTTGGTGCAGCAGTGGTCGCAACAGATCGCACAGAGCGTGCAGGGTCTGGAGTCGCACGCAGCCATGCCGGCCTGGTGCCGGTAGTTGCGCCTCGACTACGCTTCGGTGAGTTGCCGCGTCAGCTCGCCCAGCGTGGCCAACGCAGTCTCCAGGTTGGCCGAGGGCTCCAGCCCAAAGCAGATGCGGAAGAAATGATCGAAGCGGTTCAGGTTCGAGAACATCGTCCCCGGTGCAATGCGGATGCTGTGCTTGAGCGCTGCATCAAACAAGGCCACTGACGAAACGTTGGTCGGCAACTCCACCCACATCGCCAGCCCGCCCGACGGCACCGACAACCGCGTGCCGGCCGGGAAACACTCGGCAATCGACTCCGCCATGCGCTCGCGCTGCTCGCGCAAGGTCTGACGCAGCGTGCGGATATGGCGGTCATACGCCCCCGAGGCGATAAAGCGCCCGGCCACCACCTGCATCAACGAATCGTTCGGCCGCGACTGCGCAAACTTCAGCATCTGCACGCGCTCCTGCCAACGCCCAGCGGTCATCCAGCCCAGACGCAGGCCGGGTGCCACCGTCTTGCTCAATGAGGCGCAGTAGATCACGTTGCCCGTGCGGTCCCACGCCTTGATTGCCTTGAGCGGCGTGTTGCTGTCGGCCAGCGGGGTATAGGTGTCGTCTTCAATCAGGGCGATGTTGTGCTGCTCGCAGAAGGCCACCATGCGGCGCTTGGCCGCGTCGGGCATGATGCTGCCCAGCGGATTCTGCAGGTTGGGTACCACCACCACCGCGCGGATGTTGTCGTACGCCTGCACCGCCATCTCCAGCGCTTCGAGCGACATGCCAGTGCGCGGGCTGGTGGGAATCTCCACCGCGCGCATGCCCAGGCTCTCCAGCACTTGCAGCAAACCGTAGTACGTGGGCGACTCCACCGCCACCGTGTCACCTGGCTGCGCCACCGCGCGCAACGCGAGGTTCACCGCTTCGATGCAGCCGTGCGTGACAACCACATCGTCCGGTGCAATCTGCATCCCCATGTCGAGCGCGCGGCGCGCCACGGCGATCTGCAGTTCCGGGTGCCCATTGGGCATGACGGCCTGCGTGAGCAGGAACGGATGCCTGCGCAGCACCTGCGTGGCGATCCGGTTGAGTGCGGCCGACGGATACAGCGCCGGTGCCCCACTCGCCCCCGACAGATCGACGCGCGCATTGGCCTGCTGGCCACGCGCCACGATGGCCGACACGCGCGCGTGCACGCCCACGTAGGCAGCCGGGTCAGGCGTGGCCACCTCCGGCTCCTTCACCGGCGCCAGCAAGGCGCGACGCGGTTGCCGCACGAAATAGCCCGAGCGCTCGCGCGCTTCCAGCCAGCCCTCGGCTTCGAGGTGCCGACACACCTGCAGCGCCGTTGACAGGCTCACCCCATGTGTACGCATGAGCGTGCGCACCGACGGCATGCGTTCGCCCGGCATCAGCACCCCGCTGCGAATCGCGCCCAGGTAATGATCAGCCAGCATCCGGTAGAGAGGCTGCGCAGGCGAAGAGGTCAACTCGGTGACGGTCATGACAGGCGGACGACGGTGAGAGTCTCCCGCAGATCATGCAGGCAAGGACGTCACCGCAACAGATACAGACAACGCAAAACTGTACCGTAACAGATGGGCACAACGCCGGTGCTGTTGTGGTGCAAGCAGCGCTTTCTGTGTCTGTTACGGCCTGGGGCGCATGCTTAGTCTGCAGTCATGTACAGGAGATCGACATGACTGCCAGCACCCCCGACACCCCGCTCCACACCGAATGGCCTGCGTTACTACGCGGTGAATCCCGCCTCGAATGGTTGCCCGCCGGCACCATCGTAGTGGTCCTGGCGGGCAGCATCACGTTGGAATACCCGCCGCGCTGGCTGGCCGGCGAGGCGTACCGGATCCGCCAGACTTTCACGGAGGGCCACGCATATGCGCTGGAGGCTTCCGGCTGGTGGGGCTTGTATGCGGACCGGCCAGGCGGCGCACAACTGCGCGTGCTCGTGCCGGCCGCAACACCTTATCGGCGGGCACTGCTCGCACCACTGCACCGCTGGCTGGCGCTGCTCGGCGGGCGACAGCAGACACGGCGCGGACGCGCCTAGCGCTCACGCGACGGTGCGGGGTCGGGGTTGCGATGGCCGTCATCCCGGCGGATGGATGCGTTCTCGAAATCTCCCGGGTCTTCCTCACCGACCGCGCTCTCGCTGGGCAAAACGGGGCGATTCGGTTTGACTCGGTCGTCGCGGTCGTCGCGCGACTGACGCTCGGCGCCGGGCTTGGGTTGCGAAGGGTGCTTCTGCTGCTTCATCGTCGGACTCCTGCTGGCATGGCATGCCGCTCCACCACAGCGACGCAACCGGCGTACCACGCAGGCACGGCACGAACCGCCTTGCCGTGCAGGCATCCGCCTTGCTGCACCGTGGATATCGCGCCGCCAGCGCGGCATGCAGCGGAGACTCAAGATGGCACACCCCAACCACGACAACCACGCAGATCAGCACCCCACCGATCCCAGCAACACGCCCGTACACGCGTCACATGGCGAGCGCCACGTGCCATTGCGCTCGCCCACCGGCGGCACCGACTGGTCAGAGAACATGCGTCGCAGCCGCCCGACCAATAAGGGCAAGGGCGTCCCTGGACAACGGCGCGGCTAGCCGGCTAATCATCTGTAATCAAGTGCCGCCAGCGCATGCGCCGGCTGCGCCCTACACTGGCGCTCGGACTCGCGTCCATCCCCGCCCACGCTTAGGGCTCCTCCACTGGAAACCGCCATGCCACGCCTGTCTCCCGCAGCCGGCACCTTCGCCGCACTGGCCATCGCCGCCGCCTCGCTCTTCACGCAAACCGCCTTCGCCGCCGACAGCGCACCGCCCACCCGTGTGCGCGCAACCATCATCGCCACGCACGGCAACATGATCGACGTGACCGACAAAACGGGGAACCAAGCCACCGTCACCCTGCCCGCTGAAGTGACCGTCACGGAAGTCGCGCCGATCGAGCCGTCTGCCATCAAGGCCGGCAGCTATATCGGCACGGCCGCCGTGAAGCAACCCGACGGCACCTTGCGTGCGCTGGAGGTGCACGTGTTTCCCGAAGCCATGCGCGGCACGGGTGATGGCCACCGCCCATATGACCTGGGCCCGAACAGCTCCATGACCAACGGCACGGTCGAACAGGCCGGCGCCATGACAGGCGCGCAGGGCCGCACGCTGTCGGTCAAGTACAAGGATGGGGAGCAGCGCATCGTGGTGCCGCCCGAGGTGCCGATCGTCACCTTCGAACCGGGCCGGCCTGATGAGCTGACAGCCGGTGCGCACGTGGTGTTGTTCGTGCGTGCTGATGCGCAAGGCGCGTTGACCGCGCAACGCGTGCTGGTTGGCAAGGACGGAATGGTCCCGCCGATGTGATGAAGAAAGGGCCGGCGCTGATGCCCGGCCCTTTTTGCTTAGAACGGCTTGCTGACCGACAGCAGGAACGTGCGGCGCGGCGCAAACTGCGGCGCGCCCACGCCAATCCCCGTGCCGTCGCGCAACTGGTAGCTGCGGTCGAAGATGTTCAGCACCGTCAGGCGCGTCTTGAACTTGCCGAGCGTCGGCAAGCTGAAGTCGCGCGCCGCGCCCAGGTTCATCTGCCAGTAGGCCGGCAGGTGGTCGGAGTTGACAAAGCCTCGACGCAGGCCGGTGCCAAACAGCGCATCCGCCATGTAGGTTGTGCCGGCGTACTTGTACGACACGCCGGCGGAAGCCGCCACACGCTGGTCGTGGTCCAGGTTGACCCAATGGCTGTTGATGTAGGCGAGTTCGTCAGCGCCAAAGTTGAACTGGCCCGTCTCAATACCCTTGCCCTGCGCGCGCGAGATACCCACGTTCAGATACGCGCCGAAGTTGCCCTCGCGGTAGTTGGCGCTACCCTCCAACCCATAGATGCGACCGCGCTCGTAGTTGAACGCGGAGAACAGCAGCGCATTGCCGAACTGGCCTTCATCCTGCAGATGGCGCACATCGCGGTAGTACGCATCCAGACCCACCGTGAGGTGCGGCGTCAGCTGATGCGAGACACCCAGGTCAAAGTAGTTCGAGCGTTCCGACTTGACGGCCGTGTTGGCGTCCGAGGGCAGCGCATTAGTCGTACCGAGGAAGCTCGCCACCGAGGTGCTATCAAACTTCTCGGTCGGCGGCGGCGTGAAGTAGCGCGCGTAACCGGCATGCACGCGGGTGCGCGGCGTCAGGTCATAGGTCAGGCCCAGGCGCGGGCTCAACTGCTGCTCGCTGACGATGGTGTTGACGTGGTCGTAGCGCGCGCCGTAGTTGACGGTGAGCTTGTCGGTCGGCTTCCACTCGTCCTGCAGGTAGACGCCCATCGTCGTGCCGGTGCCGCTGTGGTTGTCGACGATGGTGAACGGCGTGCCGCTGGTCTGCGCGCCGGTGTCGTCCGCAGGAAACACGCTGGAGGTGTTGTCGGTGCCAAAGCGCTCTCGCTGCACGAACACGCCGGCACGCAGCGTGTGCTTGTCATTGAGCTTGTAGCTGGCGTCGCCCTGCAGGCCGTAGGCATCGTTGCGGCGCGTGATATCGGCCGCCACGCCTTTGTAGACGAGATCCCCGATCGGATCGGGCGTGTAGTCGATCCGGCTGGAGCGGCGGAACACCGACACCTGGTAGTCCAGCTTGGGCGACACCTTCTGCTGATACGTCAGGATCTGGAAGTCGGTCTTCTCGCGCTGATTGGCGTTGAGCGCTTCCGAAGCCGGCGGCACGGCGCCGTCGAGCGTGAACTGTGGCGTCAGCCCCGGGCGCGTCGGAATCTGGAAACGTCCGTTGGACGTGCCGAACATGAAGCTCACGCGGCTGTCGTTGTCGAGCAGGTACGAGAGCATGCCGAACGACTTGTTCTGCGTGGTGTGGTCGTGCGTGGCGTTGCGGTTGCCGGTGGGGTTCTCGATGCCGAGGTTGTTCTCGGCAAACACGCCGCTCAGGTAATAGCTGAAGCGGTCTTTCTGGCCCTGGATCTGGGCGTTGACCTCGTGCGTGGCATTGCTGCCGAGCACGGTGCCGATCTCCCCGCTGAAGGCCTTGGGCTCGCCGTCTTCGTCGCTGGCGGCGCCCTTCGTGGTGATGTCGACCACGCCTGCGGTGCGATAGCCGTACTGCGCCGGCAGCGCGCCGGTCAGCACGTTGATCTGGTTGGCGAAACGCGTGTCGAGCATCTGCCCAAACCCGCTGATCGGCTCGGGGATGATCACCCCGTTGATGCGGTATTGCAGGTTGGAGTGGTCCCCCCGCACGTGCAGTTGGCCGAACGAATCCTGCACCACGCCCGGCGCCTGCAGCAGCACTTGGTTCAGCGGGGTGGCATCGCCCAGGGGCAGGCGGGCGATGTCGTCGGTATCAAACTTGTAGACGGAGCTGCCGGTATCCGGCGACAGCGCATTGCGTGCCGCATCCAGGCGCTTGGCGGTGACGCGGGTTTCGCTGAGATCGCGCACGTTGGCGGCAGGTGCCGCTGACGTGGCAGGCGCGGCGTTGGTGGCGGGGCTCTTGGCCGGAGGTGTTTGTGTCGTGGCTTCTTGAGCCAGAGCGGAAACGGAGGCGAAGGATGGCAGCACGGCGGCAAGCGCCACCACCAGCTTGGCAGGCTGGAACGGAATCATGGAAAGACCTTTGAATCGAGCGAATGCGTCAAACAGCGGCCCGCGCATGCATCAACACAATAGCGCGCAGGCCGACAGGCAAATCGGGAATCAAAGGCAGAACGGTGGATCGCGCGAACAGACGGCCACCGGAAACACCGGCGCCGCGGCGCGAAAGCCAACATGCGGGAAGTGCCAGCGCCGCGTGCTGCGCAAGCGCAATAGCAGCAGGGCCGGCAACGCCGCAGCAAGCGCAGCAAAGGCGGCGCACTGCAGACAGGCAGCGTGTTCCTGCGCGGGCTGGTTGCTGCGCTCGGCACCGGCCGAGTTGGCCGTGACGCTCAGCTCAAGCGGTGTCTCTTCACCCCAGTGCGAAAGCGCATGCCGCAGCGCGCCCTGCTGACCAAACAGCAGCAGCGCAGCCAGCAGGCAAGCCAGCCAGCGCAAATGCGAGAAGGAGGAGCGGAAAGCGCGCACGGTTTGAGGAGCAGATGCAGGCGCGCAATCTTTCAGGTGACTGAACGCCCAATGCAACTAAGTTGCGAATTCTGACACCGGCCGCCCGATTCGGCAATCCGTCGGGTGGAGGGAGGCGGCAGGGAAAACCGCCCGCCACCCTACCGCCTTCGTATTACAGCCGCGTGTGCGCGAAACCTGGCCCGAAGCCCGTCTGCACGCCCAGGCTCGGCACGGGCACACGCTTCCAGTTCGGGCGGGCCTTGCGGGCGACCTCGGCACGCTGGGCCGGCGCGCCCACTTCCGTGGCATCGTGCAAGTTGGCCAGCCAGGCACCGTAGTCAAACCAGCCGTCTCGCACGAGCTGCTCACCCACGCAGTTGGCAAAGCGGTCGGACTTGGGCAGGAAGCACAGTTCAAAGCCCTCGGTCTCACGGCGGCCATGCATCCAGCGATGCGGCACCTGATGACTGGTGAGCGCTTCCGACAAGCGCGTGCCATAACGCTGCTGCCCCTGGCGGCGGGCGGCAATCACGTGGAAGCCATCCAGCAGCCGACGCAGCCCCAGCGCAGAGCGCGCATGGCGTACCTCGGCATCCACCAGCAACACGCGATTCTGCGTGCGTGCCTGCAGCGCCAACGCAGCAAAATGGTGTGCGCCCCACTCGTTCATGAAGAAGAGTTCGCCGCCCGCAAAGTCATAGGCGCGGAACACGTTGGTCTGGTCTGCATAACGGAACACATGGCGCTGGTTCGCGGCAAAGTCCGCATCGGTGCTGTGCGGAATGCGGCGGCAATGCTGGTGCGCAAACACCAGCATGCTCGGGAATGAGTGCACCGAGCACGGCGACTGTGCCAACCCCGTCACCGCACGGATGTCGATCTGGCAATGCTCACGGCGCACGCCCACCAACTGACTCAGATGGTGGTGGAGATCGTCCACCCAATCGGCATGTGCCAGATGCCTGGGAAACAGCTGATGCGCGGGCTCGGCCAAGCCACCCTCGAACAGGAACGGCACGCTCTTGTGCCAGATATCGAGCTTCCAGTGCGACAGTGCATCGCTCTCGGTACGATGGTGCGCAACCGATTGTGTGACATTGAAGGCTCGCGACCGGATTGCCCAGTCCGAGACCGCATGCAGCATGTTGGAAACGTTCATGTCACCCCCCGGAAGACCGAATCGTTTATTTGAGAGGTTGCTGCCGTTGCTCTTGATGGCAATCAGTCAACAACGTAAAAATCAACGACTCAACGGTACCCCACTTTAGAGGGGTATGACATGAAGTTTATTGAAGTCCGTGTTAAGAAAAAGACACAAAAATTGAAGGGGCTTGCCAAATGAACAGCGCCGCACATCGGCGGCGCTTGCGTTCAAACCAGGCACATGTCGGAGACTTCCTCGTCCGACAAACCCCAGGTGGCAGCGTCTTCCACGGTCACGATGGAATCGTCCGACTTGCCCAGGCTGATGCGCTCGGGGCGCACGCGGGTTTTGGTATTGCCGGAATAGAACACCACGATGTCTGGCTTGAGGGCCGACGCGTCGTTCTGGTTGACCACCACGCCCAAGCGATTGGTGCGCAGCTTGACCAGCGTACCGACCGGATAGATGCCCACGCTGCGCGTGAAGGCCTGGAACACGGTGCGATCGAACTGTGTGTCGGTGCGGGCCATCATGTACTTGAGCGCCTGCGCCGGCGACCACGCATGGTGGTACGGGCTGCTCGATGTCAGCGTGTCATACACGTCGCAGATGGCGCCCATCTTGGCCCACAGGCTGATCCCTTCGGCTTTCTGAGCATCGGGATAGCCGCTGCCGTCAATGCGCTCGTGATGGTGCAGGCAGATTTCACGCGCGATCTCGCTGAACTGGCCCGTGCCCTGCAGCAGGTGATGGCCGCCCACTGCGTGGGTCTGCAGCAGTGCCAGTTCATCCTTGGTGAGCGCGGTGCTCTTGTCGAGCAGCGTACGCGGCATGGCCGATTTGCCGATGTCGTGCACCAGCCCGCCCAGGCCGCATTCGCGGATCTCGTCTTCCGGCAAGCCCAGCGTGCGGGCCAGCGCCACCATCAGCGCGCAGACCGCAAACGAGTGCAGGTACGTGTAGTCGTCCTTGTTCTTCAGGCGCGCCAGCGCAATCAGCGCATAGGAGTTGCGCGCCAGCGAGTTGGACACATCGTCCACCAGCAGCAGCGCCTTCTCGGTCTCAAGCGCCCTGCCCATGCGGGCTTCGGCAAACATGTGGCCGAGCGTCGCCTTGCCGTTCTGCATCAGCTTCTGGGCGTGCTGCCACTCTTCCTTAAGCGACGTAGGCGTGATCGGCGGGCGAGCGGCCACGGTCTCGCGCGTAAGCGGTTCGGGCTCGGGCGCCGAAGTGGACACCCCAGCAGGTGCCGGCTTGGGCATCAGGCCCTGCGCAACAACGTCCTCGCCGCGCTCTGGGTCGATCCAGATCTCGGTGATACCCGCCTTCAGGATGTCGTCGATCTGACCCTGGTGCGACAACTGGAACTGCGTACGCCAGAACGGATGTTTCAGCCAGGACCCGCCCAGCTTCATCACAAACATACCGACACGCAATTGGTTCGCATCGATTCGCTTCATACCCTGCCCGCCTCGGCTCGAAGTCCGGTTTTGATTGAAATAGGGGTGCGGCACGTCAGCCGACACTGACGCCGTTTTGGCCATTCGGGTCTAAGACCCAGGTGGATGCTCGGGGCCACCAATGAACCAAACCGCGCTTGGCTTATCGGCAGCCCTGTACAAAACTTGAGGGTAGAAGTGGATCAGGCGGCGCGTAGCGCGCCTTGAACCGGGAACACCCGGGGGAACGTCGGCGGCCGCAGCGGTCGAATCAAACAGGTGGTGCGTCAAGACCCACGCCCGTCGGGCTGCCGACCGGGTCGACGGCGGCGTACACTAAGCCCCATGGAAGTGCATC
This sequence comes from Ralstonia sp. RRA, assembly GCF_037023145.1. Lineage (NCBI taxonomy): Bacteria > Pseudomonadati > Pseudomonadota > Betaproteobacteria > Burkholderiales > Burkholderiaceae > Ralstonia > Ralstonia sp. RRA. Next base: position 586,747 of record NZ_CP146091.1, on the reverse strand, counting down.
CGACATGACTCACGATCCCACGTCCCATCGCAAAGAAGCAAAACCCGATGACTTCGCGCTCAACCGCGATGCCATCCGCTGGCTTGCATCCTTGCCGGAAGATGTCCGGCCGATCGAGCTCGGCCGCAAATTCCCGCGCATCATCAACACCATCGCCGCCAAATGGGTCGACTTCATCGGCTGCCGGCGCTACCTCGACAGCCTGCAGATTGATGACCGCGGTGGTCGCCAGGGCTTTCCGTTCGAAATCGTGCAGGAGATCTGCACGCTGCGCGAACACTTCGATTCGCTCTACCCGCCCGACAAAGACCTCTGGCAAAAGGCCATCGACGCGGACAAGCGCTAAGCCAACCCAAAGACGATGTTGCGGCCCGGAGTCGGTTCAAACCCCGGGCCGTTTTCATTCAAGCGCGTTCAATCGCTGTCCGGCCCCGATGCCAACTTGTTGAGCAATGCCAGCAGGCGCTGCTTCTCCTCACCGGACAGATGGGCGGTCACGCGGGCATCGTGTGCGGTGACCGCACGCGTGATCTCGTCGAGCGTGGTGGCGCCCTTGGCCGTCAGCACCAGCCGGAAAGCGCGCCGGTCCGTCGGCGAAGGCTGCCGCTCGACCAAGCCCATGTCTTCCAGCGTGTCGACCAGCAGCACCGCTCCGGAGCGCGCCACGCCCAGGATATTGGCCAGCTCGGTCAGCTTGAGGTTGGGGTTGTGCGCGATCACGGTCATGGCCGAGAAGCGCGGCGGCGTGATGTTCCACGCCTGCAGCGAGCGCACAAAATCTTCGTAGATATGCAGCTGCGCACGCCGCACCGCGTAGCCGATCAGCCCGTCGAGCGCGCCGTACTCTACGTCCGCGATATGCGGATTGAAGTGACCGGATTCAGCAACGGCGGGGTACAAGTCGTCGGCTTTGGGGTGGCGCGGCATGGTGGCGTCAGGCATAAGGAATCCGTCGATTATCGTCGGCCGCGTGCCCGTCAGCCATGAACTGAGAAGAACTTCAGTTCTTCACGACAACTTGATCGGCGGGCAGCAGCTTCCACTTGCCGTGATCCACGGTCAGCAGCACGCGGCCGCGCGCGTCAAAGCCAAAATGGTCAGCCGCCGTGTAGTTCAGCACGCCGTGCGAGACGACGATGTCGTGCTCAGTCTCCAGCGCATGCTTGAGCGCGCGACGGAACTCCGGCGTGCCCGGTTTGGCCGTCTTGAGCGCCACCGGCACGATGCGCTGAAGCACCTGCAGCGCATCCCACGTGTGGGCACCGAACTGCGTGCGTGAATCGGGCCCGTAGGTCTTTTCGTAGCGCGTCACATACTCGAGCGCAGTCTTCTTGCTCGGATGGCTGTCAGGCAACTGCTCGGCCACAATCACCGGGCCGGCCGGCAGAATGGCCCCGTCGACGGCCTTGCCGCCGATGCGGATCAGGTCCTTGGTGGCCGCGCCATGCGTCTGGTAGATCGGCCCGGCATAACCACGATCGCGCAGCGAGGTGTGCGGCAACGCGGCGCCCGTGCCTGCCCCCGCCACGAGAACGGCGTCGGGCTTGAAGCTGATCAGCTTGGCGACCTGCCCCGTCACGTTGGTATCGGCGCGCGCGTAGCGCTCCACATCCACCACCTTCAGGCCGCGCGGCGTGGCAGCGGCCGTGAAATCCTTCAGCCAGCTCTCGCCGTACGCATCGGCAAAACCGATGAAGCCGACGGTCTTGACGCCGCTCGACGCCATGCGCGCGGCAATCGCCTCGGCCATCAGCGAAATCGGCTGCGCCAGGCGATAGGTCCAGTCGCCCTTGCCGGGCTTCAGCTCCACGGGGGCGAGCGACAACTGCGGCGTCTGGGATTCGGTGGCGACTTCGGCAATCGCAATCGACGGCGCCACGGCGGACGACCCGACAATCAGGTCCACGTGGTCTTCCGTCACCAGCTTGCGCGCCATGCGTGCGCCAGTGCTCGGGTCGGAGGCGTCATCCACCAGCACCAAGCGCAGCTTCTCGCCACCGATGGTGTCCGGATAGAACGTCAACGAGTTCTTCTGCGTGATGCCGAGCGACGCCGACGGCCCGGTGGTCGACAGGCTCACGCCAACAACGATCTCGGCATGGGCGGCAGTCACGAGCAAGAGCGCGGCAGCGGCGCAGATGGTGTGGCGGATGATCATGGGTCTCCTCTCCTCTTCTGGTTTTCCGGCGGTAGTGGTTCAGGCGGGTACGCGCGTGCGTTCCGGCATCGGCGGTTGGTCACGCAGCGATTGCGGATCGAAGCCGGCCAGCTTTTTATAGCGCATCGCAATCCCTTCCAGTTCGGCGCGCGGAATCACGCCATCGATATCGGCGAAGCCTTGCGGTGCGCGTTCGTGCGCGAGCTGCATGACCTGCTCGGGGCCGTTGAGCCGATTGCGCAGCACGATACCAGCGGTGCGCGGCAGGCGGTCGGCCTCGTACTCACGCAGGGCGATGCCGGTGTCGCGCGTGGCGAGCAGGCAATCGACCAGTGCACGCGCATCGAGAATCGCCTGCGCACTGCCGTTCGAGCCGATCGGATACATCGGATGCGCGGCATCGCCCAGCAGCGTGACACGACCGAAGGTCCAGCGCGGCAGCGGGTCCTTGTCAACCAGCGGAAATTCATACACCGCCTGCGCGCCGTCGATGAGTGCGGGAATGTCGATCCAATCCCATTTCCAGTCGGCAAAGGCGCTGCGGAAGATGGCGCGATCGACCTCGCGGTTCCAGTCACTGCGCGGCGGCGCTTCGTCGGGCACGCGCAGCTCGGCAATCCAGTTGATGAGCGAGCGGCCCTGCTGCCGCAGCGGCTCAGAGATCGGGTAGGCGACGAATTTCTGGTCCTGATGACCGGCCATGAACATGGTGCGGCCGTCGAGATACGGCGTGGCTTCCGTGATGGCACGCCAGAGCATGCGGCCCGCAAAGCGCGGCGCATCGCCGCTCGAATAGAACTGACGGCGTACGGCGGAGTGGATGCCGTCCGCACCGATCAGCACGTCGGCAGACGATTCGACGAGCGCGTCGTTGGCGCGGTCACGCAGCGTGAAGCGCACGGGGCCACCACCCTCGCCCGTCGATTGGATGGCATCAAAGCTGTGACCCAGCCGGATGCAATCGGGTCCGAGCCGTTCGGCCACGGCATCGGCCAGTGCCATCTGAAACTCGCCGCGATGGATGGAGAACTGCGGCCAGTCGTAACCCGCCGCCAGCCCACGCGGCTCGTGCCAGATCGGCTGACCGTAGCGGTTGTAGTAAGCCAGCGCGGAGGTGCGGATCGCCAACGCACTCAGCGTGTCCTCAAGCCCCAGTTCACACAACTGGCGCGCTGCGTGCGGCAGCAGGTTGATGCCTACGCCCAGCGGACGCAGCGTCTGCACCGCCTCCCACACCTCGACCTCGAAGCCCTGGCGCTCGGCCATCAACGCGAGCGTGAGCCCGCCGATGCCCGCGCCGATGATGGCGATCTTCATGGCTGTCTCCGTGAAATTTGTTGCAGTCTATAACGAATATCGAAGACAACCAGAGCGCGCCGGATCAGGGCAATCCCTAGGCCCAATGTGGCGTGTGGATGCCTTGACGCTCAGTGATATATCACAATACCATCACTCGACTTTTACGAAACACAAGACCGTCTCATGTCGCGTCCGATCAAGCTTGTTACCGCTGAAGCGCCCGTGCCGTTCGCCGCCGAACCCGCCACGCACGCCCCCAAGGGCGCTGCCCTGCGCGAGCTTGCCTACGGCGAGATCAAGCGCCGCATCATGGCGTGCGAATTCCGCCCCGGCGAGCCGCTCAACGAAGCGCAGTTGGGCGTGCTGCTGGGTCTGGGCCGCACCCCGATCCACCAGGCCCTGCATCGCCTGGAAGTGGAAGGCCTGGTGCAGATCCTGCCGCGCAAGGGCGTGCTGGTGACCCCGCTGTCGCTCAACGACGTGCTCGACATGATCGAGGTGCGCGCCACCAACGAGATCCTCTGCGTGACGCTGGCCGCCGAGCGCGCCCACCCAGCCGACTTCGAAGCCATGCGCGCCATCGTCGATGCGTCGCCCGCGCTGATCGAGCACCGCGACATTGCCGCGCTGGCCGCGCTGGATCTCAAGTTCCACCTCGCCATCTCCGCCGCCTCGCGCAACCGCGTGCTGGCCGAACTGCTGCGCGGCCTGCACGAGAAGCAGGCGCGCTTCTGGTTCCTCTCGCTGTCGGAGCCGCAACACCTGCAGAACGTGTACGACGAGCACCTCGCCGTGCTCGATGCGCTGGAACGCCGCGACGTGCCCGCCGCGCGCGAGGCCATCCGCGAGCATATCGACGAGTTCCGCCGCACGATCATCCGCACGCTTTGAACGCCCTCCCCCCTGTCGCTTTTTCCCGTATACCGCATGACCACCCTGCACCTGAACCTGATCGGCCACGGCCCCATCGACGTGACCGTCGACCACCTCGTCATTGCCGGCTGGACCGGCCGCGATGCTGACGCTGTTGAACACCACATCGCCGAACTCGAAGCGATTGGCGTGGCGCGCCCGGCGCGTGTGCCGTGCTTCTATCGCGTGTCGCATTCGCTGCTGACCACCGATGCGCGCGTGGAAATTCCCGGTGCCGATTCGTCGGGCGAAGCGGAGTTCGTGCTGTATTCCACGCCGATGGGCTTGCTGGTCGGCATCGGCTCGGACCACACAGACCGCAAGGTCGAAGCCTATGGCGTGACCGTCTCCAAGCAGATGTGCGCCAAGCCCGTGAGCCGCGACGTGTGGCGCTTTGAAACGCTGGCTGACCACTGGGACAGCCTGCAGATGAAGACCTGGCGCACCCGCAACGGCCAGACCGCGCTGTATCAGGAGGGCAGCGTCACGCGCATGCTCGACCCGCGCGACTTGATCCGCCGCTACACCGGCGTGGACACGCTACCGGTAGGCACCGCCATGTTCTGCGGCACGCAGCCCATCATCGGCGAACTCGGTTTTGGCGAAGCGTTCGATATGGCCCTGATCGACCCGGTGTCGGGCAGCGAGCTGCGTCATCGCTATGCTGTCGACACGCTGCCTGTTGAAGGCTGAAGCGCCCCACCTCATCGGAACCATCGGAGACCTCTGCATGATGACGCCTCGCCCCAACATGATCCGCACCCTGGCTGCCGAACTCGCCAGCGGCCGCACCACTAGCATCGCGCTCACGGAAGCCGCCCTGGAGCACGCCAAAGCGCATCGCGCGGCCGGTGGTGCCGCCTATGTGAGCATCGATGTGCAAGCCGCGCTGGCCATGGCACGTGCCGCCGATGCCGCACGCGCGGCAGGCAATGTGCCGTCGCTGCTGGCGGGGCTGCCGGTATCGATCAAGGATCTGTTTGACGTGGCGGGCCAAGTCACGGCCGCGGGCTCGCGCGCGCTGGCCCACCAACCCGCAGCCACTGCGGATGCTGCAGCCGTGGCACGCCTGCGTGCAGCCGGCGCGGTACTGCTCGGCCGCACCAACATGAGCGAATTCGCGTTCTCGGGCCTGGGCCTGAACCCGCACTACGGCACGCCACGTACGCCGGCAGACGGCACGCGTGCAGCGGGTGGCTCCACCTCCGGTGGCGCCGTCACGGTGGCAGGCGGCATGGCCGTGGCGGCCCTGGGCACCGACACAGGCGGCTCGATCCGTATTCCGTCCGCCTTCTGCAACCTGACCGGCTTCAAACCCACCGCGCGCCGCGTACCGATGACGGGCGGCGTGCCGCTGTCCACCTCGCTCGATTCGGGTGGGCCGCTGGCCAACTCGGTGGATTGCTGCGCGATCGTCGACGCCATTCTCAGTGGTGAATCGCTCGACACTGACGCAGTACCGCTGGCCGGCCTGCGCTTTGGCATCACGCAGGACTACGTGGGTGCGGATCTCGACGACGTCGTCGCCAACGCATTCAACCGCGCCGTAGAACGCCTCGAACGTGCAGGCGCGCATATCGTGCGTTTCGACTTTCCCGAACTGCTGCAACTGCCAGAGATCAACGGCGGTGGCGGCCTCACGGCGGCTGAAGCCTGGGCATGGCATCGCCCGGTACTGGCACGTGCCGAGGCGCAGTACGACCAGCGCGTCGCCGCACGCATCCGCCGTGGTGAGCAGATGGGCGCCGCCGCCTACATCGACGTGCTGGACGCACGCGCCCGCATGATCGCCATGGCACGCAAGCGCTTGGGCAACTTCGACGCTTGGCTGATGCCGACGGTGGCCATCGTGCCGCCGGAAGTGGCACCGCTCGAAGCCGATGACGCCCAGTTCTTCCGCACCAATGCACTGACGCTGCGCAACCCGAGCGTCATCAACTTCCTGGACGGCTGCGCACTGACGCTGCCCATCCACGCCTCCGGCGAACTGCCGGTCGGCCTGTCGCTGTGCGGTCTCGCCAATGACGATGCACGCATCCTGCGCGTCAGCCGGGCGGTGGAGGCTGCGCTGCGTTGATCGACTAGACGGAACATTCCCCGCCAGCGTCCGGGCCACGCGGGCGGTTCTCTAAGCCACGAAGACAAGGCGCGCTACAGACGCGTCCGGCCCCACTCATGCCTGCGTTTTGACAACGAAGCGCAGACGCCCTTGCACGCTATTGGAGGAAACCATGTCGCAAACCCAAGCCCTGCCGGCTGACCGCACGGACCCGGCCAGCAGCCCACCCCACGGCACCGCGCTGGACGCCACATATCGCCGCATCACATGGCGACTGGTGCCGTTCCTGGTCTTCCTGTTCATCCTCGCTTGGATCGACCGGGTGAATGTCGGCTTTGCCAAGCTGTCGATGCTGCAAGACCTGCAGTTCAGCGAAGCGGTGTACGGCCTGGGTGCCGGCATCTTCTTCATCGGCTACTTCCTGTTTGAAGTGCCGAGCAACCTGTTGCTCGAGAAGATCGGCGCACGCAAAACGCTGGCGCGCATCACCATCCTCTGGGGCCTGGCCTCGATGGCGATGATCTATGTGAAAACACCGGCCTCGTTCTATGCGCTGCGCTTCCTGCTGGGCATTTTTGAAGCCGGCTTCTTCCCGGGCGTGGTGCTGTATCTGACGTACTGGTTTCCGTCGGCCTACCGTGCGCGCATCAACGGCCTGTTCATGACTTCGTTTGCGATTGCGGGCGTGGTGGGCGGCCCGGTTGCTGGCTTCATCATGAGCACCATGGAAGGCGTGGGCCACCTCGCCAACTGGCAGTGGTTGTTCCTGCTGGAAGGCATTCCTTCGGTGCTGGCTGGCTTTGCCGTACTGGCCTGGCTGCCGGAGACGCCGCGCCAGGCCAAGTGGCTTTCCGCTGCGGAGCAGGAAGCCGTCGTCCGCTCCATCGACGCAGAAAACCGCGATCCGGCCAAGCACGTGTCGTTTGGCGCGGCACTGTCCAACGCCCGTGTGTGGATCTGCGCGGCAATCTACTTCTGCGTGGTCAGCGGCAACGCCACCATCGCGTTCTGGACGCCGTCGATCATCAAGGAGCTGGGTGTACAGGGCAACTTCCACATCGGGCTGATCAGCGCCATTCCATTCATCGCCGGCACGATCGCGATGGTGTGGAACGGCATGCATTCAGACCGCACAGGTGAACGCCGCATGCATTGCGCCATCGCCGCCATCATCGCCAGCGCAGGCCTGATCGCGACGGGCGCAACGCTGGGTACACCGGTGCTGGCGCTGGTTGCGCTCACCGTGGCAGCCATCGGCATCCTGGCGGCATTCCCGGTGTTCTGGTCGATTCCGGCCGTGTTCCTGGCCGGCACCGCAGCCGCAGGCGGCATCGCACTCATCAACTCGATCGGCAACCTGGCCGGCTTCGTCGCCCCGTACATGATCGGCTGGCTGAAGACGAGCACAGGCCACCTGTCGGCTGGCCTGTACTTCGTAGCCGTGCTGGAGCTAGGCGCCGCAGTGCTGGTCATCGTAGGCACGCGCAAACACTGAGCAAACCGCCAGGGAAACCATCGTGGCGCCAACCCATGCGCCGCGATGGTTTGGCCTTTGACGTTCCTGCCCTTGATGGCGCCTTGAATTTTCGTAAGCGGGCGGAAAAAGGGCGGGGAACTGTCTGAGCGAAGCGAGTTTTCCCCGCCTCCGCCCGGTTACGGAAATTCAAGGGATGGGTCGCCATCTCGGGCGCGCCTCTCTTTGCTTACTTTCTCTGGCAAGACAGAGAAAGTGAGTCGGCCCCGGCAGGGGACGAAACGCAGGATGCACCACCAGCATCAATCGCCAGCGAATCGCAGCACAAGCCCGCTACCCCGCCACCTTGTACCCAATCCTCAACCCACCCCAGTGCCGCCCGTTCACATAGATCGGCGCCGACACATCCTTCATCATCACAAACGCGCCGTTCCCCATATCGCGCCGATACGTCTGCAATAAGAACGCCTCTGTATTGCGTGCCGCCCCCAACCCCGTGCGATCGGCAAACACCCGCCGGTTACGGCTGTTGGCCGCGTTCCACACTGGATCACTGCCCTGCGGCTGCGAGAACTTCAGGTTGTGCGTCGGCAGATAGCCGTTAGCGTCCACCGCCGCGCAAAACACCACCCGCGGGTCGAGCCCCAGCAGCGGCTCCTGCAGCGCAGGCAACACGCGATCCGTAAACGCCGTGAAGCGCGTCAGATGCTGCGGCGGGTCGGTATTGGCGACGGGCTGATACGCGTGGTCGAACAAATCGCCCTCACTGATGTCGCCACGCGCGACGGCCGACTCGAACAGCGCACCGACCTTGCGCGCCGTCGCCTGCACGGCATCAATAAACGGCGTATCGGCACTCTGCACACCGGTGGCGGCCGTGTGGCGGATCAACGTTTCCGATACCGCCAGCAGGCCGGAAAGCTGCTGCCGCGCGTTGTCGATGTTCTGGCTCGATTGCCGGACACCCTCGGCCATGGCCTCCACCTCGTGGGCAAGCGAAGCGCACTCGTCTTCAATGGCGGCGGTGGAATCGGCAATGCTGGTGGCCTCAGCATCAAAACGTGCGATGGCCTCGCCAGCAACACCGATCACCGCACCAATGGCCTGCGTGCCGGCATCCACACGCTGTGCACGTGCCACGTTGGTGCTGCTGTCACCGATCAGCTTGTCGGTCTGGCCGGACAAATCCGCCAGCGTGGTCTCGATACGTTGCGTGGCCTCTGCCGTCTGGCCGGCCAGCTGCTTGACTGCGCCTGCCACCACGGCAAAGCTGCGACCGGATTCCCCTGCACGCGCCGCCTCGATGGCGGCATTGATGGCCAGCAGGTTCGTCTGCTTGGCAATCTGCGAAATCTGTTCAGACGCCTGCGCCACCTGCACCAGCGCGTCGCGCAGCGCAGCAATCTGCTGCTCCATGCTGGCCACGCCGATCGCCAGTTCGCGGATATCGCGCAACGAGGCATCCACCGTGGCGCGTGAATCACGCACCTCTTCGCTGGCGTGCGACGCCACTTCACGTGCGTGGCGCGCGGCCACGGCAATGTCGTGGTTGCCGCGCATGGCGGCGTCGGCAGCGCTGCGCAGTTGATCGAACACATCGGCCTGGCGACGCAGGCGCCCAGCCACGTCCTCCACGTTGCCGGACACCTCGCAGATGCCCATGCCCACGCGGCCGGCCTCTTCGGCAATGCGGGCAATCAGTTCGGAAGAGGCTTTGGGGCCGCGGCCCCAGGCGAATGGCTTCACGTGCGGTGGTCTCCAAGTGTCGTTGTTTTGTGCGCCCTCGCAACGGTGGCGGAGCAACCCTCTATGGGGCATATCGGCGCGGGCGGATGCGCGCTTGAGAAACGCTACTCGCCCAGACTTACGCCGGCATTACGGCTGGATCATGCCTGCGCAGCACGGCTGCGGCGCAGGCGCGCCTCGTAGGCAGCCGCCGTCATGGGCGGGCCAAACAGGAAGCCCTGCAGCTTGTCGCAGCCGGCGGCTTGCAGGAACTCGGCCTGCTCCAGCGTCTCGACGCCCTCGGCGGTGACGGTCATGTCCAGCGACGCCGCCATCGCCACGATGGCGCGCGAAATCACCACCGAATCGCGGTGGCGCGGAATGCCCGAGACGAACGAGCGGTCCACCTTCAGGTTATCGATCGGGAAGCGCTGCAGATACGACAGCGAGGAATACCCCGTGCCGAAATCGTCGATCGAGATGCGGATGCCCAGCGCCGTGAGCGCATCGAGCACAGGCATCACGGCGGCGGTGTCGCGCATGAGCAAACCTTCGGTGATCTCCATCTCCAGTGCACACGCGGGCAGGCCGGCTTCGGTCAGGCACCGCGAGATGGTCGGCACCAGCCCCTCGCCAAACTGGCGCGGCGACAGGTTCACGGCCACGAAGAAATTCGGCATGCAGGTGGCCCGCCAGTGCGCGGCCTGGTGGCATGCCTGCGCCAGCACCCACTCGCCAATCACACCGATGAGCCCAGCGTCCTCGGCCACGGGAATGAACTCGGCAGGCGACACCTCGCCCAACTCCGTGCTGTGCCAGCGCAACAGCACTTCTGCGCCGACGATCTCCATCGACGTTGCATCGACGATGGGCTGGAAACGCAGCGACAACTCTTCAGCCGCCAGTGCGCGGCGCAGGTGGTACTCAAGCTGAAAGCGCCGCTGCGCCCGCTGCGACAGCCGCGCGGTGTACACGCGATGCTGGTTGCGCCCATTCTGCTTGGCGTTGTACATGGCGGCATCGGCGCAGCGCAGCAGCGTGGCGGCATCGCTGCCATGCTCGGGATACACCGCAATGCCGATCGACGCGCCCAGGTAGTACTCCGTGCCGCTGGTGGAGAACGGCTGCGCGATGGCCTCGACGATGCGCTGGGCCAGCCGCTCCGCCTCGCCCAGCGAGCGCACGTTGTCGAGCAGCACGACAAACTCGTCGCCCCCCAGGCGCGCCAGCGTATCGCTCTGGCGCACGCAGCCCGACAACCGCTGCGCGACGATGCGCAGCAGGTGGTCGCCCGCTTCGTGGCCGGCGGTGTCGTTGACCTTCTTGAAGCCGTCCAGATCCAGAAACAACACAGCCACCTGACGGCCATCGCTGGCCGCCTCGTCCAGCACGGCCTGCATGCGCTGCGAAAAATAGGCGCGGTTGTACAGGCCGGTGAGCGCATCACTCTGCGCCAGGAATTTGAGTTGTTGCTGAGCCTGACGTGCCGGGCCGATGTCGTTGAACGAGATAAGCACGGCGGTGGGTGCATCGTCGCCGGGGCGTGCGATGGGCAGCACGTTTTCATGCACCCACACCACATCGCCGTCCACCAGTTCCAGGCCAATGGTCAGGCCCAGCAGCGGGCGGCCGGTGCTCAGCACCACGTGCGTGGGCCGTTCGTTGAGGGGGATCTCGCTGCCGTCTTCGCGCAAGGACCGGCGCATCAGCGCAAGGTGGCTGGTGCCGACCGGCGACACATTGCCCGCCCGCAGGATGCGCCGCGCGCTCGGGTTGCACGCAAGGATGGTGCCGTCGGCCGCCTGTACGACGATGCCTTCGGTCAGGTTATCGACGGCCAGGCGGTAGCGCTCTTCGCTTTCCTGCAACTCACGCGCGATATGCGCCTTCTGGATCGCCACGCCGACGATGTCGGTAATGCCGTCGAGCAAACCCATCGCGTCGTGCGTGGGCGCGCGCGGCGTGTCGTAGTAGATGCCCATCGCGCCGATCATCTGCGCGTTGTCGCCGCGGATGGGGGTGGACCAGCAGGCGCGCAATCCGAGCGGCTGGACGATGTCGCGGTACTCATCCCACAGCGGGTCGGTGTCGATGTCTTCCACCACCACGCGCTTGTTGAGGAACATGGCCGTGCCGCACGAACCGTGCGCGGGCCCGATCGCCAGCCCGATCAGCACTTGCGAGAGCATGAACGGCAGCGACGGCGCCACGGCCTGCGTGACATGTTCGCCGTCGCCACTCAGCAGGACAGAACACATCGCACCGTCGTCGAGCAACGCCTCCACCAGCCGACATACCTCGGCCAGCAGGTCAGGCAGCGGCACGTTGCGCGAACTCAGTTCGAGCACGGTCTTTTCGCAGCGCAACAATTCCTTGGCACGCGCCGTCTCTGCGGCCAGGGCGCGGTAGTTGGCTTCGGAGTCACGCAGAGCCTGTTCGGCCTGCTTGCGCTGGGTGATGTCTCGCGCGACCACCTGGATGGCGGTGCGCCAGCCAAGTTGCACGGGTGCGGACAACACCTCCACGTCAACGGGCGTGCCATCGCAGCGCAGCAAAGTCTGCTCCACCGGCGGCAGGCCCGCGCCGTGCACCACCATCCACTCGCGGCGCTGGCGGGCAAGGTGCACCGAGTCCCCATGCACGAACTCGTCCAGCTCCCGGCCGACGATGTCGCGGGCATGCTGCGCGCCAAACAGCCGAACCCCCGCCTCGTTGATGAAAACGATGATGTCGTCCGCCACGATGTACAGCGCATCCGGCATCTGCCGGACGAGCGCCTCGTAACGGTCGTCAGCAAGCGGTAGCGGTCGCGCCCCGATCGTGTCCGGTTCGGGACGGTCGGGCCGCTCTGCGGAAGTGGCGTCCATAGGGGCTGGGGGGCCTGTTTCTCTTGCTATCGACCATCGTGTCGGGAAAGTTAAGGTGTTTGGATGGTCCTCCCCACTTCAGAGTGGTGCAAATGACCGATGTCAGGTCGCGTGGCACATGAGTTGCGGCACAATGCCTGCACAACTTCGATGCGCGTGAGCACGGCAAACGCGCACACTTTCTCTCAGGCACGGGCCATGCAATCGTTTTCGTCCTCTGTCGGTCACTTGGCCGGCCTCGTTTCGCGCCGCACGCTCCTGGCCGATGGGCTGGTGGAAGCTGCCGTCCAGTTTCGTGACGGCCGCATCACTGCGTGTGATGCCAACCCCGCGCGTGGCATGCTCGACTGCGGTGACCTGCTGGTCCTGCCCGGCATCGTCGACCTGCATGGCGATGCCTTCGAGCGCGCAGTCATGCCGCGCCCGGGCGTGGCCTTCCCGTACGACACCGCGCTGGCCGATGTGGACGGCCAGTTGCTCGCCAACGGCATCACCACCGAATTCCACGGCGTGACGTACTCCTGGGAAGGCGGTCTGCGCGGCCACGCCTATGCGCTGCGCATGCTCGATACGCTCGAAGCCATGCGCCCGCACCTGGGTGCCGAACACTTGATGCACCTGCGCTTTGAGTTGCACCACGCGGACGGCGTGGCCGATGCACTGGCCTGGATGGCGGCGGGCCGCGTGCACTTCCTCTCGTTCAACGACCACCTGCCGATGATGCGCGACAAGCTGGGCGACGCGCGCAAGCTCGCGCAATACGCCGACCGCGCCGAGTGCGACGTCGACACCTTCCGCACGCGTCTGGACACCGCCGCCGTCAACGTGCACAAGCTCGACGAGGTGCTCGGCGTGCTGGCACGGGCAGCGCAGCAGCACGGCATCCGCATGGCCTCGCACGACGAACCGGACGTGGCCACGCGCAACACCTTCCACGCACAGGGCTGTACCGTCACCGAATTCCCGCTGACCGAGGAGGTGGCCCGCGCGGCGCGTGCGCACGGTGGGCACATCGTCTTTGGCGCCCCCAACGTGGTACGCGGCGGCAGCCACAACGGCGCGCCCAACGCCGCAGCCATGGTGGCGGCCGGGCTGGGCACGGTGCTGGCATCTGACTACTACTACCCGGCCCTGCTGGCTGCGCCGTTCAAGCTGGCCGAGCGCGGCGTCGCACCGTTGGCGCGGGCATGGGATCTGGTGGCCGCCAACCCGGCTGAAGCGGCTGGGCTGACCGACCGCGGCCGATTCGCCGCCGGCCTGCGCGCCGATGCCATCGTGGTCGACGACCGCCGCCCCGGCCTGCCGCGCGTGGTGGCTGCCGTGGTGGGTGGGCGCCTGCGCCACGCCACCGGGCATCTGCCGCTCATCGCCTGAGAGCTTTGTTGCCGATGGACGCACCGCTGCAACCGTTGCCTGCTCTCCCCAACGCCTGGCGATACGCGCTCTACCTGCTGCCGCCCGAGCCCTGGTACACGCTGGGCACCCGCTGGCTCGGCCGCTGCGCGCTGAACGGCGAGCCGATCGACGCCGATGCGCGCCAACCGCTGGCCCGCGACGCTCGTGTTGACCTCACCACGCTCGACCGCTGGACCGCAGACCCACGCCACTACGGCCTGCACGCGACCTTCAAGCCGCCATTCCGCCTGGCAGAGACATGCACCGTGGATGACCTGGATGCGGCGCTGCGCCGGTTCGCGCCGGCGCAAACCCCATTCATGATCGAACCAGCGTTGCAAACGCTACGCGGGTTCTTGGCCTGGCGCCTGCGCCACGGCGATCCCGCCCGCGATGCGCTCCACCAGTTCGCCGATGCCTGCGTGCGTGAGTTCGACGCCTTCCGCGCCCCGGCCCCGGCCACCGAGCTTGCGCGGCGGCGCCAGGCCGGGCTGTCGGACGCGCAGGAGCGCCACCTGCAGCGCTGGGGCTATCCGTACGTGTTCGATACGTTCACCTTCCACATCACGCTGACCGGTCGGTTGGGCCATGCCGAACAGCTGGCCTGCTACCGCGCCTTGGAAGCCGGCAGCGTGGTCCTGCCGCCCACCATGTCCGTCGACAACATCGCGCTGTTCACGCAGCCAGAACCCGAGGCGCCCTTTACCGTGGCGCGCGTGTATCGCTTTGACGGCAGCGTTGAATGATGTCGCGACAGGTAACAATGCTCAGCGTTTGAGATCGACCACGTCGATCACCTGCGTCTGGCCGTGCTGTTCGACCTCCTGACGCATCACCACGCCGGCTTCCGGGCAGAACCAATCGGTCAGATGGGCGACGGTCGGCTCGGGTTCGAGCGATTCATTGCCCAGCTTCAGTACGCCTAGTGTGGCCGTGCGCGTGTAGCGAATCGGCCGGCACTGCAACACGCCCACCACCGTGTTCATCGGCTGCGGCGGGCCCACCTCGCGCTCGGACACTTCCACCTTGGCGTGCTCGGCACGCATGTGGCCCACTGAAATCCCCAGACGGGGCGATACCACATCAAAGTCGAAACTCGATTCGTACGTATCGCCCGGTAGCATCTCGGCCTCGGGCGCCAGACCCGCGCCGTACAGGAACATGCCGGAGATGGCCGTGCTGACGGTGCCAACCAGGTCAGCATGCTCGCTTTGCGCAAACACACGCCCGTTGATGCTGACCACGCGCGTGACGACGCCGGCCTCGTCCACCAGCAGCTGATGCTCCTGCTCCGTCTCAATGGGTCGACCGCCGAGTGCCACAAGGCCAGACTTGGCGTAGATGTGCAGGCCGATCTCGCAGCCGTCCTGGATGTCGCGGTTGACGTCGTGCAGCGTGAACTCAACGATCATCGGCGTCTTGCCATTGCCGTCCAGTCGCAGACGGCTACCGTCATGCACCCAGGACGCGGTACACAGGCCAGCAGCGTGCGCGGGCAGCACGGCACAGGCCGCCATGGCAGCAACCCATAAAGAAAAACGCCGATGCATCTGACGATGCATCAGCGTCTTCATGAACCCAATGTGCATGGGCCTACTGCTTGGCGTTCGGATCCTTCGAGTACGGGCTGGTAGCATCGCCTTGGCGAGCACCCTGGCTGTACGGATCGAACTTATCGCCAGCCTTGGCGCCCTGCGTGTACGTATCGTATTTGCCCTTCTCGACGTTGGCCGGCTGGGCACCCGGGTTGAGTGCGCTGGCGGTGCTGTCGTCCTTGTTGGCGCCCTGCGAATACGGGTCGAATTTGTCGCCGGCTTTCGCGCCCTGCGAATAGGGGTCGAACTTGTCGCCGGCCTTGGCGCCTTGGCTATAGGGATCGAACTTCTTGTCGGTCTGTGCGTGGGCCAAGCCAGCGGTGGCTGCCACGACAGCAACCGCTGCCACGAGGGTGAGACGTTTGTACGGCATCTGAAGCTCCTTTCCTATGGGTCGTTTGGGCTGATCACATGGTGCAGCCTCATTTTGAACGTATCCCGATACCGTCATCACAATGGGGCCGTGACAAGGTGTCGGGGAACCCCCTCTCCTTCTCGTAAGCTATGGCAAGCGCATGCGAAAGTCAACGCACAGGAAGTGCCTATTTTTTTGGCGATTTGCGCAAAGTCAGCGTTACCCCTTAAGCCCCATTCTGCGCTTCTTGCCCTTTCTGGCCTTTCTGCCGAATTGCCCCCGGCCCCGCCACGGCAATCAGCGCCATCGTCAGCGCCACCACCGACAGCCCCCAACGCAAATCTGAGCGGTGGGCAATCAACCCGATGATGACCGGGCCGATCAGCAAGCCCACATAGGCAAAACGCGCCACCGCCGCAATGCCCTCGGCAGCTGGCACGCCCGGCAGGCGCGACGCCGTAATGAAAAAGATGGGCACCATGTTGGCTGCACCCACCCCCATCAACGCAAAGCCGGCCAGCACAGCCGCCGGGTCTGGCCACAGCAGCGCCAGCAGGATGCCGCCCGTGGCCAGCACGCCGCTGGCGCCCAGCACGCGCATGTTGCCCCAGCGCCCGCGCGCGAAATCACCGCCGAAACGCGCCAGTGCCATACCGCCTGAGAACGCTGCATACCCGGCGCTGGCAACGGCCTCGGGCGATTGTGCAATCTCGCGCATGTAGACGGTCGTCCAGTCGTACATCGCGCCTTCACCCAGCAGCCCGAAGAAGGCCAGGAGACCCAGCACGAACAGCGTGCGTCCGGTGGTCGGGTGTGCGGGCTCGCCTTCCGCATGCACGTGATCGGGCAACATGAACGGCCCGGCGCACAGCGCGGTCGCCATCAAGACGATCGCCATACCGCCACAGTGCACGGCCGGCGGCACGCCCAGCTCCAACAGCACGCCGCCCACCGCTGCGCCCGCCATGCCGCCCAGGCTGAACATGCCGTGCAAAGATGAAATGATTGGCTTGTGATGGTTGGCTTCCACCGTGGTGGCCTGTGCATTGATAGCCACGTCGAACCCCACGGTGCTGATGCCAAACAGAAAGAGCGCCACCAGCAGCGCCGGGTAGCTGGGCATCAGCATGATCAACGCGAGCATCGCGCTGAACGCGATGCCGCCCCGCACGCTGGCATGCTGCGTGCCAACGCGCGCCACCCAGCGGCCCACAAATTTGATAGAGAGGATGGCGCCAAAGGCGACCATGAACATCGCCAATGACAACGACGCCTCGGACAAGCCAAAGCGCGCCTTCACCGTGGGGATGTGGATCCCCCAGGTCGCAAACGTTGCACCGTTGACGAAAAAGAGCGCCATCGTCGCCGCGCGGGCCGACAGGGGAAGCCGGCGTGGCTGCAAGACGCCGATGGATTGAACGGTTTCGGAAGACATGAAGGACTGCGGAGAACGCCACGCGATGCGAACGTGTCGCACCGCAAAGGCGACATGCTACCGCGCCCGCCTGACAGGCGTCTGCGTCAACCCAAACGCGGCGCACGCATCACGCAAGGTCACGGAGATGCAGGTATGCCGCTTGCGTCACCACACGGGCATCCACCGCATCGGGAGACCCGCCATGCCTCGCGTGATCTGGAAAGGCGCCGTGAGCTTCGGCCTCGTCCACATTCCGGTTGCACTGTATCCGGCCACCCGCAGCGACGACCTGGACTTCGACTGGCTCGACCGCCGCACCATGGACCGCGTCGGCTACAAGCGCATCAACAAGACCACCGGCAAGGAAGTGCCGCGCGAGCAGATCGTGCGCGGCTACGCCTATGAGAAAGACCGCTACGTGGTGCTGACCGACGAGGACATCCGCGCCGCCAACCCTGTCTCCACGCAAACGGTGGATCTGCTGACCTTCGTGGACGCGGCGCAGATTCCGTTTCTCTACCTCGATACGCCCTACTTTCTGGCGCCCGATCGGCGCGGCGAAAAGGTCTATGCGCTACTGCGCGAGGCGCTGGTACGTTCGCAGAAAATCGGCGTGGCCAACGTCGTGCTGCATACCAAGCAACATCTAGCCGCATTGATTCCGCTGGGGCCGGTGCTGGTGCTGCATACCCTGCGGTGGTCCAATGAGGTGCGCGACTGGTCCGAACTCGACGTGCCCGCCGAAGGCGCGAAGGCCGCCAAGCTCACGGCCAAGGAGATCGACATGGCGGAAAAACTCATCGACGACATGAGCGGCACGTGGGACCCGGCGGAGTACCACGACACCTTCCGCGACGACATCCTCGCGCTGGTCGATCGCAAGGTGCGCGAAGGTCGCACGGAGTCGGTCGAGCCCATGGACGCCGAACGCGCAGCACCACGCGCCGATAACGTGATCGACCTGACCGACCTGCTGCGCCAGAGCCTCGCGCGACGCGGCAAGGGCTCGAGCGCGTCGAACGACGCAGTGGAAGCCGCCCCCGCCCCTCGCAAGCGCGCACCACGGAAGCCAGCCGCCGCCAAATCCGCGCGCAAGACGGCCACGAGCAAACGGACCTAGCGCGACGGAGCCGACGCCATGCCACGCCATCTCGCCGACTACCGCCGCAAGCGCGATTTCACACAGACGCAGGAACCCGCCGGCGCGCGCCACAAAGCCGACGAGCGCAGCGCCGACGGCGCCCTGCACTTCGTGATCCAGAAGCACGACGCCACGCGGCTGCACTACGACTTCCGGCTCGAGCTGGACGGCACGCTCAAGAGCTGGGCCATCCCGAAGGGCCCAAGCCTGGACCCGGCCGACAAGCGCCTCGCCGTGCATGTAGAAGACCATCCGCTGGACTATGCCGATTTCGAGGGCCATATCCCGGAAGGCCAGTACGGTGGCGGCGACGTGATCGTGTGGGACCGCGGCACGTGGCACCCGCATGGCGATCCGCGCAAGGCCTACCGCGACGGCAAGCTCAAGTTCGACCTCAATGGCGAAAAGCTGCACGGCGCGTGGGCGCTGGTCCGCACACACCTGCCTGGCAGCGGCAGGCGCCCGAAGGAGCAGTGGCTGCTGATCAAGGAGCGCGACGATCAGGTGCGCGCCTCGGGCGACTACGACGTGACACAGGCGCTGCCCGCCAGCGTGATCAGCGGGGAAAACGTCGGTGTGCAAGCCACGGAAAACCGCAAGACAGACCGCACCGAGCGAGCGCCAGTCCAGCCACCGGACGGTGCCGAGCCTTCGCCTTTGCCCAAGACACTGGAGCCCCAACTCGCCACGCTGGTCGATGCGCCACCCGTGCACGGCGAGTGGGACTACGAAGTCAAGTTCGACGGCTACCGCATCCTCGCGCGCCTCGATGGCGATGCCCCCCGCCTGTTCAGCCGCAACGGCCGCGACTGGACGGCCAAGCTGCCACGGCAGGCGCGCACACTGCACGCGCTCGGCCTGCGTGAAGCGTGGCTCGACGGCGAAGTCGTGGTGATGGGCGAGCACGGCGCGCCCGACTTCCAAGCGCTGCAGAATGCCTTCGAGACCGCGCACGCCGAACGCATCGTCTACTTCCTCTTCGACCTGCCCTTCTGCAACGGCATGGACCTGCGCGGCGTACCGCTGCGCGAACGGCGGGCGCTCCTGCAGCGCATTCTCGACGCGGCGCCGGGTGATCTGGATCGCGACGCGGTCCAGTTCTCCGCCACGTTCAACGCAGCGCCGGAGGACTTACTTGCATCGGCGTGCCACATGTCGCTTGAGGGCGTGATCGGCAAGCGTGCCGATGCCCCGTACCGTGCCGGCCGCAGCCCCGCGTGGATCAAGCTCAAATGCGGGCAGCGGCAGGAGTTCGTGATCGGTGGCTACAGTGCCCCCAAGGGCAGCCGCAGCAACTTTGGCGCACTGCTTCTCGGCGTGTATGACGACGCGGGCGCGCTGCCTGGCGAACAGAAGCTGCGCTATGCGGGCCGCGTCGGCACGGGCTTCAACGAGACGAGCCTGCGCGCACTGCATCACGAGCTCAGCGGGCTGACGGTCGACGCACCACCGTTTTCCAACCCACCCATGGGCGCCGACGCGCGCGACGTGCAATGGGTCAAACCCGAGCGCGTCGCAGAGATCGCGTTTGCCGAATGGACACGCGAAGGCATCGTGCGGCAAGCCGTGTTCCAGGGCTTGCGCGACGACAAGCCCGCACGCAGCATCGTGCGAGAAACCGCCAAGCCGCCGAACGCCACCAAGCGCAAGGAGCACCGTGTCGTGAATGCTGCCGAACGCAAGGTCCGCCCGGGCGCGGAACGCATCGCAGGTGTGGACGTCACGCACCCGGATCGCGTCATCGAAAAGGCCAGCGGCACCACCAAGGCTGATCTTGCGCGCTACTACGCGCACGTGGCCGACTGGATGCTGCCGCATCTGTACAACCGGCCAGTGGCGCTGGTGCGCGCGCCGGACGGCATCGACGGCGAGCATTTTTTCCAGAAGCATGCGGCGGCGCTCAAGCTACCGGACATCACGCAGCTCAACCCAGCACTGGACCCGGGGCACGCGTCACTTTTGGCAATCGGCTCGGCGCAAGCGCTGGTCGGCGCGGTGCAGATGGGCACGGTGGAATTCCACACCTGGAATGCGCTGGCTGACCGCATCGAACAACCTGACCGCGTCGTCTTCGATATCGACCCTGACCCTGCGCTGCCCTTCGCGCGGGTGATCGAGGCCACGCAACTGACGCTCGCCCTGCTCGATGAACTGGGCCTGAAGGCGTTCCTGAAAACCAGCGGCGGGCGCGGCATGCACGTGGTGGTGCCCCTCACACGCCGCGAAGCTGCCGGTTGGGGTGCACTCAAGGACTTCGCACAGGCCGTGGTGCAGCACATGGCGGCCACCTTCCCCGACCGTTTCGTCGCCAAGATGGGCCCACAGAACCGCGTGGGAAAGATCTTCATCGACTACCTGCGCAATAACCGCGGCGCAAGCACGGTGGCGGCATATTCGGTGCGCGCAAGAACGGGGCTGCCGGTGTCGGTACCGATCCGTCATGACGAGCTGACGGGGCTGCTGTCTTCCGCACAGTGGACGTTGCGCACGTTGCCGGACCGGCTGGCAAAGCTCGACGGCGATCCATGGGGCGATTACGCGGGCACGCGCCAATCCGTCACGTCCGACATGCGCAAGCGCATCGGCGCCGATGACTGAACCGTCACACGGTGGTCCTGCGCAAAGAATTGGGCGGTGAACCCGCGATTGCTTGTCGGCCGAAGTGTTGGGTCACTGCGTTAACATGCCTGCGTCCGCACTTGGCGCACGCACGTGTGCCCCACTCTGCCCCCGCCCGATGGCCCGAATTCGCTCGACCCGTTTGCCGTACCTGTCGCGCTGTGCGCTTGCCTGCGCGACCCTCCTCGCCCTCACGGCTGCGCCCATCGCGCAGGCCAAGAAACCCAAAACCCAGGTGGCTCATGCCACATCGGCCGCCACCGCAGTTCAGAAGCGTCAGGCCGCACGCAATCCCGCCGGGTTGCCCGCCAATGTGGCGCTGGCATTTGCCCGTGCGCATATCCCGCTCGATGCGGTAAGCGTGTTCGTGATTCGCACCGGCACCGCCAACCCCATCCTGCAGTGGAACGCCGATGCGGGCATGAACCCAGCGTCGACCATGAAGCTGCTGACCACCTTTGCCGGGTTGGATCTGCTGGGCCCCAACTTCCGCTGGAAGACCACGGCCTATGCCGACAACCAGCCCATCAACGGCACGCTCAACGGCAACCTCTACCTGCGCGGCCAGGGCGATCCGAAGCTGATTCCCGAAGAGCTGGTCAAGCTGGTGAGCGACGTGCGCCGCGCCGGCGTGGATGAACTCGCTGGCAACATCGTGCTGGACCGCACGTATTTCGAGAACGGCCTGTCTGAAGCGCCACCGCTCGACGGCGACAGCGGACGTGCCTACAACGTGGCGCCCGATGCGCTGCTGTATTCGTTCAAAACGCTCACCTTCACGCTCACGCCGGACGCCGGCAACGGCGCGGTCAACATCGATGTGTCGCCGCCGCTGGCGCAGTTGCAGATCGACAACCAGCTGCGCACCACGCGCGGCGGCTGCGGCGACTGGAAGACGGCCTCCGGCGCCAACATCACCACGCAGACAGACGGCCATGTGCTCGCCAGCTTCGACGGCCGCTATGCCGCCGCGTGTGGAGAACGCGTCTACAACATCGCCGCGCTCACGCATGCGGACTTCATCTGGGGCGGCTTCCTGGCGCTGTGGCAGCAGGCGGGCGGCACGACACGCTTCACGCCCGGCCTGCGTGAGGGCAAGGTGCCGCGCCAGGCCGTGCTGCTGGCCACGCACTACGGCCCCACGCTGGCAGAAGTCGTGCACGACATCGACAAGTATTCGAACAACGTGATGGCGCGCCAGCTCTTCCTCACCATTGGTGCGGAGATCGGCCGCAAGCCTGCCTCGGTGCCGCAATCGACCGAGGTCATCAACCGCTGGCTGGCCAAGCAGAACCTGACGATGCCGGAACTGGTGCTGGAGAACGGCTCGGGCCTGTCGCGCACGGAACGCATCAGTGCGCGCAACATGGGGCGCCTGCTGCAACAGGCCGATGCCAACCCGAACGGCGGCATCCTGCGCGACGCGCTGCCCGTGGTGGGTGTGGACGGCACCATGCGCAACCGCCTCACGCGCGCCGGCGTGGCCGGCAATGCCGAGATCAAGACCGGTACGCTCAACGACGTGCGCGCCATCGCCGGTTATGTGGAAGGCGAAAACGGCGAGCGCTTCGTGGTCGTCAGCATGATCAACCACCCGAACGCCGGCGCCGGTCAGGCTGCACACGACGCCCTGCTGCAATGGATCTACCAGGGCGCACCGCGATGACCCAGCCGACCACGCACACGGCACTGCTCGGCATTACGGGCACCTCGGGCAGCGGCAAGACCACGCTCATCGAGCAGCTCATCGCGCGCTTCGTGCGCGATGGGCGCCGCGTGGCCGCCGTCAAGCACACGCATCACGGTTTCGATCTCGACACGCCGGGCAAGGATTCACACCGCATGCGCTCGGCCGGTAGCGCCGAGGTGGTGCTGGTGGGCGGTGAGCGCCTCGTGCTGATGCGCGAGTTTGCCCCCGCACAAGAACCGGAGCTGGCCGACGTGCTGGCACTGCTGTCTCCCGAGACCGACGTGGTGATCGTGGAGGGCTACAAGCGCAGTGACTTCCCCAAGATTGAGATCTTCCGCCCTTCGCTAGGTCGCGCGCCGCTGTGGCCGGAGATCGGTGGTGTGGTGGCGGTTGCCACGGATGCAGTGGATGCGGTTCAGGTACCAGAAGGCGTGACCGTGCTCAACCTGAACGATGTCGACGCGGTGTACCGATTTGCCGTGCAGCAGATTGCAAAAGCATCCACATGAAGCACTCTTAACATCTGGGCGAAGCAGCTTGGCTATGATGGGGCGTTGAATTTTTTCGCCAGCCCCCCTCCCAACAACATGCTTTCCCGTCTGTCTGCCGCGCTTCTTGCGCGGCATTTTTTTGCGCTGCCCTACCTGCTGCCGCGCGCGATTGGATCGCCCCGACAGCCACGCTCGGCCGCAGCGCACAGGTCCACCAGTTCGTGCTGATCGATCCTTCGACCGGCAAACCGATGCCCAACGCGCGCTAACGCCTGTTCCTGCCGGACCACACCATCGTCGGCAAACCGCCCAAGGCCGGCGAAAACGATAGCGTGATCTTCGGCACCACCGATGGCGTGGGGCGCACGGTCAAAGTCCGCCTGCCCAAGCGCTACCCGGCCGCGCGCTGCGTGCTCAACCCGGTCATCGAATAGAAAACGCCCGCTTGCGCGGGCGTCTTGCTTACGTCGGGACTAGCCGGATCAGTGCATCAGGCTGTCCGCCAACAGGCGTTGCAGCACGTTGCTGGCGATCAGGCGATGGCCACCCGTGGTCGGGTGCACACCGTCGGCAAACAGGTAGGACTGATCCGCCCCCGCTGCCACCAGCGTGTTGGCCGAGCAGAACAGCGAGCTGCCGCCAGCGCTCGGCACCAGTGCGTTGATCTTGGTCGCATCGCAAGCCGGCGTGCTGGTGTTGCTGAAGCCAAACTGCGTGCCGTTCTGGATCACGGCGGTCAGTTGCGAGTTGAAGTCGATCACGCGAGCAGTGGTGCCCGCCAGGCCGGTTTGCAGCGTGGTATTGAACACGCCCACCAGTGCATGCAGCAGTGCCTGGCCTTGCGGGCCGCCCGATACACCCTGTGGCGTCAGGCTGCTGTCCGGCAGGTTGAACACGTAGAGCTGCGTCGCGTTCTTGCTGATCATGTCCTTGACGTAGCTGACCAGATCGGTCGCGGCCTGCTGCACCTGTGCGGTGGCGATGGCCGGCGTCACACCCGAACCCGGCGTGGCCACAGCAGCAGCCCAGTAGAAGATGTCGTTGTTGCCGCCGAACACGAACACCACGTCGCCGCTACCGTTGAACGTGTTGTTGCTGGCCGCGTAGAAGTTGGCGAGCTGTTGCTTGACCGGATAGGTCAGCGCGCCTGTGCCGCCGTTGTGGCCGATCCCATTCACATCGGTCACGCGCGAACCGCCTTGCGCATAGTCGAAGCAACCGGGTTTCGGGCAGGTCTGCACCTGGTTTGCGTAACCCATCACCGCCGGCGTGAGTGCCACGCCCAGTTGCGATGCCACGGTTTCCGCCCACACCGGACCAGGGTTGGTGGTGAATTTGCCGCCGCCCACAGGGGCTGCCGCCGGCGTGTAGGTACCGGCGTCGCTCAGGCTGTCGCCGAACACCACCATGCGCTGAACCTTGGGGTTGCCGCTATTGCTGCTACCGCTCTGATCGGATTCGCCGCCGCAAGCGGTCAGGCCCAAGGCGAGGGCTGCCGATGCGACGCCCATCCATTGACGCAACTTCATGGTCTGTCTCCCGTACGGAATTTTTATGGTCTGTGGTGCCGCGGTACGTGACCGCGGCGCGCGTTTGAAGCACGCCGAACGACACAACGACCAAGTGTAGCGACGTAGACGCCCGTTCGACGAACGCGCGCGCCGGAAGAATTAGAGGGCCGACTCAAACTAAGCCGCGAATGCAGCGGCCGCGCGACGCAGGCGATCGTTGACGGCTGCCCAGGCGGGCGTGTCGGCTAGGGTTTCTACCCAGATCGCGTCATAACCGCCGCGATCGAGCTCGCGCAGCAGCGCATATAGCGCGTTGGCGTAGGCCGCAGGGGTGGCGGGTGCAGCCTGCTGGTCGCAGCCGGCCGGCAATGCCACGGGGGCGCCCAGCCAGACGATGCGCTTGCCGGGTTGCAACGCTGCCAGACGTGCGGGCACTTCGGCAGCAGCAAGCAGATACAGCGGCGTGCGCGGCGCGTAGTGCGCCTTCAGCGTACCGGAAGCGCGCGGCGCGGCAGCATCGGGCAGTGCGGGCATCTCGCCGGTCACGCGCTCGATGTCTTCGGGGGTGATGGCACCGGGGCGCAGCAGCACCGGGCCGATGCCCTGGTCCAGACGCGATAGATCGACGATGGTGGATTCAATGCCCACGTCAACGCCGTCACCTTCGAGCACGAACACGGCATCGCCGAATTCATCACGCACATGCTGTGCGGTGGTGGGGCTGACCTGGCCGAACTTGTTGGCCGAGGGTGCCGCAATGCCACCGCGTCCGCGCTTGAACCGCGAGAGCAGGGCCTGCGCCACCGGATGCGACGGGCAACGCAGCCCGATGCTGTCCTGCCCGCCTGCTACTGCAGCCGGAATGTGCGGCGCGCGTTTCAGAATGAGCGTGAGTGGCCCCGGCCAGAAGGCTTCGATGAGTTGAAGCGCGATGCCGGGTACATCGTCAGACCAGTAGGAGATGTCCGCACCATCGACCACATGCACGATCACCGGATGGTTGGATGGCCGACCCTTGGCCGCGTAGATCTTGGCGATGGCCTGCGGGTTTTCGGCATCGGCGCCGAGGCCGTAAACGGTCTCGGTCGGAAAGGCGACCAGCTCGCCCGCCTCCAGCTTGCGCGCGGCTTCATCCAGGCGCTCGCGCGAAGGCATGACGTAGGGCGTGGTCGACTTGTGCATGGTGATACGTGCTCGCTTAATCCGGCTGCAGGCCGAGCACATGCGCGGCGTGGCGGAAGGCTTCGTCCACCACTTCAGGCGACGTGCCGACGCAGTTGACGTGGCCCATCTTGCGGCCCGGGCGCGCATCGGCCTTGCCGTACAGGTGGACCTTGGCGCCGCTGTGGCCCATGACCTCGTGCCACGCAGGCGTGCGCTCCAGGCCGTACTCGAACCACACGTCGCCCAGCACGTTCAGCATGCGCCCCGGCGAGTGCTGACGCGTGCTGCCCAGCGGCAGGCGGGCCATGGCGCGCACTTGCTGCTCGAACTGGCTGGTCTCGCACACATCCATGGTGATGTGGCCAGAATTGTGCGGGCGCGGCGCCATTTCGTTGGCGATCAGCGAGCCGTCCTGCAGCACGAAGAACTCGATGCACAGCACGCCGACGTAGCCCATCTCTTCCGCGATCATCGCGGCGGCGGCACGCGTGCGCGTGGCGATGTCGTCCGACACGCTGCGCGACGGCATGATGGTCGAGAACAAGATGCCGTCGCGGTGCTCGTTCTCGGCCAGCGGCCAGGTGGCGGTGGTGCCGTCAGCGCCGCGGGCGGCCAGCACGGACACTTCGTACGCCAGCGGCAGCATCTTTTCCAGTACGCACGGCACGTGCTGCATGGCGCTCCAGGCAGCGCGCAGCTCGTCGATGGTGGACACGCGCGCCTGGCCCTTGCCGTCATAGCCCATGCGGGCAATCTTCAGGATGCCGGGCAGGATGTCGGCGGGCAGTTGCTCGATATCGGCTTCGTGCTCGATCACCCAGCTCGGAGCCGGGTGGATGCCAGTGCGGGCGGCGCACAGCGCGAAGAATTTCTTTTCGGCGATGCGGTTCTGCGCGATCGACACGCAGTTGGCGCGCGGCGCAACGAATGCGCCAAGTTGCTCAAGCTTGTCCAGCGCTTGCGCCGGCACGTTCTCGAATTCGGTGGTGACGGCCGGGCACAGCGCGGCCATTTCGGCCAGCGCGGCTTCATCGGTGTAACCGGCGCACAGGTGACGCTCGGCGATGGTGCCGGCGGGGCTGCTCGGATCCGGGTCCAACACGCACACCTTGTAGCCCATCGCCTGCGCGGCGTGCGCGAACATGCGGCCGAGCTGGCCGCCACCGAGCATGCCCAGCCAGGCATCGGGCAGGATCGCGTTGGGAACGTTCAGCGCGCGGGATTCCGCGGTGTGGGCTTGCGCCAGGCGCGGGTTCAGGTCGTCGGCCATGAATCGGTATCAGGAGTTGCTTAGGCGCCGTGCACAGGCAGCGTCATGCCGCGTGCCACTTCGGTTTGTTGCGCGCGGAAGGCTTCGAGCTTGTCGGCCAGTGCCGAATCGGTCGTGGCGATGGTGGCGATGGCCGCGAGCGCCGCATTGGCCGCACCCGCTTCGCCGATGGCAAACGTCGACACCGGAATGCCCTTGGGCATCTGCACGATGGAGAGCAGCGAATCTTCGCCGCGCAGGTACTTGGACGGCACCGGCACGCCGAACACCGGCACGATGGTCTTGGCGGCGATCATGCCCGGCAAGTGCGCCGCCCCGCCGGCACCGGCGATGATGGCGCGCAAACCCCGGCCGCGTGCGGCTTCAGCGTAGCGGAACATGTCGTCCGGCATGCGGTGCGCCGAGACGACCTGCGCCTCAAACGGAATGCCGAACTGGGTGAGCATGTCGACGGCGTGGCGCATGATTTCCCAGTCGGAGCTGGAGCCCATCACCACGCCAACGAGCGGAGCGGATTGCTGTACGGTCATCGTCATCGCTCCGGTTTAACGCAGCGACTCGCCGGTCAGGCGGGTCAGTGCTTCACGGTACTTGCTGGCGGTCTTTTCGATCACGTCGGCGGGCAATTGCGGCGCCGGTGCAGTCTTCGGCCACGGCTGGCCGTCGATGCGCACGGCTTCGAGCCAGTCGCGCACGAATTGCTTGTCGAACGACGGCGGGTTGGTGCCCACTTGGTACGAATCGGCCGGCCAGAAGCGCGACGAATCGGCGGTGAGCGCCTCGTCCATCAGCGTGAGGGTGCCGTTCTCGTCCAGGCCGAACTCAAACTTGGTGTCAGCAATGATGATGCCGCGCGTGGCGGCAAAGTCGGAGGCTTCCTTGTACAGACGGATGCTCACGTCGCGGATCTGCGCGGCGAGGGCCGGGCCGATGCGGCGCTCGACTTCATCGAAGGAGATGTTCTCGTCATGCTCACCCATCTCGGCCTTGGCGGCGGGGGTGAAGATCGGCTCGGGCAGCTTCTGCGCGTTCTGCAGGCCGGGGGCCAACTGCACACCGCACACAGCGCCGGTGGCCTGGTAGTCCTTCCAGCCGCTGCCGGCCAGGTAGCCGCGCACCACGGCTTCCACCAGGATCGGTTTGAGGCGCTTGACTACGATGGCGCGGCCGCGCACCTGGTCGACTTCATTCGGGGCCACCACGGTTTCCGGTGCGATGCCCGTTTCGTGCGTCGGCACGATGTGGCGCAGCTTGTTGAACCAGAAGTCCGACATCTGCGCGAGCACCTTGCCCTTGTCCGGAATCGGTTGGCCGAGGATCACGTCAAACGCCGACAGGCGGTCGGTGGTGACCATCAGCAGCTTGTCGTCGCCGACAGCGTAGTTCTCGCGCACCTTGCCGCGGCCGAGCAACGGCAGGCTGGTGATCGACGATTCATAAAGGGCGGAGGATGCGGCGGCGGGGTTATTAACGGCGGCGGACACGGCGGAACCCAGTGGAAGGTGAAAAACGTGGAAGGCCGACATTATACGTGCCGGCCCCATGCAAAACGGCTGGCGCAGAGCCAGCCGTTTGCTCATTGTGACGCGAAATGCTTATTGCACCACTTGCGCCAGCTTGCCGTTTGCGTAGTCGGTTGCCATCACCGACAGGCCGATCGGCTTGATCTTGCCGGCCTGGCCTTCGCAGCCGAACTGGATGTAGCGTGCCTTGCAGACCTGCTTGGCAGCTTCGCGCGCGGGCTTGAGCCACTCGCGGGCATCGAACTTGTCCGGGTTTTCAGCCAGGAACTTGCGCACCGCGCCGGTCATTGCCAGGCGGATGTCGGTGTCGATGTTGATCTTGCGCACGCCGTACTTGATGGCTTCCTGGATCTCTTCGACCGGCACGCCGTAGGTTTCCTTCATCTTGCCGCCGTACTGGTTGATGATGGCCAGCAGCTCTTGCGGCACGGAGGACGAGCCGTGCATCACCAGGTGGGTGTTCGGGATGCGCGCGTGGATTTCCTTCACGCGGCTGATCGCCAGGATGTCGCCCGTGGGCTTGCGCGAGAACTTGTACGCGCCGTGGCTCGTGCCGATGGCGATGGCCAGGGCGTCGAGCTGGGTCGCCTTGACGAACTGGGCAGCCTCTTCCGGATCGGTCAGCAGCGACGAGTGGTCGAGCACGCCTTCAGCGCCAATGCCGTCTTCCTCGCCAGCCATGCCGGTTTCCAGCGAGCCCAGGCAGCCGAGTTCGCCTTCCACCGTCACGCCAACCTTGTGGGCCATTTCCACCACGCGGCGCGTCACGTCGACGTTGTAGTCGAAGTCGGCCGGGGTCTTGCCGTCTTCACGCAGCGAGCCGTCCATCATGACCGAGCCGAAGCCCAGGTCGATGGCGCCTTGGCAGATCGCCGGGCTTTGGCCGTGATCCTGGTGCATCACCAGCGGGATCTCCGGATAGGCTTCAACGGCGGCCTGGATCAGGTGCTTGATGAAGGACTCGCCGGCGTACTTGCGAGCGCCTGCGCTGGCTTGCAGGATCACCGGCGCGCCGGTTTCCTTGGCGGCTTCCATCACGGCCTGGACTTGCTCCAGGTTGTTCACGTTGAATGCCGGCAGGCCGTAGCCGTTTTCAGCGGCGTGGTCCAGCAGTTGGCGCATGGAAACGAGTGGCATGGTTTTCTCCTATGGGTCGATCTGTATTCGGTTCTCAGGAACGTATCTTGTTTGGCTAGCAATCTACGTTCCGTCGTGGGCGTCAGGCCTCAGTGCATGCCGACGCGGACAATCTTGAGTGTGTTGGTGCCGCCCGCCTGCCCCATCGGCTCGCCGACGGTCAGGACGATGAAGTCGCCGCGCTGCACGACGCCGCGCGCAACCAGCAGCTCTTCCGCCTGATGCAGCGCCTCGTCGCGGTCGGAGCTGGTGGCCATCGACAACGCCTGCACGTTGCGGTACAGCGCCATCTTGCGTTGCGAGCCCACATTGGGCGTCATCGCATAGATCGGCACGTTGATACCGTGACGGCTCATCCACAACGCGGTGGCGCCGGAATCGGTCAGTGCGGCAATCGCCTTCACCTGTAAATGGTAGGCCGTGAACAGCGCCCCCATGGCGATCGATTGGTCGATACGGCTGAACGTCTGTTCGAGGAAGTCCGTGTCCAGGTGCACCGGTTGCGACTTCTCGGCTTCCACGCAGATGGCTGCCATGGCTTCGATGGTCTCTACGGGATAGCGGCCTGCGGCGGTCTCGGCGGAGAGCATCACGGCATCGGTGCCATCGAGCACGGCGTTGGCGACGTCCGACACCTCGGCGCGCGTCGGCACCGGGTTGACGATCATCGATTCCATCATCTGCGTGGCGGTGATGGTGAGCTTGTTGGCTTCGCGCGCGAGCTTGATCATGCGCTTCTGCAGCGCCGGCACCGCCGCGTTGCCCACTTCCACCGCCAAGTCACCACGGGCGACCATGATGCCGTCGGACGCGGCCAGGATCTCTTCGAGCACACCCGGGCGGATGGCCTCGGCGCGCTCGATCTTGGCGATCATGCGCGGCTTGTGGTTGTGCGGCGCACCGGCCACCACGGCCAGTTGGCGCGCCATTTCCATGTCAGTGGCGTTCTTTGGGAAGCTGACCGCGACGTAATCGGCGCCCAGCGCCATCGCGGTCTTGATGTCTTCCATGTCCTTGGCCGTCAGCGCGGGTGCCGACAGCCCGCCGCCCTGGCGGTTGATGCCCTTGTTGTTGGACAGCTCGCCGCCGATCTTGACGATGGTTTCGATCTCTTCGCCCACCACGCGCTCGACCTGCAGCACGATCAGGCCGTCGTTGAGCAGCAACAAGTCACCGGGGCCGACGTCGCGCGGCAGTTCCTTGTAGTCGAGGCCGGCGCGCTCCTGGTTGCCCAGTTCGCAACGCGCATCCAGCGTAAAGCGGTCGCCCGGGTTCAGCGTGATCTTGCCGTTCTCGAACTTGCCGACGCGGATTTTCGGGCCCTGCAGGTCGGCCATGATGGCCACTTCGCGACCCACCGAGCGCGCCACCTCACGCACGAGCTGTGCGCGGTCGATGTGATCCTGCGCGGTGCCGTGCGAGAAGTTCAGCCGCACCACGTCCACCCCCGCCGAGATCATGCGGGTCAGGACTTCCTGCGTGCTGGACGCGGGGCCGAGCGTGGCGACGATCTTGGTGGCGCGGGTCATGGGCGGTGTCTCGTTGGTGTTATTGGGCAATGCGAGCCGATGTGGAGTCAAGCCGCGCAATCAGGCCGTGGTTGCCTGGTTCTGTGCGCGCTGCTCGAGGATCTCCACGGCCGGCAACGTCTTGCCTTCCAGGAACTCCAGGAACGCACCGCCGCCGGTGGAGATATAGCCCACCTTGTCGGCGATGTTGTACTTGGCGATGGCAGCCAGCGTGTCGCCGCCGCCTGCAATCGAGAAGCCCGACGAGGCAGCAATCGCCTCGGCCAGCACCTTGGTGCCGTTGCCGAACTGGTCGAACTCGAACACGCCGACCGGGCCGTTCCACACGATGGTGCCGGCAGCCTTCAACTGATCAGCCAGTTGCGCGGCGGTCTTCGGGCCGATGTCGAGAATCATGTCGTCGTCTGCCACGTCCTTTGCGTCCTTGACGGTGGCAGCCGCGGTTGCGCTGAATTCCTTGGCGCAAACCACATCAACGGGAATGGGCACCGAGGCGCCGCGGGCGGCCATCGCTTCGATGATGGCTTTGGCATCGCCCACCAGATCGGCTTCGGCCAGCGACTTGCCGATCTTCAGGCCGGCAGCCAGCATGAACGTGTTGGCGATGCCGCCGCCGACGATCAGGTTGTCCACCTTGTCGGCCAGCGATTTGAGGATGGTCAGCTTGGTCGACACCTTGGAGCCAGCCACGATAGCGACCAGCGGGCGTGCCGGCTGGCCCAGTGCCTTGCCCAGCGCGTCCAGTTCAGCGGCCAGCAGCGGACCAGCACAGGCCACCGGGGCGAACTTGGCGATACCGTGGGTGGTAGCTTCCGCGCGGTGGGCGGTACCAAAGGCATCGTTGACGTAGACGTCGCACAGCTTGGCCATCTTCTGGGCCAGTTCGTCGCTGTTCTTCTTCTCGCCCTTGTTCACGCGGCAGTTTTCCAGCAGCACGACCTGGCCGGGCGCCACTTCCACACCATCAACCCAGTTCTGCACCAGCTTCACATCACGGCCCAGCAGCTCAGCCAAGCGCTTGGCCACCGGCGCCAGCGAATCTTCCGGCTTGAATTCGCCCTCGGTCGGGCGGCCCAGGTGCGACGTGACCATCACGGCAGCACCGGCGCCCAGCGCAGCCTCGATGGCCGGCACGGAAGCGCGGATGCGGGTGTCTTCGGTGATGTTGCCGGCGTCGTCTTGCGGCACGTTGAGGTCGGCGCGGATAAACACGCGCTTGCCGGCAAGTTTGCCTTCGGAGATGAGATCGGACAGACGCAGGACGTGAGGCATGGCAGCAACAGTAGGAATCGCGGAAAACGACGATTTTACCTGATCACCCTTGCACCCTCGCCGTAAAACGGACGAACGAAACCCCGAATCCCCTGACTAGGGGAGCGCGCCTAGCTTCACAATCCTCCACAAAGCTAGAATGTGCGCACCAATAAACATAAATACGTCGGGAGTTTTCCATGAGCCAAGCGCCAATCCTGGGCCGCGCCGCGCTGGCGGCCGCCTTGACCACCCTATTGCTGACCGCTTGCGGCGGCGGCGATGGTGGCGCCACCAGCACCACATCGAGCACCCAACCGGACGGCGGATCGACCGGCACTCCCAGTTCGCCCACCACGCCGGCCGCCGGCCCACTCGCGCTGAACAAGCTGGAGTTTGCGCAGACGCATGTGCTGCCTGAGGGCGGCATCACCTGGACGCTGCCGAACACCACCGGCACGCTGCAGCTCACCGGCAATCGCGGAGCACTGGCGCTGGTGTCGATCGGTCAGGCAGACGTGCAGCAACCGAAGCTGGAAGCCTGGCGCAACGGCGCGCTGGTCGGCAGCCTGGCGCTGAATGCGCCAGCCTCCCTGCCGCCCACGGAATCTGCCGGCCGCCCGTACGCAACCGACCGCTGGAGCGTGACCGTACCTGCCACGTGGATGGTGCCCGGCACGGCGTTCCGCGTATCGGCAGCCAACTACACCGCCAGCACCAGCCACACGCCCAGCTTCGGCACCAACGCCGACATCACGCTGCGTGTACTGCCGTTCTACCTCTTTGGCGCGAACGATTCGAATACGACGCCGCTGTCGACCGTCAAGGCGCCGGACGCCGTGACGCAGCAGGAGATCTTCGCCAAGTGGCCGGTCTCGGCACTGACGGCAGCCAATCACCCGATCGGGCGCGTGTCGTGGCCCAGCATGGTGATCGCGCCGCGTGCAGACAGCGCCAACGTAGCGCAGCCGGCCTACGTGGTCACGGCCATGAGCCAGCAGAAGGAAGGCTACGCGGTGATGAGTTCGGTGCTCAGCCTGATCCAGAGCCTGCGCAACGCCAACGGCGAAGGCCCGACCAACAACCAGTACTACGCGCCGATCCTGCCGGTCGACCCGGTGACGAACAAGCCGGTGTCCCTCGGCGGCGGCCTCGGCGGTGGCAATGCGGGCGTGGGCGACCAAAACTACACCGGCATCTTCATCCACGAGCAGGGCCATGCGTTCGGCTTGCCGCATGCGGGCGATGCCTATACCGCCGGCACGTATCCGTACGCGGGCGGCAGCCTGACCGGTTCGGTATGGGGCTACGACCCGAACAAGAACCAGTTCCTCGACATCCGCGTGCCGACCACGGCCAGCAGCTACGCCAACTGTGCGACTGGCCACCAGACCGATTCCGCCAACCGGTGCATCAAGCAAGACCCGATGCAGGGCGGCGCGGGCGATCAATCGCCGGGCTACAAGTTCGCGACGTTCTCGGATTTCAATACGGGAAAAATGCAGGCTTGGCTGCAGAACCGCATCCTGGTCGACGCGGCTTCGCCCACCGGTTACAGCCAGTGGAATACGACCACCCAGGCCCGCGTGGCCTACACGCCCACGACCACCAGCAACGGCCTGTACGGCATCAACCAGAACCTGCCGACGCAGACCAACGTACCGGTCTACGCCATCGCCATCACGTTGAGCCGCGCGGGCACGGCGGGTGTCTCGCAGATCTATCCGCCGCTGCCGTTCACGGGCAACCTGATCCAGACGTTTGACCCGGCCAGCGCTGCCGACCGCGCTGCCATCGTGCCCAACACCGGCACGTATGCGTGGTACTGCCACGCCAGCGGCTGCGACTACACCGTGCGCGTGACCTACGCCGATGGCTCGCAGATCACGCGTGTGCTGCAAGGCGGCTTCCGCCCGTGGTTCAGCCCGACCGGCACACCCGCCGCCAGCACAACGGACCCGACCAGCGGCGACAGCTTCAAGCTGTGGACCATCAACGTGCCTGGCGACAAGGCCATCACCAAGGTGGAACTGCTGGATACACCGATGGCGTGGAACGGCGTGCCCGCCACGCCGACGGTGCTACTTAGCCGGTGACACCTGGGGGCGACGCTGCAGACGCAGCGCGCTCTCGGCACTGTAGACCGCCAGGCCGATCCAGATCAGCACATAGCCCGCCACCTTCGGCCCGGCAAACGGCTCGTTGTAGAGCCACACGCCCAGCAGCAGCTGCAGTGTGGGGCTCACGTACTGCAGCAGCCCCAGCAGCGACAGCGGAATGCGCCGCGCCCCAGCGCCGAACAGCAGCAACGGCAACGCCGTCAGCGGACCGGCCAGCGCCAGCAGCAACTGCATGCCGGGCGACGCAGCCAGGAAAGCGTTCTGCTGCTGCGCAGCCAGCCAGCCCAGATAAGCCAGCGCCAGCGGAAACAGCAGCAGCGTCTCCAGCGTCAGCCCCTCCAGTGCGCCCAGCGGCGAAGTCTTGCGCAGCAAGCCATAGAACCCGAACGAAAACGCCAGCGCCAGCGCGATCCACGGCAGCGTGCCGGCCTGCCACGTGAGCCATGCCACGCCGGCCGCCGCCAACGCCACCGATACCCACTGCACCGGCCGCAACCGCTCGCCCAGCACCAGCGCAGCCAACATCACCACCACCAGCGGGTTGATGAAGTAGCCCAGGCTCGCGTCGAGCACGTGGTCATGGTTGACCGCCCAGATGTAGGTCAGCCAGTTGGCCGCCAGCAGTGCAGTGCTGGCCGCGTAGCGCCCCACCACGCGCGGCTGCGTGCGCAGCGCCCACAGCCACGCCCAGTGGCGCTTGACGAGCAGGATCACCACCATCACCGCCAATGACCAGATCACCCGGTGCGACAGGATCTCCACTGGCGACACAGCCTTGAGCAGCTTGAAGTACAGAGGAAACAGGCCCCACATCGTGTAGGCCAGGAAGGCGAAGATCACGCCATTGCGCGTGGAAGCGGAGCCCGACACAGTCATCCCCAGAGACGCAGCACGGTGAACACCCCCATGCCGACAAAGATCATGCCCAGCATGCGCCGCGTCGCCACATAGAACGCGGTGGCCGCAACACCGGCCATCAACCTCGGGTTGGTCCAGGTCGCATCGAAGTGACCCTGATTCCAGAGCAGGTCAGGCAGCACGATGGCGATGAGCGCTGCGGCTGGCGCAAAGCGCAGCGCGTGCTGCAGGCGCATCGGCAGCGCAACCTTGTCGCCCACGATCAGGAACAGCGAACGCGTGACGATCGTCACCACCGTCATCCCCGCGATGACCAGCCAGATCTCCAGCGCGCTCATGCGTCCTCCTCCTCGGCCACCGGCTGTGCCGCACGGCGGCGCTGCCATTGCAGGCGCGCGGCGGCCTCATCAGCGGCCAGGCCTGCAGCCATGGCGCCGGTGACGGCAATCACCAGGCTCAATCGATACGGCAGCTTGAAGGCAACCAGCGCCAGCACCGCCGCCACGGCCACCGCCATGAGAGTGGCACGGCTACGAATGGTCGACACCATGACAGGGATCAGCGCGAGCGTCCCAGCCAGCGCCAGGCCCCACGCGTCAGGAAACAGGCTCGCCGCGACGATGCCCAGGATGGACGACACCTGCCAAGCCACGAAGCTCAGCAGGACCATGCCCCAGTAGTACCCTTCCTTGCCTGCCTCCGGCGCCGCGGAGGGATATTTCTGGGTGAACAGCACAAACGGCAGATCGCCGTTGAACACGCCCAGGACCACCCGCCGCACAAACGGCAGGTGCCCGAAATGCTGCGCGAGCCCCGCGCTGAAGATGATGAAGCGCACGTTGACGATGAACGCCGTCAGCAGCACCGTCCAGATCGGCAGCCCCGCTGCCAGCAGCGGCAGCACGGCCAACTGCGACGACCCCGCATAGACGAAGATCGTCATGCCGATCGCCTGCGGAATGGTCAGCACCGACTTGCTCATCGCCACGCCTGTCACCACGCCCCAGGTGAACACCGGCGGCAGCGACGGTGCGTAAGCGCGGATGCCGGCAAAGAAGCCGGCGCGCTCGGCGGGGTCGATGGCCTGCCAGCGGCGTTGCAGCGCTGCGCCCCAGCGGACTAGCGGCATGACACCCCCTTAAGCGGCGCATTCGTCTCTTTTTTTGGGTCCGGACAAAGGCTGCCGGCAGCGCGCGGGCGCGGATGCGTCGGGGGCGACATGGGTGGCTCGTAGGAAACGGATGATTATACTTTTGATGTTAAGCGTCCGCTTAACGTCAATGAGCATGCGCCTTGTCCGGTACAACGATTCGTGCCGGGCGCCACGCAGTGCAACAATCGGCGTTGGCGCGCCCGCGCCCACCCCTTACAATTTCGCCTCTTCGTCGAAATTTTCGGCATTTGAATTTGCGGCCCAGACCAAGGCGCGGCTGACCTGCTTAGACCGCACCGGCACTCCACCTCATCATGACCACGCAAACCGCACCCACAATCGAAATCGGCGCAGACGACCTGCCGCTGCACTGCC
The DNA here is from genome assembly GCF_037023145.1 of Ralstonia sp. RRA. Taxonomy (NCBI): domain Bacteria; kingdom Pseudomonadati; phylum Pseudomonadota; class Betaproteobacteria; order Burkholderiales; family Burkholderiaceae; genus Ralstonia; species Ralstonia sp. RRA. The sequence goes on along the minus strand of NZ_CP146091.1, from coordinate 549,659 downwards.
CGACCGCCAAGACCCCGGCCTGGAACTACCACCCGCGCGTGTTCCTCGACATCGCCGACACCGGCGAGGTCAAGTGCCCGTATTGCGGCACCGTCTACAAGCTGGCTCCCGGCGTTGAACTGAAGGGCCACCATTGAGCCGTCTTCACATGCCGTACGACGCCGGTCGCAACGTACGCCCGGCGAGTCGATGATGCGCAAGATCCTCGTCGTCGCCCCCAACTGGATCGGTGATGCGCTGATGGCGCAACCGCTGTTTGCGCAGATCAAGGCGCGGCACCCCCGCGCGCAGATCCACGCCATCGCGCCCAAGTGGGTCGCGCCGGTGCTCGCACGCATGCCCGAGATTGCCCGCGTGCTGCCGACCGACCTCGCGCACGGCAAGCTGCAGCTCGGTAGCCGCACGATGTTCGCCCAGCAGCTCAAGAACGAGACGTTCGACGCGGCCTACGTGCTGCCGAACTCGTTCAAGAGCGCGCTGATTCCGTGGCTGGCCGGCATTCCGCTGCGCATCGGTTACAAGGGCGAGTCGCGCCTGGGCGTGCTGAACGTGCGCTACCCGAATCCGCCCAAGAACGCGCGTCCGCCGATGGTGCAGCACTATGCCGCGCTGGCCTTCAAGCCCGGTGCCAAGCTGCCCGACGCCCTGCCCGACCCGAAGCTGAACGTTGACGTACAGCGCGTGGCCGCCACCTCGGCCAAGTTCGAGATTCCCGGTAATGCGCGCCTGGTCGCCTTCTGCCCTGGCGCCGAATACGGCCCCGCCAAGCGCTGGCCCGCCGAGCACTTCGCCGAGCTTGCTCAGATGCTGCGCCGCTCGTTCCCGTATGCGCAGATCGTCGCGCTCGGTTCGGGCAAGGACCGTGAGATGGCCAACGCCATCGTCGAGCGCGCGCCCTTCGTGCGCAACCTGTGCGGTGAGACCTCGCTGGACGAGGCCATCGAACTGCTTGCACGATCCGAAGCCGCCATCTGCAACGACTCGGGCCTGATGCACGTGACGGCCGCCCTGGGGCGCCCGCAGGTTGCCGTGTTCGGCTCCAGCGACCCGCGCCATACGCCGCCCCTGTCGCCCGCTGCGAGTATCATGTGGCTCCATCTGGAGTGCAGTCCGTGCTTTGCGCGCGAATGCCCACTGGGCCACTTGCGCTGCCTGCGCGACATCGGCCCCGAGATGGTGTTTCATGAGTTGCGCCGGCTGTTGCAGCCGGCATAGATTCGTAACGCTTGTCCGCAGTCCTTCCCTGAACGTCCAGCCGCCATGCCACGATTTGCCCGCCTGTTCGAAGCCGCCGAGGACATCCTCGAAGCCTATCGCGATGCGCTCAAGCGCCGCGATGCCGATGGCGCGCTCCGGCTGTGGCTGGACGAGGATTCTGTGAGCTTCATCCTGCCCGACGGCCAGCGCCTGCACGGCCACGAGCAACTGCGCGGCTGCCTGGATGCGCTGGTCGAGAAGAACCCGGTGTGGATCGAGTGCCTCTCTCAACAGGTGCACTCCTCACTGGGCGTGTCGATTTTCGAGGCGACTGAAGCGCTGCGCTTCTCTGCCACCGCCACCGAAGCGGATCTGTACGTGCACACGACCTACGTGCTGATGCAGAACCACGAAGGCTGGCGCATCGCCCACGTGCATTCCAGCCAGGCGGCAGAAGAACGCGTGGCGGCCTCCATCTCCAGCGCCACACACTCCCTGCACTAAACCGGCCGCGCTGGGCGTGGCTGATGCATTCGTCCGATGACCCGCTCGTTCCGCCAAGCTGCCCCCGTTGAACTGAACCTCGGCGCCATGCTGGCGGGGCCGTTCGAGCCGCACGCGTTCCGCTCGCCGTGGTGGCTGATCGGCGGCAATGCGCAGACGATTGTGCCGGCGCGCCTCTGGCGCTTTCCGCGCATCACCTACCGGCGCGAACGCTGGGACACGCCCGACCAGGACTTCATCGATCTCGACTGGACCACACATGACACCGATGCGCACGCGCCGCTCGTCGTCATGTTCCACGGCCTGGAGGGCGATTCGCGCAGCCACTACGCGAGCCTGCTGATGGATGCGCTACGCGCGCGCCGCTGGCCTGGCGTGATCCCACACTTCCGTGGCTGCTCCGGCGAGATGAACCGCGCACCCCGCATGTACCACTGCGGCGACGGTGCTGAAATCGCGTGGATTCTTGAGCGGCTATATCGAACGGTCTGCGAGCCCCAGGGCCGCAAGTTGCTTGCCGTGGGCATCTCGCTGGGCGGCAATGCGCTGCTGCGCTATCTGGGTGAGCACGGTACCGACGCACGCCACCTGAGCGCTGCGGCAACGGTCTCTGCGCCACTCGACATGCGTGCTGGCGGCGCTGCGCTGTCGCGTGGCTTCAACATGGTGTACACGCGCATGTTCCTGCGCACGCTCAAGGAAAAAGCCAGCGCGAAGCTCGACCAGCACCCCGGTCTGTACGACCGGGCCGCCATGCTGGCCTCGCGCAACCTGAGCGAATTCGACAACCTCGTCACTGCGCCGCTGCACGGTTATCACGACGTGCTGGACTACTGGACGCGTGCGTCGTCCAAGCCGATCCTGCGCGACGTGCGCGTGCCGGCGCTGGTGCTCAACGCGCGCAATGATCCCTTCCTGCCCGGCCAGCATCTGCCCGGTCCAGCCGACGTCTCATCGGACGTCGTACTGGACCAGCCGCAACATGGCGGCCACGTCGGCTTCCTGCTGCGCCACGACAGCGGCCTGCGCAACATGGCCGGCCGCATCGACTGGATGCCCGCACGCGTGCTGCGTTTCTTTGATGACGTACTCGGTCGCCCGGTGCAGACCGGAGACGCAGATTCCCATGGATGACATCGTCCGTCAGGCGATGGCCAAGTGGCCAAACGTGCCGAACTGCTTCGGCTGGCTGGCACTGGACCGCCGGGGCCAATGGCGCATGCGCAACGAGTTTGCGCAGGCCAACAAGCTGTCAGGCGATCCGATCCGCCACCCATCGCTCATCGATTTCATCGTCCGCAACTACGCGCACGATGATGCGGGGCGGTGGTTCTTTCAGAACGGGCCGCAACGCGTGTTTGTGGAGTTGGATTACACGCCGTGGATTGTCCGGTTGGTGGCGGATGGCGCAGTCCCCAGCTTCACCACCACAACAGGGTCGGCCTTCGCGCCCAACGGCTGTTTTGCCGACGAACAAGGCAACGTGCTGCTGTCTGGCCGAGTGGCGGGTTGGGATACAGAAGACACCATCGCCGTGCTGCACGACCACGACCTGGAGCCGTTCTCGTCGCTCGCGCAATGGCACGGAGACGCATGCGGCGCCGCACTCGGCACGCTCACCATCGGCGATCGCACCTTCGACATCGAGCCGATTCATCGCGCAGAAGTCGCTCGGCGCTACGGATTCGTGCCGCATCCCACGGCGTAGCAATGAGTGGCGGCTGCGCGTGCCGCCCTACTTCGGTAGCGCCTTATCCTCGGCCTTCTCTTCCTTGTACTGCCGCTCCATCTGATGCAATCGCGCATCAACTTCAGACAGCGTGTAGAAATCCGCATCGCCCGCTTCGCGCGCCAGCTTGAGTTGCTCGACCGCTGAACCCCATGCACCGTCACGCGCGTACTTCTCGGCCAGCGCGCGGTGCTGCTCCAGGCGCTTGCCCTTATCGGCATAGGCCCGCGCGAGCATGTCCCACCAGATCGATTGCGCGGTGTCTTCGCGGGTCTTGTCCTTCAGATACGGAATGGCGTCATCGATCCGGCCGGCTGCCAGCAGCGTCTGCGCATAGATCTGGCCAACTGCGCGTGATAGCGGATACGCGACAAGTGCCGCACGCGCCAAGGTCAGCGCCTCAGGCATGCGGTTGCGGGCACGCGCCAGTTCAATGGCCGTCACGTCCAGATCCACGCTGCCTGACGTGATACCGGGGATGTTGCCGTATAGGCGCCGCGCTTCCAGCAGCGCCTGCTCGGCCTCGTCCAGCCGGCCAGCCATCTGGTTGGCCACCGCAATGCCGTACCACAGCGCCGCACGCTTCTCGACCGGCGCATCCGGCGCCGACGACAGCTGCGACTGCATGGCATTGCGCACGTCGACGTAAGAGCTGGTCGACGTTTCCTGCAGCACGCGTGCACGCGCCTTGGCAAAGCCGAACTCCGGCCGGCGCGGTTGACGCGGATGCGGCAGGCCGCGCGCGCGGTCTGCCATGTCGGCGATACGCTCACCGGTCAGCGGGTGCGTGCGCGCATAACCGGGAACCACACCGGTATCCGCAATGTTGGTGACCCGTTGCATGCGGCGAAAGAAATCCGGCATGCCCTCCGGGTCATAGCCGGCACCGGTGAGCAGCGTAAAACCGACACGATCCGCCTCACGCTCCGCACTGCGCGAGAACGACAGCTGATTCGACACCGCTGCTGCTTGCCCGCCGATGGCCAGCGCCTGCGCAGCATCGCCGCTCTTCGTGGCCGCCAGGCCGGCCAGCAGAATCGACGCCAACGCAATCCACATCGACTCGCCCGACTTGTCGATGCCGCGCGCGATATGCCGCTGCAACACGTGGCCGATTTCGTGGCCGAGCACGGAGGCCAGCTCCGATTCGCTCTCGGTCGCCACCAACGTGCCCGTGTTCACGCCGATATAGCCACCTGGCAGCGCAAACGCATTGATGGCCGGGTCCCGCACCGCAAACAATTCGAAGCTCGACGACGACGTGCTGCCCGCCACGTGCTGCCGGCGCGCCGCCTCGATCAGCTTGAAGCCGATGGTGTTCAGGTAATCACCGAGCAGCGGATCGGACACGTAATCCGGATCACGGCGAATCTCACGCATCACACGGTCGCCCAACCGGCGCTCCATGTCCGGCGACAGCGCCGCTGTGGACGGATCGCCCATGTCGGGCAACTCGTACGTTGGCGCGTCAATGACCGTCGGGTCTTTCTGCAGATACGGCGACTGGCGGCCGATCTGCACGCTGCGGTTCAGGTTGCTCTGCACCTGGTCCGCCTGCGCAGCGGAACCCAGACCCAGATTGGCCGAGGCCGCCGGCGCAGAAGCCGGCACCTGCGCCAGCACAGGCAGCGGCAATGGCACCAACCACGTCGACAACAACACAGCAGCCGTCAGCTTGCGGGCACGCGGCCGGAAGAGGAAATGCGTCATACGGAAAGCGCAGTGTGCAGGATCAGCCCGGCAGCATCGGGAACTGCCGGGCGCTTGCTATCATAAAACGCTTCGTCTTCTGCCCCGCAATCCTGCGGTTACTTATGTCGCAACTCACCCACTTCGATTCCGCCGGACAAGCCCATATGGTCGACGTCGGCGACAAGGCTGTCACGCACCGCGTGGCGGTGGCTACCGGCACGATCCGCATGCTGCCTGACACATTTGCGCTGGTGCGCGACGGCACGGCTAAGAAAGGCGATGTGCTGGGGATTGCACGCATTGCGGCGATTCAGGGGTCGAAGCGGACGTCGGATTTGATTCCGCTGTGTCATCCGCTGGCGTTGACCAAGGTGGCTGTTGAGTTTGATCTGGATGAAGCGGCTCACACTGTCCGTTGCACTGTTCGCGCTGAGACGCGTGGGCAGACTGGCGTGGAGATGGAGGCACTAACCGCGGTGCAGGTGGGGCTGCTGACGATCTACGACATGTGCAAGGCCGTGGATCGGGGGATGGTGATTGGGGATGTGCGGTTGATGGAGAAGCACGGGGGGAAGTCGGGGGATTGGGTGGCGAAGTAGCACGGTACCTTCGCCACCAAAATTGAAGCGCCTTCGCGCATTCATGCTTTTCGCCGATTTAGCGACACTCGCTTGGGGCAATATCAACCGAAAGTGTTGCGACATCGTTCGGCGGCGCAGGAATTTTATCGCGAGCGGCAGCGCCCGCAGCGTAACAATCCCAACGAATGGGGCCCACTGGCCGCTCCTTCGCCTTGAGTTCGACTCCATTTGCGGAAGGTTTCAGCACAAGAACATTTGCCCCCTCTTTCGCGACATTGCCTGCGTACGCAATGGTAATTTCGCCATTGTTTTCGTTGATCTTGATGCCGTCCGCCAAGACGTTACGGGTTGCGGTGTTTGCGCTATATCCCAGCTTAAGCGAATCGGCGCCGGCGATGGCATTCTCCGCCACAATCGTCTTGGCATGGGCGGCAAGCGCCAAACCCTCGGTCACACGTGACCGTGCCACATGATCCTGATATGCCGGGATAGCGATTGCCGCCAGAATGCCGATGATGGCAACGACGATCATGAGCTCAATCAGGGTGAAACCGGTCTGGTTTGGTTTTTTGGAATAACGCCTCAGATTCATTAATTTCTCCTTTATCACTTCTTCGGACACTCAATCGCCAAGCCCAATTGGCCTTTGAGATGGAGAAGACTAAGCGAACGCGATTAACTCAAGCAGAATCGCAACTCTTTTTTATATTCTGGATAAGAATCGAATCATCAATAAGAAAGCGCCCAATTGGGCGCTTTCGATTATTGCGATGCAGTCAATGAATCTCCGTCGGATGATCTATCTATTGTCACCAGCAATTTCTCCGACCTGAGGCGCGCGCAGAACGTCTTCAACACCTCTTCGTGATCCTGTCCGCATGCTTGCGTGAGCAGCCGGGATTGGTTGGCGTAGTCGGTCCAATATTGACTGCGCAACCGGCGGACTTGAACGACGGCTTCCTCCGTCTTCCCCAAATAGGCAAGTGCCAACGCGTATCGCTGGACGGTGTTGGGACCGGGATAGAACTGCACGGCCCGGCGTTCCAGCGGCATGAGCGATTCAGCCGTCTCAGGGCTGACCTTCCATTGGCTTGCCTTTGCCAAGCTCTCATACGGCAACAGCAAAGTCGGGCCGTGTTCGTGATACCCAGCCGGCTGCCTTGGCTGGCTCGCGAAACCGTATTGAAGGCGTTCCGCCGACACGTAGTTCCCCCAGAGCTGCACCAACAGCACGACCGCGCATAACGACACAACGCCCACAGAGGCCCAGGCCATGCGGCCGGTAGGAAAACGCAGCGTGCGCATATCCAAGTAGCCCAGCGAGAATGCCAGGGGCAGCAGGAAGAACAGGTAATGCAGCGGATACTCAAGCATAGAGTGCGCGCCCAATACCAGGATGATGGAGAGCAGAAATGACCAAGCGGGCGTCATTGGCTGCTTTCGCAGACGCCATACGAAACCGACGGACGGCAGCGCCACAGCAAGCAAGCCAAGCAGGCCAACCTTGGCCAACAGGTCCAGCACAATGTTGTGCGCATTCAACGACATCTCGACGTTGCCAAGCAGATCGGTCTGCACGTACTGGTTCCAGGCGTAGTCGCCCCAGCCACCACCTAGCCAAGGATGCGCAAGGAAGATGTGCCAGGCATGCCGCCAAAGCAACACGCGCTCACCGGCACCTTCCTGCATGCGCTGTCCGAGCGAGCCGGGCAGATCGAGATGCCAAAGCACGTTGGCGTACGAAACGAACCAGTTGCAAACCTGGTATGCAGCAACCAGCAGCAGCGCCGGCGCAGCGGCAGCCAGCCACCTGGCGGCGCCGCGCACTCGGGTCGACCATGCCGGCCCCGCCAGCACGCTGACCACGACCACATGCAGCCACGTAACCCGGGAAATGGTCAGCGCCATACCCAGCAAGAAGCTCAGTGCGATCATGGCCAGAACAATGCGCCAACGCCGAAACCTCTGCGCAAGAAATAGGCAGGCTGCAAGTCCGAATGCCAGGTACGAGGCGACGTGGTTCGGCTGGTTCAGGTTGCCCCACATCCGGCGAGCAGTCCCGGCCGGCGTTATCGAAAAGAACTCGCTGGGGAGCCCCGGCACCCGGAATAGGTGCAGCAGCTCCACCGAGACTGTCAGCACACCCCCCACGATTACGCCTACCGCCAGCGCCTCCAGTACCCCAGGCACGTCCCGGCAACGCGCCCCCAGCCATGTGGCAGCAACCGCCGCCAATAGGAAGGCCACCGCTGCAAACGAGAAGAACGTATTGATCGGCGGTGCCACTAAAAGCTGCAGGATCAGCACGCCAATCAAGGCCAGCGGTGCCAGCGCGATGGCAGGCAAGCCAGCTCTGCCTCGCCATCCTTGACCAACGACAGCGAGCGTCAGCGCGGTCCAGCAGATCGCTGCGGCAAACTCGCTGTAGAACGTGGGAATTGGGTACGTGTGCGGCGCAATCAGGAATGGAACAGACCAGCACGCAGCAGTCACTAGCCAGATCGGCAGCGATGGAACGAGAGAACGGGACATCAGCAGGTTGCCTGGGGACGATTCAATGGCAAGAGCGCCCGAAGGCGCTCTTGCAACGCGTGCGCGAGTTTAGCTTACGGAAATTTCCCTGGCGTCACGGCGCATCGATATTTGCTGGGGCGCTGCGAAGCGCCTTCCCTCATTGAGAGGCAGATGCTGGTTTTGGCTCCGCTGCTGCGCCTTCTACAAGAAGCTTTTCGGATTTCAGGCGGGCGCAGAACGTGTTGAGGGCATCGACCTTCCGGTCGCAGTGTTCCTTGACCAGCCAGATTTGAGGCGCGTAATCCGGCTGAATCCAATACTCGTCGAACAGACGTCGCATCTGGAGAACGGCTTTGTCAGTCTTGCCCAGGTATGCAAGTGCAAGTGCATAGCGCTGGACGGTGGGCCCACCGGGATAGAGCTGCGCCGCCTGAAATTCGAGCTCCGCCAATGATGCCGCCGCCTCCGGCACAACCCTCACGTTGACTGCGATCGCGAGCTGCTCATACGGCTTCCATAAGTTCGGACCATGTTTCTGGTACCGGGCCCATTCCTTCTGCAACCCCTCGGGGGCGTAATAGAGGCGCTCGACTGCACTGTAGTCCCCCCAAAGACGCGGCATCAATGCAATCGCCCCTACGGTGATCACCGCAGTTGACGCCCATGTCATGCCACTGGACGGTTTGGGCAAGATCCGTTCATCGGCATAACCCAACGCAAATGCGAGCGGCAGCAGGAAGTACAGGTAGTGCAAGGGAAACTCGAGCATAGAGTGCCCCCCCATCACGAGGATGACGGCGAGCAGGAATGCCAGTTCCGGCGTGATGCGACGTTTGCGCAGGCTCCACGCAAAGCCCAGGAACGGCAACGCGATGGCCAACAGACCGAGCACCCCAACCTTGGCCAGTTGGTCCAGCACAATGTTGTGCGCGTTCACAGCCAGCGCGGCACGACCGAGTTCGTCCGTCTGCAAGTACTGGTTCCAGGCGTAATCGCCCCAACCGCCGCCGAACCATGGATGCGCGAGAAACATGTGCCAGGCGTGCGTCCAAATGATGGCACGCGAGCCGACTCCTTCTTGCATCCGCTCACCGAGTGATGTCGGCAAGTCCAAATGCCAGCGGATGTTGGCGTAGGCCACCAGCCAATTGCAGAGTTGGTAAGCGACCAGCAATGCCACCATCGGCATCGCTGCTCGTGCCCAGCGTTGGCGGCCGTGCTGCTCAACGGTCCAGGCAAGCCCAATCAGCCCACCTACCACCGCAAGGTGCACCCAGGTCATCCGAGAGAATGTCAGCGAGATGCCGACCAGAAGAAGCAACGTGATCACCGCCAGCGGAATCCGCGCGCGCCTCCACCGATATGCAAGGAATGCACAGGCTGCTACCCCAAATGCGAGATACGAGGCCACGTGGTTTGGCTGATTCAGATTGCCCCACATGCGTCGATCCGTTTCCGGGCTGTCCATCGCCGAGAAGATCATCTGCGGCAGTCCCGCAACGCGAAACGCCTGCAACAATTCGATCGCCACTGTCAACAGCCCGCCCAGGATCAGGCCAATGGCGAGCGCCTCCAGCACACCCGGCAAGTTCCGACAACGCGCACCCAACCCACAGACCACCGCTGCTGCCAGCAGAAAAATTACGGCCACCAGTGACAGGAAAGAATTCAGCGGCGGCGCAGCCCGCAACTGCACAAACAGCACGATGATCAGGGCAAGCGGTGCCAATGCAATCCTGGGCAGTCCCATCCGATTGCGCCATGTCAGCGCAAGTACCGCAACTGCGAGAGCAACCCAGCAAATGCCGGCCGCAAATTCAGCGTAAAACGACGAAATCGGATAGGTATGCAGCGCCGCCAGAAACGGGATCGATGCGCACGCGGCCACAGCCAGCCAGAGCAACATCAATAAAGCACGGGATTGAAGCATCTGGGAAAAGGCAAGATGGTAATAAGGGCGCCTGACGGCGCCCAGCGGAAGCGCGCAAGTTTAGCCGACCGGGGATCTGGGGGCCTCTACGCCCATGGAATTTCCCGGTCTTCTCGGGCCAAACCAAACGCCATAAAAAGAGGGCGCCCGAAGGCGCCCTCCTTGGTACCCATCCCAATCAGGATGTTAGTTTTGGCACGCTTGCGGCAGGTACGGATACAGCGACTTCGACACGCCGGTGCCGGAGGCCACCGCAGCGCCCGGGACCGAGGTGCCGAACGTAGCGCACTGCCACTTGACGGATCCGTCAGCTTGGTTGCCGGTGCCGATCAGGCCAATAAACTGACCGTCAACGTTATTGTTATTGGTGCCCTGCAGCTTGACAGTCACGTTGGCCAGGTTTGAGCCGGCGCCTGCAGCGATATAGTCCATACGGGCCACGTACGTCGAGTTCTGAAACGGCGGGTTGCCAGTGTTGGAACCGGCGACCGGGCTATTTGCGCTCGTCGGGAACACGCCGTTGTTGGATGAATAGGCTTCCGCAATAGCGGACTTAGCGGCATCCAGATCGCTCGTCGCTTCCACCAGCTTCGACTTGATCATGTAGTTGTTGTAGGCCGGCAGCGCGATGGCAGCCAGGATACCGACGATCGCGACCACGATCATCAGTTCGATCAGCGTGAAACCCTTCTGGACACGCTTGTTGATACGACGCATCGACTTCATAAATTCCCCCGGAATGTGTGGTTGAAGATGTTGCGGGTTCTATAGAGCAGGGACCGTGCCAGCCCCAAAATCGCATCCCAACCTAGGAAACACGTCCAAATTGGACAAGTGCAGGCAATATCCGATGACAATTCTTGACACCACGTGACAGAAGTCGTTAGTTTTGTGACTTTTGGTGCACAATTATGGCGTTGGTTTGTTAAGCCCGTGAACGGTCCAAGATTTCCGGCCAAAAAAACAAGTGTCAGATCCCCCTGACCCAAAAACGAAGCGGGCAACGAGTGACCTCGCTGCCCGCTCAAACACACCTGTGAACCCGTGCCAACCTTGCTTGTTGGTATTTCAGTTCTGGCAGGTCGCCGGCAAATACGGATACATGGATTGCACCGCAGCCCCCGAAGCGTAGTCATTCGCCGTTTTCGCGGTGCCGCAGGTCCAGACCACCGTTCCATCTGCCTGACCGGTACCGAACATTCCCAGGTAATGACCATCGATCTGGGGGTTACCTGTCTTGCCCAGCGTCACAACCACGCCAACACTGGAAGCCGTTCCTGGGTTGTTGTATTTGATGCCAGTGACATATTGAGCGTTGCCTGGCACAGCCTGAGTAATGATGGGCGGCGAACTTGAACTCGGGAAGATTCCGTTACCAGACGAATACGCTTCGTTGACCGCAACCCGCGCCGCATCCAGCGTCGTCGTCGCTTCGGTCAGCTTGGACTTGACCATGTAGTTGTTGTAAGCCGGCAGCGCAATCGCTGCCAGAATGCCGACGATGGCCACCACGATCATTAGTTCGATCAGCGTGAAGCCGCGCGCGCGACGCCTTGTTCCCGTGCTGTGCCTGAAGCCCATGACCTCTCCCCAAAAGGCATTTTGTTGTGGGAGGCCACAGTGCAGGGACTATGCCAAGGCACACACTGTGTTAACAGGCGGAAACTGGCGCACTTTGACGGGAATTCGGGCGCAAATCTGACCGTTCTTGACAGAATTCTGGACAGATCGCGTCATCACCTACTTTCGGGGGGGGTCTTTCGGATTAGGCCTGCCGCAGCGTCCGGCGGCTGAGCCACCAGCCCGCGGCCACCACGAGCAGCGCGCCTGCACAGCCGATCACGATGTCCGCATAGGGCACTGAATGCGCAAACCAAGCCGCATCCACCGGATCGCTGACGAGCATGTCGCCGGCCAAGTAGCCAAGCAACGCGGCGCCCAGCGTGACGATGATCGGAAACCGCGCCATCACCCCCACCAGCAGCGTGCTGCCAAAGATGATGAATGGAATCGACAGCCCGAGGCCGAGCACGAGCAGCAGGAAGGCGGTCCCCGGCGGCCCCTTTTCTGCGGCCGCGGCCACGGCGACCACGTTATCGAGCGACATCACCAGATCAGCAATCAAGATCGTCTGGATAGCAGGCCACAAGCCATCGCGCTGCTTGCGCCCACTCGCGCCACCTTCATCCGCTTCAGCCAGCAGCTTGATACCGATATAGACCAGCAGCACCGCGCCGATCGTCTTCAGATACGGCAACGCCAGCAGCTTGACGGCCAAGATGGTCAGCACGATGCGCAGCGCGATGGCGCCGGCGCTGCCCCAGAAAATCGCTTGCTTCTGCTGCCGCTGCGGCAGATTGCGCGCCGCCAGAGCGATAACGACCGCGTTGTCGCCCGACAGCACGATATTGGTCAAGATGATGGAACCAAGCGCGAACCAGAACGCGCTGGACGTCAGCACCATGAATGTTCCCGAGGATCTTTTTGTTGGAGAGGGATAACAGGCAAGAGACCACGTCTTTGCTTATACACAGGTCGTGCACGGGGCGCATGTTGCATCGCTCGCAAACCGTCGCGCCCAAACAAAAACGGGAGCCGAAGCCCCCGTTCTCGCACAACCTCAAACGTTGCCGATTACAGCATCGCCTTGAGCAGACGGGCCATTTCCGACGGGTTCTTGGTGGTCTTGATGCCGCACTCTTCCATGATGTCGAGCTTGGCTTGCGCAGTGTCGGCACCGCCCGAGATCAGCGCGCCGGCGTGGCCCATGCGCTTGCCCGGAGGCGCGGTCACGCCAGCGATGAAGCCAACCACCGGCTTCTTCATGTTGTCCTTGATCCAGTAAGCCGCATTGGCTTCGTCCGGACCACCGATCTCACCGATCATGACCACGGCGTCCGTTTCCGGATCGTCGTTGAACATCTTCATCACGTCGATGTGCTTCAGACCGTTGATCGGGTCGCCGCCGATACCGACAGCCGACGACTGGCCCAGGCCCAGCGCGGTCAGCTGGCCCACGGCTTCGTACGTCAGCGTGCCCGAGCGCGACACCACGCCGATGCGGCCCTTGCGGTGGATGTGACCCGGCATGATGCCGATCTTGATTTCGTCCGGCGTGATCAGGCCCGGGCAGTTCGGGCCCAGCAGCAGCGTCTTGCTGCCGGCCTTACGCATCTTGTCCTTGACCATCATCATGTCGCGCACAGGGATGCCTTCGGTGATGCAAACCACCAGATCCAGTTCGGCTTCAACGGCTTCCCAGATCGCGTCAGCGGCGCCTGCGGGCGGCACGTAGATCACCGACACGGTTGCGCCGGTTTGGGCCTTGGCGTCCTTGACGGTTGCGTAGATGGGGATGCCTTCGAAGTCTTCGCCGGCCTTCTTCGGGTTCACGCCGGCCACGAAGGCGGCCTTGCCGTTGGCGTAGTCGCGGCAGCCGCGGGTGTGGAACTGGCCGGTCTTGCCGGTGATCCCCTGGGTGATGACCTTGGTGTCTTTGTTGATCAGAATCGACATGCTGTAATCCTTTTATGCAGCGAGCCGCGCCGTCCTATTCAACGGGCGCCGCTCGCGTTCGCGTATGGTTGGGTCAGCGGGCGGCTTACTTGCCGGCGGCTGCGGCCACGACCTTCTCGGCGGCCTCTGCCATCGTGTCAGCGGCGATGATGGGCAGACCCGAGTCAGCCAGCATCTTCTTGCCGAGGTCTTCGTTGGTGCCCTTCATGCGCACAACCAGCGGCACCGACAGCGACACAGCCTTAGCCGCTGCGATCACGCCTTCAGCGATCACGTCGCAACGCATGATGCCGCCGAAGATGTTGACCAGAATGGCCTTCACGTCCGGGTTCTTCAGCATCAGCTTGAAGGCTTCGGTCACCTTCTCTGTGGTGGCACCGCCGCCCACGTCGAGGAAGTTGGCCGGCTCGCCGCCGAACAGCTTGATGGTGTCCATCGTGGCCATGGCCAGACCGGCGCCGTTCACCAGGCAGCCAATGTTGCCGTCGAGCGAGATGTAGGCCAGGTCGAACTTCGAGGCTTCGATTTCGGCCGGATCTTCTTCATCCAGATCGCGGTACGCAACGATTTCCGGGTGACGGAACAGCGCGTTCGAGTCGAAGTTGAACTTGGCGTCCAGCGCGATGACCTTGCCGTCGCCGGTCAGGATCAGCGGGTTGATTTCCGCTTGCGAAGCGTCGGTTTCCCAGAATGCCTTGTACAGGCCTTGCAGGGCTTGGCGGGCTTGCGCGATCGAAGCGTCCGGCACGCCGATCTTGCGGGCGATGTCGTCAGCGTCAGCGTCGGTCAGGCCGGTCGACGGTTCGATGATCAGTGTGTGGATCTTTTCCGGGTGCGATTCGGCAACTTCTTCGATGTCCATGCCGCCTTCGCTCGAAGCCATCAGCGCGACCTTCTGCGACACACGGTCCACCACCAGCGACACGTACAGTTCCTTCTTGATGTCCGCGCCTTCTTCGATCAGCAGGCGCTTGACCAGCTTGCCTTCCGGACCGGTCTGGTGCGTCACCAGCGTCATGCCCAGGATGCTGCTGGCGTATTCCTTGACCTGGTCGATGCTCTTGGCAACCTTCACGCCGCCGCCCTTGCCACGGCCACCCGCATGAATCTGTGCCTTCACGACCCACACCGGGCCGCCCAGGGTTTCAGCAGCCTTGATGGCCTCGTCGACCGAGAAGGCCGGAATGCCGCGCGGAACCGGCACATTGTATTTGCGCAGGATTTCCTTGCCTTGGTACTCATGGATATTCATGCGTGTTTCCTTTGCTAGGCAGAGTGAGTGTGATGAATGTTAAGGATCGAAAAAAGCGCGCGAGCAGCGCGACGCCCTTCAGGACGAGGGCTCTGGCGACAGCTCGGTGCGTGGCGGTTGGGTCTTGGTTTCGGGCTGGTAGGCATACCAGCGCGGATAGTGCTTGCGGACCACCTCGCCCTCGAGATGCAGGGCATGGCAGCCGTGGAGTTGGTAAGGCGGCTTTTCGCCGGGCTCGATCGGTCGGAGGTCGTTGGAGTTGTCGCGCACCGGAAAGACGTCGCCCGCAAAGGCCTGAATGGCGGCGGTCGGCAGCACGCCGCACAGCTCGGTCAGGTGCGTACAGCCCACCACGCCGCCAAGTCTCTCACGCGAGGCCTTTCGAAAACCCTTCATCAGGTTCAGGCCGATGAGCTTGCGGTAGGCCGGGCCAATCGTGTCGCAGTGTGTGGGGTACGGCACCCAGTCGGAGCACGCTTCGGCGTCGACGACGTTCATGCGGGTATCGATGGTCACGCGCAGCCACAGGTCATGCAGCGGCTGGCCTTCGGGGCGGACACCGCCGCTGGCCAGCGGGATATCGCGGGGCTTGGTGTCGGTCAGGCGCGCTTCGATGTCCCACAGGCCGTCTTCCCGCAAATAGGCCTCCACCGTGATGGCACGGCGGTGGCGCATGACGCGCGGGACGGGAGCAGACAGAGGCATGGACCAGACAGACCGATAGGACCGATGGAGGCGGCGCACGCGGATCTCGCGCATCGCCTACGGGACGTCTGCAGCAGCGCATCAGCCGCCACACACGAACACAACCGCCCTGCAACCGAAGTAGAGGACGGTATCAAAGCCGTGGATTTTAACACGTCGTTACGACTGTACTGCGTCGTATGCTGCAATGCGGTGCTGGAAGGGTTGCAACGACCGCCCGAGGTGCAACCCCTTGGATCGGCACGCAAACGAATTGTCCGCGCAAATTGTCGAGAGATCGCCGACGTTTAGTCGGATTCGTCACCTTCGCCCAGCCATTCATCTGCGCCCAAGATGATGCGCGAGACCACCGAACGAGAGAATCCGCGCGCCATCATGTAGCGGACTTGCTTGGCGCGCTCGGCCAGATCGGCCGGTGGGCGGCCGAAGCGCTTATCCCAGAGTGCCTTGGCCCGCGCCACCTCGGTACTCTGCAGTTGGGCCTTCACCTCGCCCAGCGTTTCTTCGCCGAGCTGGTGGGTTTTCAGTTCCTGCATCAGCCGGGCGGTACCGTAACGGCCCGCACGGCGGTGCACCACGCTTTCAGCGAAGCGTGCATTGGACAGCCAGTTCTCACCCTCTAGCCAATCCAGCAGCGCGTCCACCTCCTCTGCAGATTCGGCGTGCGGTGCCAGTTTGCGGCGCAGTTCAGCACGGCTATGCTCGCGCCGGGACAAATAACCCAGCGCGCGCGCCTTGAGTGACAGCGGTTGACGCGGCAACGGCATGTGGCTTCACGCCCCAAAGAAAAACGCCCGCCGTTGGGGGACGGCAGGCGTATGAAGCTCGATAGAGCCGCCGATCTGCGCCGACGGCCAACCCAATTACTCTTCCTCGACCTCGACTGCGGCCGCCACGACAGCACCCATCGGCGTCACGCCCAGTGCCTCGCGAACCTTGTTCTCGATGTCGCGGGCCAGGTCAGGGTTCTCACGCAGGTATTCGCGGCAGTTGTCACGGCCTTGGCCGATACGCTCGCCACCGTAGCTGTACCAGGCGCCGGACTTCTCAACGATCTTGGCTTCGACGCCCAGGTCGATGATTTCGCCCTCGCGCGAGACGCCCTGACCATAGAGGATGTCGAAGATGGCTTCGCGGAACGGCGGTGCCACCTTGTTCTTGACGACCTTGACCTTGGTTTCGTTGCCGACCACGTCATCGCCCTTCTTGATCGAGCCAATGCGACGGATATCCAGGCGCACCGAGGCGTAGAACTTGAGCGCGTTACCGCCCGTGGTGGTTTCCGGCGAGCCGAACATCACCCCAATCTTCATGCGGATCTGGTTGATGAAGATGACCATACAGTTGGTCTTCTTGATGGTGCCGGTCAGCTTGCGCAGCGCCTGGCTCATCAGTCGGGCTTGCAGGCCGGGCAGCGCGTCGCCCATTTCGCCTTCGATTTCCGCCTTCGGCACCAGGGCGGCCACCGAGTCGATCACGATCAGGTCGACCGAGCCCGAACGCACCAGCGCGTCGGCAATTTCCAGAGCCTGTTCACCGGTGTCCGGCTGGGAGATCAGCAGGTCCGGCACGCTCACGCCGATCTTGTCTGCGTAAGTGACGTCCAGCGCATGTTCTGCATCAATGAACGCGCAGGTACCGCCCAGCTTCTGCATCTCGGCCACCACCTGCAGCGTCAGCGTGGTCTTACCGGACGATTCCGGACCGTAGATTTCAATCACGCGGCCGCGCGGCAGACCACCAACGCCCAGCGCCACGTCCAGCCCCAGCGAGCCCGTGGACACGACCTGGACCGGCTCCACCTCGGCATCGCCCATCTTCATGATGGAGCCCTTGCCGAACTGCTTTTCGATCTGCGCGAGCGCGGCAGCCAGCGCCTTCTGCTTTTCTGCGCTCATCGTGGCTGCCTTCTTGCCGTCTTCCATGGTCGTCCTTCGTGCGATTTGGTGTATAAATGGGCCGCAAGGGCCGATGATTCCTGCGTTTGTTCGCAACAGCAGATCAGCTGCACGGCCTGACGCTGGAACCAATCTTGAATACTTTAGCGCCGCCAAGACTACAGCACCGCGAGTTCGGAGTACTGTATAAAAAACCAGTGGTTTTGACAAGCCTCCAGCGCAGCGATTGCGCAACAACACGCGTGAAAACAATGTAGCGGGCGGAATGGGCCGGTCAGACACCACGCCCGAGCATCGCGGGGAGACACGCATGCGCATCCTGATTGCCGAAGACGACGCCACCCTGGCCGACGGTTTGACCCGTTCGCTGCGCCAGGCAGGCTACGCCGTTGACCGGGCCGAAGATGGGGCCGCCGCCGATGCGGCGCTTGCCACGCAAACGGCCCAGACCTATGACCTGCTGATCCT
Source organism: Ralstonia sp. RRA (assembly GCF_037023145.1). NCBI lineage: Bacteria > Pseudomonadati > Pseudomonadota > Betaproteobacteria > Burkholderiales > Burkholderiaceae > Ralstonia > Ralstonia sp. RRA. The sequence goes on along the minus strand of NZ_CP146091.1, from coordinate 531,673 downwards.
CGACGTGGGGTTGCCGCGCCTGTCGGGGCTGGAGGTGCTCCGTCGCCTGCGTTCACGCGGGGCCATGCTGCCGGTGCTGATCCTGACCGCCGCAGACAGCGTGGAAGACCGCGTCAAGGGCCTGGACCTGGGCGCCGACGACTACATGGCCAAGCCCTTCGCCCTGTCCGAACTGGAGGCACGCGTGCGCGCCCTGGTGCGGCGGGGTACCGGTGGCGGCGCCACGCTCGTCCGGCACGGCCCGCTGGCGTTCGACCAAGTTGGCCGCATCGCCTATATCCATGACCAGATGATCGACCTGTCGGCGCGTGAGATCGGGCTGCTGGAGATCCTGCTGGCGCGCGTGGGCCGGCTGGTGTCGAAGGAGCAACTGGTCGACCATCTGTGCGGCTGGGGCGAAGAAGTCAGCAACAACGCCATCGAGGTGTACGTCCACCGCTTGCGCAAGAAGATTGAGGTGGATGGCATCCGCATTGCCACCGTGCGCGGGTTGGGCTATTGCCTGGAGCGCGCTGCCGCCCCCGCCAACCCTGCCACTGCCCATGGCTGATCGGCTGGCCTGGCCGTGGCGTCGCCACCGGATCCCGCGCGCACCGCGCCCCGGCGTTGCACCCCAGGCTGACGACCGCGACCTCGCCGATACCCTCCCCCATCTCGAAGACGCCACCACCGGGCCCGTCGCCCGATCGCTGTTCGGCGAGATTCTCGACTGGATGCTCGCGCCGCTGTTGCTGCTCTGGCCGATGAGCATTGCGGTGACGTACCTTGTGGCCAAGTCGATCGCGAATGCACCGTACGACCGCGCGCTGGAATCGAGCGCCATCGTGCTCAGCCAGCAGCTGCGCGAGGTGAACGGGCGCGTGACGCTGCAGTTGCCGATCTCCGCGCGCGAGATCCTGCGTGCCGATGAGACCGACAACATCTATTACCAGGTGCTCGGCGAGAGTGGCGAGTTCGTCTCGGGCGATCGCGACCTGCCGCTCCCCCCGGAAGAAGACGCCAATGCCGGCAGCCTCGTGCAATTGCGCGACGACCGTATCCATGGCACAGAGATCCGCGTGGCGTATACGTTTGTGCAGCGCCCCGGCATGACCGGCGGCAAACCCGCGCTGGTGCAGGTGGCGGAAACGCTCGACAAGCGTGCGCAACTGGCCAACGAAATCATCAAGGGCGTGATCCTGCCGCAGTTCGTGATCCTGCCGCTGGCGGTGATTCTGGTGTGGTTCGGACTCACGCGCGGGCTGGCGCCGCTCAATGCGATTCAGGAGCGCATCCGCGCGCGCAACCCGGGCGACACCAGCCCGATCGACGAAGGCGCCGCGCCGCAGGAGCTGACACCGCTGGTGGCATCGTTCAATGACCTGCTCGGGCGGTTGGAGCAATCTGTGCAGACGCAGAAGCGTTTCATTGCCGATGCCGCGCACCAGATGAAGACGCCGCTAGCCGGCCTGCGCATGCAGGCGGAACTGGCGCAGCGTGAACAGTCGCCCGACGAGCTGCGCCGCACGCTCGCCCACATCGCCGACAGCTCGGACCGCACGGCGCACCTCGTCAAGCAACTGCTCTCGCTGGCGCGCATGGAGAACATGGGCGCGACCGACGGCATGGTGCCGCTTGATATCTGCGCGCTGTCGCGGCAGGTGGTGGCCGACTGGCTGCAGAAGGCATGGACCAAGCAGATCGACCTCGGCTTCGAAGAGCCCGGCCCGCCGGTCATGACGTCCGGCAACGCGACGATGCTGGCCGAGATGCTCAACAACCTGCTCGACAACGCCATCCGCTACACGCCTGACGGCGGTCACGTGACAGTGCGCGTGACGACTGCGCCGTTCGAGCCGTTCGTGTTCATCGACGTGGACGACACCGGCCCCGGCATCCCCGTGGCGGAGCGTGAACGCGTGATGCAGCGCTTCTATCGCATTCTCGGCACGCAAGCCGAGGGCAGCGGGTTGGGCCTGGCCATCGTGCGTGAGATCGTGCAGCAGCACGGCGGCGATATCGAGGTGCTCGACAACGTCTACCAGGCATCGCCACGCGTGGCGGGCGCGCGCTTTCGCATCACGCTGCATCGCTGCGCACCGGACGGGGAAACCACCGCATGAGCATCACGCCCGGAACGCCCGCACGCCGACGCTGGATCGCCAACATGCGCTGGATCACCGCGCTGTTGGGGGTGTGGTTTGTCGTCACCTATGTGGTGGCGTTCTTCGCGCGCGATCTGTCGATGCGCTTCTTCGGTTGGCCGTTCGCTTACTGGGTGGCGGGCCAGGGCGCGCCCATCGTCTATGTGCTGATTACCGTGCTGTATGCGTGGCGCACTAACCGCGCTGCGGATGCTGCATCGCAGGATGACGAGACATCGCAGCACGACGCCACTGACCCCACTCCCCCGCCCTCCATTTGATGCGCTGAAGCAGCAACTTGCGCCGCAACGCAACGCGCACATCTTCGTGTATACCCCGACGAAAATGCCCCGTTGGCGGGGCGTTCGTGTCAGAACGCAGTAAGTTTCGCTTTCCACAATCGTTCACAATTCCGCGGGCGATTGCGTTGCGTTGTCATGTCCATGCCCAGCGGGACGACCTACGAAAACAGGAGACAACATGGCAACCGTGCAAAGTGCACCGAACGCGCCCGCCGGGCGTGTCCAGCCTGCGCCCATGACGAGGGAGGAGAAGAAGGTCATCTTCGCTTCGTCGCTCGGGACGGTGTTCGAGTGGTACGACTTCTATCTCTACGGCTCGCTGGCGGCGATCATCGCCAAGCAGTTCTTCTCGGGCCTGGATCCAACGGCGGGTTTCATCTTTGCACTGCTGGCCTTTGCCGCCGGCTTCCTGGTGCGCCCGTTCGGCGCGCTGGTGTTCGGCCGCCTCGGCGACATGATCGGCCGCAAGTACACGTTCCTGGTCACCATCGTGATCATGGGTACGTCAACGTTCATCGTCGGCCTGCTGCCCTCTTACGGCACGATTGGCGTGGCTGCGCCGATCATCCTGATCGCGCTGCGCATGCTGCAGGGCCTGGCACTAGGCGGTGAGTACGGTGGTGCCGCCACCTACGTGGCCGAGCACGCGCCGCACGGCCGCCGCGGTGCTTACACGTCGTGGATCCAGACCACGGCCACGCTGGGCCTGTTCCTGTCGCTGGTTGTTATCCTGGTGGTGCGCGAGCTGACCGGCAAGTCGTTCGACGATTGGGGCTGGCGTATCCCGTTCCTGGTCTCGATTCTGCTGCTGGCAACGTCGGTGTACATCCGCCTGTCGATGAGCGAATCGCCGGCGTTCCAGAAGATGAAGGCCGAGGGCAAGACCTCCAAGGCCCCGCTGACGGAAGCCTTCGGCCAATGGCGCAACCTGAAGATCGTGATCCTGGCGCTGATCGGTCTGACCGCCGGCCAAGCCGTGGTCTGGTACACGGGCCAGTTCTACGCGCTGTTCTTCCTCACGCAGGTGCTGAAGGTCGACGCGTTCACAGCCAATGTGCTGATTGCGGTGGCGCTGGCCATCGGCACACCGTTCTTCGTGTTCTTCGGCTCGCTGTCGGACCGCATCGGCCGCAAGAAGATCATCCTGGCCGGTTGCCTGCTGGCGGTGCTGACGTACTTCCCGCTGTTCAAGGCGCTGACGCACTACGCCAACCCGGCGCTGGAGCGTGCCCAGCATACTGCGCAGATCACCATCACGGTCGACCCGAAGGAGTGCTCGTTCCAGGGCAGCCCGATCGCCCGCGAGGTGGACTTCCGCTCGTCGTGCGACATTGCCAAGCGTACGCTGGCGCAATCGTCGGCAAGCTACGAGACATTGGAAGGCCCGGCCGGCACGGTCGCCTCGGTCACGATCGCTGGCAAGCAGATCGCCTCGCTCAACGCCACCCGCACGCCAGATGGCCAGAGCTTCGACGCCGAGAGCAAGACGAAGATCGCCGACTTCAAGAAGCAGGTGAGCGAGTCGCTCAAGGCCGCCAACTACCCGACCAAGGCCGATCCGGCGCAGATGAACACGGTCATGGTGCTGGTGATCCTGGTGATCCTGGTGATCTACGTGACCATGGTCTACGGCCCGATCGCGGCGATGCTGGTGGAAATGTTCCCCACACGCATCCGCTACTCGTCGATGTCGTTGCCGTATCACATCGGTAACGGCTGGTTCGGGGGGCTGCTGCCAACCATCTCGTTCGCCCTGGTGGCCCAGAACGGCAATATCTATCACGGGCTGTGGTACCCGATCTGGATCGCGGCCATCACCTTCGTGGTCGGCATGCTGTTCGTACGGGAAACCAAGGACGTGGACATCTACAAGAACGACTGAGCAACTTGACGAACAAGGGGCTTGACAGATTCGCCGAAGGCTGTAGAATCTCGTTTCTTCGGCGAATTAGCTCAGTCGGTTAGAGCGACGGAATCATAATCCGCAGGTCCGGGGTTCGAGTCCCTGATTCGCCACCATCTTCAAGAAGGCTCTGCAATCAACCGGTTGCAGAGCCTTTTTCTCGTCCGGCGAGTCACTTGGTGGGGCATTCCCACGCGCAACTGCCGGCCGCACAAGTCACGCCACGGCGCGCACGACTCGAGCATCATTCGCATCCATTTGATGGCATTAAAAAAGCACCCCTTGAGATGCTTTTTTGACGCTGCCTTCTGCCCCGCATCTTTTTGGATGATCTCGAAAAGTTGCGTAGCGACGCGGTCAATTCGTTTTTGAAATGACACCCGTCATATATTCATTCAGATCGCGAAAATCTTTAACCGTCCACGTGAATGGCGCCAGCTTGACGCCATTCTCCCGCAATGTCTTCGGAATTAGATCCCCGTTTGGACGGAGTATGACGGACGATACAATGACACCCGGATAATCGATTAGGCGTTTCTTGAATGCACGCGCTGTGAGATCCGGCGTGGGAGGGACGCTTTTATTGGCCAGAGGTCCTGTGCCTTTGATATCGACTCCGTGACACATCGCGCATCGCTTCAAGAAGATCCGCTCCCCATTGATAGCATCCGCAAAGGACGTCGCTGGCGCTAGAAGTAGCAGCATCAACGCGGTGATGAAACTTTCTTTGGCTTTCATACGTTCCGTATTCCCAATGGGATCAACTCAGACCCGCGCTTCGTGTTGTGAGAATGGCTGCAGCATCCCCATAATTTTCGACTTCAAGCTTTTGCAGGTGGACTGTCAGCTTTTGGCGAATGCGAGACGCAATTTTCGCCTCCTTTTTATAAATCGGCTGACATTTTTTGGACCGAATTGTTGATGAAAAATGGGGATTTTGTCAAACCAGGAAACATCCCAGATTCGCTGCTGGATGTAAGAAAGGCCGCTACTCCTTGCGTAATAGCGGCCTTTTGTTTGTCTGCGCACCAGCGCAGCACTCCTTACTCCAGCGCCAGACTCTCCAGCACGAAGTCCTTGATATCGCGCCGCGTCTCCTCGGGCATCCGCGAGAACTCCAGACCATAGACGAAGCGCTCGCCGTCCTGCCGGCGGTTGCGAACCTCGACGAATACGGTGATGGGCCGCACACGGTGCTCAATGGCCAAGTTCACCCGGAGCCTCGCGACCTTCCCTACAAGCAGGAAATCTTCCTTGGCGGAAACGCCCGCCCCCGTGGCGCTGACGTTCTCGACCACCACGTCGACGGCGGCCCGCTGATACTCGCCTGACGACAACTCCCCCGAAAACGCGGTAGTCACGCGCTGCTGCTTGCGAACAAGCGCCTGCGCAACGGCCTCTGGATAGCGCAGGAAATAGCAACCGAACGGGCCCACCGCTTCCGGCAGCAACTCCGTCAAAAACTTGAACAAACGCGACCCGGTAAAAAGTCTGGCCTGGTAGGTCACACCCGTCGTCAATGTCGACACGCCTTCATCGGCCACGCATTGCACGATCAGCGCCTGCCCGGGGATCACGCCCACCAATTCGACGGGCGGCGGCGCGTCCTTGCCATCGTCTGTTGTCAGGTGGAAGAACTCCACCTTTTGCGTCAGGTTCGGTAGCGTGGAAGACTTGCCGAGTGGCGGGTCGACTTGATTGCCTGATGCAACCGCTTCGGCATCCTCCGCACCTTCTGCCGCTGACACATGCTTCTCGGCAGCCGGCGCATGCACCGGCTTCAGCCCAAACCTTCCAGCATGTGTCGTGTTGCGCCGATAGCCGAGGCGGTACAGCCGCTGCAGCAGAACGTCGGACGTGACCACCTGCCCCTTCTGGAGAAGGAGCGTGCCGTCGGCGTTGTAGATGGCGAAGTCGATGGGCCTTTCAAGCCGGAGATCGCCGGAAGCGAGCTTGATGAGCATGGTGGTTCTTGGCGAGGGTTGCGCGCAGCTGCGTGGCCGCGAGGAGTGTGCCGCGCACATCGTCCGGGGGCGATACCCCTTGCGCAGGGGACGCGATCACAGGCCGCATGGAATGAGCGGGCTCCCGCGTTTAACGGCACATCCGGGCCGAACTTTGACGAGTGAAGCTGGCGGCACTCATTGTGGTGGCGACAAAAACAACAAAGCCCCGCATCAGAGGGGGCTTTTGCCGTGTCGACTGCGCGTCTACCCCGCCAGCGCGGTGGCTTGCGCGGGCGCCAATGCCGATGCCGCAACCCCCAGCACCCAATCCGTCGTCAACGCAGGTTGCGTGACGGGCAGCATGTGGCCGCCGGCCACGATACGCAGGTTCACACGGTCAAGCTTCTGCTTGAGTGCTTCGCCCTGACGTTTGTAGTGGAGGATGCGATCGCCCTTGCCGTACAGCACATCCACCGGCACCGTCATCGACGCATAGCGACGCTCCATGTCCGGCAGATCCCGCGGCGCGCAGACCAAGTCAGACGACGCCGCATAGAACACGTGCGGACGCAGCCCCAGCAGGCCACCGCCCTTGAAGGGGAAACTCTGCGGCATGGCTTCGGGCGCGAACACCGCCTCGACCGCCTTGCGTGAATTGATGATCGACATGGGAATCGCCAGCGTCCACGAGACCAGCCGGCGCACCAGCGGTGACGGCAGCACCAAGCCTTTGAATGCGCCCGGCGGCGTACTCTCCGCATGCGTGAGCGGCGCAATCAAGGCGAGCCGACGAATCACCTGCGGGTGGTTGAGCCCGACCGCCAGCGCAATCGCACCGCCCAGTGAATGCCCCACCAGCACAGGCTTGTCCAGGCTCAGCTTTTCAATGCACCGCGCGATCGTGCGCGCCTGCGCATAGACGTTGGCCGAAGACGCATCACCACGCAATGAGCGCCCCGACCCCGGCCGGTCGATCAGGATCACGCGGTGCGATTGCGTCAGCCGCTCCAGATCCAGATAGGCGAAGTTGCGCAGGTTGCCACACAGGCCATGCACGAACACGATGGCTGGGCCGCTGCCCTGATCAACGTAGTGCACGCGGTCACCATCGACATCGATGAACTTGCCTTCCGGCGGAAACCCCTTGGTCACGCGGCGCGCGGTAAAAAACGTGAACGCCACCAGTACGGCGATCACCGCAATCAGGATGGCGACGACAGTCAGGATGGTGCTGGTCACAGTGCCCCCGGAGTGGTTTAGGCGGTTTGCCGAGCGCTGACCGGCTGGCCGCGGCGCTCGAACTGCATCGCATGATCAGCAAGCGCCCCGAACTTGAGCATCATCAGGTCGCGTGCGTAGTTCTGATACGACTTCCACGGCTGCTTGGTGCCCTGCTTGGGCAGGATACTCGCCGCACGCTGGATGTAGCCCGACGTCAGGTCGACAGCGGGCTCGCGGCCCATCGCCTCATCGTCGAGCCGGGGCACGCAGACGTCGTAGCCGTTGGCCTGCATGTGGTTGAGCAGCCGGCACACATACTGCGCGATCAGTTCGGCCTTGAGCGTCCACGAGGCATTCGTATAGCCGAACGACGATGCGAGGTTCGGAATGCCGCTGTACATCATGCCTTTATACGACACCGTCTGCGACAGGTCGACAGGGCGCCCGTCGACAGCCACGGCCGCACCGCCCAGCACCTTGAGCTTGAGCCCGGTGGCGGTGACAACCACGTCGGCGTCAAGATGCTCACCACCCTTGAGCTGCAGGCCGGTCGGCGTGAAATGTTCGATCTCGTCGGTGGCGATGGAGGCGCGGCCCGAGCGGATCGTCTTGAACAGATCGCCATCGGGCACCAGGCACAGGCGCTGGTCCCACGGGTTGTAGCGCGGCGTGAGGTGCTGGCGCACATCGAAATCGGGCCCGATCTGCTTACCGGCCATGCGGATGATGAAGTCCTTGACCGCCTTAGGCTTGCGACGCGCAAGGCCGTAGAAGTACATCGTCAGCAGCACGTTCTTGGTACGCACGAGCCGGTGCGCAAGCCCCGCCGGCAACCAGCGGCGCAGCGTATTGGCCACGGCGTCCTGCTCGGGGCGCGACACGATGTACGTGGGCGAGCGTTGCAGCATCGTCACGTGCTGCGCGGTATCGGCCATCGCGGGCACCAGCGTGACGGCGGTCGCGCCGCTGCCAATCACCACCACGCGCTTGCCGGCGTAGTCCAGGTCTTCTGGCCAATGCTGCGGATGGACGATGCGCCCCTGGAACTGCTCCATCTGCGCCCAAGCGGGTGCGTGGCCTTCTTCGTAGTCGTAGTAGCCGCTGCACATGTAGAGGAACTTGCATGTGTAGTGCAGCTCTTCCTGCCGATCGCCGTTGGTGCGTTGCATGCGCACCGTCCAACGCGCAGCGGCCGAATCCCAACTGGCACCCGTGACCTTGTGCTGGTAGCGGATCGTCTTGTCGATGCCGAACACGCGCGCCGTGTCCTGGATGTAATCGAGGATGGTCTGGCCGTCGGAGATGGCCTTGTCGCTATGCCACGGGCGAAAGCTGTAGCCAAGCGTGAACATGTCGGAGTCCGAGCGGATGCCAGGGTAGCGGAACAGATCCCACGTGCCGCCCATCGTCGCGCGGCCCTCCAGGATTGCGAAACGGGCCGACGGACAACGCTCGCGCAGGTGGTAAGCCGCGCCCACGCCAGACAGGCCTGCACCGACGATCAGCACATCGAACTCCGTATCCGATGCCGTGGCACGGCTTCGGGGCGGTTGCGCGGCGGCGGCCCTTTCGATCGTCGTCTTCATGTGCCCTCCTTGTTCTTGGCTGTCCGGCGGCTTGGCGACGGGCTTGGCAAACCCGCCTTAAATGTGGTGTAGGTCGTCACCACTTTAATTTTCCCGCGTCCTGACGTCAAATAGCGAAATGGAGAAAACACTTGAAACGGCCAAGAAGGGCCGCCCCTACGGCGGAGTGGCGCCAGAAGCACGCGCAGCAGAGCGCCGTGAAGCGCTGATCCGCGCCGGCACGTGCGTCTTCGGCACGGTGGGCTTCCGCAAAGCAACGGTGCGGGCGATCTGCCAGGAGGCCAAGCTGAACGATCGCTACTTCTATGCAGCGTTCGACAGCACCGAGGCGCTGCTGCGGGCGACCTACCAGCAACATGCCGAAGACCTGCGCGCGCAGGTGTCACAAGCCACAGCCGCCGTGGACGGCACGCTAGAAGCGCGCGTCGACGCGGGCCTGCACGCGTTCTTCACCTTCTTGCGTGACCCGTGCGCAGCGCGCGTGCTACTGCTGGAAGTGATGGGCGTGAGCCCGGAGACAGACGCGACCTACCAGCGCAACCTGCTGGAGTTCGGCAAACAGATCATGGCGAATGCGCAGCCGCCCGGCGCCGACGATGCTGACCTGCGCGCCGACCACCGCATCCTCGGCCTGGCGCTCGTGGGCGCCATGACCAATGTGGGTGCGGCGTGGCTACTGACCGGGTATCGGGACCCGGAAGAGAAGATGGTGCGCAACTGCCGGCAGGTACTGCTCGGCACGTTGCAGGCAATGGCGGCACGCTAGCGGCCCCGCCTCAAGCACCCCACCGCAGCCGTCCACCTATGCGTCGGACGGCTCCCACGCAAGTACCAGTTGCAGCAGGCCGGGAAACCTCGCGTCGAGATCCTCGGTGCGCACGCGGCTGCGTCGCTCCAGCCCGTACTGCCGCTGGCGCAGCACGCCGGCTTCTCGCAGCGCCTTGAAATGGTGGGTCAGCGACGATTTCGGCCGATCGAAGCCGAACCAGCCGCACGGGTGGTCGTACGCCTCGGACTCCAACATCAGCTTGCGCACGATGGTCAGGCGCAATGGGTCCGCCAGCGCGCCAAAGATGGCGTCCAACTGCAAATCCGCCACGGCCGGTTCCGGCAGCGGCTCGGGAAGGTCAGCCGACTCAGCGGCCGCCTTGGGCAAAGAGGTGCGTTTCATCCGTGTCACTGTATCACTTGTACGAATTTTCTCGAACTAATATATAGTTCGAGAAAATTCGTACAAGGACCCATATCGTGTCGTCTCCCTCCATCGCCGCTCCTTCCTGCGGCACACCCGCCCGCATCACCACCGACATGTGGCGTGCAGCCGGGATGGTCACCGCCGTCTTCATGCTGTCCAACTCGCCAACGCCGCTCTATGTGGTCTGGCAGCGTGCGCTGGGCTTTTCGTCGGGCACGCTGACCGTCATCTTTGCGCTGTACATCGCCGGGCTGCTGGGCACGCTGCTGGTGGCCGGCCAGTTATCCGACCGCTTTGGGCGCAAGCCGGTACTGCTACCCGGTATTGCGGCTGCGCTGATCGCGTGCGGGTTGTTTGCCTGCGCCTCGTCCACCGCCATGCTTGTGGTGGCCCGGTTGCTGACCGGCATTGCGGTGGGCGTCATCGTGTCGGCGGGGATGGCGTCGGTGGCAGACCTGGGCGGCAGCGCACGCAAGCGTGATGCCGCGCTACTGGCTTCGGTGGCAATGGTGCTCGGCGCTGGCCTCGGCCCGCTGCTGGCCGGCGGCGCCGGCCAAGTGCTCACGCATCCGATCATGACCGTGTTCGGCTTCGAGGCCGTGGTACTGCTCAGCGTCTTTGTGATCGTGTGGCGGTTGCCGCTGGCCCGGCCAGCCATGCCGCATGGCAGTGAAGCTGCAGCGCTACATCTGCCGTCGGTGCCCGCGCAGAATCGCCGCCATGTCGCCAGCGGCATCGGTGTCTTCGGCCCCGGTATTACAGCGACGTCGTTCGTGCTGGCGCTGGGGCCATCCCTGCTGGCGCGCCTGCTCGAGGTGCGCAGCCCGCTGGTGGCCGGCGGCATGGCATGCGCGATGTTTCTGACCGCAACCGGCGTCCAGTTTGCCGCGCGGCGCCATTCGGTGCGGACATTGTTCCTGGCAGGCACGGCTGCGACCACGCTGTCGATGGGGGCACTGTGTGCAGCGGTGCATGCGTCATCGGCGCCCTTTCTGGTGATCGCTGCGCTGTTGGCGGGGGCGGGGCAAGGTCTCGGCCAACTCGGCGGATTGACGCTCATCAGCCTGCACGTGCCGGACACACGCCGGGCCGAAGCCAATGCCGTCATGAACCTCGGCGGCTATTTGCCTGCGGGGTTGCTGCCCGTGATGACCGGCTATGCAATCGATGCGTTTGGTCTGGCGACCGGTGCCACTGCCTTTGCCGTGACGCTGGCGCTCATCGCGCTCGGCTCAGGCAGTCTGGTCTTCCGATCGCTGGCACGCAGTGGCAACTGAGTCGATTCAGGCGGCGCCCTCCGGGCGCCCTAGCCGCACCACGGTCACGCCAGGTGCTAGGTGCCGCAACGATGGCTGCAGCAGCACGCAGTTGTCGTAGGGCGTGACGAACTGCAACTCCCCATCGGTGGCGATGACCGTGCCGGCGCTGGCGATGGTCTCCATGCCGCGATAGTCGTCCGCAAACCGGAAGGCGGTGGACTTGGCGACCACCGGGTCCGTCACGCGGATGCATCGCACCTCCAGCGCAGGTGCTATCCCAAACCATTGCGACACGACCGATGCGTCGACCGTGCCCAGCGCCACCAGAAACCGCGCACACGCATCCAGCGCCACATCGCGGCTCACGCGCTCGAAGTGCTGGCCGCATTCGATGAGCAGCGCGTTCTTCGGGCTGGCGGCGTCGCCAAAGCCGGCGTAGTCGCGCAGGCGGCGGCCGGCGGCATGGCCTGCATCGATCATCAGGTGCGATGGCGCACCTACCTGGCGACCGAGGGCGACGCCCTTCTCCAGCGGCCCCGTCAGCATCAGCGGCTCGGCCTTCTCGTGCATCGAGTGGATGTCGAGCAGGTAATCCACCGTGTCGATCACGGGACGCAGCTCGCGTGCGCGGCGCAGTTCGAGCGTGTTGCCAGGGCCGTCGAGCTTGTCGGCGGACCACACACGGTTCAGATCCTCATCGATAAAGCGCGTGGCGTCGGGATCGTTGATGTCGAAGCGCTCGTACGCCTCCACATTGGCAAACGACAGCGTGAGTTGCCCGCGTGCCGGACGCACACCGGCGGCCAGCAGCGCATCCACCGCAATCGCGCCGCACAACTCGTTGCCGTGCGTAAGCGCGTTGATCATGACGTGCGGGCCCGGCACACCGCTGTCGAACGTGTGCACGTAGTCCACGCCATGCGTGCCGGTCTTCCACCAGCGAATGTCCGGCTTCTGCAGCTCGATTGGGTACACCGGCAGCGTGGCGCGCAGCGCCTCCAGGGTCATCATGCGAAATCCTTGGGGTAAGACGAGAGGTCAGTTCGGGTTCAGTGCGCGCGCGCACGGCCGCGCAGCATCCACAGCGAGGCCAGGCTGATGAGCGTGGTCGCAAACACATAGAAGCTCGGCGATGTCTTGATGTGCGTGACACCAATCAGCCAGGTGACGATGAGCGGCGAGAACCCGCCGAAGATCGTCACCGACAAGTTATAGCTCAAGGCCAGGCCCGTGCCACGGTTGCGCGTCGGGAAGATGTCGGCCAGCAACGCGGGCAGCGGCGCCAGGATGGCCGCCAGCAGCACACCCACGATCGCCTGCATGACCAGCAGCGTCCAGAACGTCGGCTGCGCAACCACCGTGGCGAACATCGGATACGTCGACAGTGCAATCACCACCATCGCAATCGACACCACGCGGATGCTGCCAAAACGATCCGCCAGCAAGCCGAACGCGGGCGCCATCACCATCAGCATCGCGCCGGTGATCATCGTGCAGACCAGCGACGCGCTGGTCGCGATATGCAGTTGATTGATGGCATAGGTCGGCATGTAGACCTTCTGCACGTAGTTGAACGCGGTGACGGCCACCACCACGCCAGCGCCCAGCAGCAGCCCGGGCAGGCCCTGCGTGAGCGTGTCGCGCAGCGGCGAGCGCTCCTGCAGCGCGGCGGGCGCTTCGGCCTGCATGGCAACAAACTCCGGCGTCTCGGGCGTATGGCGGCGGATGTAGACGCCGATGGGGCCGATCAGCAGGCCGAACAGGAAGGCCACGCGCCAGCCCCACGATTCCACCTGCGCAGTGGTCAACGCATACGTGAGCCATGCGCTCAACCCTGCTGCCAGCAACGTTGCGAGGCCCTGCGTGGCCGCCTGCCAGCTCGCGTTGTAGCCCATGCGCTTGCCGTTGGCATGCTCGATCATGAAGGCCGTGGCAGAGCCAAACTCGCCACCGGCCGAGAAGCCTTGCAGCAGCCGCGCCACTATCACGATGGCGGGTGACCACAGCCCGATCGACGCATACGTGGGCGCAAACGCGATCATCGCGGTGCCCAGCATCATCAGCAGGATCGACCACGTGAGCGCCGCCTTGCGGCCGACGCGATCGGCATAGCTACCGAGCACCATCGAGCCCAGCGGCCGCATGATGAACGACACGCCAAACGTGCCGACGGAGAGCATCAACGAGCTCCACGCATCGCCCGTCGGGAAGAACAGCTTGCCGATGGTGATGGCGAAGTAGCCGTAGATCAGCAGGTCGTAGTATTCGAGCGCGTTGCCGACACTGGCGGCCAGCACGGCGCGCCAGGGTGCGGGGTGTCGATGTGTGTCGGTTGCCGCGTGCGCGGGTGCGCCGCTCGCGTTGAGGGTATGGGCTGGCAAGGTTGTCTCCCCGTGGTCTGTGCCGATCCGCCTGTTGGCTGGTTGAACAGCCTCGGCGGGTGAAGGTTGCGGGGGAGTCTAGGCGGCACGCCTGGGGCCCTTGTGCCGTTTCGGCACAAGGTTGGGCTTTTTACGGTGACGTGGCCTCAGGCTGCCGCTGCCTGCGCGTTAGCAACAGCCAGTTGCCACACTTCGTCGAGCAGCGCGCTCTGGTTGCTGCGCACACGCATCATGCGGATGTCGACTTGGATGTGCCAGGCGTCGTCGCCGGCGGGGCGCAGTTCGCCGGCGTTCAGGTGCGGTTTGGCCAGGCGATACGGCAACCACGCCATGCCGAAGCCACGCAGCGCCATCTCCTCCACTGCCTCGTAGAAATCGGCCTGAAACACGGGCTGCAGATGCGCCTTGCGGTCTGCCGCCGCCAGATGGCTGTCGAGCATCTGCCGCAATGTCAGCCCACGTGCGAAGGCCAGCCACGGCAGCGGCGCAGCGGCGGTGCCGGGCAGCGTGAAGCGCGCACGGCCACGCTTATCGGGAGCACTCACGGGCACCAGCGTCTCGCTGCCGAGCAGGCAGTTGTCGTACTTGCGCGGGTCGAGCAGCGCATCGGCCTGCGGGCTGGCATAGGCGATCAGCAAGTCGACCGTGCCATCGGCCAGCGCCAGCACCCCTTCCTGCGTGCCGCCGGTCGTCACCGTCAGCGGAAACACGCCGCGCTGACGCGCCAGCGTTTCATACCAGCCGGGGACGAAGGTGCGTGCCAGCGTGCGCCCGGTGCCGATCTTCAGCGCCACGGTCAGTTGTGCCTCGCGCAGCAGCAGGCGCGCATCGTTCAAGCCATCGACCGCATTGGCTGCCGCATCCAGAAACAACCGCCCGGCGGGCGTGAGCGTGACGGGGTGCTCGCTGCGCTCCACCAGCGCGGTGCCCACCCATTCCTCCAGCGCCTTGATGCGCCGCCCGAACGCGGGGTGCGTGACGTTGCGGTTCTCGGCAGCGCGGCTGAAGCTGCGCGTTTTCGCCAGTTCCTTGAAATCTTCCAGCCATTTGATCTGCATGGCGCATCCAGTGGGGCCAATCGAGGTGTGCGCATTATCTGGCAAGACCCACGCGAACAGCCTTAACCTGCGTGCCGTATCGTTATCATCCTAGAGAAACGATCCGCCACGCATTCATGACCGCAACCCGCCCGCTGTCCATTGGCATTGCCGGCGCCGGCAACGCCGGCCTGGCTGCCGCCATCGCGTTTGCCCGCCAGGGGCATGACGTCCACGTCTACGAAAAGCATCCGCAACTGACCACCATGGGCGCGGGGCTGCTGATCCAGCCGCAGGGCATTCGTGCGCTGGAGGCGCTCGGCATGGGCCGTGAGCTGGAAGGCATCGGCGCGCCGATCAACCGGCTGATCGGTCTGAGCCATCGTGGCTGGCATTTGCTCGACATCGATTACGCCGATGCGCCAGGCCGCGCAGTCACGCGCCACGCGCTCTCTTCCATGCTGTACGAGGCAGCCCTGCGTGCCGGTGCCGCCTTCCATTTCGACTGCGGCATCCAACAACTGCACCGGAATGGGACACAGGCACGCGTAACCCACGCGCAAGGTGAATCGACCTTCGACCTCTTCGTGATCGCGGACGGCGCGGCCTCCGCATTGCGCGAGCCTGCGGGCCTGGCAGGCCCATCGAGCACCTACCGCTGGGGCACGCTGTGGTTCCAGGCCTGGGTCGACAACTGGGATGCGCGCGTGCTGCACCAGCGCTTTCGCGGCACGCGCGAAATGATGGGCCTGCTGCCCACCGATGTGGATGGCGCACGCACACGCCTGTCGATGTTCTGGAGCCTGCCCAGCGATAGCGTCGACGCCTGGCGCCAGAGCGATATCGCACAGTGGAAAGCCCATGTACTGAGCCTGTGGCCGCAAGCCGCACCCGTGGTCGAACAGATCCGCTCGCACGACGACCTGCCCTTTGCCGTGTATCGCCACACGTGGCCGCGCGCGCTGGCCAAGCCGCCCTACTGCGTCATCGGCGACGCGGCCCACGCGATGAGCCCGCAGCTCGGCCTGGGGACCACGCTGGCCGCGCAAGATGCGCTGGCGCTAGCCTCCGCCGTGCAGGAACACGGCCCCGTCGACGGTGCCCTCGCCTATCACGCGCGCCGGTTGCGTACCGTGCAGGCTTACCAAACCCTCAGCCGCGCGCTCACGCCGTGCTTTCAGGCGCAATACGGCGGCTGGGCGCGCGACCTGGTGTTCACCACCGGCCTGCGCATTCCCGGCGTGGCATGGCTCATGAAACGCAGCCTGGCCGAGCCGCCCGCGCGCAATGCTGCCCACGCCGCCACACCCGCAAGTGAAGAGACGCAAGCATGAACCTGACCTCATCCATCGACATGCCGTTGCTGCGCAGCCTGTTGCCTGAACACCAGTTCAGCGAGCAGCATCAGATCCGCATCGATGCCGCACCCGGGCGCGTGCTCGACATGGTGTCTCGACTGGAGGTCAGCGATTTCCCGCTGGCGCAGTTGTTCCTGCATCTGCGCGCAGTGCCGGCACGCCTTGTCGCGCTAGCGGGCAAACATAGCGAGCGCCGCGTTGACGCAGGGTTCGGGTTGCATGACTTCATCAAGCTCGGCCGCGATGACGATCGTGAACTCGCGCTGGGTCTGGTCGGCAAGTTCTGGGAGCCCGACGGTGGGCTCGTTGATGTGCAGGCAAGCGAATTCCGCAAGTTTTCTGCAACCGGCGTGCTCAAGCTGGTGATGACGTTCGTGACCCAGCCCGACGGCGCAGGCGGCACACTGCTCACCACCCGCACCTGTGTGCATTGCCCTGACGACGCCTCGCGCCGCCGCTTCACACCCTACTGGCTGCTGATCCGCATCCCGAGCGGGTTGATCCGCCGCATGATGCTCAAGCGCATCAAGCAGCTGGCCGAAGCAGAAGACGTGTCGCTTACACGTCCAGAATGACCAGTGTGCCGGCACTGCCGGCGTCCACGCTGTGGGGCACACCCGCCGGCACCACATAGACCTCACCGCGCGAGACCGTCACCGCCTCGCCATGAATTCGCAGGCGCAGCTCACCGTCGATCACCAGCAGGCCCTCGGCATAGTCGTGCACCTCGTCGGGATACGGCGTGCCATCCATGCGCAGCACCTTGAAGTTGCCGCCGCCAAAACGCTCCAGCACACGAGACGACCAAGCCTTGGGAAGCGCTTGCGCAAACGCATTCAGATTGACCAGTGACACAGAAAGCTCGGCTGGGAGGAAGGGACGCCGAGCATAGCATCGCCGATTCGCACACGCATGGCGCGCATGCTTGCCCGCGCGAATATGCATGCTCCAAACCGTTCGTTGGCGCACACGCACGGCCAGCCCATAGTGATTGCTTCCCTGTCTTTTCCTGAGCGATGGAGCAAACGATGGCTGTACTGCGTGGATGGCGCCGTTGGTGGAGCGGTGCAGTGTGGGTGGTGGCTGCCGCTGCCGGTGGGCACGCCCTGGCGGCGCCCGCCTCCGGCGAGCCGCTGTACTTTGGCGTCTCGGGCCCGTTGACCGGGCAGAACGCGCAGTACGGCGCGCAGTGGAAGGCCGGCTTCGACCTGGCGCTGGAGCAGATCAACGCGGCCGGCGGTATCCACGGACGCCCGCTGCAATACGTCTTCGAAGACAGCCAGAGCGACCCACGCCAGGCAGTCGCCATTGCGCAAAAGTTCGTGGCCGACCGCCGCATCCTCATCGAGCTGGGGGATTTCTCCAGCCCCGCCTCGATGGCCGCTTCGCCGATCTATCAGCGCGCGGGACTGGTGCAGTTGGGCTTCACCAACTCGCACCCGGATTTCACCAAGGGCGGTGATTTCATCTGGAGCCCATCGGTCAGCCAGGCCGATGCGCAGCCGCTGCTGGCCGATCTGGCCGTCAAGACCGAAGGCTTCAAGCGCGTGGCCGTGCTGTACCTGAACACCGATTGGGGCCGCACCAGCAAGGATGTGTTCGCGGCAGCAGTCAAACAGCGCGGCGCGCAAGTGGTGGCCGCCGAGGGCTATCAGCCTGACGAGAAGGATTTCCGCTCCACGCTCGTGCGTGTGCGGGATGCCAAGCCTGACGGCATCGTCCTGATCTCGTATTACGCAGACGGTGCCCTCATTGCCGGCCAGTTGCGCGCCACCGGCATCCAGTTGCCGATCGTGGCCGCCAGCTCGGTGTACTCGCCCAAGTTCCTGGAGCTTGGGGCGGCGGCCGTCAATGGCGTGGCGACCAACACCACGTTCTTCCCCGACGAGCCGCGCCCGGAGGTGCAGACCTTCGTCAAACAGTTCCGCACCAAGTACCAGCGCGACCCCGATGCCTTCAACGCCTTCGCCTACGACGCCGTCATCCTGGCCGCCGAAGCACTGAAGGCCGGCGGCACCGACCGCCGCGCCATCCGCGACGCGCTGCCCAAGCTGCGCGACGTGCCTAGCGTGGTCTTTGGCCGCGCCACGTTCGACCCCAACACGCGCCGCGTACTGGGCGTGCGCAGCGTCAACGTGGTGGTCAAGGACGGCAAGTGGGCGCTGCTTGAGCGCAAGTCCACGGTGGCATCGCAATAGCACGACGGGTGGTTTGACGATGGAATCGCTGTGGCATGGAGCGTGGCTGGATTACACGGTCAACGGGCTCGTCGTGGGCAACATCTATGCGTTGCTGGCGGTGGGGCTGGCGTTGATCTTCGGCGTCTCGCACCTGATCAACTTTGCGCATGGCTCGGTCTATACCGTGGGTGCGTTCCTGGGCTGGTTTGCCATCACGCATTTGCACGCGCCGCTGTGGGTGACGATCCTGCTGGTGATTGTCGGTTCAGCGCTGCTGGGCATGGGCATCGAGCGCGTGGGGCTGCGTCCGCTGGCAAACGCGCCGCGCATTGCGCCGCTGCTGGCCACCATCGGTTTGAGCTATGTGATCGACCAGGCCGTGCAGTTGCTCGCCGGGCCCGACCCGCGTGCGCTGCCAAGCCCGCTGCCCGATTGGCGCCTGACGCTCGGCGGCGGCAGCATCGGCGCGCTGGATGTGCTGATCGCGGGGCTGGGCCTGGCCAGTGCTGCCGTGCTGTTCGTCTTCCTGCGCTACACGCGCCTGGGCTGGGCGGTACGCGCCACCGCACAAGACCGCGACGCCGCGCGCCAGATGGGCGTAAGCACCCATGCCGTCAACCAGGCGGTGTTTGCGATTGCCTCGGCGCTGGGGGGCTTGAGCGGCCTGCTGGTCGGTATGTACTACAACAACATCAGCCCGGCGATGAGCTTTCAGGCCACGCTCAAGGGCGTGGTGGCGGTGGTGATCGGCGGCGGGGGCAACGTACCCGGTGCGATTGCCGGCAGCTTGCTGCTGGGCCTGACGGAAAGCTACGGCGTGGCGCTGTTCGGCACCCCCTATCGCAACCTGTTCGCCTTCCTGTTGCTGCTGGGCGTGCTGGCGTGGCGGCCCAATGGGTTGTTCGCACGCAAGCCGGCATTGCCGCCCGAACCGATGACCGGCACCTTCATCGCACCAAGCCGGCCGATCCAAGTGCCGCGCTGGGTGTGGCCCGTGGCAGTCGCGGTGCTGGCGGTGATTCCGCTTACCGGCATCTCGCCGTACGTCGTGCAGGTGCTGACCAATGCCTGGCTCTATGCGCTGCTCGCGCTGTCGCTTTCGCTGGTGGCCGGCACGGCGGGGCAGATCTCGCTCGGGCACGCTGGCCTGCTGGCAATCGGTGCCTATGCATCGGCGCTGCTGGCGATCGACGCCCATCTGCCGGTGCTGCTGGCCGTGCTGCTGGCAGGCATCGTCACGGCCGGGCTGGGCACGCTGCTGGTGCTGCCGGCGTTTCGCCTGCGTGGGCACTACGTGTCGATTGCCACGCTCGGCATCGGCGAGATCATCGCGCTGGTCATCCTCAACTGGGAAAGCGTGACGCGCGGGCCGATCGGGGTGGCGGGTATTCCGCCGCTGGCGGTGGGCAGCCTGGCACTCGATTCCGCGGCGGCGTTCTACTGGGTGGGGCTCGGCGCGGCGGTTGCGCTGGCGCTGCTGCAGCGCCGCCTGCTCGGTACGCACCTGGGCCGCAGCTTGCGCGCCATCCGTGATGACGACGTCGCGGCCCGCGCCTATGGCATTTCGCCGGCGCGCTACAAGGCGCTGGCGTTCGGTGTGGGCGGCTTTGCGGCGGGCATTGCCGGCGCGTTGACGGCACATCAATACAGCTACATCAACCACGAGACCTTCGGCTCACCGATCTCCATCCTGGCGCTGACCATGGTGATCCTCGGTGGCCTGGGCAATGTGGCGGGGGCGGTGATCGGCGCGGTGGCACTGGTCGGCCTGCCCGAGCTGTTTCGCGTGACGGCCGAGTACCGCGTCCTGATCGTCGGCCTCACGCTTCTGCTGCTGGTCCGCTTCCGCCCGCAGGGGCTGCTGGGAACGGTCTGAGCAGTCCAACGCATGACTCCCAAGAGGGCCCCATGAGCACACTCAACGACTACCTGATCGAAAAACGCGCGGCCGTACTGGCCCGCGATGCACGCATCGCCGCCGGCACCTTCGAGCCGGTGCGGCTTGCCGCCAGCGTGAGCGCCGAGGGGCGCAGCGGTGTGCGCCGCGTGCGCATCCGCGAGCACCAGATCATCAGCGACAGCCCGCCCGACTTTGCCGGCTACAACCTTGGGGCCAGTTCTCCGGAGCAGCAGTTGGGCGTGCTTGGGTCCTGCGTCACGCATATCTTCCTGATCCAGGCCGCACAGCATCAGGTGCCCATCGATTCGCTGGAGGTGGAGGTGACGGGCCAGATCGATGCTCGCGCCGGCCACCCCGGCTTTGAGCACGTTCCCGTCTATCCGCACGACATCGGCTACACGGTGCACATCGCATCACCGGCACCACGCGAGCAGCTCGATACGCTGTTCGAGGCAGTCGAGCGCACCTGCCCGATCCTGAACCTGCTCAAGCATCCGCAGAGTATTCGCGCCACGCTGCAACACACGCGCACGGGCGCCGCGCAAACGCAGGCCAGCGATGCCGTCCCGGCTTGAACTGCGTGGGGTCACGCGTCGCTTCGGCGGGCTGACGGCCGTTGACGGCATCAGCCTGGACGTGGCCGACGGCGAAGTCGTCAGCCTGATCGGCCCGAACGGTGCGGGCAAGACCACGCTGTTCAACCTCATCACCGGCGTCGACACACCGGATGCCGGCACGGTGCGCGTGGATGGCATCGACACGACCGGCAGGCGCGCCGAGCAGCTTGCTGCCGCCGGCTTGGCACGCACGTTCCAGCACGGCCGCGTGTTCGGCAACCTGAGCGTGCTCGACAATGTACTGATTGGCGCGCATGCCCAGCTGCGCGCGGTGCGGCCTGCGTGGCCCGTGATCGGCCCGCTTGCCGAACTGGCGCTCGCGCTGTGGCGCCCGGCGCGCGTACGCGACGAAGAAGCCGCGCTGCACGCGCAAGCGCTCGACATCCTCGCGCTCTTTGGCGAGCGCCTGCTGCCCCGCCTGCATCAGCCCACCTACACGCTGTCGTATGCAAACCGCCGCCGCGTGGAGATCGCCCGCGCGCTCGCCGCCCGCCCTCGCCTGCTGCTGCTTGATGAGCCCACCGCTGGCATGAACGAGAGCGAAACCGCCGAGATGCAGCAGATCATCGCCACGCTCAAGGCGCGCGGCCAGACCATTCTCCTGATCGAGCACAAGCTGGAACTGGTGATGCAGCTGTCTGACCGCGTGATCGCCATGGATGACGGCCGCAAGATCGCCGAGGGCCCGCCCGATGCGGTACGCAACGATCCCGCCGTCGTCGAAGCCTATCTTGGCCACCGCGCCGTGGGCGAAGCGCCCGACGCCCTGGCTGCCTGAACCCCACATGACCACGCTCGCCCCTTCCGCTCCGCTGCTGCGCCTGAGCCACATCAACACGCACTATGGTCCGGCGCAAGTGCACTTTGACGTGAACCTGGACGTGCAGCACGGCCAGATCGTCAGCCTGCTGGGCGGCAATGCCAGCGGCAAGTCGACGTCGATGAAACTGATCCTCGGGTTGCACAAGCCGACCTCCGGCGATGTGCAGATCGATGGTGCCTCCACCCTCAAGCTGTCGACGCCGCAGATCATCCGCCTGGGCGTGGCGTCGGTGCCCGAAGCGCGGCGATTGTTCGGCGCCATGACAGTGCGCGAGAACCTGCTGATGGGCGCCTTCACGCGCAACCCGCACCGCGAGCGCGCCGCCATTGCAGAAGACTACGAACGCATGCTTGCCCTGTTCCCTCGTGTAAAAGAGCGCCTGCACGCGCTGGCCGGCACGCTCTCGGGCGGTGAACAGCAGATGGTGGCCATGGCCCGCGCGCTGATGGGCCGCCCGCGCCTGATCTGCATGGACGAGCCGACCATGGGCCTCTCCCCACGCTATGTCGACCACGTACTGGATCTCATCGCCCAGGTGAACGCGACGGGCGTGTCGGTCTTCATGGTCGAACAGAATGCCAGCCTCGCCCTGCGCATCGCCCACCATGGCTACGTGCTGCAGAACGGCCGTATCGTGCTGTCGGGCCCGGCGCGCGAATTGCTGCACGACCCGCGCATCCGCCATGCCTATCTTGGCGGTGAAGCCGCCTGACGCTGCCGCATTCCCCCACCCAACCGGAACCCCCATGAGCCTGACCCTGGACCACGTCGTCATCCGCGTGAACGATCTCGAGCGCGTCATTGCCGACTACACCGCACTCGGCTTTACCGTACAGCGTGGCGGCACCCATGCCGACGGCGTCACACACAACGCCCTGGTGGGTTTTGCCGATGGCAGCTATCTGGAGTTGATCGCCTTCCTCCAGCCCGCACCCGAGCGCCGCTGGTGGACGCTCGGCGAGCAGCATGGCGCCGGCTATGTCGACTTTGCCCTGCTGCCGCACAACGTGGGTGCGGTGGTCGGTGCGGCGCGCGCACGCGGGCTCGACTACGAGGGCCCGCTACCCGGCGGCCGCCTGCGCCCCGATGGCGAACAACTGCGTTGGGAACTTGGCCGCCCGACCACCTCCGATCTACCCTTTCTGTGCGGCGACATCACGCCGCGCCACCTGCGCGTGCGCGAAGGCGACGTGCGCGAGCACGCCAATGGCGTGCGCGGCATCGCATCGGTAACGGTGGTGGTACTGGATATCGAAGCGAGCCTGGCGCGCTATCGCGCGCTGCTCGGATTGACGCAGGAACCTGCGCCAGTGGCGTTGTCCGGTATCGGGATCGCCACGGTCGTATTGCCGGTGGGCAGTGCGTCCGTGGTGCTGGTCAGCCCGCAGCCGGGCAGCGCCCTGCCGGCAGCCGCAGACTTGGAACACAGACTCAGCACGCGTGGAGAAGGCGTGCTTGGCCTGACGCTGGCCGGTGCGCATAGAGCAGCCGCCTCATTGCCCACCGCACAGACGCACGGCGCGTGGATCACCCTGCAACCGGGCCATCCTGCGCCACACGTGCCGGACAATGCGCTGGCTGAAACCGTGCTCACCTGAGCCCGTCACACCTCATACGGCACAGCCTCGTCACCCACCAGCGAGCCTGCCTCATCCGCAGGCCTCAGGTGGTCCAGTCGATAGCCGTGCTTGTAGACGGCCACTAGGCGCACCTCATTCACCGGCTCGATGTTCAGTTTCATGCGGATGCGTGAGACATGGCTGTCGATCGTGCGCGTGTACTCCGACGAGTTGCGCCCCCACACCTGCCCGAAGATGTGGTCACGCGAGAGCGTGCGACCCACGTTCGAAAACAGCAGCAGCGCGAGCTGGAACTCGATGCCCGTCAGCGTGACGGGCTCACCGTGCAGCGTGACCTGCTGACGCTGCGGATTGAAGTGGAACGGGCCCACGTCAAACGGCAGACGGCCGTACGGAATCGGATACGCACGACGCAGCAGCGCATCAACGCGCGCGCGCAGCTCGGGAATGCGGAACGGCTTGGTGATGTAGTCATCGGCACCCTGCGTGAGTGCGCGTACCAGGCCCTTCTCGCTCTCTTCGGCCGTCACGAACAGGATCGGCAGGACATCCTTGTGGCGGCTGCGCACAACGCTCAGCACATCGATACCGAGCATGCCCGGCGTGTGCCAGTCGAGGATCAGCATGTCGTACGAGGAGCGGCCCAGCATGCGCAGCAGCGTTGCGCCGTCAGTGTAGGTGACCACATCGTGGCCGGACTGGGACAGGATCTGGACGATGACTTCGCTTTGGAAAGGATCGTCTTCAAGCAAGGCGATACGCATGTTCGGTTCCATGAAAGATGCGCACATGCGTGCCGGAATGGCGTGGGCTCCGACAGCAGCCCAATCGGCCGCACTCCCGTGCGATCCGTTGCATGTGTTATTTCCATGCAATTTTGTTGGCAAGGTGTGCCACAAACCATGAGAAGAGTCCTAATTTGTAAAGACTCTTCCAAGCGCCCACGGACATGGGCTGACCGAGAACGCGGGCATCGCGAAAAAAAAAAGCCCGGACAAACGAGGTCCGGGCGGCGGTGTTTCTCACAACGTGACGGGATCAGAAACACCCAAGGGTCGCGTATGCCGGACACGCTGCAGCACACCGGGGGGACGCGCTGCAACGCTTCACGGGGGTGACGTCAAGGAGGTTGACGTAGTTGTCCGGCAAACGTGGAGCGGATGATGCCGCGCCACATGCGTGCCTGGATCATTCGTCACAACATTTAACGGACCACCTGCCCGGTGGCGATGCCTCAGGTGGGATCAGCGTTTTCCAACTCCTGCCGGATCGACTCCGTCAGCATGTCGATCAGCAAACGAACCCGCTTGGGTACAAAACGCGCAGACGGCGTGACGAGATTGATCGGCTCACCGCTGGTAGCGTAGTCGGGCAACACGCGCACGAGGCGCGGCAGTGGCGCGTTCGCACGAGCAATGCCGCTTGCATACAAGGGCAGCGGACCGATGCCGGTGCCGGAGGCGATGAGCGTTTCCAGGTAGATCAGGCTGTCGGCATTCAGGCGCGCGCGCACGGCCACGGTCTTCAGGCCGTCGGGGCCGACCAGGCGCCATTGCGTCTCGCCACGACCGGTGCCGCGGAAGTCGAGACAGCAGTGGTCGGCCAGTTCCTGCACCGTCTGGGGCACACCACGCCGCTGCAAGTATTCCGGCGAGGCGAACAGCCCGATGCGCAATACACCCAGCGGCCGGGCCACGAGCGAACTGTCGGCCAGCCGGCCAACACGCACAGCAAGATCGAAGCCCTCCTGCACCAGATCGACATTGCGCGGTGAGAGCACGACATCCAGGTCAATGTCCTGGTACTGCTGCATGAAACGCGCGGCCACCGGCGCGACCAGCAGGCGCCCCACGTCTTCGGAAGAGGTGAGTCGCACTTTGCCGCGCGGAGTATCCTGCAGTTCACCCGCGCAGGTTGTCGCGCGCTCAATATCTTCCAGTGCATGTGAAGCCACTTGGTACAAGCTCTGGCCTGCATCCGTCAGATGCAGCGTGCGCGTGGTGCGCTGTAACAGGCGTACGTTCAAATCCTGCTCCAGCGCGGCAATGCCCCGGCTGACGGACGATTTGGGCAAATCCAGGCGCGCGGCAGCCGCGGTAAAGCTGCCCGCCTCGACAACGCGCACGAACAGCGACAATTGGTTCAAATCCACGTGGTTTCCTCCTCTTGTGGTTGTGCTCGCCGGTCTATGGTTGTAATTGTCCCGCCGGGAGCAACATTTTTTCCCACGATAACCGACTAGTGCCGAAGGGGCAACCACACTACATTGTGGGTATGACAAATCCCCAATTTCAGGAGAAGCACATGGAAACCCTCGTGCAACCTCGTGTGCAACACGCTCGCCGCGTGGAACGCATCGTCACCGGCCGGCCCACTTCGGACGGGGCGGGCGTGAAGCTCACGCGCGTGCTGACGAACAACCTGCAACGCCGGCTCGATCCGTTCCTGATGCTCGACGCGTTCCGCAGTGATGATCCGAACGACTATCTGGCGGGCTTTCCCGATCACCCGCACCGCGGCTTTGAAACGGTGACGTACATGATTGCGGGCCGCATGCGCCACCGAGACAGCGCCGGCCACGAAGGCCTGCTGCAACACGGCGGCGTGCAGTGGATGACGGCCGGCAGCGGCGTTGTGCACTCCGAGATGCCAGAACAGGAAGACGGCGTGATGGAAGGCTTCCAGCTCTGGCTGAACCTGCCCGCCAGCGACAAGATGACGACGCCGTGGTATCGCGATATTCCGTCGAACGAGATTCCCGAGTTCACGACGGAAGATGGTGTGGCCGTGCGCGTGATCGCCGGTGAGTCGCAAGGCGTACAAGGCGCGATGACACGCGCGACGACGCAACCGCTGTATCTGGATATCACGCTGCCGGCGGGCTCGTCGTTTGCACAGCCGCTGCCGGAAAAGCACAACGCGTTCGTCTACGTGTTCCGTGGCAGCGCGCTGGTGGGTGATGCCGAGGCTCCGGGCAATGCCGGCCTGCAGCGCGTGGAGGATAAGCAGATGGCCATCCTCGCCAACACGGAAGGCAGCGACGGCGTGGTCATCCGCGCGGGGGATGCAGAGACCCGCGTGCTGCTGATCGCGGGCAAGCCGCTGAACGAGTCGATCGCGCAGTACGGCCCGTTTGTGATGAACACGCAGGAAGAGATCTTCCAGGCCGTGCGTGATTTCCAGGCTGGCAAGTTCGCCTAAGCCTTAACGCAGCATCCAAAGAAAAACCGCCGCTCGGTTTCACCAGAGCGGCGGTTCGTCCAACAGCGCGATCTGCTCGCGCAATTCCAGTACCCGGTCCTGCCAGTAGCGTTGCGTGTTGAACCACGGAAACGCGGCAGGGAACGCCGGATCGTTCCAGCGTCGCGCCAACCATGCGCTGTAGTGCAGCAGGCGCAGCGTGCGCAACGCTTCCACCAGATACAACTCACGCGTATCGAATTCGCAAAAATCTTCGTAGCCGGCCAGCACGCTGGCGAGCTGTGATTGCATCGATGCGCGATCGCCCGAGAGCAGCATCCACAGATCCTGAACGGCGGGGCCGGTCCGGCTGTCGTCAAAGTCGACGAAGTGCGGGCCAGCGCTGCGAAGCGGGTCGCCTTGCTTGGCGTCGGCCTCTTCGATCCAGAGGACGTTGGAGGCGTGGCAATCGCCGTGCAGGCGCAGTAGCGCGACGTCACCTGCGCGGTCGTAGCAGCGGCGTACGCCGTCGAGCGCAGCGTCGGCCACGCTGCGCCAGGCGGGCAGCAAGTCGGGCGGGATGAAATCGTGTTCGAGCAGCCAGTCGCGCGATTGCACACCGAAGGTGTCGATGTCGAGCGCGGGCCGCGCCATGAATGGGCGTTGCGCGCCCACGGCGTGGATGCGGCCGAGGAACCGGCCCATCCATTCGAGCGTGTCATCACGATCAATCGCGGGCACGCGACCGGCACAACGTGGGAAGACCGCAAAGTGCCAGCGCTCGAACGCATGCAGCGTGCGGCCGTCGATTTCCAGCGGCGCGATCACCGGAATTTCCGCAGCGGCGAGTTCTGCCGTGAAGGCATGTTCTTCGACGATCTGCGCGTCGTTCCAGCGGCCGGGGCGGTAGAACTTGACCACCACCGGCGCGCTGTCTTCCACACCGGCCTGGTAGACGCGGTTCTCGTAGCTGTTGAGCGCGAACATGCGGCCGTCCGGCATCAGCCCGACCTGCGCCAGCGCATCGAGGATGCTGTCGGGCGTCAGGCCATCGTATGGGGCGTCGGCGGATGCGGGCTGGCCGCTGTCGTCGCTAACGTGCATGAACGTCAGCCTTTGCGGCCGCCCAGCAATGCAGCAGCCTTGGCGAACAGGCCGTTGAACGGCTGCTTGGCAGGCTGCGCAGCCTTCTGAGCCGGTTGTGCGTTTTGCGTGCTCGAGGCACGACGCTGACCGCCCTGCCCGTTGCCTTGCGCTTGACCCTGGCGCTGACCACGTCCCTGCGATTGACCGTTGCCCGCGCCATTGCGATGGCCGCCCTGCGGCTTCGGTACAGCCTGGCCGTCACGCTGGCCTTGGGCTTGTCGTTGGCGGCCGCCGCCGTTGCGACCCTGACCTTGGCTTTGGCCCTGACCTTGGCCCTGACCATTGCCGCTCGATTCACGACGCGGTTCGCGGGGCTCACGCGGGGCACGTGGCTCGCGCGGTGCAGCGTTGCCACCGGCGGCAGCTTGGCGCGGTTGCTGGCTGCGACCACCGCCCGGACGACCACCACGCGCATTGCCGCCACGGCCCGCCGAGTTGCGCCCATTCGGAATCGGCTCCGGCGCGATGCTCGGGTCCGGCTCGAAACCTTCCAGCACGGTGCGCGGCAGTTCGCGCTTGATCAGGCGTTCGATGTCGCGCAGCAGGCCGTGCTCATCCACGCAAACCAGCGAAATCGCCTCGCCCTGCGCACCCGCGCGGCCCGTACGGCCGATACGGTGCACATAGTCTTCCGGCACGTTCGGCAGGTCGAAGTTGACCACGTGCGGCAGTTGGTCGATGTCGATGCCGCGTGCGGCGATGTCGGTGGCGACCAGCACGCGCAGCGTGTTGGCTTTGAACTCCGAAAGCGCGCGCGTGCGGGCGGATTGGCTCTTGTTGCCGTGAATCGCCAGCGACGAGATGCCGTCGCGCGTGAGCTGCTCGGCCAGGCGGTTGGCACCGTGCTTGGTGCGCGTGAAGACCAGCACCTGGTGCCAGTCGTTGTCGCGCACAAGCTTGGCGAGCAGTTCGCGCTTGCGCTCGCGGTCCACCGGATAGATGCGTTGCTCGACCGTCTCAGCCGTGGTGTTGCGGCGTGCGACTTCGATCAGCGCCGGCTTGTCGAGCAGACGGTCAGCCAGCTCGCGGATGTCGTCCGAGAACGTTGCGGAGAACAACAAGTTCTGGCGCTTCGGCGGCAGGATGTTGAGGATCTTGCGGATGTCGTGGATGAAGCCCATGTCGAGCATGCGATCGGCTTCGTCCAGCACCAGCAGTTCGATGTGCGACAGATCGATGGTGCGCTGGCCCACGTGGTCCAGCAGGCGGCCCGGCGTGGCCACGACGATATCGACACCGCGCTTGAGCGCGTCGATCTGCGGGTTGATGCCAACGCCGCCGAACATCACCATCGACTTCAGCGGCAGGTATTTGCCGTAGGCGCGCACACTCTCTTCCACCTGCGCGGCGAGTTCACGCGTGGGGGTCAGCACCAGCGCGCGCACGGGGAAGCGCATGCCGTTGGGCGTCTGCACCTTGTTCGGCTGCGTGGCAGAGAGGCGATGCAGCAGCGGCAGCGTGAAACCGGCGGTCTTGCCGGTGCCGGTCTGTGCACCGGCGAGCAGGTCACCACCCTTGAGAACAGCGGGGATGGCCTGGCGTTGAATCGGGGTAGGTTCGGTGTAGCCGAGTTCGGCCACGGCGCGTACCAGCTTGTCTGACAAGCCGAGTTCGGAAAACGACATGGAAACGGTGAGACTTGAACCGGCGTGTCCCGCGCATTCGTTCGTGCGCCAATCGTGGACAGAGCCTGGGTAGATGACGGGGCGACTGGACCCCGGGGACTGCATGAACTGCAAGAAGGGCCGTAGTTTAACAGGATGTGATGCGGAACTTGGGTTTACCCGCTACCCTGCCGGCGCCCGCAACGCCGCCAACGGCGCATTCACCACATCCCCCAGCCGCTCGGCCAGCGAATACCGCGCCATATACCGCCTGAAATGTGCCAAGAACGCCTCTTCGGCGGGTGCCAGGCGCCGCTCCTTGTGCCACATCAGGTACAGATCAATATCGGCGACGCCCTCCTCCGGCGGCAAACGCCACAGCCGCTGCTGCGCCAGGTCATCCGCCACGATGTGCTCCGGCAGACACCCCACGCCATATCCCGCAAACACCAAGCGCTTGATCTCATCCAGGCTCGGCGACGTAGCGACGATGCGCCCGGTGAATCCCTGCTGATCCCGAAACACCGCCAGCGGCGACAGCGCATCGCCCAACTGGTCGCTCATGAACGAGACAAAGTTCTCGCCGAGCAGATCGTTGATCGACAAGCCCGTGCGCCCAAACAACCGATGGTGCCGTCCGCAAAACACCGCGTAGCGCTGGCGCAAAAACAACTGCCGCTCCAGCTTGTCGATCGGCGTGCGACACAGGCTCAAGCCAATGCCCGCGCGCTTCTGCGCCAGCGCATCGAGAATGTCCGCGCTACGCATCACCTCCACCTGCAGATCCACCCGCGGGTGATGCCGATGAAACGCCGCCAGGCATTCGTCATACACACCCGACTGGATGCGGCTGACCGTCAGCAAGTGCAGCACGCCGCTCACGTCGTCCTGCGGTTCGCCCAGTTCTGAGCCGAGCCGCGCGACGTTGCCGTAGACATCGGTGGCGATCCGCAGCACGTCCTCTCCCACGCGCGTGAGGCGAAAGTGCGAGCCGCGCCGCTCGATGAGCGTGTGGCCGAGCTGATCTTCCAGCCGCCGCAGCGCCAGGCTCACCGCCGGCTGCGTGATGTGCAGCCGCACCGCCGCGCGGCTGATGCTGCGCTCGTGGACGATGGTGAGGAAGGTGCGCAGCAGGTTCCAGTCGAGCCGGTCGCTGACCAAGGCGGGATCGAGAGCAGACGGGTCCATGGCGTCGAATATGAGTTCAATTTATACAAACAATAAGTATTCAGAATTTGACTAATACCCGTCAACCGGCAATAAACACGCATCGTCGCCTTGATGCGGCGGGCTAAAAAAATCTTGTGAGGAGCTACACCCATGCAACCGTCTCATTCGGGCGGGCGTCAGCCTGTGCGCGCGGCCACCGCCGCCTTTGTCGGCACCATGATCGAGTGGTACGACTTCTACATCTACGCTACCGCCGCCGCGCTCGTCTTCGGGCCGTTGTTCTTTCCGGGCGGTGACCCCTTCCTCAGCACACTCGCATCGTTCGGTACGTTTGCCGTGGGCTTCTTTGCGCGGCCGCTGGGTGGCATCGTGTTCGGCCACTGGGGTGATCGCATCGGCCGCAAGAAGGCGCTGATGATCACGCTCACGATGATGGGCCTGGCGACCATCGGCATCGGCCTGCTGCCGACGTACGCCACCGCCGGTGCGCTCGCGCCCGTGCTGCTGGTGCTGCTGCGCGTGGTGCAGGGCATCGCGGTCGGCGGCGAATGGGGCGGCGCGGTGCTGATGGCGGGTGAACATGCCCCCAAGGGCCGCCGCACGTTCTTCGCATCGTTTGCGCAGCTCGGTAGCCCGGCGGGGTTGATCCTCTCGCTGCTGGCCTTCCGCCTGGTCACGTCGATGGAGAAAGACGTGTTCATGGACTGGGGCTGGCGTCTGCCCTTCCTCGCCAGCGCGGTGTTGCTGGTCGTAGGCGCGGCGATTCGCTCGGGCGTCAATGAATCGCCGGAGTTTGCGCAGGTGCAGGCCCAGCGCAGGACGGCCAAGCTGCCGATCGCCGAGGTCTGGCGCACGGCGCGCGTACCGGTACTGCTATGCATCGGCGCCAATACGATTGGCATTGCGGGCGTGTACTTCACCAACACGTTCATGATCGCGTACACGACGCAGTACCTGTCGCTGTCGAAGACGTTGATTCTCGATTGCCTGTTTGCGGTGGCGTTCATCCAGTTTCTTGCGCAGCCACTGGCGGCATGGCTGGCGGAAAAGCTTGGCGGCGCGCGCTTCCTCAAACTGATGGCGCTGCTGGCGATGGCCTCGCCGTATCCGATGTTCCTGCTGGTGCAGACGCGCCAGGCACCGCTGATGATTCTCGGGATCGCCATCGCCGTGGTGTGCATGGCGAGCTTCTACTCGGTTATCGCAGGCTTCGTGTCGGGCGTGTTCGAGACGCGCGTGCGGTATTCGGCGATCTCGCTGTCGTACCAGGTGTGCGGTGCTGTGGCGGGCGGGCTCACACCGCTGGTCGGCACCATCCTCGCGCAGCGCTTCCATGGCGAATGGTGGCCGCTGGCGGTGTTCTACACGCTGCTCGCCGGTGTCTCGCTGCTGTGCATCGCCGCCATTGATGCGCGCCAGCGCGGCCGCGCGCCCGCCGGCGATGCCGTGAACGCATAACGATCTCCCCCCAACCCGCTTCACCATGCTGACGTTCTTCCATCCCGAACAGCTGCTGCACCATCCGCAGAGCTACTACTCGCGCGGCAAGATGCGCACGCCGCAAGAGGTGCCCGAGCGCGCGCGCAACCTGTTGCAGGCCGCGCGCGATCTGGGCTTCACCATCGCGCAGCCCGAAGACCATGGTCTGACCCCGCTCACTGCTGTGCACGGCGAACCCTATCTGCGCTTCCTGCAAGACGCGCACACCGACTGGCGCCGACTGCCCGAAGACTGGGGCGACGAGGTCATGTCCAATATCTTCGTGCGCGAGCCCAATGCGCTGCGCGGCGTGCTGGCCCAGGCCGCGCGCTACCTGGCCGATGGCAGTTGCCCCGTCGGCGCAAACACATGGCGATCGGCGTACTGGTCGGCTCAGAGCGCTGCGGCCGGCGCGCAAGCCATCCTCAACGGCGAGCGCCTGGCCTACGCGCTGTGCCGCCCGCCCGGCCATCACGCGCGCCGAGAGGCGGCCGGCGGTTTCTGCTACCTCAACAACGCTGCCGTGGCCGCACAGGCACTGCGCGCAAACTACAAGCGCGTTGCCATCCTCGACACCGACATGCACCACGGCCAGGGCATTCAGGAGATCTTCTACGACCGCGCCGACGTGCTGTACGTCTCCATCCACGGGGACCCGACCAACTTCTACCCGGTCGTCGCCGGCTTTGACGACGAGCGCGGCACAGGCGACGGCGTGGGCCTGAACGTGAACCTGCCGATGCCGCATCGCTCGCCGGAATCGGTGTTCTTCGACAAGCTGGGCGAAGCGCTTGCGGCGCTCGAACGCTTCCAGCCCGATGCGCTGGTGCTGTCACTCGGCTTCGACATCTATCGCGAAGATCCGCAATCGCAGGTGGATGTGTCGACGGAAGGCTTTGGCCGCCTCGGCACGGCTGTCGGTGCGCTCGGCTTACCGACGCTGGTCGTCCAGGAGGGCGGCTACCACCTCGCCACCCTTGCACAAAACGCTGCCGCATTCTTCGGCGGCCTTCATCCCGCCAGCTGACCCCCTCCCCCGGGCGCAGACATCCCTTTAGCAATTTGGATGTTTGCGCCTACTCACTTTTTAGCCCAAGCGTTTCATACGTTCTCTGGGTCTCCCCTCCTCGTCTAGAGTGCCCGCTCGAATTGGGAACTTGGCGTTTTCAAACGTCTGTTCCTAACATGCCCGGGCAACCCCATACACATGTTTGAATCGTGCGTTAGATCGCTGCAGTGCAGCAATCGGGCCGATATCAGACCTAAAAAAACGAGGTAGGAGACATGGGACGTCCTGGAGCAGGAGACACCAAGGGCCGCATTCTGGAAGCCACCGAACTGCTGTTCATCGAGTTCGGCTACGAGGCGATGTCGTTGCGGCAGATCACGGCACGCGCCAAGGTCAACCTGGCTGCGGTCAACTATCACTTCGGCAGCAAGGAAGCGCTGATGCAGTCAGTGCTTGGCCGCCGGCTCGATCCACTCAACACACGTCGTCTGGCGCTGCTCACAGCCTGCGAAGAACGCTGGACCAAGGAGCAGCTCACGTGCGACCACGTGCTCGGCGCGCTGTTCGTACCGGCGCTGCAGATGGCGCGCAACCCCGACACCGGCGGTCCCGCCTTCCTGCGTCTGATGGGCCGCGTGTATTCCGACACGTCGCCGTTCGTGCAGAACTATCTGCTCGGGCATTACGCGCCGGTGTTCGGTCGCTTCTTCGAAGCGTTCTCGTGCGCACTGCCGCATGTGCCGCGCGCTGAACTCGGCTGGCGCCTGCACTTCTCGCTCAAGGCACTCGCCGGCGTGCTGGCCGGCGATGACCTCAACAACCTGCTGCCGATGTTCACGCAGGGCAAGCCGATGAACGATGCCTCGCTGCTGGCGCGCCTGACTGCGCTGGTGGTGGCCACGCTCAACGCTCCGCTGCCCGGCGAGGCCGGCGCACTCGACCAGGTGGTCGAACTGGCCGAAGCCCAGGTCCCCACACCCGTGGTTCAGGCCGACGACGCACCCAACGGCAGCGACAGCGGCAATGGTCATGGCGGCTCAAGCCGCCATGGCAACGGGAGCGGCAACAGCAATGGCCGCGCCCCCGAACGCACCACGACACCTGCCACCGCATCGCCCTTTGCCGGTGACCTGTTCGGCCGCACACCCGGCGCACGCGCCAGTGCTGCCGACGAACACGAGGACGAGCACGACAGCGCCCTCGACGACGGTGACGAGCACGAGGACGGTGGTTCCCCGCCCACGGCGCGCACCCGTGCGCTGGCCATCCGCCGCAGCAACGCCGCGCGCGCGATCTTCCCGGCCAACCCGATGCGCCCCTGGCGCAGCCCCGGCGCCTGACGGAAAAGCCAAGCGCGGCGCGGCTTCAGCCCCCGTAGGCACGGGAGTCGCTGGGCATTCGGCAACCACCGAATGCCCAGCGCATGAACGCATCGAATGGAGACCCTCATGACGACGATCTGGATCGTCCTGCTTTGCATTGGCGCGCTCGGGCTCGCCACCATGGAAGCGTCGGCGCTGACGTGGTTGGCCGGCACCGGCGTGTGGCTTGCGGCAGGTGCATGGCTCGGTCTCATCGGCCCGGTGATGACCACCATGCTCGCCATCGTCTTCGTGCTGCCTGCGCTGGTGCTCACGCTCAAGCCGCTGCGCCGTGCGCTGATCACACGCCGCGTACTGTCGATGTTCCGCAAGATCATGCCGGAGATGTCGCCAACGGAGCGCGACGCCATCGAAGCCGGCACCGTCTGGTGGGATGCCGAACTCTTCTCCGGCCGCCCCGACTGGAAGCGCCTGCTCTCTTCACCACAGCCGCGTCTGTCGCCGGAAGAACAAGCCTTCCTCGACGTGGAAACCGAGAAGCTCTGCGACCTCGCCAACGACTGGGAGACCACGCAGATCTGGCAGGACATGTCGCCCGAGGCGTGGGCCTATGCCAAGCGGGCGGGCTTCCTGGGCATGATCATCCCGAAGGAATACGGCGGCAAAGGTTTCTCGGCCTATGCGCACTCGCAGGTCATCATGAAGCTGTCGACGCGTTGCTCCGCGGCGGCCGTGTCGGTCATGGTGCCCAACTCGCTGGGCCCGGCAGAGCTGCTGCTGCACTACGGCACCGAAGCGCAGAAGAACCACTACCTGCCGCGCCTCGCCCGTGGCGAAGAAATCCCCTGCTTTGCGCTGACCAACGCGTATGCGGGCTCCGACGCCGCTGCCATTCCCGATGTGGGGGTGGTCTGCCGTGGCATGCACGAGGGCCGCGAAACGCTGGGCTTCCGTGTGACCTGGAGCAAGCGCTACATCACGCTCGGGCCGATTGCGACGGTGCTGGGCTTGGCCTTCCGCGCGGTCGATCCGGATGGCCTGCTCGGTAGCGATAAAGAACCCGGTATCACCTGCGCACTCATCCCGACCAAGCATCCGGGCGTGAACATCGGGCGCCGTCACTGGCCGCTGAACGCGGTGTTCCAGAACGGCCCGAACTCCGGCAAAGATGTGTTCATCCCGATCGACTGGGTGATCGGCGGGCAGGCGCAGGTCGGCCGTGGCTGGCGCATGCTGATGGAGTGCCTGGCGGCAGGCCGTGCGATTTCGCTGCCGTCGTCCAACGTGGGGCTGGCCAAGATCGCCGTGCGCAGTACCGGCGCCTATGCCGCCGTGCGCCGCCAGTTCCGCACGCCCATCGGCAAGTTCGAGGGCATTCAGGAAGCGCTCGGCCGCATGGGCGGCAACCTGTACATGATGGATGCGGCGCGGCGTTTGTCCGCGCTGGCCGTGGACCTGGGCGAGAAGCCCTCGGTCATCTCCGCAATTGCCAAGTACCACGTCACCGAACGTGCGCGCGATGTGGTCAACGATGCGATGGATATCGTGGGCGGCAAGGGCATCTGCATGGGGCCGAACAATTTCCTGGCGCGTGCGTATCAGCAGGTGCCGATCGCCATCACAGTGGAAGGCGCGAACATCATGACGCGCTGCCTGATCATCTTCGGGCAGGGCGTGATCCGGTGCCATCCGTATGTGCTGCGCGAGATGACGGCAGCGCAGGGAGCAGATTCACCCGAAACGCTGCGCGCATTCGATGCGGCGCTGTTCGGCCACGGTGCGTTCATTGCAGGCAACTTCGTGCGTGCGTTCCTGCATGCGCTCTCGGGCGGCCGCGTGGCACCGGCACCGAGCCATGCCGCGCCCGAGATGCAGCGTTACTACCAGGCCGTCAACCGCTTCTCGACTGCGCTGGCGCTGCTGGCTGATGTGTCAATGTTCACGCTGGGCGGCACCCTCAAGCGCCGCGAGAGCATCACCGGCCGGCTGGGCGACATCCTTTCGCAGATGTACCTAATCTCGTCTGCGCTCAAGCGCTTTGAGGACGAAGGCCGCCCCGCGGAAGACGCGCCGCTGGTGCACTGGTCCGTGCAGGACGCGTTGGTGCGTGCGCAAGACGCGCTCGACGGCGTGCTGGCGAACTTCCCGAACCGGGGCATCGCTGGGTTGCTGCGCGCGCTGATCTTCCCGTTCGGCTCGCCTTATCGAAAACCGTCTGACGCACTGGCCGCACAGGTGGCCGAACTGATGCAGACGCCCGGCACCGCGCGTGACCGCTTGCTGGCCGATTCGTACTGCCCCACGCCCGACATCGACCCGATCGCCTACGGTGAATGGGCCTTCCGCCTGCAACCGGCGGTGGACGCCATCGAGCAGCGCTTGAAACCCGTCATCCGGGAAGGCAAGCTGCCGCCCGTGCCGCAAAGCCTGCCGGATTTCGAAACATGGACCGCGCAGGCGGTGGCACAGGGCCTCATCGACGAGGCCGAACGCAAGCAACTGTGCGACTACGCGCGCTACGGCGAACACGCCGTCGCCGTGGACGACTTCGCGCCCGATTTCAACCTGTTGGCCGATCTACAGCGCCGCAAGGATGCGCTCGACGCCTTGCAAACTGCCGAACGCCGCGCAGCCTGACGGCGTGACATAGAACTAGACAACAACAACGATGCAAGACAAGTACCTCGATTTCGTCGGTTCCGGATTCGGCAAATGGCTGTCGGCCAACCTTGGCCTGCCGCAGCCAGTACCGCTGCGCCGGTATCAGGAAGGGAAGCCGGAGTTCATCGGTCCTTTCCTCGTAGGTGCGGCACCGGGCGGCGCGATGCGCGAAACACTGGCCGCACTGTTTGCTGAAATCGGCGTGCCCACGCGCTTTCATGAAAGCGACCCCGAATGGCTCGGCGCAGCCAACCGGCACGGGCAGATCACCGGGCGCTTTGTTGCACCCACCGGCAAGGAAGGCGATGCGTTTGACCGCGTCGGCGGCATCGTCTTCGATGCGACCGGCATCCAAACAACCGAAGACCTCGACGCGCTGTACCACGTGTTCCACGACGGTGTGCGTGCTGTTGGCCGCTGCGGGCGCGTGGTGGTCACTGGCCGCCCGCCTGAAGATTGCAAGACACCGCAGGCTGCTATCGCCCAGCGCGCGCTGGAGGGGATGACGCGCTCGCTTGGCAAGGAGATCCGGCGTGGTTGCACGGCACAGCTTGTCTACGTGGCCGAGGGCGCCGAGAACGTAGCGGCGTCTACGCTGCGGTTCTTGCTGTCGGCGCGCTCGGCATATGTATCGGGGCAGGTGG
Organism: Ralstonia sp. RRA; assembly: GCF_037023145.1. Classification (NCBI taxonomy): domain Bacteria; kingdom Pseudomonadati; phylum Pseudomonadota; class Betaproteobacteria; order Burkholderiales; family Burkholderiaceae; genus Ralstonia; species Ralstonia sp. RRA. The sequence continues at coordinate 494,047 of NZ_CP146091.1, read as the reverse complement.
TGCGCGTGCGAGCCGCAAAGCCGGTCTCCGTGGATTGGCAGAAGCCGCTGGCCGGGCGTACCGCACTGGTGACGGGGGCCTCGCGTGGCATCGGCGCGGCGATTGCGCATGTGCTGGCGCGAGACGGCGCGCGCGTGCTGTGCCTCGACGTGCCCGCCGCACAGGAAGGGTTGAACGCCGTCGCACAAGACATTGGCGGGGAAGCGCTGGCCTACGACATCGCCGCGCCGGAAACACCCGCCGTGCTCGCACAGCAGTTGGCGGCGCTGGGCGGCATCGACATCCTCGTGCACAACGCCGGCATCACGCGCGACAAGACCATCGCCCGCATGACTGAACCGGCGTGGCGCAGCGTGCTCGACATCAACCTCACCGCGCAGTTGCGCATCAACGATGCGCTGCTTGCTGCCAACGCGCTGCATGCGGGCGGGGCCATCGTCTGCGTGTCGTCCATCAGCGGCATTGCGGGCAACCTGGGGCAGACCAACTATGCGACGTCCAAAGCGGGCGTGATCGGCCTCGTGCGGGCCAGCGCGCCGTTGCTGGCCGAACGCGGCATCACCATCAACGCCGTCGCACCGGGCTTTATCGAAACACAAATGACGGCGGCCGTGCCATTCGCCATTCGCGAGGCGGGCCGCCGCATGAATGCGATGAGCCAGGGCGGCCAACCCGTCGACGTGGCCGAGGCGATCGCGTGGTTTGCCTGCCCGGCATCCAACGGTGTGACGGGCAACGTCGTGCGCGTGTGCGGCCAGAGCCTGCTCGGAGCGTAGAACGATCATGCCGCCCACCGTTGCCGCACGCGCACGCGCGACCGTCACGCCATTCGCTGCCACGCAGACGCTGGTGACCACACCGCCATCGGCCAGGGCGCTGGCGTGGCGGGCGCTGCTGTCGCAACGCAAGGGCAAGCGCGGCGGGCCGCTGCCGCGCCACACACTGGTGCGGCAGGAGGTGCCGCTGGATGCGGAGCACATCGCGCACTACGCAGCAGTCTGTGGCTTCTCGCCCGCACACGGCGTGCCGATAACGTACCCGCACCTGCTGGGCTTTCCGCTGCAACTCATGCTGATGACGGAATCGACGTTCCCGTATCCGGTGATCGGGCTGGTGCATCTGTGCAACACGATCCGTCAGCATCAACCACTCACCGCCGGTGAACGCGTGCGTGTGGAAGTCCGCCCGCGCCGACTGTTCCAGCATGCGCGCGGACAGGCGTTTGCCATCGAGACAGCCATCATTCGGGCCGGTGCAGTGGTGTGGGAATCGCTCTCGACCTACCTGCGCGTGGGCGTGCCGTCTCCGCAGGGCGCACCGCTGATCGCCTTGCCGGCTACGCAGGACCTGTCGCCTGATGGCCACTGGGATGCGCCCGCCGACACCGGTCTCTGCTACGCCCGTGTCTCAGGCGACTGGAATCCGATCCACGTATCGAACCTTGGCGCGAAATTGTTTGGCTTCGCCCACCCCATCGCCCATGGCATGTGGACCAAGGCACGCGCACTGGCTGCGTTGCTGCCGGCTACGCCGCTTGCCCAGGGGGAGGTGGTGGCCGAGTTCAAAACGCCGTTGTCGCTGCCGGGTGCAGCCACGCTCTGGCAAGCCGAGGATGCCGCGCCGGGCTGCCCGTTCGAGGTGCGCAACACCGCCGGCGACAAACCCTATCTGCGCGGCGTGCTGACGCTGCCGCAAGCACAACAAGACAACCCCGGAGATTGAGTCCATGCTAGTCAACGCGCAGGTACGCCGCGTCGCCATCCTCGGGGGCAACCGCATTCCGTTTGCCCGCTCGAACACCGCCTACGCCACCGCATCGAACCAGCAGATGCTGACCGCCGCGCTGCAGGGCCTGGTCGACCGTTTCAACCTGCACGGCCAGCGCCTGGACGAAGTGGTGGCCGGCGCCGTCATCAAGCTATCGCGGGATTTCAACCTGACGCGCGAATCGGTGCTCTCCACCACGCTCGCCAAGCAAACGCCCGCGTACGACGTGCAGCAGGCATGCGGCACGGGGCTGGAAGCCGCCATCCTGGTCGCCAACAAGATCGCGCTGGGGCAGATCGACGTGGGCATCGCGGGCGGCACGGATACCACGTCCGACGCGCCCGTTGGCCTGAACGAGAAGATGCGCAAGATCCTGCTGGAGGCCAACCGCGCCAAGTCCACCGGCGCGCGCCTCAAGGCACTGGCCGGCCTGCGGCCGTCAATGTTCGTGCGCCCACTCCTGCCGCGCAACAGTGAGCCGCGTACCGGCCTGTCGATGGGCGAACACTGCGAACTGATGGCCAAGCGCTGGGGCATCCGCCGCGAAGACCAGGATGCGCTGGCCCTGCGCAGCCACCACAACCTGACCGCCGCCTACGAGCGCGGCTTCTTCACCGACCTGATGACCGCCCACCTCGGGCTGGACCGCGACAACAACCTGCGCAGCAACCTCACTGCAGAACAGCTCGCCAAGCTGCAGCCGGTATTCGATCGCAGCGCCAGCGGCACCATGACCGCCGGCAACTCCACGCCGCTCACCGATGGCGCCTCGTGCGTGCTGCTCGCCAGCGAGGACTGGGCGCGCGCGCACAACCTGCCCGTGCTCGCCTACATGACGTGCGCGGACACCGCTGCCGTCGATTTCTTCAGTGGTACGCCCGCGCAGAACGAAGGGCTGCTGATGGCGCCGGCCTATGCCGTCTCACGCATGCTGCAGCGCGCAGGCCTCACGCTGCAGGACTTTGACTACTACGAGATCCACGAAGCTTTTGCCGCCCAGGTGCTCTGCACGCTGGCCGCATGGGAGTCGCCCGAGTACTGCCGCGAAAAGCTCGGCCGCAGCGCGCCACTCGGCAGCATCGACCGCAGCAAGCTCAACGTGAACGGCAGCTCGCTGGGCACGGGCCACCCGTTTGCCGCCACCGGCGGGCGCATTGTCGCCACGCTCGCCAAGATGCTGGCGCAGCGCGGCAGCGGGCGCGGGCTGGTGTCGATCTGCGCGGCGGGTGGACAAGGCGTAGTCGCCATTCTGGAGCGCCCCGAAAACATGTCGCATTGAACCGACGGGCCAACGGGAATGGCCCGCCTGCAAACCCGCGCGGCACACAATAAAACCACGCCGCGTTTTTCATGGACGGAGACACCATGAACACCGTTGCCGACCGCAGCAATCTGACCGACCGCATCTGGCTGAAGTCGTATCCCGAAGGCGTGCCCGCCGAGATCGACCCCGACCGCTATCACTCGCTGGCCGAGGTGTTTCGCGAATCGGTGGAGAAGTACCGCACGCGTGTCGCTTACGTGAGCGTCGGCACGGAGATGACGTACGACGAATGCGAGCACCAGGCCCAGCACTTTGCGGCATGGCTGCAATCGCGTGGCGTGAAGAAGGGCGACCGTGTGGCGATCATGCTGCCCAACAGCCTGCAGTATCCGGTGTGCCTGTTCGGCACGCTGCTGGCCGGTGCCATCGTCGTCAACGTGAATCCGCTGTACACGGTGCCGGAGCTGGCCCACCAGCTGCGCGATTCCGGCGCGCAGACCATCGTCGTGCTGGAGAACTTCGCGCGCACGCTGGAACAGGCGCTGCCCGGCACCCAGGTGCGAAACATCGTCCTCACCGGCATTGGGGACCTGATGGGCGGCGCGCTCAACCTCAAAGGCCGGGCGTTGAACTTCGTGATGCGGCATGTGCAGAAGCAAGTGCCGCAGTACAAGCTGCCTTCGCCCATCTGGCTGCGCGATGCGCTGGCCGCGGGGCGCTCGCGTGCGCTGCAGCCGGTGCAACTGGCATCGGAAGACATTGCCTTCCTGCAATACACCGGCGGCACCACCGGCGTGGCCAAAGGCGCGATGCTCACCCACCGCAACATCATCGCCAACCTGCTGCAGGCCGAGGAGTGGTCCAAGAGCATGCTCACCGGCGGCGCGGAGACCAACGTCACGCTGCTGCCGCTGTATCACATCTTCTCGCTCACGGTGAACCTGCTGATGTTCATGACCATGGGCGGGCGCAACATCCTCATCGCCAATCCGCGCGATACCAAACGGGTGCTCTTCATTTTGCGCAAAGAGCGCTTCTCGGGCATTGCGGGTGTCAACACGCTGTTCAACCTGCTGCTGGAAGACCCCGAGTTTGCCAAGCGCGATTTCTCTGCGATGAAGATCACCATCGGCGGCGGCATGGCAGTACAGCGCGCCATCGCGCAGCGCTGGAAGCAGGTGACAGGCCACACCATCGTTGAGGGCTACGGGCTGACGGAGTGCTCGCCCGTGGTGTCGATGAACCCGCCGCAGGTGACCGAGTTCAGCGGCACCATCGGCCTGCCGGCGCCGTCCACCGAGGTGCGCTTCAAGGCCGACGACGGCAGCATCGTGCCGCTGGGCGAACCCGGCGAGCTGCAGGTGCGCGGCCCGCAGGTGATGCGCGGCTACTGGCAACGCCCCGATGAAACCGCCAAAGCCATCGACGCCGACGGCTGGTTCTCCACCGGCGACATCGGCGTGATGGACGCCAACGGCTACATCCGCCTGATCGACCGCAAGAAGGACATGATCCTGGTCTCGGGCTTCAACGTGTACCCGAACGAGATCGAAGACGCCGTCGCGCTGCACCCAGAGGTACTGGAGGTCGCAGCTATCGGCGTGCCCGACCCGGTGGCGGGCGAGCGCGTGAAGGTCATCGTGGTGCGGCGCACCGGCGCGCTGACGGAGCCTGCGCTGCTCGAACACTGCCGCGCCCACCTGACCGGCTACAAGATGCCGCGCATTGTCGAGTTCCGCGATGAAGAGCTGCCCAAGTCGACCGTGGGCAAGATCCTGCGCCGCGAACTGCGCGATGCCGACCCCGACATCAAGCGCGCCCGCGCCGAGGCTCAGCAATGACCGCCATGACGATCGCAACGATGCAGAAGACCCGCATGCAACTGCGCACGCTTGCGCTGGCGACGGCACTGGCCTGCACGAGCGCCGCGTGGGCGCAGACGCCTGAGGCTTCCGCGCCCGCCGCACCTGCCGCCACGGCAGCAGCGGCATCCCAATCTGCCGCCGTCAGCAGCTTTGGCGCAATGGACGTCGCTCGGCAGACGACCTGGCTTGGCGGCCAGGTCCAGACCAACGCCTTTGCCGACTGGTCCGACGACGACATTCTCGCCATGGCACAGGCGATGAAGCCCGAGACGCTGGTGCGCTGGCTGCGTGGCGAGGTCGCCAAGCTGCCCGAGTACGAATACCGCATGCGCCGGCAGGAGCGCGTGAAAGACCAGTGGCAAAGCCAGCCGTCCCTCATGCTGATCCGCTACCGCCATGCGCCGCGCCAGGTGTACGCCCGCTGGCTCAAGGGCGGCTCGCACGCCGGCCAGGAAATCATCTACGACGAGACCGTGCGCCGCGACGAGATGTACGGCCACCTGGGCGGCCTCTTCGGCTTTGCCTCCATCTGGAGCGCGCTGGACGGGGCGCTGGCCAAATCGCAGTCGAACCACACCGCGCGTGAACTGGGGCTGCAGTTCATCGTCGACACAGTGGAACGCGATGGGCGCGCCCACGTGGCTGCCGGCGGCACCGGCAAGTTCAACGAGGCCAAGATGGTGACCGAAAGCGGCGAGCGCATGCTGCGCCTGACCTGGGATGCCCCTAGTGGCCCACCCACGTTCTACGCCAAGCGCGTACGACTGTTTTTCGACCTCAAGAACCCCTGGGTTCGCGTCGAAGAATCCTGGGATGAGTCCGGCAACGAGCTCGAAAAGATCGTCATCGAGAACGTGACGCGCAAGACCTGGAACGACCAGACCTTCAACCCCAAGAACCCGGAGTACAAGTTTTGAAACCCCACCAGCAGACCGTTGTGCACCAAGGCTCCGCCGCTTGGGCGATCGGTATCAAACACGCCTAGGGGAAACCCCTGTGGCGTGCGTACCAGCTAGAGGAAAGCTTCAACGAACGCAGAGAAATCGCTGCGTTATGCTGCGGAAACACAAATCGCCACACTTAGGCGAAATAACAATCCCATCCAGAGAGACAACCACATGAACCGCACCGCCCGCCGCTTTGCCGCAGCCCTTGCCTGCGCTGCCGTCAGCACCCTCGCAGCCTCCGCTGCGCACGCGCAATCCACCGCAGAAGCCAACGTCGCTGCAAGTGCCAGCACCGGCTCGGGCAGCTCCAGTGGCGGCGGATTCGGACAATTCATGGACGACTACGTCTGGGGCCGCAACGTCATGGCGCTGGGCTGGTTCTATATCCGCCCGATGGATTCGGCCACGCCGCTGACCACCACCACCAGCGCGCTAGGGCTGGGCACGTACCAGTCGCCCGGAACTGACGTGCGAGTCAGTAACGCCAACACGCTGTCGCTCACGTTCACGCACTTCTTTAATGACAACATCGCCGGTACGTTCGTGGGCGGCGTGCCACCCAAGTTCGACCTGTACGGCAGTGGCAACGTGATCGCACCGGTGCCGGTCATCGGGCCGCTGACGCTCATCAACCTGGGGCTGCCGCAGAACAACCCGGTCGCCACCGTGCGCGAGTGGAGCCCGGCCATCGTCGCCCAGTACTACTTCGGTACGAAGGAAAGCAAGTTCCGTCCGTTCGTCGGCGGCGGCGTCAGCTACAACTTCTTCACCAACCTGAAGCTGAACCCGAACTTCGTGAACGCGCTGCAAAACCTCGGCCAGGTGCTGCAGCTGGGCATGGGCCAGGTGCCGAGCGGCACGGCCAAGGTGACGGCAGAAACGTCGAGCTCTTGGACGCCGGTGGCCAACGTGGGTGTGTCGTATGAGTTCGCCAAGAACTGGACCGCCATCGGCACGGTGTCGTACCTACCGCTGAAGACCACATCCACCATCACAATCCGCAGCGCGCAGGGCCAGGTGCTGGCGGTCAACAAGACCGACATCAAGGTCGACCCGCTCGTGTTTGGGCTGGCGATTGGCTACAAGTTCTAAGCTGCCGAGTTGCTCCAATCGGTTGAGCTGCGGCAAACGCCACCTTCGGGTGGCGTTTTTCATTGCCGTTTTTCACAACGACATGACCCGATATGATGGCGGGGTTTCAAAACCGATCTCCTGTTCCACCCAGCCCGCCACGCCATCCATGACCCAGCCTTCCATCGCCATCGTCGGAGCCGGCATTGCCGGTGTTGCCTGTGCCAACGCGCTTGCCGCAGAAGGCATTGCCGCCACCGTCTATGAGCGCGCGGGCGGCGTGGGCGGCCGGCTGGCCACCACAGTGCTGCCCGAGGGCGCCCCAGCCTACGCCTTTGACCACGGTGCGCAGTCATTCAATGTGCGCAGCGAAGCCTTCCGCCGTGCGGTGGACGCTGCCCGCCGGCAGGGCTCGGTGATGCCGTGGCCGGCGCGCTGGGGTCACCGCACGGCAGACGCCCTGCAGGCAGATTCACGCGACGAGGCCCGCTACGTCGGCCTGCCCGGCATGGGCGCGCTGGTGCGCAGTCTGGCGACGCCACTGGATGTGCGCTTCGGCCACGCCGTCACACGCGTGGCGCACGAGGGACGCCGCTGGACCATTGAGCGCGACGGCGCCGACACTACCCACGCCGACATCATCGCCCTGGCCCTGCCAGCGCCCGAGCTGCCGGCGCTGTTCGGCAACGCGGCACCCGCCTCGCTACAGGAATCCATTGCGCCGGTACGCTACGCACCCTGCTGGGCGTTGATGATGGGCTTTACGCAATCGCTGGACCTGCCATATGACGGCATCCGCATTGACGACGACATGCTCGCCTGGGCCGCACGCGACAACACCAAGCCGGGCCGGGTGATGGTCGACGAATCCTGGGTGGTGCATGCGTCGCCGGGCTGGTCGGCCGCACACGCCACAGACACCCCCGAGCAGGCGCTGCACGCCCTGCATGCCCGCTTTGCCGAAGCCTTTCCCGGCACGCCCGAGCCCGACGTCATGGCGGCCCATCTGTGGCCGCATGCGCTGGTCGAACAGTCGGCGGAAATGCCCTGCCATTGGGACGCCGCCACCCGCCTGGGCGCCTGCGGCGACTGGTGCGAGGGCCCGCGTGTGGAAGCCGCGTTCCTGAGCGGTGTTGCACTGGCCGCAAAGATTGCCGAAGCGCTATAGGAACCCACCCGCCAGCGTTACAATGTCGGGTTGTCTCGTGTTTCGTGTGCCGGGTCGCTCACCCGGCGGTGGCTTTCCCCTGACGACGCCATGCGCACCCGACGCCAAGTCCTCGCCCTAGCCTTTGCCGCAGTTGCAGCATCAGCGCCGCTGCTGTCCGCCCATGCGCAAGTCCTGCGCAACATTCCGGCGGTGGCTCCGGCTGCCCAATTGACCGTCAATTCGGTCAATACCGGCACGCTGACCACTGGCAGCACGGGCTTGGTGAACATCCTGCTGCTCGGTTTCGGCACCACCAAGGCCGATATCCGCTTCGCCCCGGGCGTGCGGATCCTGTCGCTGGATGGGCGCCTGCTGCCAACCGCCTCGGTGGTCGGCCAGACGTTCAAGGTGCGCTATCAGCTCGACCTGTATCAGCAGTTGCTGACAGCCTGGGTTGTCAGCGATGACGACTACAAGGCCGCGGTCGCCGCCCAGGCGCAGGCGCAGGCGCAATCGCAGTCTCAGTAGCGCCGGACGTCAGAACGCCCCACGAAGCACGTGCCCCCAGGTCAACCACTGTGAACGGCACATGAAAAAAGTCTTCATCAAAACCTACGGCTGCCAGATGAACGAGTACGACTCGGACAAGATGTCCGACGTGCTCAATGCGGCTGAAGGTCTCGTCCCCACCGACACGCCCGAAGATGCGGACGTGATCCTCTTCAACACATGCTCCGTGCGCGAGAAGGCGCAGGAGAAGGTGTTCTCCGAGCTCGGCCGCGTGAAGGCGCTCAAGGCCCTCAAGCCGGACCTCGTCGTTGGCGTGGGCGGTTGCGTGGCCAGCCAGGAGGGCGCTTCCATCGTGGCCCGCGCGCCTTACGTGGATGTCGTCTTCGGCCCGCAGACGCTGCACCGCCTGCCGGAGCTGATCGCTGCGCGCCGCCGCACGGGCCGCTCGCAGGTCGACGTGTCCTTCCCCGAGATCGAGAAGTTCGACCACCTGCCGCCCGCGCGCGTGGAAGGCTCGACCGCCTTCGTGTCGATCATGGAAGGCTGCTCGAAGTACTGCAGCTACTGCGTGGTGCCGTACACGCGCGGTGAAGAAGTCTCGCGCCCGTTCGACGACGTGCTGGCCGAAGTGGCCGGCTTGGCTGAGCAGGGCGTGCGCGAAGTTACGCTGCTGGGCCAGAACGTCAACGCCTATATCGGCAAGATGGGCGACACCGCTGAGCGTGCGGACTTCGCCCTGCTGCTCGAATACGTGGCCGAAATTCCGGGCATCGAGCGCATCCGCTACACGACCAGCCACCCGAAGGAATTCTCCTCGCGCCTAATCGAGGCCTACGCCACCAACCCGAAGCTGGTCGACCACCTGCACCTGCCGGTGCAGCACGGCTCCGACCGCATCCTGATGGCGATGAAGCGCGGCTACACGGTGCTCGAATACAAGAGCAGCATCCGCAAGCTGCGCGCGATCCGGCCGAACATCTCCATCGCCACCGACTTCATCGTCGGCTTCCCGGGCGAGACCGATGCGGACTTCGCCAAGACGATGGACCTGATTCACGAGATCGGCTACGACACCTCGTTCAGCTTCATCTACAGCCCGCGCCCCGGCACGCCGGCGGCCAACCTGCCCGACGATACGCCGCAGGCCGTCAAGCTCGAACGCCTGAAACATTTGCAGGCGACCATCGAAGAGAACGTCGCGCGCATCAGCCAAAGCATGGTCGGCAGCACGCAGCGCATCCTGGTGGAAGGCCCGTCGCGCAAGGACCCGACCGAACTGCACGGCCGCACCGAGAACAACCGCGTGGTCAACTTCGCCCTGCCCGATCTGCCGCAGGCGCGCCGCGACCAGCTGATCGGCCAGATGCTCGACGTGCGCATCGTGCACGCCTTCCCGCACTCGCTGCGCGGTGAGGTTGTCGCCGATGACGACCGCGTGACCCACTGATCATCAACACAGACGGATTGGATGAAACCGACCACCGCTGAATTCACAGCGCCCAAGAACGACAACGCCCGCCTGCAGAACCTGTGCGGTCCGCTGGATGAAAACCTGCGCCAGATCGAACAGGCACTGGACGTGACCATCAGCCGGCGCGGCGCCAAGTTCACCGTGCGCGGTGCCAACGCACAAGGCGCGGCCAATGCGCTGGAGACGTTCTACAACGCCGCACGCGATCCGCTGTCGGTGGACGACATCCAGCTCGGCCTTGTCGAGACCCGCCAGGTGGCCGCGCATGGCGCCTACGTGCCGGAATCGAGCACCGATGTGCCCGATGGCAAAGACCTGTCGCCGGTGCTCCACACGCGCCGTACCGATCTGCACGGCCGCACGCCGATGCAGCGCGAGTACCTGCGCAGCATCCTCTCGCATGACCTGTCGTTCGGCATCGGGCCGGCGGGTACGGGCAAGACGTATCTGGCGGTCGCCTGCGCGGTGGATGCGCTCGAGCGCGACGCCGTCAAGCGCATCGTGCTCACACGCCCTGCGGTGGAAGCTGGCGAACGCCTGGGCTTCCTGCCCGGCGACCTCGCGCAGAAGGTGGACCCGTACCTGCGCCCGCTATACGACGCGCTGTACGATCTGCTCGGCTTCGACAAGACGCAGAAGATGTTCGAGCGCCAGATGATCGAGATTGCGCCGCTCGCGTACATGCGCGGGCGCACGCTCAACCACGCCTTCATCATCCTGGACGAAGCCCAGAACACCACACCGGAACAGATGAAGATGTTCCTCACGCGGATCGGTTTCGGCTCCAAGGCCGTGATTACCGGCGACACAACGCAGATCGACCTGCCGCGCGGCCAGAAGAGCGGCCTGATCGAAGCGCAGCACGTGCTGCGCGACGTGCGCGGTGTGTCGATGACGCGCTTTTCCAGCGTCGACGTGGTGCGGCACCCACTGGTGGCCCGCATCGTCGAGGCTTATGACGAATTCCATGCCCAGCATAAGGACGCCTGAACGTGGCTAAAGCAAAGACCGATACCAAGACCAAAACCAAGAAGACCCAACCCGCGGCCGCCGAGTCGTTCGGCCCGCGCGTCGATGTATTCGACGCCAAGGGCAAGCCGAAGACGGTGGACGCCAGCGCCCTGCGCATCGCCTTTGCGGATGGCCGCAGCCTGATCATCAGCGTGCCCGATACGGCCGATGGCGCCATCACCCTGGTCGCCGAGCATTCGGACACCAACACGAACGCCATGCTGTCGCTGCGCCCCGAGCACCACGACAGCGTTACGCTGCGCATCGAGGCCGAGCCGGTACAAACCGAGCGCACTGAAGACCTCGACGACACGTTCTGGAACCACGGCGGCGAAGCCTTCGACGACGCAGAAATGCTCACGCTCGACCTCACCGTACAGCACGGCGATGAGCTGAAGGCCGCAGCCCGCAAGGCGCTGCCGAAAGAGAAGGACATCGAAGCGTGGATCGCCCCGGCACTGTTTGCCGATGCGCAGCTCAACGTGCGCTTTGTCGGCGAAGAAGAAGGCCGCACGCTCAACCGCACGTACCGCGACAAGGACTACGCCACCAACGTGCTGACGTTCTCGTACGCAGAAAGCGACGAAGACCCCGTTGCCGCCGACATCGTGCTGTGCTGCCCGGTGGTCGAGAAGGAAGCCAAGGAACAAGGCAAGCCGCTGGTCGCGCACTACGCGCACCTGATCGTGCACGGCGCGCTGCATGCGCAGGGCTACGACCACGAAGACCCGGCCGACGCCGAAGAGATGGAAGGCATCGAAACCGAGATCCTCGGCGATCTGGGTTTTGCAGATCCGTACGCAAGCCGCTGACGCGCATCCTCCATCGCCCTCAGACGCCGGCCACGTGCCGGCGTTTTTGTTTCCTGCTACAGAAACGCAACATCGCGTTTCAAAGCTGAATCAAGTCCATTTTCCGCAGATCCAGTCCTGACAAGGATTTGCGGCATCGCCTCCGCCATTCGATGCAGGCGCGCGCCCGTCGAATCGCTGATACGCCCCCCATCGACCTTCGTCCATCCGGTACCGGCGCTGCTCTCCGTACGGTGCATGGGCTTTGCCATGGCAATCCCTATCCTCGACACATAAGCCGCCACCCGAGCGCGCTCGATACACGGCGCCACGCAAGGCGTCATAGGCCAACCCGCGCACAGACGGGCTCGGCTCCGCGGGGAGGTCATCATGCGTCAACGTTTCATGGACAGCATTCCATGGGCCACGTTGCTGGTCAGCGTGGGTGTCGGTACTGCGCTCGCGGTCACACCGCGCATCGCACACGCAGACCACAAGCAATCCTGCTACGCAGGCATCGTCATCGTGTTCGACGGTGCATGGCATCCGGGTGCGCAGATTGGTTGCCGCACCGTCAATGTCTCGGGCAGCAACAACGTCGTCGGCGCGGAAGTGAACTTCATGATCGCGCAGGGCACCATCCGGCCGCGTGTGCAGGCGGTGGTCGGCAGCACCAGCGTGCAGGCGCTCATCGGCGGCGGCTACGACTTTGCGAGCAGCAAGGCCCTGGTGGGCGTTGGCGCAACCGGCGACCACTGGCTGGCCGGCGCCGATATGGAAATCGCCGGACGCTGGACGGCCTACGCCGGTGCCACCACGCTCGGCCGGTATCACGGCAACTCGCCGGACCCTGTCACGACACCCGCCCCCGCGCCAGTGTCCAGCAACGTGACAGCGCCCCCGTCCACGAACAACAACGCGCCAGCCCCGGCTCCGGCACCAGGCAAGTCGCCTAGCCCTAGCCCTAGCCCTAGCCCGAGCCCGAGCCCGAGCCCGAGCCCGAGCCCGAGTCCGACGCCGACGCCGACACCGACTCCGACACCGACACCGACTCCGACACCGACTCCGACTCCGACTCCGACACCGACACCGACTCCGACACCGACACCGACTCCGACACCGACACCGACACCGACACCGACTCCGACTCCGACTCCGACTCCGACACCGACACCGACACCGACTCCGACGCCGACTCCGACCCCAAGCCCCGCCCCGGTCCCATCCCCCTGCGGAAGCTGCCATGGCGGTGACCATGGTGGGCATCATCACGACCACGATCATGATCACGGCCATGACGGCCACCACGGTGGCAACCATGGCGGCGATCACGACCGCGGCGGCGATGGCGACCACGACCATGGCGGAGGCGATGACCATGGCAATCACCACGGCCCGCACGGCGGCGACCATGACCACGGTGGCGATGGTCACCACGGCGACGACCACGGCGATCACGACCACGATGGCAACCACGGGCACCATGGCGACGACCATGGCCACCATGATCGCGGCGGCGACGGCCACCATGACAACGACCATGGCCATCACGACCAGGGCGGCAACACCGACCACGACAAAGACCACGGCCACGGCGACCGGGGCGGCGGCGATGACCCCGGCGCTCATCACCATGGTGGCAATGATGGCAACGACCACCACGGTGACGAGGGCGGCGCAAACCCCGGCAGCGATGGTCACCATCACCCAGGCGGCAGAGACGGTAGCGACTGACCGTTGCCCCCTTCGGCAGCGCGCCCCAGCCACGCCGGCAGAGCCGGCCACCTGAAGTGCAGCGTCATCCACTTAAGGTGGCCCGTGGCTCGCCTGGCGTCATCTGGACCGCCAATCTTTTGGTGTATGCTGGCCCGATGTTTAACGACGCGCGACCGCGCCATGAATGATCCGTATCCCAGTCCGAAGCCAGCCGACAAACCCCGATCGCTGCTGGAACGCCTGACCGACCTCATCTCGCCCGAGCCCGAATCGCGGGCCGAGCTTCTAGAAATCCTCCAAGACGCGCATGCGCGCAACCTGATCGACGCCGACTCTCTGTCGATGATCGAAGGCGTCTTCCAGGTCTCAGACCTGTGTGCGCGCGACATCATGATCCCGCGCGCGCAGATGGATGCGCTGAACATCGCCGACGCGCCGTCCGAATTCATCCCCTTCGTGCAGGAAGCGGCGCATTCGCGCTTCCCCGTCTACGAAGGCAGCCGTGACAACATCATCGGCATCCTGCTGGCCAAGGATTTGCTGCGCTTCTATACCGATGAAGACTTCGACGTGCGCGACATGCTGCGCCCGGCCGTGTTCATCCCAGAATCGAAGCGCCTGAACGTGCTGTTGCGCGACTTCCGCGTCAACCGCAACCACATCGCCATCGTCGTCGACGAGTACGGCGGCGTGGCCGGCCTCATCACCATTGAAGATGTGCTGGAGCAGATCGTCGGCGACATCGAAGACGAATACGACATCGAAGAGGAAGAGGACAATATCCTCGCCACCGCCGATGGCCACATGCGCGTGCGCGGCCTGACCGAAATCGAGCAGTTCAACGAAGCCTTCGGCACGCACTTCTCGGATGAGGACGTCGACACCATCGGCGGGCTGCTGTCCAACCACCTCGGCCGCGTGCCGCACCGGGGCGAGAAGATCGTCCTGGGCACGCTGCAGTTCGACGTACTGCGCGCCGATGCGCGACAGGTGCAAGTGCTGCTGGTACGCCGTCTCACCACCCCGACCGGCGGCGATGCCTCGGTCAACGCAACTGGTTCCAACCCCGTCTGACCCCCGTGCCCGCTCAGTTCTCCTCCCCTGCCGGGGCGTCCCCCCGTCGGCAGGACGCCCCGCTTGTGCCACCTGCCGGGCCGCTCGCGCGGCTGCCGATCTCACAACGTAAGGCGGCCATGCCGCTGGCGGTGCTGCTGGGCGTCATGCATACGCTGTCGTTCGCGCCCAATCACTGGTGGTGGCTGCAGATCCTGTCGCTGACGGGGCTTGCGGCCCTGGTGCAACGCGCACCGCGCTTGGCGTGCGTCGCCTGGGTCGGCTATGCCTTCGGGCTTGGCTGGTTCCTCTCTGGCGTCTGGTGGCTCTACATCAGCATGCATGTGTACGGCGACATGCCTGCGTGGATGGCCGGGCTCGCGGTGCTGCTGTTCGCCGGCTACCTGGCGCTGCATCCGGCGCTGGCGGTATGGGGGTGGCAGTGGTTCACGCGACGCGGGCGCTGGTCAGGCACGGCATCGGCGCTGGTGTTCGGCGCGGCGTGGGCTGTCGTGGAATGGCTGCGCGGCACGGTGTGGACGGGCTTCCCCTGGATCAACGGCGGCTATGCGCACACCGATGGCCCGCTGGCCGGCTACGCGCCGCTGGTGGGGGTGTACGGCATCGTGCTGATCGCTGCCGTGCTGGCCGGCCTGCTGTGCGTGGCGGCGGAGCGTCGCCTGCATTGGCTGGCGGGCATCGTCGGCGCGATCGTCTTGGTGGCTGGCTGGCCGCTGCACGGCATTGCGTGGACGCAGCCGGTAGGCAAGCCGATCTCCGTGCGCCTGCTGCAGGGGAATGTGCCGCAAGACGTGAAGTTCCAGCAGACCGGCATTGAGCGCTCGCTGGAGCTGTACACCAAGATGGTCACCGAGCAGCCCGCGCAACTGGTGATCACGCCTGAAACGGCCTTCCCGATCATGATCCAGGACATGCCGCAGGAAATCGCGCTGGCCATCCGCACGTACGTGGATACCACCGGCTCGAGCGTGCTGTTTGGCGCGGCCAGCCAGGATTCGGCGGTGGATTACACCAACAGCGTGTTCGGCGTGGGCCCGCAATTCCAGGGCGTGTACCGTTACAACAAGCACCACCTCGTGCCTTTCGGCGAGTTCATCCCCTTCGGCTTCCACTGGTTCGTCAACATGATGAACATGCCGCTGGGCGATTTCCGGCGCGGCCAGCTCGTGCAGCCGCCCATGACGGTGGCCGACCAGCGCGTTGCGCCCAACATCTGCTACGAAGATTTGTTTGGCGAGGAGATCGCCGCCTCGCTACGCCATGCCGATCAGCCGGCCACGATGCTGGCCAATACGACGAACCTGGCATGGTTTGGCGACACGATCGCGCTGGACCAGCACCTGCAGATCTCACGCATGCGCGCACTGGAGACGGGCCGCCCGATGCTACGCGCCACCAATACCGGCGCCACCGCCGTGGTGCGTCCGGACGGCAGCGTACAGGCGCGCCTGCCCGTTTTCACGCTCGGCACGTTGCAAGCCGAGGTGCAGGGCACACAAGGCCTGACACCGTTTGTGCGGGCCGGCAACGCACCTGCGCTGGGCGTGGGCGTACTGGTGCTGCTGGTCGCATTCGTGCGTCGCCGCAGGGCAATGGCGGGTTGATCGTTCGCTGCCCGGAGGGCTTTCGGGCCACTTTCCGGGGCGGCTGACAAAAAACGCTAAAATTCAACATTTTACGGCGGGCACGGGGCGATGCGCTTCTCGTGCCCGCCGCTGCATTCCACCGTCGCGCTGCACCCTGAACGTTCCGGGCCGCAGCAGACCACCAGGTACCACCATGCTTACCTTCCAGCAACTCATCCTGAAGCTGCAGTCGTACTGGGACGCCCAGGGCTGCGCCCTGCTGCAACCGATCGACCTCGAAGTCGGCGCCGGCACCTCGCACGTACACACCTTCCTGCGCGCGATCGGCCCCGAGCCGTGGCGGGCAGCCTATGTGCAGCCGTCGCGCCGCCCCAAGGATGGCCGCTACGGCGAGAACCCGAACCGCCTGCAGCACTACTACCAGTATCAAGTGGTGCTCAAGCCGGCGCCGGAGAACATCCTCGACCTGTACCTCGGTTCGCTGGAAGCGCTGGGCCTGGACCTGAAGCAGAACGACGTCCGCTTCGTCGAAGATGACTGGGAAAACCCCACGCTCGGCGCCTGGGGCCTCGGCTGGGAGGTGTGGCTGAACGGCATGGAGGTCACGCAATTCACGTACTTCCAGCAGGTCGGCGGCCTGGACTGCAAGCCGGTGACCGGTGAGATCACCTACGGTATCGAACGCCTGGCGATGTACATCCAGAAGGTCGAGAACATCTACGACCTGGTCTGGACCGAATGGGAAGAACCGGGCCCGAACGGCCCTGTCAAGCGCCGCCTGACCTACGGCGACGTCTACCACCAGAACGAAGTCGAGCAATCGACCTACAACTTCGAGCAGGCCGACACCACCGTGCTGTTCCGCCGCTTTGCCGAGCACGAAGCCGAGGCCAAGCGCCTGATGGGCGTGCCCGCAGACGGTAAGGATGGCGCAGCAGACGATGGCGCCCCGGTCGTGCAGCTCGCCCTGCCCGCTTACGAGCAAGTGCTCAAGGCCGGCCACACCTTCAACCTGCTCGATGCACGCGGCGCCATTTCGGTGACGGAGCGTGCAGCCTACATCGGCCGCATCCGCAACCTGTCGCGCCTGGTCGCGCAGGCCTACTACGACTCGCGCGAGCGCCTGGGCTTCCCGATGTGCGGCACCGCTGCTGCGGCCACGGAGGCTGCATGACGGCCACGCGGGTCCAAACCGCGCGACGTGGGCTGGCCTTGCTGACGGCGGCGTCGATTGCCGCGCTGGCGCTGCCGGCAAGCGTTGCGCAAGCGGCGCGGCATCGCACGTCCAAGCCGGCATCGACGGAAAAGACCTTCGTCGTGCCGAGCAACCTGACGCAACTCTGCGTGGCCGATTCCAAGCCGCTGCAACAAGCGCTGGGCGCCGCGTGGACGCCCGCTCCGCCCGCGCTCGACCAATGGACGAGCCTGGTACGCACGATGGCCTGTGACCTGTCCGGCGCGCGTGACCTCGGCTGGCACCGCGTGCCGCTGCGCACGTACGCCACCGCCCTGCGCTTTCCGCTCACCTGGGTCGAGTGGCAAGGCTCCGGCACCAAAGCGCAGCGCCGTGCGCGCGTGTTCCGCTCGTCGGCGCAACTGCCGAGCCGACTGGAATTCAACGTATCCGGCACGCTGCAAGAGGTGCGCTATGACGAGCGCCGCGGCACGCTGTCCGCACGCTTCCTGCGCCGCGATGCAGCCGCGCCCGGCACCAACCCCGCGCCGATCGCACCGCCGCCGCCTCCGGGCCAATGCGCTGGCACGCAACTGCAGTTCCAGCAGCAGAACGGCGTGTGGCTACTCTCGGGTGTGGAGCCCGTGCCCGGCTCGCCTTGCTAACACCGAACACATTGCCGTGCTGAACGCGCGGCGCCAGAACAACGACGTTACCGATTCAACGCTATGTCCACCCTCCTGATCGAACTGCTGACCGAAGAACTGCCACCCAAGGCGCTGGCCCGCCTGGGCGAGGCGTTTGCGCGCGGCCTGTTTGACGGTCTGTCGGCGCAAGGCCTGCTCGAAGAAGGCGCTACCGTGGAAGGCTTTGCCACGCCGCGCCGCCTGGCTGCATCGATCACCGGCGTGCGCCGTGCCGCGCCCGATCGTGAGCTGCGCGAGAAGGTGCTGCCCGTGACCATCGCCTTTGACGCTGAAGGCAAACCGGCCGCACCTCTGGTCAAGAAGCTGGCTGCACTGGCCAAGACGGTGGGCGTGGAAGCCATCGCGCCCGAATCGCTGGAGCGCGCACCGGACGGCAAGGCCGAGTCGCTCTTCTATCGCTACACCGCGCGCGGCGCCGTACTGGCCGACGGGCTGCAAACGGCACTCACGCAAACCATCGGCAACCTGCCGATCCCGAAGGTGATGACGTACCAGCGCCCGAACGGTGACAACGTGCAGTTCGTGCGCCCTGCGCACAAGCTGATCGCGCTGCTCGGCAACGAGGTGATCCCCGTCAGCGCGCTGGGCCTGCAATCGGGCAACGTGACGCTGGGCCACCGCTTCCTGTCGGCGGGCGAAATCGTCATCACCGATGCCACGTCGTACGCCAGCACGCTGGAAGCCCAAGGCAAGGTCATCGCCAACTACGGCAAGCGCAAGGAAGCCATCCGCGCTGAACTGCTCAAGACCGCCGGCGCCGATACCGTGGTGATGCCCGAAGCGCTGCTGGACGAAGTCAACGCGCTGGTCGAATGGCCCGTGGTCTACCCCTGCCACTTCGAGGAAGCGTTCCTCGCCGTGCCGCAGGAGTGCCTGATCCTGACCATGCAGACGAACCAGAAGTACTTTGCGCTGACGGATGCCCAAGGCCATCTGCGTAACCGCTTTCTGATCGTCTCGAACATCGCCACTGGCACGCCGGTGGCCATCGTCCAGGGCAACGAGCGCGTGGTGCGCCCGCGCCTGGCCGATGCCCGCTTCTTCTTCGAACAAGACAAGAAGAAGCCGCTGGCCGACCGCGTGCCGCTGCTCTCGCGTGTGGTCTATCACAACAAGATCGGCACGCAGCTTGAGCGCGTGTCGCGCCTGCAAGCCATCGCTGGCCAACTGGCGGAAAAGCTCGGCGCGGATGTCGCACACGCTTCGCGCGGTGCGCTGCTCGCCAAGGCCGATTTGCTGACCGACATGGTGGGCGAGTTCCCCGAGCTGCAAGGCACGATGGGCACGTACTACGCCCGCCACGATGGTGAACCCGACGATGTGGCGCTGGCCTGCTCCGAGCACTACCAGCCGCGCTTTGCAGGCGATGCTCTGCCCTCGACTGCTACCGGCACCGTGGTGGCACTGGCGGACAAGCTGGAAACGCTGGTCGGCATCTGGGGCATTGGCCTGCAACCCACGGGCGAGAAAGACCCGTTCGCGCTGCGCCGCCACGCGCTGGGCATCCTGCGCATGCTGATCGAGAAGCCGCTCACGCTCACCATCGACGACGCGCTGCAGATTGCCGCCGCCAGCTTCGACGGCATCGCCGCGGTCAAACCGGACCTGGCCGCCATCACCGACTTCCTGTACGACCGCCTGCGCGGCTACCTGAAGGACAAGGGCTACAGCACCAACGAGGTGGAAGCCGTGGTCAGCCAGCGCCCGCAGCGTCTGGACGACATCGTCGCGCGCCTCGAAGCCGTGCGTGCGTTTGCCGCCCTGCCGCAAGCAGAAGCCCTGGCCGCCGCCAACAAGCGCATCACCAACATCCTGAAGAAGACGGATGTGGCCATTGGCGCGGTACAGACGCAACTGCTCAAGGAAGACGCCGAGCGCGCGCTGCATCAGGCCGTCGCTTCGTCCGAACCGCACGTGCACGATGCGTTTGCGCGCGGCGATTTCACCACGGCACTGAAGACGCTGGCCGGCCTGCGCGAAGCGGTCGACACGTTCTTCGATGGCGTGATGGTGATGGCCGACGACACTGCACTGCGCGACAACCGCTTGGCGCTCTTGGGCGAGCTGCATGGCCTGATGAACCGCGTGGCGGACATCTCCAAGCTGGCCGCTTGAGCATTGTTCGGAGCCTGACATGCCCCACGTCCCCAAGCTGGTCATCCTCGACCGCGATGGCGTCATCAACCTCGACAGCGACCAGTTCATCAAATCGCCTGAGGAGTGGATCGCCATCGACGGCAGCCTGGAGGCGATCGCCGAGCTGAACCAGGCCGGCTTCCAGGTGGTGGTGGCGACCAACCAGTCGGGCATCGGCCGCGGGCTGTTCGAAGCGGCTGCGCTCAATGCCATGCACGAGAAGATGTACAAGGCGCTGGCCGCATTCGGTGGCCGTGTCGATGCCGTCTTCTTCTGCCCGCACACCGCCGCAGAGGCCTGCGAATGCCGCAAGCCTAAAGCCGGCATGTTCCACGAGATCGCACGCCGCTTTGACGTGGACCTGACCGGCGTGCCGGTGGTTGGCGATTCGCTGCGCGACCTGCAGGCTGGCGTGGAAGTCGGCGCTCTGCCTCACCTCGTGCTGACCGGCAAGGGCATCAAAACGCGGGACGCCGGCAACCTGCCGCCTGGCACCCAAATCCACACAGACCTGCGCGCGTTTGCGCGTGCATTGCTGTCGCCTGCACCCCAGGGTATGCCTTCGCGTGCCCCTTGAATTGCCATCCATGACCTTCATCCGTTCGCTGCTGCTCCTGATTTTCCTGGTCGTCTGGACGCCCATCTACGCGGTGGCCTGCTTCATCGTGTTTCCGATCCTGAACCCGCATCGCCGCTTCTGGATGGTGACGGGCTGGACCAAGTCCGTGATCTGGACGGCGCGCTTTCTGGTGGGCATCCGCTGGAAATACGAGGGCTGGGAACATATTGAAGAGGCCGTCGCCACCAACAAGCAGGTGGTGCTGCTCTCCAAGCATCAATCGGCCTGGGAGACCATGGCGTATGTTGCGACCATGCCGCGCCCGCTGTGCTTCGTGTTCAAGCGCGAGCTGTTGTTCGTGCCGTTCTTCGGCTGGACGCTGGGCTTGCTGAAAATGGTGCACATCAACCGCAAGGACGGTGCCAACGCGTTCGCCTCGGTGGCGCGCCAGGGCAAGGAGCGCCTGGCCGACGGCGCTTGGGTCATCATGTTTCCGGAAGGCACGCGCACGCGCTCGGGCGACCCGAAGCCGCGTTACAAGAGCGGCGGTGCGCGCTTTGCCGTCGATACCGGCGCATGGGTCATCCCCATCGCCCACAACTCCGGGCGCGTGTGGCCGCGCAATTCATTCCTGAAGCATCCGGGTCTGATCACGCTGTCGGTCGGCCCTGCCATCCCAACCGCCGGCAAGACCAGCGACCAGCTCAACCGCGAAGTCGAAGCGTGGATCGAAACAGAAATGCGTAGAATCGACGCCGATAGCTACCGCGAGCGTGCATGAAACTGCTGCGACCACCGACTTCGCCCACCACCGCCGACAGCGTTCAACTCGAACTGCCGCTGCTCGCGCCTGAAGCCCCGTCGCTCCCGCACTCGCAGTCGGACGCTCCCCTCCTCGCCCCACCCGCAGTCGATCCCACCACCGTACCGCTTGGCCCCAACCAACGTCGCCTGACGCTGGGCGAGCGTGCGCTGGTGTACAACCTCAAGCGCTCGTCGCGGCGCACCATCGGCTTTGTCATCGATGACCGGGGGTTGTCGATCACCGCGCCGCGTTGGGTCACGCTGGGTGAGATCGAGCACGCCATCTCCGAAAAGCAGAAGTGGATCTTCGCCAAGCTGGCGGAATGGCGCACCAGCGCCGCACGCCGCGTGCTGCCGCCGATGGAGTGGCAGGATGGCGCGTCGCTGCCCTTCTTGGGCAAGTCGATCACGCTCAAGCTGGAGTCGCCCATCGGCGCGCTGATGTTCGATGCCGATGCGTGCATGCTGCATCTTGGCTTGCCGCCCTCGGCCACCGAGCAGCAGATCAAGGATCGCGTGCAAGGCTGGCTGCAAACGCAGGCGCGCCGGCTGTTCGGCGAGCGGCTCGACGTGTATGCCGAGCGCCTGGGTGTGCGGCATAGCGCGTATGCGCTGTCCTCCGCCGCCACGCGCTGGGGCAGCTGCACGGCCGACGGCAAGATCCGCCTGAGCTGGCGCCTCGTGCATTTCCCGATGAGCCTGATCGACTACGTGGTCGCGCACGAGTTGGCGCACCTCAAGGAAATGAACCACAGCCCGCGCTTCTGGGACACCGTGGAATCGATCTTCCCCGAATTCCGCGAAGCACGCGAACAACTGCGTTCGCATCCGCCGGAGTATTTGCCGGCGTTCTAGCCGATCAAGCGCCTTGCCGTCATCCGTGTCTGTACGGAGTCTGCATTGAGCCTAGTCTGATTCTTTCGGCGACGCCGTGTTTGTAAGGTCTCTCATCCAACCACTTGGATGAACGACATGAAACAAACACCCACGCACATCCGCTCCATCGCGCTGGCCGCATTGATGCTGGCAAGCGCCCAGGCCGCGCATGCCGTCGGCAACGGCACCATTGTCGATGGCTCCGGCAACATCAGCCGCAACGGTAATACCACCACGGTCACCCAGACGAGCAACAAGATGATCGTCAACTGGGACCAGATGAACGTCGGTGCCAACGACACGCTGAACTTCAACCAGAAGAGCGCCACCTCGGCCGTTCTGAACCGCATCAACTCCGTCGACCCCACCACCATCCTCGGCTCACTCAATGCCAACGGGCGCGTGTTTATCGTGAACCCGAACGGCGTGCTGATCGGCAGGGGCGCGAACGTGAGCGTCGGGAGCTTGGTGGCCTCGTCGCTGAACATCAGCGACGCAGATTTCAAGGCTGACCACCTGCGTTTTACCGGCGGCGGGCAAGGCGATGTGACCAACGACGGCTTCGTCGTGGCCAACGAGTCAATCGCTCTGATCGGCGCGAAGAACGTCACCAACGGGGGCACGCTCTACTCCCTGAACGGCGATGTGACGCTTGCCAGCGGGGGCGACATCTCCCTGACGTTCGCAGACTCCGGTCTGCAGGTCGGCGTGGACAAAGCCAGCCTGGAAGCCCTGGTTTCCAACCGCGGCCTCATCAGAACCCGTGACGGCGACATCATGCTCACTGCCTGGGCGCGCGACTCTCTGACCCGCTCCGTGATCAACAATGCGGGCACGATCGAGGCCAAGAAGCTGGCGCGCTTCGAGCAAGCGTGCGTTACGTGCGCCCCCACCCGCGGCAACGTCACGTTGGCAAGTTTCGGTGACGGCGATATCACCAGCATCTCCTACGGCTCCATGTCTGCCGACGGAAACATGACTGCGGTCGCCCAAGGCGACGTGAAGCTCTCCAACCTGTGGGTGTCTGGCGATCTGACTACGATCGGCAACACGGTCAACCTCATGCAGAACGGGTGGAACTACTCGAACCGCGTCATGGGCACGGTCTACCTCACCGCCCGCAACGGCGGCTCCATTGCAAGCACGCACACCTCTAACATCCTCGCCATGTCTGAGAAGGGCGAGATCCAGCTCGGCAATATCTTCGCCGCCGGCAACGTGTCTGTAGCCGGTGACTCGGTGGTCTTTACCAATCCGGTCATGACCTTGGGTAACGTGAACGTCGTTGGCACGAACGTCTCGATGGCCGGTGGGTGGAACAACAACCCGCTGCTGGACGCCCAGGGCAACATCACGATCGATGCCGCCGAGAACGTGACCCTGACCGGCCAGATCTACGGCAACGCTGTCCATCTCAATGCGATGGATGGCCACCTGACGGTGGGTCGCCTGTGGACCTACGGGGACACCTACCTGCAAGGCGCCAAGGGCATCACCCTGCAAGGGCGTGCACAGACCGGCAACCTGACGCTGGCAACGAAGGGCAACGTCGACAAACAGGCTGGCGTGCGGGTCTACGGCAACCTGACCTACAAGCTCGCCTCGGCCAGCCAGGTGTTCGACGGCGTGTTGCCTGACATCGTGTACGGCCGGACGATCGGCCTGCCCCGTCGATAAAACCGACTGTCACAGAACGCACCCGCCGAAAGCCTGACAGGCTCGCGTCGGCTGGTGCGGAAGGCCCGGCATTGCCCGGGCTTTCGCACATCTTGTTTGCCATGGATACCCGATCTTCCCTTCTCTCCCTGGGGCTCTTCGCCTCGGGTGCGTTGTCGTACGTGCCCGCCAGTGCGCAAAGCCTGCCGGGCGGCAATCCGGGCACGCCTTCCAGCGGCTCGCTTTTGCAGAGCAACCCCACCCTGAATGCGCCCATCGATCGGCATGTCGGTGATGCGCCCGCCATTGAGGGCACTCGCCCTCAGGCGGCCACATCGGCCGCCGCCGATGAGGAGCACGTGCGCATTGCACGCATCGAAGTCGACAACGTGCCCGAACGCCTGAAGCCGCTCGTCGATGCCGTCGTCGCACCCTACCGCGACCGCGACATGACGCTCACCGACGTGCGCAACGTGGCCGTGCAGGTGACAGGCGTGCTGCTGGACAACGGCGAGAGCATCTCGTATGCCTACGTGCCAGAACAGGACATGGTCGATGGTATTTTGCATTTGCGCGTGCTGCGCGGCCATGTCGAGGCGATACACCTCAAGGGCAACCGCTCACTGGTGCGGGACCGTGTCTTGCAAGGCTATCTGGCCAGCGGCATCACCCTGACCGGCGACGTGCAAGCTGCACAGGACCAATTGACCCGTCTGTCCGAGCTGCCCGGCGTCGGCACGTTGACGCCGGTGCTGTCTCCCGGGCAAACCCCGGGGGGCACCGTGCTGTCCGTCAGCACCGAAGCGGGCCCGCGCGTGGAAGGCGCCTTCGTGCTCGACAATGCGGGGTCGCGCACCAGTGGGCGCAATCGCGTCGGCACACAAATCAACGTCAACAGCCCGCTTGGGCTCGGTGATCGCCTCCAGGCCGTGCTGTACGGCGCGCCGGATTTCCTCCAGTTCAATCACGACAGCGACGGTGGGCGCACGCTCATCGGGCGCGTGTCCTATGACGCGCCAGTGGGCGCACGGGGCGCGCGCGCCGGTGTCGCCGTCTCACGTGTCGACTACACGCTGGGCGGCTTGTACCGGGATCTCGGCGAAGGCTATGCGACTGTGTTCAGCCTGTACGGCAGCTACCCGCTCTTGCGCCGCCCGACGGGCAATCTGGATATCAGCGCGAATCTGGATGCCAAGCGCATGTCGGATTCACTCTTCGATCTGCCCAACCCGCGCACGGCCCACGTGCTCAACCTGCAACTCTCCGGAGACCGGCAAAGCCAGTTGGCCGGACGACCCAACGTTCTGCAATACCAGATCGGCACGAGCGCCGGACGCTTGCGCAATACCGATGATTGGAATGGCGCACAAACGCGTGGCGCCTATTACAAGATGACGACGTCCGCAAAGTTCAGTCAGGGGCTGGCGCGCGGCACATTGCTCGATCTGTCTATCAATACGCAGCATGCCTCGCGCAACCTCGACGGCTCGGAAAAGATGGTGCTCGGCGGCCCCGGTGCCGTGCGCGCCTACAGCAACGACACGGTGAGTGCGGACAGCGGCTATGTGGCTTCGGCCACGCTCAATGTGGCCGTGCCCGTCGTCAAAGGATTGAGCGTGCAGGCGTTCTACGACCGTGCGCAGGCCACCGCGCAGAAGTTTGTGCGCAGCGGCGCGAACCGGGTCACGATGGACGGCTACGGCGCCGGCGTGAGCTACACGATCAGCCAGCGCGCCACACTGAGCCTCAGCCATGCCATCCGGGGCAAGAGCGATCGGCTGCTCGGCGATCAACCTCGCGCAATGACCTGGGCCAGCGCTGTCATCCGCTTCTGATTCGCGCCCTGCACGTTCGGGCATCCGCTCCTACAATATCGCCTTCCCCGCAGTCCCCAGGAAGGAACCCCCATGCGAATGCTCCACACCATGCTGCGCGTCGGCGATATGCAGCGCTCGATCGACTTCTACACCAAGGTGCTCGGCATGCAACTGCTGCGCACCAGCGACAACCCAGAATACAAGTACTCGCTGGCCTTCGTGGGCTACGGCCCGGAAACCGGCAACACCGTCATTGAGCTGACCTACAACTACGGCGTGAGCGAATACGACCTCGGCTCCGCATTCGGCCACCTCGCCATCGAAGTTGAGAACGCTGCACAGGCCTGCGACCAGATCCGCAATGCGGGCGGCAAGGTCACCCGTGAGGCCGGCCCGGTCAAGGGCGGCACCACCGTCATCGCGTTTGTGGAAGATCCGGACGGCTACAAGATCGAGCTGATCCAGGCACGCTCGATGCCCGATGGCAACCGCCACTGACGCGGTCCGACGCCCGCTGGACGGCACCGCCATCGGCCTGATGGTGGTGCTGTGCATGTGCTGGGGCTTTCAACAGGTCGCCATCAAGGTCGCCGCGCACGACGTCGGCCCGGTCATGCAGGCCGGCGTACGTTCGACGATTGCCTCGGTGCTGGTGCTGGCGTTTGCGCTGTGGCGCGGCACGTGCCTGTCGGTGCGCGATGGCACGCTGCCCGGCGGCCTGATGGCGGGCATCCTGTTCGGCGTCGAGTTCCTGTGCATCTTCATCGGCCTGGGCTACACCACGGCCTCGCGCATGGCGGTGTTTCTGTACACCGCGCCCATCTTCACCGCACTCGGGCTGCACGTCTTCGTGGCGGGCGAGCACCTGCGGCCGCGTCAGTGGATCGGCATCGGCATTGCATTTGCGGGGATCGTGCTGGCGTTCGCCGACGGCATGCTGCACCCGGCGGCCGGGCCGTCGACGTCGTTGGGCGATGCGCTGGGCGTGGTGGCGGGTGCGCTGTGGGGCGCGACGACCATCGTCGTGCGGGCGAGCAAGCTGTCGAATGCGCCGGCGGCGAAGACGCTGCTCTATCAGCTGGCCGTCTCGGCCGTGCTATTGATGGTGATGGCTGCGGGCACCGGCCAGGCCTTCACGGCCAACCTGACACCAACCGCGCTCGCCAGCCTCGCCTATCAGTCCGTGCTGATTGCGTTTGCTAGCTACCTGACGTGGTTCTGGCTGCTGCGCCGCTACCTGGCGTCGCGGCTGTCGGTGTTCTCGTTCCTGACGCCACTGTTTGGCGTGGCCTTTGGCGTACTGCTGCTACACGAGCCGGTCGGCCTGCGCTTTGCACTGGCCGCCGCACTGGTGCTCTCGGGCATCCTGCTCGTCAATCTTCGCTAAGGTCTGACATGCTGCCGGCAATGCGGTTTGCCGGCAGCGCGTTCGCCACCGCCACGAAGTCCGCCACTGGCACTTCCTCGGCGCGTCGGCCCAGATCGAAGCCCAGCGCGTCGAAATCGATCACATCGCGCAACGCCCCCAGCGTGTTGCGCAACACCTTGCGCCGCTGCGAAAACGCCATCGTCACCACCGTGCCCAGCGCGCGCACGTCCACCGGCGCGTAGGGCGACTTGTCCGCCGGCCACGGAATCATCCGCACCACAGCCGAATCCACCTTGGGCGGCGGATTGAACGAGCCCGGCGGCACCTCCAGCACCTGTTCCATGTAGTACCGCACCTGCAGCATCACCGACAGTCGGCTGAACGCCTTGCTGCCGGGCGCGGCCACCATCCGGTCGACCACCTCTTTCTGCAGCATGAAGTGCTGATCGCGCACACGGTCGGCAAACGCCGCCAGGTGAAACAGCAGCGGGCTCGAGATGTTGTACGGCAGGTTGCCGACGATGCGGAGCGGCCGGTCCGCCTGATGCAGCGAGCCAAAGTCGAACGCCAGTGCGTCGCCCGCATGTACGATCAGCCGATCGCCAAAACGTCGCTGCAGGCGCGCCACAAGGTCTCGGTCCAATTCGACCACCTGCAGTGTGCGCACACGCTCCATGAGCGGCACCGTGAGCGCGCCCAGGCCGGGGCCGATTTCGACGAGCACGTCGTCGGGCTGCGGATCAATTGCGGCAACGATGGCGTGGATCACGCCGTCATCGACCAGGAAGTTCTGGCCGAAGCGCTTGCGGGCCTGATGCCCCTGGTGAACGCCGGTCGTGGATCGTGCCATTGCAGAACTCGAAATCGAAAAGGTGAAAGCGGAAATCAGGAACGTGCTGCCCGAGAGGCATGCCGGGCCATGGCGATGGCGGTGTCGATCGCCTCAAGCAGGCTGCCGAACTCGGCACGGCCCGTGCCGGCCAGTGTCAACGCGGTGCCGTGGTCAACCGACGTGCGCACGAACGGCAAGCCCAGCGTGATGTTCACACCGTGGCCGAAGGTGCCGTACTTGAGCGGCGCCAACCCCTGATCGTGATACATCGCGAGCACGCAATCGGCATCGGCCAGCAGGCGCGGCTGAAACAACGTGTCGGCCGGATACGGGCCGCGGGCGTTGATGCCGCGGTCCAGCGCGCGGGCAATGGCGGGCTCGATCACCTCGATTTCCTCGCGGCCGAGGTGGCCGGACTCACCGGCATGCGGGTTCAGCCCCGTCACGAGAATGCGCGGCGCACTCAGTCCGAAGCGGGCGCGCAGGTCACGCTGCACGATGTCCAGTGTCTCGTCGAGCACGGCAGGCGTGATGGCATCCGGCACCTCGCGCAACGGCAGATGCGTGGTCGCCAGGGCCACGCGCAGCATGGCGTTGTTGTGCGCGGGCTGCGGGCCGGCCAGCATCATCACCACGCGCGGCGTGTGGCTGCGTTCGGCCAGGTATTCGGTATGGCCAGTGAAGGGCACCCCGGCATCGTTGATGGTGCTCTTCTGCACCGGCGCCGTGACCATCGCGTCGTAGCGTGCACCGTCTGCCGCATCGCGCAGGCAACCGTCGATGGCAACATCAAGCAGGTCGAGCACGTAGCGCCCATTGGCCGCGTCGAGCACGCCCGCACGCACCGGTGCGCCGAGCGGGCGCTCCACGATGGTCAGCGCCGTGGACGCCACGCGCCAGAAATCCCCCTGGCCAATGGCATCGGCACGCGCTTGCAGCAGGGCGGCATCCCCGATCACATGCCACTGCACATCGGCATAGCGCGACGATGTCTGCCGTGCCAGATGCAGCAGCGCTGCCACGGTAATGTCGGGACCGATGCCGGCGGGCTCGCCAGTCGTGATTGCAATGTTCAGCATGCGGCGCTTGTCAGAAGCAGTGTCGAAGTCAGTCTAGAAATGCCACGGCCGCCCACAGGCGGCCGTGTGCGATGCGGATACCCGCAGCGTAGCAGGCTTATTGCTGTTGGCGATTCACGCGGTATTCCACGTGCGCGCCGTCGCGCAACTCACGCAGCCAATCCTCATAGGCCGCCTGGACCTTCTGCTCGCGGATCACCGAACGCGCATAGTCGCGCTGGCGGTCCACCGGCACCTCGGCTTCGCGGCGGCCTTCCACCTGGATCAGGTGCACGCCAAACTGGCTCTGCACCGGCTGCGAGACCTCACCCGGCTTGAGCAGGTTCATCGCCTGTTCGAATTCCGGCACAAGCTGACCCGGCGACACCCAGCCCAGCTCACCGCCGGCGCTGGCCGAGCCGTCCTGCGAGAACCGGCGCGCGGCGTCGGCAAAATCATAGCCGTGGACGATACGGTCGCGCAGGCCAACCAGTTGGCGACGTGCGTCGTCAGCCGACATGGTCGCACCGGTCTTGATCAGGATGTGGCGCACCTGCGTCTGCTGCACCTTGGTGGCAATGGCGGTCGTCGGCGCGCGCTTCTCCAGCAGCTTGACCACGTGGTAACCCGCCGGGCTTTCGATCACCTGGCTCGCCACCTGACCGGCCTTCATGTCGACTACCGCGTTGGCGAACACCGCCGGCAGGCGACCGATTGGGCGCAGGCCCAGTTCACCGCCCTGGGCAGCATCCTGCCCGCCGGAATTTTCACGCGCCAGCTTGGCGAAATCAGCGCCGCCCTGCGCTTGCTTGAGCAGGTTTTCCGCCTTGCTGCGGGCAGCGGCCTTCTGGTCAGCCGTGGCGTCTTCTGCCACCGGCACGAGGATCTGCGCGACGTTGTATTCCTGCTCGCCAGCCGCGGTGGCACCGCCACCTTGCTGCGCCAGATAGTTGTCGATCTCGCCGTCGTAGACCTGCACCTTGGAATCCACCTCGCGCTCGCGCAGGCGGGCCAGCAGAATCTCCTGACGGAGGTCTTCGCGGTATTTGCCGTAGGCCATGCCCGATTCCGTCAGCTTGCTCTTGAGCTGCGGCACCGACAGGCTGTTGCGCTGGGCCACGCTTTCCACGGCGCGATCCACGTCGGCATCGGACACGCGGATACCGCTTTCCTTGGCGGTCTGTGCCTGCACGCGTTCCAGAATCAGCTGTTCGAGCACCTCGCCGAGCAGATCAGCACGCGGAGGCAGTGGACGATTCTGCGCGCGGAACGTGCGCTCAACCAGGTCAGCACGATTGAGCAGTTCGCGGCGGGTGATGACATCGGTGTTGACCACAGCCACCACCTCGTCAACGAGCTGGCTGCGCGGCGTGCCGGCAGCCGTCGGCCCGGGCAGCGTGCCCTGCAGCAGCGGTTGGCTGGGCGACGAATCAGGCTTGGAGAAGATGCCCTTCAGCGGTGCGCCTTTTTTCTGCGGCTGCTGCGCGTGGACAGCAGGCACCAGCACAGCCCCCAAGGCCAGCGCAACCAGCGCCTTCGTCATTGCGCCCAGGCGGCGGGCAGGTGCCACGCGCGTGGCAAGGTGGTCAGCGTTCGATTGGAAAGCCATCATGTCGTTATTCATATTGATCCAGCACGGACGGCGTAATCGGCTGCGCGGTCACCGGCTGGTAGCCGGGCACGTTCAGGCGAATCACGTCGATCGGATTGTTCCCCACCTTCGACAGGCCCTTGAACTCGATCTGGGCAAAGATGTGTGTCGTATAGCCCGAGACCGCATTGCTATAACGCTGCACGGCCAGGCGGCCAACCCAGCAATCGGCCACGTATTCGAGACCGAGCAGCATATCCGATGGCTTGCGTGCGTCGAGGTCGTAACCGATGCGGCCCAGGCCATACAGGCGGCGCGTGATCGGCCACTGCGCCGAGATGTCCGCCTGCTCCAACGGCAACTGACCCGTATTGGTATCGGCGCGGTAGTAGCGGTAGCCGAGGTTGATCACCTTGTTGGCTTCCGGCTTCCAGCTGAATGCCACGGTCGAGCGCATGACGCGATCGATGTCCTGATTGTACTGAAGGTTCGTATCGAAAAAGATGCCACGGAACATCTGGATCGTGGTCGCGCCCAGCAGGTCCGAATAACGGCGCACCGCCGTCGGCGCGGCGCCAGCCAGCGTCACTCGTTGGCCATCGAGATCGATCCGTTGCGCGATCGTGGCGCGCAAACGCTCGATGCCCGATTCTGCCTCGATAAAGCGCGTGGTCACGCCCGCGGTCACCTTGTTGTTATCGGCGATGCGGTCGTAGCCGGTGTACGGGTTCTCGGTAAAGATCTGGCCGAGGTTGTAATCCGACTGCCCCGTGTCGAACAACGGGATCTGCGACTGATCACGATATGGCGTGTAGACGTAGAACAGGCGCGGTTCCAGCGTCTGGATATAGCTCACGCCGAACAGCCTGGAGACCAGTGGCGCGTCGCGCTCGAAGGTCATGCCGGAATCGAGCGAGAAAGTCGGCAGCGTGCGGTTGATCTGCGACTGCTGCGTATCGCCTGCGGGACGGTCCAGGCGGTATGACGTGGCGTTCAGAATGAACTTGGGCGTGACGTACCAACCTGGACGAACGATCGGATAGCTGATCGTCGGCTGCATGAACAGGCGCTCGCCCTGCACGGTGTCAGGTGTTGGGATCGAGAACCGTGTGTAGTCGGTCTGGAAATTGATGTCGAACCCGCCGAGGTCGTACCGCGTATACGACAGGTTCAACTGCGGCACACGCTCGTACGGCGGCGAAAGCGGTGTGGTCGCAGTCGACAGTGTCTGGAACTTCTGTACGCGCGCCAACGCGACCCAGTCGCCGATCGCATACGTAACGCCGCCTTCTTGGACATACTGCCGCTGCGTTGCGGTGACGATACTGCGGCCAAGGTCATCCGGATAGGTGTTGTCGGAGACCTTGTTGTAGTTGACGTAAGCGTTCAACCCAGGAGCGAGGCGCTGGGTGTGTTGCAGGGCGATCGACCACCGGTTGCGACCCGCTTCGCGATCGTCGGGCAGGAATTCCCCACGCAACGCACCGCTGTACGACGTATCGAGATACCGGTACTCGGCGCCCAGCTGCAGGCCACGCTGCGTCAGCAAGCGCGGATACAGCGTCAGATCTCGGTTGGGTGCGATGTTGAAATAGTACGGCGTCGTGATATCGGCGCCGCTACGGCTGTTGTAGCCGAACACCGGCGCAAGGAACCCGCTGCGCCGGTCGTCATTGAGCGGGAAATCCATCACGGGCGCCGCAAACACGGGCACACCGAAGAAGTGCAGCACGCCATTGCGGCCGGTGCCGACCTGGCGATCGCTGTCGATGTCGATACGGCTTGCGCTGAAGTACCAGTCGACGTTGTCCGGCGAGCACGTGGTGTACGTGCCGTGCGTGATGCGGGTGTTGTCCTTGTCGATGAAATCGATGCGATCTGCCGTACCGCGGCCGCCAGTCGAATGGAACTCATACGACGGTGTGCTCATGGTGCCTTCGTTGGCCGTGACCTTGAGCTTGGCATCCGGGCCGGTGACCAGCGTGCCGCCCTTGAACAGCCGCACATTGCCGGTGGCGGTGGCAACGTCGGTGTCCTGGTTGTAGTCGAGCGTGTCGCCCTTCACCACCGTGCCGTTGCGACGTAATTCGCCGTGGCCGCGCAGATGCACGTCTTCATTGGTGCGGCCATCCATCTTGTCGGCCGCGGTAAACGTGGGGACGGTGTTGTCCTGACGCTGGGCCGGCTCGGCCATCTTGGGCACGAGCGGGCTGCCGCCAGGTGTGGCGGGGCCGGAGGTGGCCAGCGCCGTCACGGAAGACTCGGACGATGTTGCCGCAGGCGCCGATTGCGCGGCGCCCTGGCTCTGCGCTGCGGACGTCGCCGCCCAGACCCCGGCCACGGCGAACACCAGCGGCCGCAATGCCAGCGCACTGCGCCGGTTGACGGCCAAATTGGTGCCGCGCTCGTCGGGCTTGGCAACAGCAGTGCGCTGCCGGGTCTTCCTGGCTCGGTTCGGTTCGGTCATGCAAGTCGGAAACTGGGCTCGCGCCGGGCAAATGGGCACCGGGCACGCAGGCACATCATCGGTCGGTGTTTTGCCGCGCCAGGCCGGCCAGATGGGGCGGGCGCTCGCTCGCGGCGAAACTCGGTCGGGTATTATACGGGGCTTCTTTCCTGCCTCATTCCAGCGTTCCCTCAGCATGGCTTCGACCCCTGGCGCCGCCACCGGCGCAACCGACGCGCGTCTCGATCAACTGCGCGACTGGCTCAGCACTTTGCCCGCCGCCCACGGGCTGCACATCGATACGCTGCGCCCCGCCTCGGCCGATGCCAGCTTCCGTCGTTACTTCCGCGTAGACGGCGCCGCTGGCGACCAATCCGGTGGCCAGCCCAGCACCCTCATCCTGATGGATGCCCCGCCGCCGCAGGAGGACTGCCGCCCCTTCGTCCATGTGGCCGGCCTGCTGAACGGCGCCGGCGTGCGCGCGCCGCAGGTGCTGGAACAGGACCTCGCGCAGGGCTTCCTGCTGCTGACCGATCTGGGCCCGCAAACCTACCTGCAGTCGCTGCGCGAGCGCGATTTCGACCTCGCCTACGCCAACACGCTGTTCCGTCCGGCCATCCACACGCTGGTGCGCTGGCAACTGGCCTCGCGCGAAGGCGAGCTGCCGCCGTACGACGAAGCGCTGCTGCGCCGCGAGCTGTCGCTGTTCCCCGACTGGTACATCGATCGCCACCTGCAGCGCCCGCTCGACGCCACCCAGCGCGAATCGCTCGACAAGGTCTTCAAGCTGCTGGTCGACAGCGCCCTGGCTCAGCCGAAGGTGTACGTGCATCGTGATTACATGCCGCGCAACCTGATGATCAACGCGGCCGACCCATCGCAGCCGGGTGTGCTGGACTTCCAGGACGCAGTCTACGGTCCGATCACGTACGACGCCGCCTCGCTGCTGCGCGACGCCTTCCTGTCGTGGGAAGAAGAAGAGGAGCTCGACTGGGCCGTGCGCTACTGGGAAGCCGCCCGCAAAGCCGGCCTACCGGTGGATGAAGACTTCGGCGAGTTCTACCGCGCGCTCGAATGGATGGGCGCGCAGCGTCACCTGAAGGTGGCCGGCATCTTCGCGCGCCTGCGCTACCGCGACGGCAAGACCGGCTACGTGGAAGACACGCCGCGCTTTATCGCCTATCTGCGCCGCGTCTGCAGCCGCTACAACGCGCTGGCGCCGCTCGCCCGCCTGCTCGATCAGCTTGAAGATCGCGCCCAGCAGATCGGTTACACGTTCTGATATCCAATCCAATGGCCTCCCCACGCGCTGCTGAATTCCGCGCCGGCGTTCTCGCACTCGCCCCGATGCTGCTGGGCGTGGTGCCGTTCGGCCTGATCTACGGCGTGCTGGCCACGTCGGCCGGCATGCCCGCGTGGCTGGCCGTGGCGATGAGCGCCATCGTGTTCGGTGGCGCATCGCAGATGATCCTGGTGCAGCTGTGGGCCGGCGGCGCGCCCGCGCTGGTCATTGCGGCGACGGTGTCGATGGTGAACCTGCGCCACGCACTGTATTCGGCCAGCATTGCCCCGGCGCTGGCGCACCTGCCGCGCCGCTGGAAATGGCTGATCGCCTATCTGCTGACGGACGAGGCGTTCGCCGCCATGAACCGCCGTGTCGTCAACGCACGTTCCAACGCAAACTCGGGGGCGGAAGAGACGGCCTACCGCCACTGGTACTTCCTCGGCGCCGGTGTGGCGCTGTGGACGAGTTGGCAAACGTCGACCATCGTTGGTGTGCTGCTCGGCGCGCAGGTGCCGACCACCTGGCCGCTCGATTTCTTCCTGCCGCTCACGTTCATCGCCATCGTGGTGCCGTCGCTGCGCACGCGTGCGCAACTGGCCGCAGCGCTCACTGGCGCGGCACTGGCCGTCGCTTGGACGGGCTGGCCGCATAAGCTGGGGTTGATGAGTGCGGCGTGCGTGGGTATCGCCATCGGTGCGATTGTGGAGCGGTTGCTGAACCGGCCGAAGACAGAGGCAGCGGTATGAAAGCGCTCATCCTCTTCGGCGTGCTGCTGATTTCTGGCGCGGCCACCTACCTGATCCGCCTGTCGTTCATCGCGCTGGAAGGGCGCATGAACCTGCCGACGTGGTTCCGCAGCGCCCTGCCCTACGTGCCGGCGGCCATGCTGACCGCGTTGATCGCGCCCGATCTGCTGATGCGCGACGGCGCGCTGGCCGTATCAGCCGACAACCCGCGCCTGATCGCCGGCATCGTCGCCATTGTCATTGCGCGTGTCACCAAGAGCGCGATGTGGACCATCGTTGGCGGCATGGCTGTGCTGCTGATTCTCATGAAGGTGATGGCTTGAGCTCCACGCTGCACTCCACAATGCGGGCCATGATTTTTGCGGCAGGCCGCGGTGACCGCATGCGGCCGCTGACCGACCACACGCCCAAACCCCTGCTCAGCGTGGGCGGCAAACCGCTCATCGTCTGGCAGATCGAACGCTTGGCCGCGGCCGGTGTGCGCGACATCGTCATCAACCACGCCTGGCTGGGCGCGCAGATTGAAGCCGCGCTCGGCAACGGCAGCACCTGGGGCGTGCGCCTTGCCTACTCGCCGGAGGGCGTTGCGCTGGAGACAGCCGGCGGGGTCGCCCAGGCCATGCCGCTGCTGCATGCCGGTGATGGCCACAGCGTATTCATCGCCATCAGCGGCGATGTGTTTTGCGATTACGACTACACCGCACTGCGCGAGCGCGCGCCCGCCATGGCTGTGCAGCCCGTGCCGGGCATGCACCTCGTGATGGTGCCCAACCCGCCCTACCATCTGCGGGGCGACTTTGCCCTGACTGATGACGGCGCACTCCGCGCCGATGGCGGGCAACGGCTCACGTTCGGCAACATCGGCCTGTACGACACCCGCCTGTTTGCCGGCATCGCGCCGGGCACGCGCCTGGCGATGACGCCGCTGTACCACCAGGCCATCGCAGAAGGCCGCGCCACCGGCGAGCGCTTCGATGGCCGCTGGGAAAACGTCGGCACCCCCGCCCAACTGGCCGCGCTGGACGCCGAACTGGGGTCGCAGCCGGCCTGATTAAGGCGACGGCAACGTCGTGGCGCTCAGCGATTCTGCCGCCATCGGGCGGCCCAGCAGATAGCCCTGCAAAGAATCGCACCCGAGCCGCGTGAGGAACGCCTGCTGCTCAGCCGTCTCCACACCCTCGGCAACGATGCGCAGGTTCAGCGTCTGGCCCAGCGCCACGATCGCCGACACGATGGCCGCGTCCTCGGTGTCGTGCGCCAGGTCGCGCACAAAGCCGCGGTCGATCTTCAGCTCGCTGGCCGGCAAGCGCTTGAGGTACAGCAAGCTCGAATACCCAGTACCGAAATCGTCGATGGAGATGCGCACGCCCATGGCATCGAGCTGCTGCAGGATCTGCAGGCTGGCATCGGCATCGCGCATGGCGGTCGACTCGGTAATCTCCAGCATCAGGCAATGCGGGTCGAGCGCGTGGCGCGCCAGCACGTCACGTACCGTATCGATGAGCGCCGCGTGGGCAAACTGCAGCGCGGAGAGATTCACGGCGACGCTCCACGTGGTGTGCCCTTCGCTGTGCCACTGCGCCATCTGGCGGCAGGCTTCGTTCAGCACCCAGGCACCGAGCGGCACGATCAGGCCGGTCTTCTCAGCCAGCGGGATGAATTCATCCGCCGAGACCAGCCCGCGCACCGGATGCTGCCAGCGCACCAGCGCCTCGACGCCCAGGATCGGCCCATTGGGCGCATGGAATTTTGGCTGGTAGTGCAGCACGAGTTCATTCCGCTCGATCGCCAGGCGCAGGTCCTGCACAAGCTGCAGTTGCTTGTGCACGTTGGCATTCATCGACGGCTCGAAGAAGCAGTACGCGTTCCGGCCCAGACCCTTGGCGTGGTACATGGCCGCGTCGGCATTGGTAAGCAGATCGTGCTGGTTGCCGCCATCGCCGGGGTACATGGAGATGCCGATGCTGGTCGACACGCGCAACTCGTGCCCGCCCGCGATGAACGGCTCGCGCACCACCTCTAGCAGCGCATCGGCCAGCGTACCGGCGTCTTGCGGATCATCCACGTAAGCGAGCACGACGAATTCGTCGCCACCGACACGTGCCACGGTGTCCTGCTGGCGCACACGCGCGACGATGCGCTGGGCCACGTCAATCAGCAGCAGGTCGCCCACATGGTGGCCGTAGACGTCATTGATGGCCTTGAAGCCGTCCAGGTCCATGAACATCAGCGCGAAGTGGCGCTTCTCGCGGTCTGCTGTGCGAATCGCCTGGTTCAGGCGATCTTCCAGCAGCAGGCGATTGGACAGCTTGGTCAGGTTGTCGTGCAGCGCCAGGTAGGCCAGCTCCTGATTGGCTTCGGCAAGGGAATGCGCCAGCACGGCGGTGCGCGCCTCCATGCGCAAGTCGAGTACGGAGATGATCAGCGCAATCGCCAGCACCGCCAGCGTGACGATGATGATGACCAGCGCCAGCCATTCCGCGCTCGCGCCGGTATACGCCGCGCCGCACACGCTGCCGAACGGAAACGCGGCCGCCGCCATGCCCGTGTAGTGCATGCCGACAATCGCCACGCCCATCACCACGGCCGATCCGGCGCGCAGCGCACGCACACGCTGCGACTGACGCCGCAGGCGGAAGGCAATCCACAGTGCCACGCCCGAAGCCAGCACCGCCACCCCCACCGACAGCGCGAAGATGGCGGGGTCGTACTGGATGCCCGGTGTCATGCGCAGCGCAGCCATGCCCGCGTAGTGCATCCCGGCCACGCCCGATCCCATCAACAACGCGCCACCCACCAGCCGCGGCCACGGCAGTTCGCGCCGGCTCACCAGCCACAGCGCAAATGCCGACGAAGCAATGGCAATGGCGAGCGAGCCGAGAGTGATTGATACGTCATAGCCGAGTGGAATCGGCAGGCTGAAGGCCAACATGCCGACAAAGTGCATCGACCAGATGCCCAGCCCCATGGCCGATGCACCACCGACCAGCCACCAGAACGCGGCACGGCCCTGCGCGGTAACAACCCGACCGGCCATGTCCAGCGCGGTATACGACGCCAGGATGGCCACGAAAAGGGAAAGAAGGACAAGAAGGGGGTTATAGCTACTGGCAAGCATCGGTTCTCCTGGGCAGACCGGTGCAATGCGGCCAGACCCCACCGCGGTTCATCGACCGCATTCGCCCCAGACTTTAGAGGAGGTCCTCGCACGTCACAATTTTCTTTGCAATTGATCCGCCACGGATGCTCGCGAAGGGGGCGGCGTTACAATTCATCGATCCTTGTTTGCCGCTGGAAATCACGCCATGTCTGCCACCGAACTCGCTTTCCTCCAGACCTATCGCCAGCGCCGCGAGCGCGTCGCGCAGTGGCTGCGCGCGGCGGGTGGCGGTGTGGCCATCGTGCCGACCGCGCCGGAAGCCATGCGCAACCGCGACAGCGATTACCCCTACCGGCACGACAGCTATTTCTACTACCTGACCGGCTTTACCGAGCCCGAAGCGGTGCTCGCCATCGTCGTGCCGGCCGGCGGCGAACCCGCGCGCAGCGTGCTGTTCTGCCGCCCGAAGCATGAAGAACGCGAGATCTGGGACGGCTTCCGCTTCGGCCCCGAAGCCGCCCGCGAAGCCTTCGGCCTGGAGGAAGCGCACTCTGTCGAAGACATCGACGCGACCTTGCCTGGGCTGCTCGCCAACGCGGCGGCCGTGGCCTACCCGCTGGCCGAGAGCGGCACGTTCGACCGCCGTATGCGCCGCTGGCTCGACGCGGTGCGCATGCAAGGCCGCGCGGGCGTGTCGTCGCCGCATCAGGCACTCGACGTGCGCGCCATCCTCGATGAACTGCGCCTGTTCAAGGATGCGGGCGAACTCGACATCATGCGTCGCGCTGGGCGCATCTCGGCCGGCGCACACGTGCGCGCCATGCAGGCCTCCCGCGCCGGGCTGCGCGAGTACCACCTCGAAGCCGAACTGCTATACGAATTCCGCCGCCATGGCGCGCAGAGCGTCGCCTACAACTCCATCGTCGCCACCGGCCCGAACGCGTGCGTGCTGCACTACCGCGCCGGCAACGCCGAACTGCGCGACGGCGATCTCTGCCTGATCGACGCCGGCTGCGAGCTGGACGGTTACGCGTCGGACATCACCCGCACCTTCCCCGTCAACGGCCGCTTTACCGGCCCGCAGCGCGAACTGTATGAACTCGTGGTGGCCGCGCAGGAAGCTGCCATTGCCGAGACACGCCCAGGCGTGCCGTACAACGTGCCGCATGACGCCGCCACGCGCGTGCTGGCGCAGGGCATGCTCGATACGGGCCTGCTCGACGCCAACCAGGTCGGCACGCTCGACGATGTACTCGCCGGCGGCCAGTACCGCCAGTTCTACATGCACCGCACCGGCCACTGGCTCGGCATGGATGTGCACGACGTGGGCGAATACCGCACACCGGGCGCCGCCGCGCCGGCCGGTGGAGAGCGCCCGTGGCGCCCGCTGGAAGCCGGCATGGTGCTGACCGTCGAGCCCGGCATCTACGTGCGTCCCGCAGCAGGCGTGCCCGAGCAGTACTGGCACATCGGCATCCGCATCGAAGACGATGCCATCGTCACACCCAACGGTTGCGAAATCATCACGCGCGATGTGCCGGTGGCCGTTGCCGACATCGAAGCGGTCATGCGAGGCCAGCAATGACCGACACAACGGGTACAGCGCCGGACTTTGACGTCGCCATCGTCGGCGCCGGGCCGGTGGGACTGGCGCTGGCCAACTGGCTGCTGCGCGATACCGACTGGCGCATCGCCCTGTTCGACGCGCGCGATGCTGAAGCCGCCGCACGCGACCCGCGCGCGTTGGCGCTGTCGCACGGCTCACGCGTGCTGCTGCAGGAGATTGGCGGCTGGCCCGCGCGCGCCACGCCCATCACGCATATTCATGTCTCGCAGCGCGGCCACTTTGGGCAGGCGCATATCCGCCGCGAAGACTACGACGTCCCCGCGCTCGGCCACGTCGTGCAATACGGCGACCTGAGCGCCGCGCTCAACGCCGCACTGGCCACGCAGATGCAGCGCTACCCGAACCGCCTCACGCGCTACGACCACACGCCGGTCGAGCGCGTCGAGCAACTGCCGCGCGCCGATGGCACCGTCGCGCCGGCACGGGTGCGGGCATTGCAGGGGGGGCCACATGAGGGACGCCATCCACTCGCCATCGAAACCGAAGTCGTCGTGCAAGCCGAAGGCGGCCTGTTCGACGATGCGCGCAGGCAGGCGGGCGGGCTCTCGCATGCACGCCGCCGCGACTACGGCCAGACCGCCATCGTCGCGCATGTCCGCTGCTCGGCGCCGCTGGAAGGCTGGGCGTGGGAGCGCTTCACCAACGAAGGCCCGCTCGCGCTGCTACCGCAGGACGACACGCAAGGGCCTGGCTACGCGCTGGTCTGGTGCTGCTCGCCTGACGAGGCACGCCGCCGCGCCGGTTTGCCGGAAGACGCCTTCCTCACGGAATTGAGCACCGCCTTTGGCGACCGCATGGGCCACTTCACACAGGTCGGCCCGCGCCATACCTTCGCGCTCGGGCTGCATGCACAGCGCATCCCCGTCGACCGCCGTGTCGCTGCCATCGGCAACGCCGCGCAGACCATTCACCCCGTCGCCGGCCAAGGCTTCAACCTGGGCCTGCGCGATGCGTTCGAAATGGCACGCACGCTGCGCGACGGTGCGACACCTGCCGCCCTCGCCCGCTTTGCCCGTGAACGCTCCTTCGACCGCGCCATCACCATCGGCCTGACCGACCTGCTGCCGCGCGCGTTCGCGGTGCCAGGCCGGCCGTTTGGCCACCTGCGCGGCGCGGCACTCACGCTGCTGGAATGCCTGCCGCCGCTCAAGCACGGGCTAGCGCGGCAGATGATGTTTGGGCAGCGAGGCTAACGCGTGATCCAAACCGGTGCCGGCGATCACCCACACATCACCGTGGTGGGCGCCGGCATTGTCGGCACCGCATGCGCATTGCAACTACAGCGTGACGGCTATCAGGTCACTCTGCTGGATCAGGCCGGTGTTGGCGAAGGCTGCTCGTTTGGCAACGCGGGTTGCCTGAGCGTGGCCTCGGTCGTGCCGATGGCGCTGCCGGGCATGCTGAAGCAGGTACCGAAATGGCTGGCCGATCCGATGGGGCCACTGACCGTACGCTGGCCCTACCTGCCACGCGCACTGCCCTGGCTATTGCAATGGGTACGCGCAGGCAACGAGGTGCAGGCCCGCGCGACAGCGCCGTCGCTGGCGAACCTCTTTGGCGCGACCTTTCCTGGCTATCGCAGCCTGCTCGACGCCACGCAATACGACGGGCTGATTCGCCAGTCCGGCCATCTGTATGTGTGGCGCACACTGGCGCGCTCGTCGGGCGACCGGCTGGCGCAGTCGATTCGCGACACGACCGGCGTGCGCTCGCAAGCGCTGAGCGCGGGCGAGACGCGCGAACTGGAACCCACGCTCGCGCCCGACATTCAATCGGGCCTGCTGCTGCCCGACAACGGCTTCACGTGCAATCCGGAACGGCTGGTCAAAACACTGGCGGCCAACTTTGTGGTGGCGGGCGGCACAGTCCTGCGGCGCAAGGTGCTGGATTTCGAGT
Source organism: Ralstonia sp. RRA (assembly GCF_037023145.1). Lineage (NCBI taxonomy): Bacteria > Pseudomonadati > Pseudomonadota > Betaproteobacteria > Burkholderiales > Burkholderiaceae > Ralstonia > Ralstonia sp. RRA. Next base: position 452,145 of record NZ_CP146091.1, on the reverse strand, counting down.
TTGGCGAGCATGGCCCCACGCGGCTGTACACGGATTGCGGCACGCTGCCCGTCTCCACCCTCATCCTCTGCGCGGGGGCCTGGTCGATGCGGCTGGGCGCCAGGCTCACGGGCATCCGCGTCCCGCTGGATACCGAGCGCGGCTATCACGCTACGCTGTCTGCACCCACCGTACAACCCTCGCGACCGGTCATGGATTGCGAACGCAAATTCATCGCCACGCCCATGGAAGGCGGCCTGCGGATTGCGGGCACGGTGGAAATCGGCGGGCTGGATGCCCCGCCCGACTACCGGCGCGCCGGCGTCCTGCAACGGCAGGGCCAGCAGCTCTTCCCCGGCCTCACGTTTGCCGAGGACAGCGCCTGGATGGGCCATCGGCCATCCCTGCCGGACAGCCTGCCCGTGATTGATCGCTCGGAGCGTTACCGCAACGTGTTCTTCGCCTTTGGCCATGGCCACCTGGGCATGACCGGCGCGCCCGGCACGGCCCGGCTGATCGCTGATCTGGTGGCCGGACGCCCGCCGTTCATCGACGCCAGCCCCTACAGCCTGCAGCGCTTCCGGTAACGATTGCCACGACAGCGACGGCCGCGCCGAACGCACCGCCGCATAGTTTGTGCACAACATTTAGGCAATTCGGCCGTTTGGCGGTAAAATCCCGTCCTCGCATTTTCACCCCCGTCGCTCCGCCCAATGTGTCCATCGACCCGGGCGGAAGGGGCTGTTTTTTCGTTTCTCCATCGCTAGCCACGCATCGCGCACCGTGCAGATCGGACCGCATACCCTCCGCAACAACCTGTTCGTCGCCCCCATGGCGGGTGTGACGGATCGCCCGTTCCGCCAGCTCTGCAAGCGGCTGGGCGCGGGCTATGCGGTGTCCGAGATGGTCGCGTCCAACGCGCAGCTCTGGAAAAGCGAAAAGACCATGCGGCGCGCCAATCACGAAGGCGAAGTGGAGCCGATCTCCGTGCAGATTGCTGGCGCCGAGCCGATGATGATGGCCGAGGCCGCCCGCTACAACGTTGACCGCGGCGCGCAGATCATCGACATCAACATGGGCTGCCCGGCCAAGAAGGTGTGCAACGTGGCCGCCGGTTCCGCCCTGCTGCAGAACGAGCCGCTGGTCCAGCGCATCGTCGAGGCGGTTGTGGGTGCAGTGGGTGACCGCGTGCCAGTCACGCTCAAGATCCGCACCGGGTGGGACCGCGAACATCGCAACGCGCTCACCGTGGCACGCATCGCGCAGGACGCGGGCATCAGCATGCTGACCGTACACGGCCGCACGCGTGCCGACCTGTACCACGGCGATGCGGAGTACGACACCATCGCCGCGGTCAAGGCGTCGGTGCGCATTCCGGTGGTCGCCAACGGCGATATCGCCACGCCAGCCAAGGCCAAGCATGTACTGGCGGTGACCGGCGCCGATGCCATCATGATCGGCCGCGCGGCGCAGGGGCGCCCGTGGCTGTTCCGCGAGATCGAACACTTTCTGAACACCGGCACGCTGCTGCCGGCGCCGGAGGTGGAAGAGATTCGCGGGATCATGAATGCGCACCTGGAAGAGCACTACGCGTTCTACGGCGAATTCACGGGCGTACGCACCGCACGCAAGCACATCGCTTGGTACACGCGCGGGTTGGCGGGGGCCAACCTGTTCCGCCACCGCATGAATACGATCGAAGACACCGCGGCGCAGCTTGCTGCCGTCAACGCGTTCTTCGACGAACAGCGCGCGCTGTCTGACCGCTTGGTCTACGAAGACCAGCACACCACTGACAGCGAGCGCCCCACGACGGGCAACAACAACGACAACAACAAGGAACTGCTTGCCGCATGAGCCGCAACCCGATCGAACGCTGCATCCGCGACAGCCTGGATACGTATTACCGCGACCTGGATGGCGAAAACCCGTCCAATGTCTATGACATGGTGCTGCAGGCCGTCGAACGGCCGCTGCTGGAAACCGTGATGGCATGGGCGTCCAATAACCAGTCGCAGGCGGCTGACTATCTCGGCATCAACCGCAACACGCTGCGCAAAAAGTTGCAACAGCACGGGTTGCTGTGACCTGGCTGAGATAGCGTTCAGGCTTCGAACCGATTTTCTTTCTGACGGCATCGCAAGGTGCCACTTTCGCCCTCCGGCGTTCCCACCATGATCCAGCAAGCCCTGCTTTCCGTTTCCGACAAGACCGGCATCGTCGACTTTGCCCGTGCCCTGCACGAGCGTGGCGTCAAGCTCCTCTCCACCGGCGGCACCGCCAAGCTGCTCGCCGAATCGGGCCTGCCCGTGACGGAAGTGGCCGACTACACGGGCTTTCCGGAAATGCTCGACGGCCGCGTCAAGACGCTGCACCCGAAGGTGCACGGCGGCATCCTGGCCCGCCGTGATCTGCCCGAGCACATGGCTGCGCTGTCCGAGCACAGCATCCCGACCATCGACCTGCTGGTGGTGAACCTGTACCCGTTCCAGCAGACGGTGGCCAAGGACGAATGCTCGCTGGCCGACGCCATCGAGAACATCGACATCGGCGGCCCGACCATGCTGCGCTCGGCGGCCAAGAACCACCGCGACGTGACGGTCATCGTCGACCCGGCCGACTACGCCACCGTGCTGGCCGAGATGCAGGCCAACAACAACACCGTCGGCTACGAGACCAACTTCATGCTGGCCAAGAAGGTGTTCGCGCACACTGCGCAGTACGACGGCGCCATCACCAACTACCTGACGAGCCTGGGCGCCGACAAGTCGCACAGCACGCGCAGCGCGTATCCGCAGACGCTGAACCTGGCCTTCGACAAGGTGCAGGAAATGCGCTACGGCGAGAACCCGCACCAGTCTGCCGCCTTCTACCGTGACCTGAAGGCCGTGAACGGCGCACTCGCCAACTACACGCAGCTGCAGGGCAAGGAGCTGTCGTACAACAACATCGCCGACGCCGATGCCGCGTGGGAATGCGTGAAGTCGTTCGACCCGGCCAAGGGCGCCGCATGCGTCATCATCAAGCACGCCAACCCGTGCGGCGTGGCCATCGGCGGCACCGCACAGGAAGCGTATGAGAAGGCTTTCAAGACCGATTCGACCTCGGCCTTCGGCGGCATCATCGCCTTCAACGTGCCGCTGGATGAAGCGGCCGCGCAGATCGTCGCCAAGCAGTTCGTGGAAGTGCTGATCGCCCCGGGCTTTACGGAAGGCGCGCGTGCCGTGTTCGCGGCCAAGCAGAATGTGCGCGTGCTGGAAATCCCGCTCGGCAACGGCGTGAACGCGTACGACTTCAAGCGCGTTGGCGGCGGCCTGCTGGTGCAGAGCCCGGACGCCAAGAACGTGCAGCCGAGCGAGCTGCGCGTGGTCACCAAGCGCCACCCGACCCCGAAGGAAATGGACGACCTGATGTTCGCCTGGCGCGTCGCCAAGTTCGTCAAGTCGAACGCCATCGTGTTCTGCGGCGGCGGCATGACGCTGGGCGTGGGCGCCGGCCAGATGAGCCGTGTGGACTCGGCCCGTATCGCCAGCATCAAGGCGCAGAACGCTGGTCTGACGCTGGCCGGTTCGGCCGTGGCGTCGGATGCGTTCTTCCCGTTCCGCGATGGCCTGGACGTGGTGGTCGATGCCGGCGCCTCGTGCGTGATCCAGCCGGGCGGCTCGGTGCGCGACGATGAAGTGATCGCCGCCGCCGATGAGCGCAACGTGGCGATGATCTTCACGGGCACGCGTCACTTCCGCCACTAAGCAACACGGTCTTCGACCGATCAAACGGGGCAAGGCGTAAACTGGCGCCTTGCCCCGTTTTTCTTTGGCACCTCACCTCGCTTCCTTCATGCGCATCCTCGGCATCGACCCCGGCCTTCGCACAACCGGTTTCGGCGTGCTCGAACGGCACGGCCACAAGCTCGTCTACGTGGCCTCGGGCACGATCAAGAGCAACGGCAATGCCGATCTGCCCAGCCGGCTGAAAACGCTGTACGACGGCGTGTCGGAACTGGTGAGCACGTACCGGCCCGACTGCGCGTCCATCGAAAAAGTCTTCGTCAACGTCAACCCGCAATCGACACTGCTGCTGGGCCAGGCCCGCGGCGCGGTGATCTGCGGGCTGATGAGCGGCCACCTGCCGGTGTTCGAATACACCGCGCTGCAACTGAAGCAGGCCGTGGTCGGCTACGGCCGTGCCAACAAGGACCAGGTGCAGGAGATGGTCGTGCGCCTGCTCAATCTCGAAGGCAAACCCGGCTCCGATGCCTCCGACGCACTCGGCGTGGCGATCTGCCACGCACACGGCGGCGAGACGCTGGCCGCCATGGCCGGGCTGGCGCCACAGCTTGCGCAAAAGGGCCTGCGCGTGCGGCGCGGCCGTCTGGTCGGCTGACAGGATTCTCAAAGCCTGCAGGTAGCTCCCTCACGGCACGGCGACTACCATGCGGGGAGTCCGTTTCCGGGAGCCCCCGATGTCGCGCCGCCTTGCCCTGCTGAGCCCGCTTGCCCTGACTGCAGTTGTCGCACTGTCCGCCTGCCGGATGGAATACAACCACGGCGGCACCAACGGCAGTGGCGGTGGTGGCACCACACCCATCACCACCATCCAGGTGATCGGCCACCGGGGCGCCTCGGCATTGCGGCCCGAGCACACGCTGGCGTCGTATCAAAAGGCCATCGACGATGGCGCCGACGTCATCGAACCGGATCTCGTTTCCACCAAGGACGGCGTGCTGGTGGCGCGGCATGAGAACGAGATCTCCGGCACCACCAACGTGGCCGACGTCGCCGCGTTTGCCGGCCGCAAGACCACCAAGACGATAGACGGCCAGAGCATTACCGGCTGGTTCACGGAAGACTTCACCCTCGTTGAGCTCAAGACGCTGCGCGCCCGCGAGCGCATCCCGAGCATCCGTCCCAACAACGTCGTCTACAACGACCAGTTCCAGATCCCCACGCTCGACGAGATCGTGGCGCTGGCGCGGGACCAATCCGCCAGGCTCGGCCGCAATATCGCCATCTATCCGGAAACCAAGCACCCGACGTACTTCCAGTCGATCGGCCTGCCGCTCGAAGACAAACTGATCGACGGCCTGCGCCGCGATGCCTTCACGGCCAGCCGCACCACGGTCTACATCCAGTCGTTTGAAGTCGCCAACCTCAAGACCATCCGCAACAAGATCGGCAGCAGCCAACCGAACTGGAAGCTCGTGCAATTGATGGGCACGTCCAGCCGGCAGCCGTTTGACTTCGTGGTCGCCAAGGACAGTCGCACCTTCGGCGACATGATGACCAGCCGCGGCATGCGCGACATCGCCGCCTATGCCAACGGCGTCGGCCCGGACAAGAGCAGCATCATGGGGCTGGATGCCAACGGCAAGCTGACCGACCCGACCGACCTGGTCCGCAACGCGCATAACGCTGGTTTGGTCGTTCACCCCTACACCTTCCGGCCAGAGAACACCTTCCTGCCGCCCTCCCTGCGCAGTGGTGCGGACAACACGCGCAACGTCAACGGCTCGATCCAGGAAATCCAGGCCTTTCTGCGCGCAGGCATCGACGGTTTCTTCACTGACGATCCGGCCATCGGGCGACAGGCCGTGTCGACGTTCAAGCGCTGAGGCATTTTCGCGGCCCGGCATCAGCTACACTGCGTCCCGTTTTGGAGGAATCACATGATCGGACGCATCGCCGGGACGCTGGTCGAAAAGAACCCGCCGCACCTGCTGGTCGATTGCCACGGCGTCGGCTATGAGATCGACGTGCCGATGAGCACGTTCTACAACCTGCCCGCCACCGGCGCGCCGATCGTGCTGCTCATCCAGCAGATCGTGCGCGAGGATGCGCACCTGCTCTACGGTTTCGGCACCGCAGCTGAACGCGAAACCTTCCGTCAGCTCATCAAGATTTCGGGCATCGGCGCGCGGATTGCGCTGGCGGTGCTGTCGGGCATGTCGGTGGCGGAACTTGCGCAGGCAGTCACGCTGCAGGAAGCCGGGCGGCTGACGCGCATTCCCGGTATCGGCAAAAAGACCGCCGAGCGCCTGCTGCTCGAACTCAAGGGCAAGCTCGGCGCCGACCTGGGTGCGGTTCCTGGTGGTCCGGCCGTGTCGGACGACGCCGTCGACGTGCTCAACGCCCTGCTCGCGCTGGGCTATTCCGACAAGGAAGCCGCGCTCGCCATCAAACAGGTGCCGGCCGGCACGGGCGTGTCGGACGGCATCAAGCTGGCGCTCAAGGCGCTCTCAAAAGGCTGAAGCCCAGGCGGTGGCGAGGCGGTAAAATGGCCCGTTCGCGGCCATCCTGGGCCGTCTGCCCCTCATGATCGAAACCGACAAGCTCGCCGCCAAGGCCGTCTCCGCTGAGCGCATCATCTCAGCGTCCCCCGCCTCCCCCAACGAGGAGGCCTTCGAGCGCGCGCTGCGCCCCAAGCTGCTCGACGAATACGTCGGCCAGGAAAAGGTGCGCGGCCAGCTCGACATCTTCATGACGGCGGCCAAGAACCGCAGCGAAGCGCTCGACCACGTGCTGCTGTTCGGCCCGCCGGGCCTGGGCAAGACGACGCTGGCGCACATCATCGCGCGCGAGATGGGGGTCAACCTGCGCCAGACCTCCGGCCCCGTGCTGGAGCGCCCGGGCGACCTGGCCGCGCTGCTCACCAACCTCGAAGCCAACGACGTCCTCTTCATCGACGAGATCCACCGGCTCTCGCCCGTGGTGGAGGAAATCCTGTATCCGGCGCTGGAGGACTACCAGATCGACATCATGATCGGCGAGGGCCCGGCGGCGCGCTCGGTCAAGCTCGATCTGCAGCCGTTCACACTGGTGGGCGCCACCACGCGCGCCGGCATGCTGACCAACCCGCTGCGCGACCGCTTCGGCATCGTCGCGCGGCTGGAGTTCTACACGCCCGCCGAGCTGGCGAAGATCGTCACGCGCTCGGCTGGCCTGCTCAACGCCAAGATCGCCGAAGACGGCGCACTGGAGATCGCCAAGCGCTCGCGCGGCACACCGCGTATCGCCAACCGCCTGCTGCGCCGCGTGCGCGATTACGCCGAGGTCAAGGCCGATGGCGTCATCACGCGCAAAGTGGCTGACGCCGCGCTGGCGATGCTCGATGTCGATGCGGTCGGCTTCGACCTGATGGACCGCAAGCTGCTCGAAGCGATCCTGCATAAGTTCAACGGCGGGCCGGTCGGTATCGACAACCTGGCCGCCGCCATCGGCGAAGAGCGCGACACGATTGAAGACGTGCTCGAGCCGTACCTGATCCAGCAGGGCTACCTGCAGCGCACGCCGCGCGGGCGCGTGGCCACGGCCTCGGCGTATCAGCACTTTGGCCTAGGCGCCCCCAAGGGCGACCTCTGGGACGGCAACAACTAACGGTCTGCATAACGCCTGCCATGACTACCCCGAGTCCTCAGCGCACCTTCCGCTACTACGACTTCGTCATGGCCGCCTTCGTGACGGTGCTGCTGTGCTCGAACCTGATCGGTGCGGCCAAGGCGGCGCAGGTCACGTTGCCGATCATCGGGCCAGTCACGTTTGGCGCGGGCGTACTGTTCTTCCCCATCTCGTACATCTTCGGCGACATCCTCACCGAGGTGTACGGCTATGGGCGCGATCGGCGCGTGGTGTGGGCGGGCTTTGGCGCGCTGATCTTCGCGTCATTCATGTCGCTGGTGGTGCTGGCGCTGCCGGTGGCGCCGTTCATGGCCGGCTACCAGAACAGCCTGAACGACGTATTCGGCAACACGCCGCGCATCGTCGCCGGGTCGCTAATTGCGTTCTGGTGTGGCAGCTTCGCCAACAGCTACACGCTGGCGAAGATGAAGATCGCTACGGAAGGGAAATGGCTGTGGACGCGCATCGTCGGGTCCACGGTGGTGGGCGAGGCAGTGGATTCGTCGCTGTTCTACGTGATCGCCTTCTATGGCATCTGGCCGCACGAACAGGTGCTGCGCGTGGCCATCGCGCAATACATCCTCAAGACCGGTTGGGAGATCGTCGCCACGCCGCTCACCTACCGCGTCGTCGCCTTCCTCAAGCGCGCCGAGAACGAGGATTACTACGACCGCGATACCGACTTCACGCCGTTCCGGCTGCGGGTGTAACGCGTTTTAGGGAACGCGGCGGTCCACTTCGTCGAGCACCAGCAGATCCAGGTGCGCGACATCCCCCCACTGCAGCACGGTCAGTTGATGACCATCGGACGAGAGCCGGTTGATGCTCGCGTTGCGCAGTTCATGCTGGCGCGGCTCGGTGAGCGTCATGGCGTTGGCGTGGCGGTACAGACAATCGAGCACGCCGCCGTGGCTGACCAGCGCGATGCGCTCGCCGGGGTGGCGGCGGATCAGGCGCAGGGCGGTTTCCACCGCACGCTCGTGGAACCCGGTGAGCGTCTCGCCGCCAGGAGGCGCAAAGTCGGGCACGCGTTCTTGCCAGGCAGCAAACTCGGCGGGATGCTTTTCGGCAACCTCGGCGTAAGTCAGGCCTTCGAACTGGCCGTAGTGGCGCTCGCGCAGACCCGCATCGTCGCGCACGGTGGCGCCTACCCGATCTGCCAGCGCCTGCGCCGTTTGCTTGGCACGCGACAGATCGCTTGCGTACACCGCATCAAACCGCTCACCCGCAAGCGCCTTGCCCAGCTGCGCGGCCTGCTCCAGCCCTTGCACGTTCAGTGGCACGTCGAGTTGGCCTTGCAGGCGGCGCTCACGGTTCCAGTCGGTCTCGCCATGGCGGACGAGCACGATGTGGGTAATCTGCGGCATCAGCAGGGGGATGGCGGCGGCGCGTGGCATCACGGGTTCCTGAGCGAGTCAGACAGATTTGGCCGGTTCCGGCGCAGCAGCGCGCACAACCTGCGGCGCCACCTGCAACCAGAACGTGACCGGGCCATCGTTGACGAGCGACACCTTCATGTCGGCGCCAAACTCGCCGGTCGCGACGATGGGGTGCTGCGCCCGGGCGCGCGCCACGAAATGCTCATACAAGCGGCGGCCGTCTTCCGGTGCCGCCGCTGGCGTGAAGCTCGGACGCGTACCGGACTTGGTATCGGCCGCCAGCGTGAACTGCGACACCACTAGCAAGCCGCCTGCCTGACCGTTGCCGTCGATGTTGCGGACGGGCAGGTTCATCTTGCCCTGCGCGTCCGAAAACACGCGGTAGTTCAGCAGCTTCTCCAGCAGGCGGTCGGCTTCGGCGGGGGTATCACCGCGTTCAGCACACACGAGTGCGAGCAGGCCCGGGCCGATCTCGCCGACCACGCGGCCGTCTACGCGCACGGCCGCTTCTGACACGCGCTGGATCAGTCCAATCACGAGAGCACCACGCGTGCGAAGCGGCGCTTGCCGACTTGCATGACAAACGTGCCGGCTTCGATCTTCAAGCCCTTGTCGCTGATGACGGTGCCGTCGATCTTCACGCCACCTTGTTCGATGTTGCGGTTGGCATCCGACGTGGACGGGCACAGACCGGCCTGCTTAAGCAGTTGCGCGATACCCAGCGGCGCGCCCGACAGCTCGATCTGCGGAATGTCGTCCGGCACACCACCGCGTGCGCGGTGGTTGAAGTCTTCCAATGCGCGCTCGGCATCGGCTTGGCTGTGGAAGCGTGCAACGATCTCCTGCGCGAGCAGCACCTTGCAATCGCGCGGGTTGCGGCCCAGCGCGATCTCCTGCTTCATCAGGTCGATCTCTGCCAGCGGGCGGAACGACAGCAGCGTGAAGTACGTCCACATCAGGTCGTCGGAGATGCTCATCAGCTTGCCGAACATGTCGCTCGGCGCCTCGCTGATGCCGACGTAGTTGCCCTTGGACTTGGACATCTTCTCCACGCCGTCCAGGCCCACCAGCAGCGGCATCGTCAAGATGCACTGGGGCTCCTGGCCGTATTCCTTCTGCAGTTCGCGGCCGACCAGCAGGTTGAACTTCTGGTCGGTGCCGCCCAGCTCCAGGTCCGACTTGAGCGCGACCGAGTCGTAGCCCTGCATCAGCGGGTAGAGGAATTCATGCACCGAGATCGGCACGCCGGCCTTGAAGCGCTTGGTGAAATCATCGCGCTCCATCATGCGGGCGACGGTGTAGCGCGAGGCCAGCTGGATCATGCCGCGCGCGCCCAGCGGGTCGCTCCACTCGCTGTTGTAGCGGATCTCGGTCTTGCTCGGGTCCAGCACCATGCTGGCCTGGCGGTAGTAGGTCTGCGCGTTGGCTTCGATCTGCTCGCGCGTGAGCGGCGGGCGTGTGGCGTTGCGGCCGGACGGATCCCCAATCGTCGAGGTGAAATCGCCGATCAGGAAGATCACCTGATGCCCCAGGTCCTGCAGTTGGCGCATCTTGTTGAGCACCACCGTATGGCCGATGTGGATGTCGGGCGCGGTCGGGTCCAGGCCCAGCTTGATGCGCAGCGGCACACCGGTCGCGGCGCTCTTGGCCAGCTTCTGCTCCCATTCGGCAGCGACCAGCAGTTCGTCGCAGCCGCGCAGCGACACTTCCATCGCGTGCGCCACTTCCGGGGTGATCGGATACTTCGGCGTGGCCGTTGCGGCGCGTTCAGAGGCGGCGGAAGTGGGTGCAGTAGAAGCGTCAGAAACGGTCATGGCAGAAAGAGAGGTCACCGCGCCGACCGAGAAAGTCAGCAGCGCGGACGAGAAACAACAATCGGGAAACCAGTGCGTGCGCGATGACCGACATCCGTGCAAGACGTTCCGGCCGCGCAATCCCGCGATTTTACCGTGATGCGCCTTCCTGCCCAATGGACGCCATTCGACCTCCCTCCTGCGCCCCCTGCGTAGCGGCCCCGCTGGTATGCTCACGCGCATGACGACCGCCCCCCATTCCCACAGCGAGCTCTACATCGGCCTGATGTCCGGCACCAGCCTGGACGGCGTCGATGGTGTGCTGGTTGATTTCTCCGGTGCCCATCCGGTACTGGTGGCCGATGCTTACGCGCCCTTCCCTCCGGAACTGCGCCACGCCTTTCTCAACCTACAGCAAGCCGGCCACGACGAGATCCATCGCGAAGCCCTGGCCGCCAACGCACTCGCCAGCCTGTATGCCGAATGCGTCGAGCAACTGCTGAAGAAGAGCGGCTGCATCCGCCGTGAAATCCGCGCCATCGGCGCGCACGGCCAGACCATTCGCCATCAGCCAGGTGCCCACGATGGCCTCGGCTACACGCGCCAGACACAGCACGCAGCCGTGCTGGCCGAGCACACCGGCATCGATGTCATCGCCGATTTCCGCAGCCGTGATGTGGCGGCCGGTGGCCAGGGTGCACCGTTGGTGCCCGCCGTTCACCGCGCACTGTTTGGCCTGCAAGACGGATGGCGCGTGGTCTGCAACATTGGTGGCATCGCCAACCTGACGGTGCTGCCGCCGCAAGCATCAGATGCGCGCGACACCGTGCTTGGCTTCGATTGCGGCCCCGGCAACGCCCTGCTTGATCACTGGGTCCACACGCACCACGGGCATACCTTTGACCGTGACGGCGCCTGGGCGCGCACCGGCCATGTCGATGAAGCCCTGCTCGCCCGACTGCGCGCCGAGCCTTTCTTCGACTTGCCGCCGCCCAAGAGCACCGGCCGCGATCTGTTCAACCCCACTTGGCTGAAACACCGCGCCGGCGATGCACTGGACCGCCTGCGCCCCCAGGTCGTGCAAGCGACCCTGCTCGCCCTCACCACCGACACCATCGCCGATGCAGTTCGCCGCTATGCGCCCCAGGCAACCTCCCTGGTGGTGTGTGGTGGTGGCGCGCGCAACGGCGCCTTGATGGAGCGGCTTGGCGCGCAGCTGCCCGGCGTCGAGATTGCGCCGAGCGATCAGTTCGGCGTTCCGGCCAACCAGGTCGAGGCGCTGGCCTTCGCCTGGCTGGCCCGCCAGTGCGTGCGCCGCGAGCCGGGCAACCTGCACCATGCGACCGGCGCTTCGGGGCCGCGCGTGCTTGGCACGATCTACCCCGCCTGAAGCTACGCAATTCCTGCGGGCAACAAAAAAGCGCACCGGGGTGCGCTTTTTCTTTACAGCGATGCCGCGTCAGACCGAGAACGACGAGCCGCAACCGCAAGTGGTCGAGGCATTCGGGTTCTTGATGACGAATTGCGCACCGTTGATGTCTTCCTTGTAGTCGATCTCGGCGCCCACCAGGTACTGGTAGCTCATCGAGTCGATCAACAGCGTCACGCCATTCTTGACCATGGCGGTGTCGTCTTCGTTGGTGTCTTCGTCAAAGGTGAAGCCGTACTGGAAGCCCGAGCACCCGCCGCCTTGCACGAATACGCGCAGCTTCAGCTCCGGGTTGCCTTCTTCTTCGATCAGTTGCTTGACCTTGTCCGCAGCGCTGTCGGTAAAGACCAGCGGAGCCGGAACCTCATTCACATCGGGCGTGGCTGCCTGCGCGACTGCGTTCATGAAAATCTCCTGTGGGATGCGTCTCAAACTTGCCTGTATTTTAAGCGCAAGCTGCAAATCGTGCCGAAGCCCCGGGTTTCAAGAGGATATTTGTGCGGTGCGCCAGCAACGGCAGGACAGCCAATACCCCACCAAGTGATCAGTCCTGATTGGACGCGAGCTTGAGATTGGGCAGGAGCTTCACATCGCCGGGCGCCGAGTGCGCCAGCGTGCCCATAACGACGGCACCCTGATGCATTTCCAGCGCCGCGTATTGCACGTTGCCCTCGATGCGTGCCTTGGGCTGCAGCTCCAGCAGCTCCGCCACATGCACCGGACCGACCACCGTGCCGTTCAAGATCAGGTGACCGACGTGCACCTCGCCCTCGATGCGTGCGGTGTCCGTGATGACCAGCATGCTGGGCTTGTCCGGATCACCGTAGACATTGCCCTTGATCTGGCCATCGATCCGCAGGCCGCCCGAAAAGCGCAGATCCCCCTCCAGCTTGGTGTGGGCGCCCAGCAGCGTTTCGATTGCCAGCCCCTTTTTCTTGCCAAACAGCATCGTCGACTCCTCTTTGTACGGATCCGACAGGCCCCCGCCCGTCAGATGGAAAAACTCTGGCTCGCCTTGATCTTGCCGTTCTGCAACACCTTCACCATCACCGACTTCACCGTAGTGCCGGGCGGGACGTCCACCCAACCTTCCAGGCGCTGATAGTGCGTGAGCTTGACGCGCGTGGCCGCTGTGGACACAGGTGCCGAAGCCGCCGTAGCGGCCGCCGCGCCAGGGAAATCGATCGTAGCAGGTTTGCCCGCCTGCACCACGTTCAGCGTGAGTGCCAGTTGCCCCTCGAACTCGGAGACCGGTGCGAACGCCTTGCCGCCGCCCTGCATCAACAGAACGCGAAAGTGCATGCGCGTCGGCTGCGCTTCGTCCGGGGCGATCCGGAAGCTGCGCACGTAGATGCCAGCCGAGTTGGTGGGTGCGGGCAGCAGGCTATCGAAGAAGGCCAGATCCTCTTTCAACTGGGCGTTCTCGGCTTCCAGTGCCTTGAGCTGCTCCGCCATTTGCGTCTGCGCACCTTCGGCCATGCCGACGCGCGACTCCGCCGTGCCCGCCGCCGCGGCAAGCTTGTCACGCTCGGCCTGCACCGCTGTCAGCTTGGCAGTCAGCTCGCGGTTCATGGCGCGCAGGTCGCTGTCATGCGGGCCAGTCAGGCGGCGACCTTCTTCGAAGGCCCATAGCGCCGCAGCGGCAGCCAAACCGATCACCACCGCAATCAGCAACATCGTTACTGGCCACGGCAGGCGCGAGCGCACCGTGACATTCGGGGCGAGCACGGAGGCACGACGCAACAGGCGACGCGCCTTCATGCGATCACCCCTCGACTCGCGCCGCAAATCAGAATCGGCTTAGAGCAAATTGCGGATTGCATCATACGGGTCAAACGCAAACGAAACGTGAATTGTAGTCTCGGCGACATGTCGGAGCTGTTGCAAAGGGTAAGCGAGGCGTCCGACAGATCACACCGTTTGATTGGAGCGCTCAAAACAAAAAACCACACCCAAGGGTGTGGTTTTTTGCTGAAGCAGTGAGAAGCGGATTAACGCTTCGAGAACTGCTTGGCGCGGCGGGCCTTGCGCAGACCGACCTTCTTACGCTCGACTTCACGTGCATCGCGCGTCACCAGACCTGCCTTCGACAGGGTCGGCTTGAGCGTTGCATCATAGTCGATCAGGGCGCGGGTGATGCCGTGACGCACGGCACCGGCTTGGCCGGTTTCACCGCCGCCGACCACGTTGACCTTGATGTCGAACGTAGCTGCGTGGTTGGTCAGTTCCAGCGGCTGACGCACGATCATCAGCGAGGTTTCACGAGCAAAGTACTCGTTGATGGCCTTGCCGTTGACGATGATGTCGCCCTTGCCGGACTTGATGAAGACACGTGCCACAGCGCTCTTGCGGCGGCCGGTGCCATAGTTCCAGTTACCGATCATGGATGTGGCCCCTTAGATTTCCAGCGCTTTCGGCTGTTGAGCTTCGTGCGGATGCGAGCCTTCGGCGTAAACCTTCAGCTTCTTGATCATCGCGTAGCCCAGCGGACCCTTCGGCAGCATGCCCTTCACAGCCTTTTCCAGGGCACGGCCCGGGAAACGCTGCTGCATCTTGCCAAACGTCGTTTCGTAGATACCGCCCGGGTAACCCGAGTGGCGATAGTACTTCTTGTCGGTCGTCTTGGCGCCCGTCACGCGCAGCTTGGCTGCGTTGATGACGATGATGAAATCGCCCGTGTCGACGTGCGGAGTGAATTCAGGCTTGTGCTTGCCGCGCAGTCGGTGTGCCACTTCGCTGGCGACACGCCCGAGGACCTTGTCCGTCGCGTCAATCACGTACCAATCGCGCTTCACCTCATGGGGCTTTGCGGAAAAGGTCTTCATGATTTTTCCAAAATTTGAGTCAGTGCCCGAGTGGACCCGTATCGTGCGCAACTACTCATGAACGGATCGTCTTGTGCTGCCTGTTTTTCCGCGGACAATCCGGAAAAGATTTCGATTGTACCCCGCAAGCAGCCCTTGACACAAGGAAAAAGGTGCGCTCCGACTGCAGGGACGAAAAAAAACCCAAGCTATTGAGCTTGGGTTTGAATCCACCAAAGGAGGAGGGTGGAGGAGACACCTGCTGATCGTTGACTTGGAGGGTTGCACCGCATCAGCCGATCCAATGGGAGCAATTATACCCACTTCTGGGGCACGCGCAAGATAATTTGCACTACGAAATTGCATTTCGTAATGCAAAATGCACCATGATGCGCACGCGTATAGATGACGTCTTTAAAAATCAATTACTTACAAGAGATTGACTGCCAAAGCGCTGTTGTCTACTAGAAACTTTCTTCCAATTTGGGCCCAATTCGGGTGCAAGCGCAACGGGTTGCACCTTTTCATATGGGTGTCACTGTCAAGGGGAGATCACCCTAACCTGCCCACGCGGGTTCACCACGATGGCTACAATGTGGCTTTTCGGCGGCACTCGCCGACACGCCACAAGGATTGGACATGGAATGCACAGTGAGCTGGGCCGGCCAGGACGGCATGGCCTTTTTGGCGGAAACCGGCAGCGGCCATCTCGTCACAATGGATGGCGCGCCGGATGGCGGCGGCCGCAACCTGGCACCGCGCCCGATGGAAATGGTGCTGCTGGGCACCGGCGGCTGCACCGCCTATGACGTGGTGCTGATCCTCAAGCGCGGCCGCGTGGATGTGCAAGGTTGCAGCGTGAAGCTGCACGCCGACCGCGCCGAAGCCGACCCGAAGGTCTTCACCCGCATCCACTTCACCTTTACGGTGACGGGGCGCAACCTCAAACGGGAAACCGTGGAACGCGCGGTCCAGCTGTCGCACGAGAAGTACTGCTCGGCGTCGATCATGCTGGCTAAGACGGCCGAGATCACGCACTCGCTGGAGTTGATTGAACTGGCCTGATTGATGGCCAATCCGGCTGAAAGGAAAAGCGAAGCGAACCGATAAGCCGGATTCTGTGCGCCGCGCGGCCGAAACCGCGCGGCGTGACAACCATTCCTCTAGACCGGCTGTTGCCAGCCGGCTCAAGCTCCCTACCCGCAGACTCAGCGAGCCGCTTCATCGCCTGCTTACTTGGGATTGCTCCGGGTGGAGGTTACCGCGTTTCACCCTTCGCCCTGGCCGAAGCCGGGGCGAAGACTCGTCTCTGTGGCCCTATTCCGCACGTCACCGTGGATGGTCGTTAGCCATCACCCTGCTCTATGGAGTCCGGACTTTCCTCCCCTTGCGCTCGCACGAGGCGGCGCAAGCAGCGGTTGTCTGGTCCGCTTCGCGAGGCGCGAGTCTAGCATCATTCAGCACTGTCGGATTTGGCCGTCGCCCGGCGGCCTGGGCGGAACACCGTCGTATCTGCGTAGAAGCTGGCATCTTCATTGGCTTCGCACCAGCTGGGGATGCCCATGACCGGCAGCGGGCGGAAATCGCGTGGCTTCAATTCGGTGCTCAGCAGCATGTCCGCCAGCGCGGCATCGAGCGACGCCCAATCCTCCGGCAGTGTGGCCACGCGCACCGGCCTCGCATGGGCGGTGATCGACTTGTAGGGCGTGACCAGCTTTTCCAACAGCGCGTGCCCAAATGGCAGCACGGCGCAGGTTGCGCCCCACGCTGCCCTGCCCTGCACGAACAAACCCTGCCAGTCGAAACCGGTCAGGCTGCGCTCGGACCCATCGTCGGTATGCAGAAAAATAAGAGCGTTCTCGTCGAACAAGGTGGCGGCATCACGCACCGTGCCACGCGCCGCGCTGATGCCGTCTCGCGCGATGGCCCGCGCCTGGCGCGCATTGAGAGCAGCCTTTGTGCGCGGCCAGTGCAACCAGATCAGCGCGTTGAAGAAGTCGTGGAGGTTGTCCCGCGTGGGCACACAACCCGTGGCGGCGATGTGTGCCTCGTAGGCAGCACCCGGCGGCAGTGCCTCTTGCGGGATGAAGCGCAGCGCGTGACCGCCTGACGTACGGATTACATGTGCAGCCGGATGCGCATTCAGTGCAGTGCGTAGATCAGCGCCGTGTTCGACTGCACGTGCAATCGGGGCGCCAATCTGCGCGAGTGGCGCGAACGCGGGATGCGCCCAGTCGATCGCGCCCAGACCTTCTATCAGCAACGCAGACCGCTCAGACCGACTTCCAGCGCAGCATCTCGCCACCACGCAGCGGCACCAGCGTCTGCTCGCCGAACGGCACTTCGGCGGGGAGCTGCCATTGCGAGCGCGTGAGCGTGAGGGTGCCGGCGTTGCGCGGCAGGCCGTAGAAGTCCGGGCCGTGCAGGCTGGCGAAGCCTTCGAGCTTGTCGAGTGCGTTGGCGTCTTCAAACGCTTCGGCGTACAGCTCCATGGCATGCAGCGCGGTGTAGCAGCCGGCGCAACCGCAGGCATGTTCCTTCACGCCCTTCGCGTGCGGCGCGCTATCGGTGCCGAGGAAGAAGCGCGGGTGGCCCGAGGTGGCAGCCGCCACCAGCGCCAGGCGGTGCGTCTCGCGCTTGAGCACGGGCAGGCAGTAGTAGTGCGGGCGGATGCCGCCAACAAACAGCGCGTTGCGGTTGTACAGCAGGTGGTGTGCCGTGATAGTCGCGCCGACGGGGCCCTCAGCATCGCGCACGTATTCAGCGGCCTGCTTGGTGGTGATGTGTTCGAACACAACCTTCAGCGCAGGGAAGTCACGGCGCAGCGGCAGCATCACGGTGTCGATGAAGACGGCTTCGCGGTCGAAGATGTCGACGGTGGGGTCGGTCACCTCGCCGTGCACCAGCAGCGGCATGCCGACTTCCTGCATCGCCTCAAGCGTCTTGGCGCAGCGGCGCAGGTCGGTCACGCCGGCGTCGCTGTTGGTGGTGGCGCCAGCCGGGTACAGCTTCACACCGTGGATGAAGCCGCTGGCGCGGGCCTCACGAATCACCTCGGGCGAGGTGTTGTCGGTCAGGTACAGCGTCATCAGCGGCTCGAACTGCGTGCCTGCGGGCAGCGCTGCAAGGATGCGGTCACGGTAAGCACGCGCTTGGGCGGTGGTGGTCACCGGCGGCTTGAGGTTCGGCATGATGATCGCCCGGCCGAACTGGCGCGCGGTGTCGCCCACCACGTCGGCGAGCGCATCGCCGTCGCGCAGGTGCAGGTGCCAGTCATCGGGGCGGACGATAGTGAGAGTGTCGGTCATGATGCGTAGGAAAACGGTCAGCGGAAAACGAAAGCGAAAATCAGAGAGTAAATCAGGGCAACCGGGCCCTATGCCAGCGCCTCGGCAATCGCGCGGCCCAGATCAGCCGTGCTTGCCGTGCCGCCAATGTCGCGGGTGAGCGGCGCGTGGCCTGGGCCGGCCGCCAGCACGCGCTCGATGGCGGCCAGTACCGCCGCGCCCGCCTCGGGCTGGCCGAGGTGCTCGAGCATCATCGCTGCGCACCAGATCTGGCCGATCGGGTTGGCGATGCCCTTGCCCGCAATGTCCGGCGCAGAACCGTGCACCGGTTCGAACAGGCTCGGATACGTGCGGTCCGGGTTGATGTTGCCCGACGGGGCAATCGCAATGGTGCCGGTGCAGGCGGGCCCAAGGTCCGAGAGGATGTCGCCGAACAGGTTGCTGGCGACCACCACATCGAACATCTCCGGCTTCTGCACGAAGTGCGCGGTCAGGATGTCGATGTGGAACTTGTCGACGTTGACCTCGGGGTACACCTTGGCCATCGCTTCCACGCGTTCATCCCAGTACGGCATGGTGATGGAGATGCCGTTGGATTTGGTGGCGGACGTCAAGTGCTTGGCCGGGCGTCGCTGGGCCAGATCGAAAGCGAACTTGAGGATGCGGTCGACGCCGGTGCGGCTCATGACCGTTTCCTGGATCACGATCTCGCGCTCGGTGCCGCCGTACATGCGGCCGCCGACGCTGGAGTATTCGCCTTCGGTGTTCTCTCGCACCACGTAAAAGTCGATCTCGCCGGGTGCGCGGGGCTGGCCGTTGCGATCAACCAGCGGACTGCGGATACCGGGCATCAGGCGCACCGGGCGCAGGTTCACATACTGGTCGAAGCCGCGCCGGAACTGCAGGAGGGAACCCCACAGCGAGATGTGGTCGGGCACCGTATCGGGCCAGCCCACCGCGCCAAAAAAGATGGCGTCATAGCCGCGCAGGGTGTCGAACCAGTCATCGGGCAGCATCTTGCCGTGGCGAGCGTAGTAGTCGCAGCTGGCAAAGTCGAAGTGATCGGTCTGCAACGCAAAGCCGAATTTGCGCGCCGCCGCATCCAGCACGCGCAGGCCCTCGGGGACGACTTCCTTGCCGATGCCGTCTCCGGGGATCACGGCAATGCGATATGAATTCATGGGAATAAGATCCGGTTGTGGCGGCAGTCGGGATGCAACGTTTGGTGGCGAACCTGTCGGCGTGCGGCGTGAGCGCAACGGCCGGCACGCTCAGCGGGGTGCCGCGCGTGCCAAGGCGCTTGGCACCCCCGGCAGCCGGCAGGATAATGGCTATTTTATTGCATCCGACTTTTCTCCCCCACCATGTGCCAGCTGCTAGGCATGAACTGCGCCGAACCGACCGATGTGACGTTCTCGTTCACCGGGTTCGCCGCGCGCGGTGGCGTGACTGATCACCATGCCGACGGTTTCGGCGTCGCCTTCTTCGAAGACAAGGCCTGCCGCCTCTTCATCGACAACCAGTCGGCCGGCACCTCGCCGGTGGCCGAACTGGTCAAGCGCTACCCGATCAAGTCCAAGAACGTCATCTCGCACATCCGCAAGGCGACGCAGGGCACAGTGCGGCTGGAAAACTGCCATCCGTTCATGCGCGAGCTGTGGGGCCGGCACTGGATCTTTGCCCACAACGGCGACCTGAAGAACTTCTCGCCATTTCTCTCGGGCGTGTACCAGCCAGTGGGCGATACCGATAGCGAGCTCGCCTTCTGCTACATCATGCAGTCGTTGCGCAAACGGTTTCCGGGGTCGCAACCGCCGCTCAACGAGTTGTTCTACGCGTTGTCGGACATCACCAAGGAAATCACGCGCCACGGCGTGTTCAACTTCCTGCTGTGCAATGGGCAAGCGCAGTTCGCGCATTGCTCGACACGGCTGTACTACATCGTACGGCAGTGGCCGTTCTCGACGGCGCACCTGATTGACGCCGATATGACGATCGACTTCGCCAAGTACACCACGCCCGCCGACCGCGTGGCCGTGATCGCCACCGCACCGCTCACTGACAACGAGGTCTGGACCCAGTTCGTGCCCGGTGAGCTGCTGATGTTCGAAAATGGCCAGGCGACCATGGCCACCAAGGTGCCGATTCCGGAAGCGGTCCAGATCGCCAACGCAGCCAACACGGCCTGCACCTGACACGATCCGTCGCCCAACAAAAAGCCGCTCCCGAGAGAGCGGCTTTTCTTTGCCTCAAACCCCGCGCTTAGTGCGACAGGATCTTCGACAGGAACTGCTTGGCGCGGTCCGAACGTGCATCGATGTTGCCGAAGAACTCTTCCTTCTCGCAGTCTTCAACGATGCGGCCCTGGTCCATGAAGATCACGCGGTTGGCGACCTTGCGGGCGAAACCCATTTCGTGGGTCACGCACATCATGGTCATACCTTCCTTGGCCAGCTCCACCATCACGTCGAGCACTTCGTTGACCATTTCCGGGTCCAGCGCGGAGGTCGGCTCGTCGAACAGCATGCAGATCGGGTCCATCGACAGCGCGCGGGCGATGGCCACGCGCTGCTGCTGACCGCCCGACAGCTGGCCCGGGTACTTGGCAGCGTGCGCCTTCAAACCCACGCGATCCAGGTACTTCAGGCCCTTTGCCATCGCCTCTTCCTTGGAACGGCCCAGCACCTTCTGCTGTGCGATCGTCAGGTTTTCGGTAATCGACAGGTGCGGGAACAGCTCAAAGTTCTGGAACACCATGCCCACGCGCGAACGCAGCTTCGGCAGGTTGGTGCCCTTGGCGCCGACGGATGTGCCATCAACCAGGATCTCGCCCTTCTGGAACGGCTCCAGCGCGTTGACGGTCTTGATGAGCGTGGACTTGCCCGAACCCGACGGGCCGCACACCACCACCACCTCGCTCTTCTTCACGCTGGTGGTGCAGTCGGTCAGCACCTGGAAGGCGCCATACCACTTGGAAACGTTCTTGATCTCGATCATTGGGTCACCTTCTTCTGAAGTCGCTTCACCAGCACGGAGGCGCCGAAGCAGATCACGAAATAGCACAAGCCGGCAAACAGCAGCAGCTCGACGATACGGCCGTCGCGCTCACCGATGTTGTATGCCTGGGTAAAGAAGTCCGACAGCGCGCTCACATACACCAGCGACGTATCCTGGAACAGGACGATCGCCTGGGTGAGCAGCAGCGGAATCATGTTGCGGAAGGCCTGCGGCAGGATCACCAGGCGCATAGCCTGGCCGTACGTCATGCCCATCGCATACGCCGCGAACATCTGCCCGCGCGACACACTCTGGATACCGGCGCGGATGATCTCCGAGTAGTACGCCGCCTCGAACAGCGCAAAGGCGACCAGCGCGGACGTCATGCGCATGTCGGTGGCCGGCGACAGGTTGAAGATCTTCTGCAGCACCTGCGGCACGATCAGGAAGAACCACAGCAGCACCATCACCAGCGGGATGGAGCGGAAGAGGTTCACGTACGCCTGCCCGAACCACTGCAGCGGTTTGATGCCCGACAGACGCATCATCGCCAGCAGCGTGCCCCAGACGATGCCGACCAGGATGGCCGTGCCCGTGATTTCCAGCGAGAGGAGCATCCCCTCGCCGAGCACGCGCATGTTGTCGGCGTTGACGGATGAGAAATCGAAGTGATAAGCCATGAAGTGTCCTCGCCTCGATTACTTGCCGCCGATGAAGCCAGGCAGCCGGGAACGTGCTTCCACCCAGCGCATCAGGCCCATGACAGTCAGGTTGATCAGCATGTACATCAGCGTCACGGCGATGAACGATTCGTACGGCTGCGCGGTGTAGTCCACCAGTTGGCGGCCTTGCGCGGCAAGCTCCAGCAAACCGATGGTCGACGCCACAGCCGAGTTCTTGAAGATATTCAGAAACTCCGACGTGAGCGGCGGCACGATGATGCGGAACGACATCGGCAGCATCACGTAGCGATAGGTCTGCGCGAGCGTGAAGCCCATCGCCAGACCTGCGTTGCGTTGACCACGCGGCAGCGAGTTGATACCCGAGCGTACCTGTTCGCAAACACGCGCTGCGGTAAAGGTACCGAGGCACAGCGTCGCGCACAGGAACATCGCCGTGGCGGGGTTCATCTGCTTGATGTAGTCGCCGCCCGGCAGCAGTTCCGGCATGACGAAGTACCAGATGAACAGCTGCACGATCAGCGGAATGTTGCGGAACAGCTCCACGTAAGCGGCAGCAATGCCCGACAACAACTTGTTCGGCACGGTACGCAGCACGCCCAGCACGGAGCCGAGGGCAAGCGCGATGATCCAGGAGGTGAGACCGAGTACGACGGTGGTCTTCAGACCGGACAGCAGCCAGTCTAGATAGGTCTGATTCTGGGCGGCTTCCGTAAAGAAGACGCCCCAGTTCCAGTGGTAATTCATGATGGTTCCCTCAAAAGAAAACGGAAGGGAGAGGACCTGTTAGTCGGCCTTTGCCTTCCGTTTCGATGATGCTTGAGTCAGGCCCGTTGAGGGAGCCGATCAGTCAAGAGCCTTGTCGTTCGGGTTCTTGATCAGCGCCTTCATGTCATCCGACAGCGGGAAGTCCAGGTTCAGGCCCTTCGGCGGAACCGGGCTTTCGAACCACTTCTTGTACGCAGCGGTGATCGAACCGTCCTTCATCATGCCGACGATGGTCTTGTCGGCCAGGGCCTTGAACGGAGCATCGTCCTTGCGAACCATACAGCCATACGATTCACGCGATTGCGGCTTGGCCACGACCACCCAGTCGTTCGGGTTGCGGGCCTTGGCGCGCTCGCCGTACAGCAGGGCGTCGTCCATCATGAACGCAACGGCACGGCCCGATTCCAGCGTCAGGAACGACTGACCGTGGTCCTTCGTGCTGATGATGTTCATGCCCATCTGCTTGTCGTCGTTCATTTTGCGCAGCAGACGTTCCGAGGTCGTGCCAGCGGTGGTCACGACGTTCTTGCCCTTCAGGTCGGCCCAGTCCTTGATGCCCGAATCCTTCTTCACCATGATGCGGGTGCCGATGATGAAGATGGTGTCGGTGAACGATGCCTGCTTCTGACGCTCGAGGTTGTTCGTCGTGGAGCCGCACTCCAGATCGATGGTGCCGTTCTGCAGAAGCGTGATGCGGTTCTGCGAAGTCACCGGAATTTCGTTGATCTTCAGGTCCTTCAGGCCGAGTTGCTTCTTCACGTCCTCAGCGATCTTGGTGGCAACGTCGTACGAGTAGCCAATCGTGCGGACACCGCCGACGTTGTAGCTGAACGGAATCGACGAATCGCGCACGCCCAGCGTGATGGTGCCGGTGTCCTTGATCTTCTTGAGCGTACCCGTCAGCTCTTGTGCGTGGGCAGCGCCGCCGAATGTACCAGCGATGACACCAACGGCTGCAAGCACAGTTGCCAGCTTGGCGAGGTTCATGAAAGTCTCCTTTTGACCATGAAAGAGAAAGACGGGACTGTACCAAAAAACGTTTGGCGACAGTATTGGTGTTGCCACTACATCGTTGAATCGAACGGAGTTTTTCCTCCGGCGCGGACCTTGCCGCAACCACGCTTTCCGAGCAACCGGACACCTTACGTTGTGCTTTTCCGGAAAACCGGAAACACCGCGCAGCGCCCAACACGGAAACGCTCTGCACAATCGGCAGGCAGGCACGATCGCTTGAGCGGATGACCGCCAGTTGCTAAGGAAAACAAGGGGAAATGAAGCCCGCCCGATGTGCGCTCTCTGTCGCTTACACGAACCCGACTTGAGGATGGGAAGGGCGACGATGTCATCGCCCTTCTCATGGTGCGGTGCTTCGGAGCGTTATGGTTCGCCCTGTGAGCACCGGCTTTCTTCAACCGTCGCGCATAGCTGCCTGATCGGCAGCGACGCGATAGACCGGAGCAGCACCCTGTTGGAGCACCGCGCCGGTATTGATCAGCGCGTCGCCGATCAGGGGTACAGACCGCGCTCTTGGCGGGCCTGCAGAATCCGCGTACAAGCGATGATGAATGCCGCCGTACGCAGAGTGACCTTGTTGTCCTGCGAAACTTGCCAGACACCACGGAAGGCGTCTTGCATGATCCGTACCAGGCGCTGGTTGATCTCATCTTCGGTCCAGAAGAAGCTCGAGAAATCCTGCACCCACTCGAAATAGCTGACCGTCACGCCGCCGGCGTTGGCGATCACGTCCGGGCAGACCAGCGTGCCCTTGTCGCGCAGGATGTCGTCAGCCTCGGGCGTCGTGGGGCCGTTTGCACCTTCCACGACAATCTTTGCCTTGATATGGGGCGCGTTCTTGGCGGTGATCTGGCCTTCCAGCGCAGCCGGGATCAGGAATTCGCAGTCCAGTGCCCAGAAATCGTCTTGCGAGACGGTCTCGGCGGCAAAGCCAGCCACGCTGCCGTTGTGGTCAACGTGCTTGATCAGCGCATCGACATCCAGGCCGTTGCCGTTGAACACGATGCCCTTGTGATCCTGCACGGCGATGACCTTCGCGCCAGCGTCATGGAACAGCTTGGCAGCCACGCTACCCACGTTGCCGAAGCCCTGCACCACCACGCGCGAACCCTTGACGTCGATGCCCAGGTTGCGTGCGGCTTCGCTGCCGACCACGAAC
Source organism: Ralstonia sp. RRA (assembly GCF_037023145.1). Classification (NCBI taxonomy): domain Bacteria; kingdom Pseudomonadati; phylum Pseudomonadota; class Betaproteobacteria; order Burkholderiales; family Burkholderiaceae; genus Ralstonia; species Ralstonia sp. RRA. The sequence continues at coordinate 427,462 of NZ_CP146091.1, read as the reverse complement.
ACGCCGCGGCCGGTGGCTTCACGACGGCCCAGGCTGCCGCCCAGTGCGATCGGCTTGCCGGTCACCACGCCGGTGGCGGTGGAGCCTTCGTTCATGGAGTACGTGTCCATCATCCACGCCATGATCTGCGCGTTGGTGTTCACGTCCGGTGCCGGGATGTCCTTGTTCGGGCCGATGATGATGCCGATCTCGCTGGTGTAGCGGCGGGTCAGGCGTTCGAGTTCACCGGAAGACAGCTTGCGCGGGTCGACACGAATGCCACCCTTGGCGCCGCCGTACGGCACGTTCACGGCAGCGTTCTTCACCGACATCCATGCGGACAGCGCCATCACTTCCGACAGCGTCACGTCCTGGTGGAAACGCACGCCGCCCTTGCCCGGGCCGCGCGAGGTGTTGTGCTGCACGCGATAACCCTCGAAGTGGGCGATGCTGCCGTCATCCATCTGGATGGGCACATCGACGATCAGGGCGCGCTTGGGGCGCTTGAGGGTTTCAACCCAGCGTGCCAGCGAGCCGAGGTAGGGGGTGACCCGGTCGACCTGCTGCAGATAGATGCCCCACGGGCCGAGGTTGTCGGCCGGCAGATAGGACGGGATGGCGTGCTGAAGTGTCGTCGGAGAAGCGACATTGGACATGGTTGTCTTCCTGTTTTGGACCTCGGTAAGGTCCCTAGTTCGGGAATATGCGGTCCCACAAAATGCCCGCCAGCTTAGGGACCGCCCAGAACGAAATCCAATGCCGTTTTTACATCGGGTTATGCGTCTAGCGCATAACCTTGCCTCCCTGCCATGCGTTTGCCTTCAGCCTCCCAGCGCTGCCCACAAGGTGTCGATCAGCTCGCGCTTGCGCTTGGATTGCGGGTGGCGGCGGTCGTGTCCGCCGTTCTGCGGGTGCTCGCGGTACAACCGGATTTCCATTTCGATCGACAACGTGCCGCCGCCCTTGCCTTCGGCGCGTACCAGCCGCCCGGCGGCCACCTCATCACGCACCGCGCTCTCCGGCAGGAAAGCGACGCCATGACCCGCCAGCGCCATCACCTTGAGCGCTTCGGCCATGTCGGTCTCGTAGCATTTGTCGAGCAGCGGCGCCACCGGCGAGTTCTCCAGCAGCACATCGACCATGCGGCCCAGGAAAGCGTTGGGCGTGTAGCTCAGGTAAGCGATCGGCTTGCGCGCGGCAGGCGCCAACCGATAGATCGGGCGGCCATTCGCATCCGGCTTGGAGAACGGCGACAACCGCTCGGTGCCCAGCACCAGCATGTCGTAACGCGTCGGGTCGAGCTGGATCATCTGGCGCGCATGGTGATAGACCATGACGAGATCGCAGCCGCCTTCCACCAGCGTCATCACCGCATCGTGCACGTTGAGCGCGCGCAGGCGGCATTGCAGCTTGCCGATCTTCTCCTCTACCTGCGCAAGCCAGCCCGGAAAGAACGTGAGCGACAGCGTGTGCGGCACGGCAAAGTCGATGGTCGATGCGCTGGCCGGCCGCTGGCCGCGCATCAACGCACGCGTCTCACTCACCTGCGCGAGCATCGCCAGGGCCTGCTCGTAGAAGACCTCGCCCGCAGGCGTGAGGCGCGTGGGGTAGCTGGATCGATCGATCAGCTCATTGCCCAGCCATGCCTCAAGCGACTGGATGCGGCGCGAAAACGCCGGCTGTGTCACGTGCCGCAATTCTGCCGAGCGCGAAAAACTGCGCGTCTCGGCCAGGCTGATGAAGTCTTCCAGCCATTTGAGTTCCATCGCTTCTCCCTTCCCCTGCCCGTCTTATGCGTCTTCGGCCTGTTCCGTCTCGCTGGCAACCCGCTCGGGCTCGCGTGCCTGCATGCGCCACATTTGCGCGTAGCGACCTTCTGCGCGCAGCAGCTGTTCGTGCGTGCCGCGCTCGATGATGTGTCCGTGTTCCATTACCAGGATCTGATGCGCCCGCACGATGGTGGACAGCCGATGGGCAATCACCAGCGTGGTGTGGTTTTGCGCCAGGCTCATCAGTTCTTCCTGGATGGCGTGTTCAGTGCGTGAGTCCAGCGCGGAGGTGGCTTCATCAAACACCAGAATCGGCGGACGCTTGAGCAACGTGCGCGCGATCGCCACGCGCTGCTTCTCTCCGCCGGAGAGCTTCAGCCCGCGCTCGCCAACCTGCGTGTCGTAGCCGTCGGGCAGTGATTCGACAAAGTGGTGGATCTGCGCGGCACGGGCGGCTTCGATCACCTCTTCGCGCGTGGCCTCAGGCCGGCCGTAGGCGATGTTGTAGTAGATGCTGTCGTTGAAGAGCACCGTGTCTTGCGGAACGATGCCGATGGCCGCGCGCACGCTGGCCTGCGTCACGTCACGCAGGTCCTGACCATCGATCTGGATGGCGCCGGACTTCACGTCATAGAAGCGGAACAGCAGGCGCGCCAATGTCGACTTGCCCGAGCCGCTCTGCCCCACCACCGCCGTGGTCGTGCCGGCCGGAATCGTGAAGTCGACATCGAACAGGATCTGGCGCTTGGCCTCGTAGCTGAAGTCCACATGCGCGAAACGGACTTCACCGGCGTGCACGGCCAGCGGCTGCGCGTCCGGCTTGTCGGCCACTTCACGGTTGGTGCTCAGCAGGTTGAACATGCGATCCATGTCGGTCACGGCCTGCTTGAGCTCGCGGTAGATCACGCCAAGGAAGTTGAGCGGGATGTAGATCTGCAGCATCAGCGTGTTGACCAGCACGAGGTCGCCCAGCGTCATGTGCCCGGCCGCCACACCTTGCGTGGCGCGATACAAGATCAGGATGAGCGCCGTGGCTACGATGACCTGCTGACCGAAGTTCAGCACCGACAGCGAATTCTGCGAGCGGATGGCGGCCGAGCGGTACTTCTGCAGGTTCTCGTCGTAGCGGCGTGCTTCGTATTCTTCGTTGCCGAAGTACTTGACGGTCTCGAAGTTGAGCAGCGAGTCGATCGCCTTCTGATTGGCGCGCGAATCCAGCTCGTTCATCTTGCGGCGGAAGTGCGTGCGCCAGTTCGTCACCGTCACCGTAAAGACGATGTAGCTCACGAGCGCGCAGAACGTGATGAGCGCAAACCACACGTCGTACTTCACGAAGAAATACGTGATGACAAGGCCCACTTCCACCAGCGTTGGCAGGATGCTGTACAGCGAGTACGAGATCAGCGACTGGATGCCGCGCGTGCCGCGTTCAATGTCGCGGCTCATGCCGCCGGTCTGGCGCTCCAGATGAAAGCGCAGCGACAACGCATGCAAATGCCGGAACACCTGCAGCGCGAGCGTGCGCACCGAGCTCTCCGTCACCTTGGAGAAGAGGATTTCCCGCAACTCCGAGAACAACGACGTCGACAGCCGCAACAGCCCATACCCGATGATGATGCCCACCGGCACGACCAGCAGCGCACGGGGGTCGCTGGGCGACACGTTCATCGAATCGATCAGCCGCTTCATGACCATCGGCACACCCAGGTTGGCCACCTTAGCCGCGATCAGGAACGACAGTGCCAGCCCCACGCGCCACTTGTACGCCATGAGGTACGGCAGCAGGCTCTTGATGGTGCGCCAGTCACCGCGGTTACCCCCGGGCGGAGGCGGTTCGGAAGAGGCGGGGAAGCGGCGCATGTGCGGTGCAATAAAATGGCGGATTGTGTATTCTCCCACCGATCACCTGTGTGCGCCCCGCACCCCGGTCCCTCCGCTTCAATGCTGCCCTGCATCATCATGTCCGACACCCAAGCCTCCACTGAGATCGTCAAGCTGCCCGCCGGCAAGCAACCCGCCGTGCGCGTCATGCCGATGCCGTCCGACGCCAACGTGCACGGCGACGTGTTCGGCGGCTGGATCATGTCGCAGGTCGACATTGCCGGGTCGATTCCGGCGGTGGTGCGCGCCAATGGGCGCGTGGCCACGATTGCGGTCAACTCGTTCGTCTTCAAGCAGCCCGTGTACGTGGGTGACCTGGTGAGCTTCTATGCCGAGGTGGTCAAGACCGGCCGCACCTCCATCACCGTCGATGTGGAGGTCTATGCGCAGCGCATGGGCACCAACGGCCGCCACGCCACCGTCAAGGTCACGGAAGCGACCCTGACCTACGTGGCCACGGACGAGACCCGCAAGCCGCGCGTGCTGCCAGAGCAGTGATTCGGCATCGCCCAATGAAAAACCCGGCCTAGGCCGGGTTTTCTTTTGCGCAGAAGTTGCGTGCTCAATTGAACTTGGAAAAGTCCGGGCGGCGCTTCTCGAAGAACGCCGTGAACGCTTCACGCGCTTCCGGCGCACGCAGCATCTCGCCAAACTGCTTGCCTTCGATCGACATACGCTCGGCGATCTGCGGCGTGGCACCCTCCTTCATCAGCCGCTTGGTCGCGCGCAGCGAAGCGGGCGGCAGCAGCGTCAGCTTACGCGCCTGGGTGCGAACGAAGGCGTCCAGTTCGCCTGCCGGCAGCACGCGGTTGACGAGGCCCAACTCGCGCGCCTCATTCGCATCGAACGGCTCACCAAACAGCAGCTTATCGGCCGCGCGGTGGTAGCCGGCCAGTTGCGGCAGCAGCAGGCTCGATGCGGCCTCCGGGCACAGGCCCAGTTGCGCGAACGGCATCGACAGCTTGGCCGTCTCCGACGCGTACACGAGGTCACAATGCAGCAGCATGGTCGTGCCCACGCCCACGGCCGCGCCGCTCACCGAGGCAATCAGCGGCTTGGTTGCCGTGCTGATCGCCCTCAGGAACTGGTGCACCGGAGCGCTCTCATCCTTGGGTGGGTTCTTCATGAAGTCTTCGAGATCGTTGCCGGCCGTGAAGACGCTCTCGTGGCCTGCCAGCACGATCACGCGGATAGCGGGGTCGGTCTCGGCGGCCACCAGAGCATCCGCCAGCGTCTGGTACATCGCGGCGGTGATGGCGTTCTTGCGGTCCAGACGGTCAAAGGTGAGCGTGAGGACGCCGTCTGCGGTCTCGGTACGAATCGACATGAAAACTCCAGGGATAAGAGCCCGTGCGCGACTAAATCGGCACGGGTGAATCAGATAGATAGCCGACGGAGAACGCGTTGGCCCCCACGTTCAACGCCACGGTCAGGCTCATCGGCGCGAGCAGCACTTCCACGCCGTGGTCCTGCGCGGTCCGCATCAACGCTTGCACCGGCTCCATGCGGCGCACGGTGTCGAGTGAACCGGAATACGTGATCGCCACCACGGGCGTGGCCAACCGCTCCTCGGCGATCATGGTTTCGACATGCGCGAGCAGGCGGCGGATGCCCTCATCGGAGCCGCGCACCTTGGCGATGGCTTCGGTCTCTCCGCGGTGCATGTGGATGAGCGGGCGCACGTTGAACGCCGTGCCCATCATGTAGCGGCCCCAGGTGATGCTCTTCTCGCCCTTTTGCTTGGCGCGCGTGTACATGTATAGCAGTTCGTCGGGCACGAGGTAGACGTGCGAGGCATCGCGCAGGCGGTTCTCGATCACGTTGACCACGTCACGCACCTCCGCGCCTTCGCGCAGCATGCGCGCGGCCTCGTGCACCATCAGCGCTTGGCCTGGGCCGATGGCGCCGGTGTCCACCACCGTCAACTCAAACAAACCGGAGCGGCCGGCATCCTTGCGCGGCTTGAAGCTCTTGGCCGTAGTGCCCACCACCGCGCCGGTGGCGTGGCTGTAGAAGTGGCTACGTGAGCTGGCAATCGTCAGCAGCAAAGCGCGATCATGCTGCGTGACCACGTGCTTGAGCAGAAAGTCTTCGATCTCGCGTTCGAGCAGCGGGATCGACTCAGCATAGTGGTCCTGCTTGTCGACGAGGTACTTGCGATAGAGCTGCGGAAGCGCTTCCTCATCACGGCGGTCTTCCACAAACTGCTCGCCCGCACGAATGCGGAACGGCACCACGCCCAAACCCAGTTGATCGATCATCGAGCGCGGCATATCGCATGCCGCGTCGGTCAACACGATGGTGTCGCCGATTGTCTTGCCCATTGCGCCCTCCTCTTTGGCACCGCCGGTGACCCGGTGGTGTGTCTCCTCTTATGCGGAGTCGCGGCTCCGCTTCTGTGGCGTGCCCACTGGCGTGGGCCGCATTCTTCGGCGCGCTTGTTTTGTAGTGCTGTGCGCGCCTGCGCAATCATGCGTTGTGAGACGGGCGATTTACAAGCAGGGGGAAGAACTTAATCCTTCCCCCTGACGTGGGGTCACATGCGTTCGAAAATGCCTGCAGCGCCCATGCCGGTGCCGACGCACATCGTCACCATGCCGTACTTCAGGTTGCGACGGCGCAGGCCGTGCACGACGGTGGCCGCACGAACGGCACCCGTGGCGCCTAGCGGGTGGCCCAGCGCGATCGCACCGCCCAGGGGGTTGATCTTGCTGGTGTCCAGCCCCAGGTCCTGAATCACGGCCAGCGACTGTGCAGCAAACGCTTCGTTCAGCTCGATCCAGTCAAGCTGATCTTGCGTGAGACCACCCGCCTTCAGCGCCGCAGGAATCGCTTCCTTCGGGCCGATGCCCATGATCTCCGGTGGCACACCGCGCACGGCAAACGACACGAAGCGCGCCAGCGGCACCAGGTTGAACTGCTTGAGGATCTTTTCCGACACCAGGATCAGCGCGCCCGAACCATCCGACGTCTGCGAGCTGTTGCCTGCCGTCACGCTGCCCTTGTTGGCGAACACGGCGCGCAGCTTGCCCAGCCCTTCGAGCGACGTATCGGCACGCGGACCTTCGTCCAGCGACAGCGTGCGCGTCTTCAGGTCGATCGCCCCCGTACCCAAGTTCGGGAACTTCTCGATGATCTCGATCGGGGTGATCTCGTCCTTGAACTCGCCGGCTTGTTGCGCGGCCAGCGCCTTCTGGTGCGACAGCAGCGAGAAGGCATCCTGCGCCTCGCGCGAGATCTTCCATTGCTGGGCGACCTTCTCAGCCGTCAGGCCCATGCCGTAAGCGATACCGATGTTTTCGTCACGCGTGAAGATGTCCGGCGACATCGACGGCGAGTTGCCCATCATCGGCACCATGCTCATCGATTCGACACCGGCGGCAATCATCACGTCGGATTCGCCCACGCGGATGCGGTCAGCGGCCATGGCCACGGCGGTCAGGCCCGAAGCGCAGAAGCGGTTGACGGTCACGCCACCCACCGTGTTCGGCAGGCCGGCCAGCAGCGCGCCGATACGCGCCACGTTCAGGCCCTGCTGCGCTTCGGGAATCGCGCAGCCGACGATGGCGTCTTCGATCAGCGCCGGGTCCAGGTTGGGCACCTGGGCGACAGCACTCTTGAGGATGGTCGCCAGCAAATCGTCCGGGCGCAGGTTCTTGAGCGTGCCCTTGGGCGCCTTGCCGATCGGGGAACGGGTCGCGGCGACGATGTAGGCGTCTTGCAGTTGCTTGGTCATGATGAAATTCCTTTCTCTGTCGTCGCGGCAATCAGTTGCGGACCGGCTTGCCCGTTTGGAGCATGCCCATGATGCGTTCCTGGGTCTTGGCGCTGCTGAGCAGATCGACGAAGGCCTTGCGCTCCAGCGCCAGCAGCCATTCTTCGTCCACCAGCGCGCCGGCTTCCACGTCGCCGCCGCACACGGCTTCGGCGATGCGCGAGGCGATCGTGAAGTCGTGCTGCGAAATGAAGCCGCCGTCACGCATGTTCACCAGCGACGCCTTGATGGTGGCGACGCCCGAACGGCCCGCCACCGGAATGGCCACCGGACGCAGCGGCGCGCGGTAGCCCGAATCGGACAGCGCACGCACTTCGTTGCGTGCCACATGCAGCAGCTCGTGCACGTTGAAGACGATGGTGTCGGTCGGTTGCAGGTAGCCGATCTTCTGCGCATCCAGCGCGGAAGACGACACCTTGGCCATGGCCGCAGCCTGGAAGCGGTTGGTCAGGAATTGCAGGATGTTGGTGCTACCTGCTGCCTGCGCCGCCTTGGCAGCGGCCAATGCGGCTTCCTTCAGACCGCCGCCAGCCGGCACCAGGCCCACGCCCACTTCCACCAGACCCATGTAGGTTTCCAGCGCAGCCACACGCTTGGCCGAGTGCAGCATCAGCTCGCAGCCACCGCCCAGCGCGATGCCCGACGCAGCCGACACGACCGGCACGCCGGCGTACTTCACGCGCATCATGCCGTCCTGGAATTTCTTGACGAACGGCTCGATGCCCTTGGCACCGCCCATCATGAAGGCCGGCATCGCCTCTTCCAGATTCGCACCCGCGGAGAACGGACCACCCGGCGCACCCAGCTTGAGCGATGTTGGCTGCCACACCACCAGACCCTTGTAGCCGGCTTCGGCCAGATCCACCGCACGCGTCAGACCGTCGATGACGCTCGGTCCGATGGTGTTCATCTTGCTCTTGAACGAGATGATCAGCACATCGTCCTGACCCTCCGCATCGTCCACCCAGATGCGCACGGCATCGGTCTCTTCGATGGTCTTGCCATACGTGAGCGGGTTGACGGTGGTCGCACCCTTGATCGGTGCGCGGAACACTTGGCGGCCATACACCGGCAGCGTGCTGCGCGACAGGAAAGCGTTTTGGTTAGCCGACCACGAACCCTGTGCCGAATGCACACCGCCGTTGTCTGCCACCGGGCCGGAGAACACCCACTGCGGCAGCGCTGCGTTCGACAGCGCCTTGCCGGCTTCGATGTCTTCCTTCACCCACTCGGCCACTTGCTTCCAACCGGCTTCTTGCCAGTCTTCGAACGGGCCGCTGTTCCAGCCGAAGCCCCAACGGATTGCCAGATCGACTTCTGCTGCGGAGTCGGCAATCTGTTCGAGGTAGACAGCGATGTAATGGAACACGTCGCGGAAGACGGCCCACAGGAACTGCGCCTGCGGGTTGGTCGATTCACGCAGCAGCTTCAGGCGCTCGGCCGGATCCTTCTTCAGGATGCGAACGACCAGTTCGTCGGCCTTCTTGCCGCTCGGGCCGTACTGGCCGCTTTGCGGGTCCAGCACCTTGATGTCCTTGCCTTCCTTCTTGTAGAAGCCGGCGCCGGTTTTCTGGCCCAGGGCACCGGCTTCCACCAGCTTGGCCAGCACGGGCGGCGTGGCATAGACCGGGGCAAACGGATCGTCCTTCAGATTGTCCTGCATCGTCTTGATGACGTGCGCCATGGTGTCCAGGCCCACCACGTCCGCCGTGCGGAACGTCGCCGACTTGGCACGGCCCAGCTTCGAGCCCGTCAGGTCATCCACCACGTCGAACGGAATGCCGTACTTGGCCGATTCCGCAAACACCGCCAGGATCGAGAAGATGCCAACGCGGTTGGCGATGAAGTTGGGCGTGTCCTTCGCACGCACCACGCCCTTGCCGAGCGCGGAGGTCAGGAACGTTTCCAGCTTGTCGAGGATGTCGCCACGCGTGTGCGCGGTCGGGATCAGCTCGACCAGATGCATGTAGCGCGGCGGGTTGAAGAAGTGCACGCCGCAGAAGCGCGACTTCAGTTCCGCGTCAAAGCCATCCGACAGTTCGGTGATCGACAGGCCCGAGGTGTTCGACGCGAAGATCGCGTGCGGAGCAATGTGCGGCGCGACCTTCTTGTACAGGTCGTGCTTCCAGTCCATGCGCTCGGCAATGGCTTCGATGACGAGGTCGCAATCGCGCAGCTTCTCGATGTCGTCTTCGTAGTTGGCGGCCTGGATCAGATTGGCATCGTCCTTGATGCCCAGCGGTGCCGGCGACAGCTTCTTCAGGTTCTCAATCGCCTTGAGCGCGATGCCGCTCTTCGGGCCTTCCTTGGCCGGAAGATCGAACAGCGTGACGGGAACCTTGGCGTTGATCAGGTGCGCGGCAATCTGCGCGCCCATCACGCCGGCGCCCAACACAGCGACGCGTCGGACGAGGAAGTTGGAACGCGCGCCAGCTTGCGGCTGGGCGACGGGGAGTTCGGTACGGGTCATGACATCCTCAACTGAAAAGAGGAAAGAGACGAGCGGGGCGACGGTCTGTGTGCGTCGCCCCGAGGGGGAGTGCCGCTGTTTGCTTAGAACAGATCGGCTTCGAGTGCCATCAGCGTCGCGCCGCCGGCACGCGCCATGCGGATCTGCGAAGCCGTTTCGGGCAGCAGCTTGGCGAAGTAGAAACGCGCCGTCGCCAGCTTGACCTTGTAGAAGGTGTCGCCGCTGTTTTGCTTCTCCAGCGCGATCTTGGCCATGCGGGCCCAGAAGTACGAGAACACCAGGTGGCCGACCACACGCAGGTACGGCACAGCTGCCGCGCCCACTTCGTCCGGGTTGGCCATGGCCTTCATGCCGATTTCCATGGTCAGCTTCTGGACCTTGTCACCGATGTCGGCCAGCGGGTTGATGAACTCCTGCATGGCTTCGTTGGTGCCTTCGGCTTCGACGAAGTCCTGGACCAGCTTGCCGAACTTCTTCATCTTGGCGCCCATGTCGCCCAGGATCTTGCGGCCCAGCAGGTCCAGCGACTGCACGGTGTTCGTGCCTTCGTAGATCATGTTGATGCGGGCGTCGCGCACGTACTGCTCCATGCCCCACTCGGCGATGTAGCCGTGGCCGCCGAAGACTTGCATGCCTTCGTTGGTGGAGATGAATGCGTTGTCGCTCAGGAAAGCCTTGGCGATCGGGGTCAGCAGCGCGACGAGGTCGGCGGCATCCTTGCGCACGGATTCGTCCTCGTGCGACAGCTCGCGGTCGATCTGCAGGGCGATCCAGTAGCTGAACGCGCGGCCACCTTCGGCGAAGGCGCGCTGCGTCAGCAGCATGCGGCGCACGTCCGGGTGCACGATGATCGGGTCGGCCGGCTTGTCCGGTGCCTTCGGGCCCGACAGGCTGCGCATCTGCAGGCGTTCCTTGGCGTAGGCGGCCGAGTTCTGGTACGCGACTTCGGTCAGGCCCAGGCTCTGCATGCCGACGCCCAGGCGGGCGGCGTTCATCATCACGAACATGGCGTTCAGGCCCTTGTTCGGCTCGCCGACCATCCAGCCGCGGGCGCCGTCCAGGTTGATCACGCAGGTGGCGTTGCCGTGGATGCCCATCTTGTGTTCGATGGAGCCGCACTTCACGGTGTTGCGCTCGCCCGGGTTGCCGCTGGCATCGGGGATGAACTTCGGCACCACGAACAGCGAGATGCCCTTGGTGCCGCCGGGTGCGTCCGGCAAGCGAGCCAGCACCAGGTGGATGATGTTCTCAGCCAAGTCGTGCTCGCCTGCCGAGATGAAGATCTTCGTGCCGGTGATGGCGTATGAGCCGTCGGCCAGCGGTTCAGCCTTGGTGCGCAGGATGCCGAGGTCTGTGCCACAGTGCGGCTCGGTCAGACACATCGTGCCGGTCCACACGCCCGACACCAGCTTCGGCAGGTAACGCTGCTTGAGCTCATCCGTGCCGTGGGCGTGCAGGGCTTCATACGCGCCGTGCGACAGGCCGGGGTACATCGTCCACGCCTGGTTAGCCGAGTTCAGCATCTCGTACACGGCGTTGTTGATCAGGATGGGCAGGCCCTGGCCGCCGTACTCCGGATCACAGCCCAGTGCGGGCCAACCGCCTTCAACATACTGTTGGTACGCTTCCTTGAAGCCCTTGGGTGCGGTCACCACGCCGTCGCCGTGGTACGTGCAGCCCTCGCGATCGCCGGACTGGTTGATCGGGAAGATGACTTCCGAGCAGAACTTGCCGGCTTCCTCGATCACCTGGTTGATGGTGTCGGCATCGATCTCCGCGTGCTGCGGCATCTGCTTCAGGTGGTCCTCCACGCCGAGAAGCTCGTGGAGAACAAACTGCATGTCACGCAGCGGTGCGGTGTATTGACCCATCTTGCAACTCCTTGGTGTGTACTGCGCGACCGCTAGGTGTGCGATGCCGCGTCAGGTTCGGTAAGACTGAATGAGTTTGTTAAGCGCCACCATGGCCAGCTCGGCGCTGTTCGGCAACCGCAGGAAACGCGCATCGTGGTGCAAGCCCAGTTCCAGGCTGTACATCTCGAAGAGCATCAACTGCGGGTCCGCTTCTGCACGCAGGTGGCCTTCTTCCTTTGCCTGTGCGATCGCGCGGGCCAGTGCCGCCCGCCAGATCGTCACGCTCTTGACGAGTTCGTCACGCACCGGGCTCTCCGCTCGGTCGTCGTACTCCACCGCGCCGCTGATGTAGATGCAGCCCGTGGTCACTTCCTGAATGCGGCGTTCCATCCAGCGGCGCACCATGCTCCACAGGCGCGGCAGACCGCGCGGTTCCGTCAAGCTCGGGTAGAAGACTTCCTGCTCGAACCGTTTGTGATACTCGCGGACCACTTCCACCTGCAGATCCTCACGCGAGCCGAAGTGCGCGAACACCCCGCTCTTGCTCATCTGCATGCGCTCCGCGAGCACACCGATCGTCAACCCTTCCAGTCCGTCGCGCGAGGCCAGTTCCAGCGCGGCATCGAGAATCGCTGCACGCGTCAGCTCGCCCTTGCGCATCGGCGTGGCTGCTGCGTGATTCGATTCAAGACGAGCGGTCGGGTGACGCATGATGATTTCTCTCCGTTCTTTTCTGGGGCATGGCGCGCGACAAAAGCGGCTTAAAACCCAGCGCTTTGCAAGGCGCCTTTCGCGTGCCGGGCAGGACTGTAAACCAGCCTGCGGAAACACTCTAGCCCAAAATCGAACGGTCGTTCAATTATTTACAGGGCCCTGTATAGCGGCAAGTGTTTTATTAGAAAGCCGCATCTAAATGAAGGCGCCACAAAGGCGCCCTCTGCGGTGCAGCAAAATTCCAGCAAACCCTTTTAATAGAAGCATTTGCAGGGTGTGCGCCGCACCCAGACAACCAGTGCGGCGCAGCATTCTCGACCGATTTTCTAGTGCTACCCGTCAGTAAATAAAACGGGGCGAAATCAGGCCGGTGCGGTGCCCGCACACATGCGGCCGCGCCGGAAGATGCGGGCGTCCATTTCGCGTAGATCCGGTGCCACGGCAACCTCTGCGGCACATTGGTCGAGCACGTCGCGCTGCAGGTCGATACCGGGGGCAATTTCGGTCAGCGTGAGGCGGCGGCCGCCTTGGCCATCGTCGCGCATCTCGAAGACGGCGCGTTCGGTCACATAGCGCACAGGAATGCCCGAGCGCGCCGCGTAGTCGCCATTGAAGGTGAGGTGCGAGACAGCCGGCACGATCTTCTTGAGGCGCCCTTCGCGCACGATGCGCAGTTTGCCGCCGTCGGCTTCGACCTGAAGGCCGCCAGCCGTAAGCGTGCCCATGAACACAACCGAGCGCGCGCTCTGCGTGATGTTGATGAAACCGCCCACGCCCGCAACGATGGTGTCGCCGCCCTCGCCGAACAGGCTCACGTTGACGTTGCCGGCGCCGTCCAGTTCCGCCAGGCCAAGGATGGCGAGATCGATGCCGCCGCCTTCGTAGAAGTCGAACTGTGCGGGCTGGTCGACCACCGCTTCCGGATAGGCGGAGGCGCCGAAGCTCAACCCGTCTGCCGGCGTACCGCCAATCGGGCCGGCCTCCACCGTGAGCGTGAAGCCACGTGCGCCCTCCTGCTCGGCCAGCGCGCCCACGGCAGCCGGCATCCCCACGCCCAGGTTCACCACGCGCGGTTGCTGTGCCATCAGTTCGAGCACGGCACGGCGCTGCACCAGCGTGCGGGCATCCAGCGCACCGTGCAGATTGGCTTCCAACGCCTCGCTCGCCTCCTGTGCGTCTTCCTTCAACTGAATCGCCTCGCCTTGCCACGGGCGGATGTAGGTCGGGTTGAACGCCTCGCCAAAGGTCATCTGATGCTCCGCTTCCTCCTCAGCGACGACCACGTAGTCGACGAGGATGCCGGGCACATGAATCGCCTGCAGGTTGTCGTGCCGATCCACCAGGCGCCGCACCTGGGCGATGACGATGCCGCCCGATGCGCGCGCAGCCTGCGCCATGGCCAGCAGTTCGTGATGGAAGGCCTCCTCGTGCGTGCTGATGTTGCCGCGCGGGTCGGCGGCCGTGCCGCGCAGGAACACGCAGTGCAGCGGGAAGCTCGGATAGAAGAGGTAGTCTTCTCCGCGAAAGCGCTCATACTCGACCCACGATGCCGTGCCCGCCGCCCGCGCCGCCTTGGCACGCGCATTGATGGCGCCGCCGTGGTAGCGCGCGTCGAGTTCGGTACGCGGGTCGACGAAGGTGTGCAGACCGATCTTGGTCAGCACACCCGGCTTGCCGCCCGCGATGGCGCGATACAGATGCGTCAGTACCCCTTGCGGCAGGTTGAATGCATCGCACTGCTCGGCGAGCACCAGATCTGCCAAGCGCGTTGCCGAGCGCCAATGCCCGCCCACCACGCAGCGTGTCATGCCGGGATTGCCGAAGTGGTTGACGCCGCGCGTGGCGCGATCACCCTGCCCCGCCGAGTAGACCAGCGTGAGATCGCGCGGCTCGCCAGTCGCCAGAAAACGGCGCTCCAGCGCGTGTGTGACGGCCTCCGCGTGACCCGCGCCAACAAACCCGGCACACGCCACCGTCCATCCGGGCTGCACCAACCGAGCGGCTTCGTCTGCTGTGATGACCTGCATGTCTCCTCCGTCTTTGTTTTGTTTTCTACGCGCGGCTTCTCAATGACCGTGCCGCTAATACTGTGCCGCCTGTCCGCTGATGACCACGCCCAGACGCACGACCCGGTATGCGCACCAGTCTGCCAAGCGCCACCACCAGCGGCGCGCGGCGTGGGTGTCTGCGAGCACCGGGCGCGCGTGATGCGTGATGGCATCTTCCAGCACGGTGCGCAACTCGCTGGCGACCTCTGCATCCCATGCGACAACGTTGGCCTCGCGCGCGAGCAGGAAGCTGAACGGGTCGATGTTGCTCGAGCCAACCGTGGCCCAGCGCTCGTCCACGACCGCCACTTTTGCGTGCAGGAAGCTCGCGGTGTACTCGTGGATCTCCACGCCGTCGCGCAGCAGCATGTGGTACAGCGAGCGCGTTGCGAAATGCTGCAACGGATACTCAACACGCCCCTGCAACAACATGCGCACGCGCACGCCACGCCGCCGGCATGCCGCCAGCGCACGCATGAAGCGCACGCCCGGCAGGAAATACGCATTGGCGATGATCACCTCATGCCGTGCCGTACCGAGCGCCCGCAGATATTCGCGCTCGATCGCACGCCGGTTCCGCACGTTGTCGCGCAACACCAACGAGGCCAAAACGTTGCCGGGTGCGCTGCCCGGCGCGCGCGTACTTTCGGCACCGGACTCTCCGCGATGGCGCGGACGGGGCGTATCGGTCATCACCGGAAACTCGGCCGCCACGCCAGTCACACCCACCTCGCGCACGCCAGAGCGCACCCCCATTTGCCACCAGAGCCGATCGACCGTGAGCACGATCTGCGCAACCAGCGGCCCGCGCACGCGTACCGCAAAGTCGTAGCGCGCGCCCAGCGTGGCGTCATGCAGCGGTGCGTGATTCAGGTCATCGATGATGTTGATGCCGCCGACGAAGGCGATCTCATCGTCGATGACGGCGATCTTGCGGTGCAGGCGGCGCAGGTAGCGGCGCTGCAATGCGAAGCCGCGCACGGGGCGATACACGCGCCAGTCCACGCCGGCGGTGTCGAGCATCGTGGCGATGTCGGCGGGCAATGCGCCGGTGCCGAAACCGTCGACCGTCAGGTGAACCTCCACGCCACGCTGTGCGGCGCGCGCCAGAGCTTCGGTCACGCGGCGTGCGACGTCATCGTTGGTGTAGATGTAGGTTTCGAGCGCGACGCGATGTTGCGCACCATCAATGGCGGCGATCAGCGCGGGGAAGAATTCTTCTCCGCCGCACAGCAGGTCGACGTCGTTGCCCGGCAGGGGCTTGCCCCGCCGCCACTCAGAACGCAGCGGACCCGCATCGCGCACGACCCTCATGGGCGCGCCAGTTCCGCCAGTAGGGGCACGTGGTCGGAGCGCTGCGCCCACTCACGCCCCGTCAGCGCATGTGCGCGTTCAATATCGAACCCACGCACGTAGATGCGATCGAGCCGCAGCCACGGCAGATGGCTCGGGAAGGTGCGCACGGGGCGCGCATCGGCCGCCTTGTCGGCGACTTCCGTGGCGCCCAACGACTGACAGATGATGCGGTCGAGGCGGTTGTTCCAGTCGTTGAAATCACCGGCCACCACGAGCGGCGCGTCTTTTGGCACCACGGCGCGCACGCGGTCGATCAGTGCTTCAGCCTGCCGCTGCCGGCTGCGCGCAAACAGGCCGAAGTGTGCGCACAACAGGTGCACCTCACCGAAGCCGAGATCGGTCACGGCATGCAGCAAGCCACGCTGCTCAAAGCGGTGATCGGAAATGTCCAGATTCTCCGACAGCAGGATCGGAAACCGCGAGAGGATGGCGTTGCCGTGGTGCCCGTGGTCGTACACGGCGTTGCGGCCGTAGACCGTATGCGGATACACGTCGGTCGCCAGATAGCGCAGTTGCGTATAGCTCGGGGCGAACAGTTCGGAGGCAACCAGCCGGTCGTTGCGATCCTGTACTTCCTGCAGGAAGACGATGTCGGCGTCCATGGTGTGCAAGCCCTGCCGCACGTCGTGCACGCGCACGCGACGCGCAATCCCCGTCACGCCCTTGTGGATGTTGTAGGTGGCGACGCGCAAGCGGAGCATGTCAGGCCTGATCCTTTGCGATGGCGGCCTGGCGGGCCGTGTAGGCCGCCAGACGCTCGGGCAGTTGCAGGATGGCCTCGCCGTTGCTGCGTGAGAAGCAGCGCGCAGCGGCGTCTTCATAGGGTAGCCATTCGGCCTGGAGATGCTCGCGTGGCGACAATCGCACCGGCACCTTGCCGCTCACCAGCAGGCCGAACCAGTGCTCGGTGTTGCGTGTGACGCCCGGTGCGTAGCGGTGGCGCCAGCGCGGGTAGATCTCGTATTCGATCTGGTGGCCCCAGTCGATCAGGTGATGCCGGCCCGTATCAATGCCAGTTTCCTCCTGCACCTCGCGGCGGGCGGTTTCGGCCAGGGGCTCATCAAGGGCATCGCAACTGCCAGTGACGGATTGCCAGAAGCCCGGGTGATCCGCCCGCTCCATCACCAGCACATGAAGATCAGGCGTGTGGATGACGACGAGAACGGAAACGGGAATCTTGTGCGGCATGACGGTTTGGCAGCGGATAACGGCGGGCGGCACGAGCGCACCGCAGTTCGATAGCTTACCGCAGCCGGATGCCGCTGATTCAAGCCGCGCGCAATGGGCCCTGACCGGTGCGCGTGCGCGCGAGCCACAACACGGTCTCGTCGGTGGCAGTCTCGTGGCCAAGTTCGCGGCGCGCGAGTGCCAGCAGTGGGTCGAGCATTGCGGCGTAATCTGCTGCCGCCAAGTCCGATCGGGCCCATAGGGCCTCGGTTCGCTCACCGAGTTGCTGGCGCAGTGCACTGACTTGCGCGGTCAGCTCGCGCTCACGCGTGCCCAGCGCGTTGAATTTCTGGATCAGGAACCGCTGTACCTCGGTCTGCTCGGATTGCGCGTTCGCCTGCTCGAAGCGCACCACAATGGCGGACGTCTCACGCTCGATGCGCTGCAACTCTTCACGGCCCTCGCGCTCGGCGGCCTCCAGTGTCTGCAGGGCACGGCGGGCGGCCACCAGCGCGTGGGCGTGCTCGGCAAAACAGCGCTCCGCGGCAAGGTGCTTTTCTGCCAGCGAACGTGGCGTGTCGTACAGCAGCGGATGGACCGGCGCTTCCGGTGCGGCTGGCGGTAAAACGGCATCGGGCACACGCAGATTGGCGACACCGCGCAGCCAATGCATGCGGTCTGCGGCCAGGCGCCCCAGATCGCGCAGCGCATCATCCAGGCGTGAGGTCGGCGCTGAAGTTGTGGTGGTGGGCGGATGTGCGCTCTGCGCCGCGGCGGCAATCTCGGGCACGCAAGCCGCTACGGTGGTTGCCACGGCCTCGGTCATAGCGATGGCGGCACGGCGGGTGGCACGTCGGATTTCGATCCACGCCAAGGTCATGATGATCAGCGCGACGATCAGCCAGGTCAGCAGGAATTCTGCGTGCGCCACCACCCAGGTGCGCACGAAATCGATGGGGTCGTTCAAGGTGGTCCTCCTTCGCTGTCACCCAGCGTGACAACTCCAAGGGACCCTGTGCAGCAAGTTGCGTTCCAACGCGAAGCGAATGCTCAAAAACAAACCGCGCCGCCCTTGCGGGTCGGCGCGGTTTGTTGTGCAGCCTTAAGCGGCGGGGTATCAGGTCGTCGTTGCAGCGTTCGGTGCAGCCACCTTTGCCTCGGCAGCGCGCAGACGAATGTGCAATTCGCGCAATTGTTTCTCGTCGACCGGGCTCGGGGCCTGCGTGAGCAGATCCTGCGCACGCTGCGTCTTCGGGAAGGCGATCACGTCGCGGATCGAATCGGCACCGGCCATCATCGTGACAACACGGTCCAGGCCGAACGCGATGCCGCCATGCGGGGGCGCGCCGTACTGCAGTGCGTCCAGCAGGAAGCCGAACTTGGCACGCGCCTCTTCATCGTTGATCTTCAGGGCGCGGAACACCTTGCTCTGCACTTCCTCGCGATAGATCCGCACCGAGCCGCCGCCGATTTCCCAACCGTTGAGCACCATGTCGTAGGCCTTGGCGATGCACTTGCCCGGATCGGTTTCCAGGTATTCCAGGTGCTCGTCCTTCGGGCTCGTGAACGGGTGGTGCATGGCCACCCAGCGGGCGTCTTCCTCGTCGTACTCGAACATCGGGAAGTCCACCACCCACAGCGGTTTCCAGACGTCTTCAAACAGGCCAGCGCTCTTGGCGAAGTCGGAATGACCGATCTTCAGGCGCAGCGCGCCCATCGCGTCGTTCACCACCTTGGCGCGGTCGGCGCCGAAGAACAGGATGTCGCCATCCTGCGCGCCGCTGCGCTTCAGAATCTCGGCGATGGCCGCGTCGTGCAGGTTCTTCACGATCGGCGATTGCAGGCCGTCGCGGCCCTTGGCCACTTCGTTGACCTTGATCCAGGCCAGGCCCTTGGCGCCGTAGATTTCGACGAACTTGCCGTAGGCATCGATATCGCCACGCGACAGGGCAGCACCGCCCGGCACGCGCAGGGCCACCACGCGGCCGCCTTCAGCATTGGCTGCGGCGGAGAACACCTTGAAGTCGACGTCCTTCATGGCGTCGGTCAGTTCGGTGAATTCCAGCTTCACGCGCAGGTCCGGCTTGTCCGAACCGAAGCGGGCCATCGCCTCGCGGAACTCCATCACCGGGAATTTGGCATCCAGCTCGACCGACATGGTGTTCTTGAACACCGTGCGGATCATCTCTTCAAACAGGTCGCGGATTTCCTGCTCGGTCAGGAACGACGTTTCGCAGTCGATCTGGGTGAATTCAGGCTGGCGGTCAGCGCGCAGGTCTTCGTCGCGGAAGCACTTGGTGATCTGGTAGTAGCGGTCGAAGCCCGACACCATCAGCATCTGCTTGAAGAGCTGCGGCGATTGCGGCAGCGCGAAGAACTGGCCGGCGTTCACACGCGAGGGGACGAGGTAGTCGCGCGCGCCTTCGGGCGTGCTCTTGGTCAGCATCGGCGTTTCGATGTCGATGAAGCCCTTGTCGTCTAGGTACTTGCGCACTTCCATCGCCACCTTGTAGCGCAGGCGCAGGTTGTACTGCATCTGCGGGCGACGCAGATCCAGCACGCGGTGCGTCAGGCGCGTGGTTTCCGACAGGTTGTCGTCGTCCAGCTGGAACGGCGGCGTGACGGAGGCGTTGAGCACCGTCAGTTCCTGGCACAGCACTTCAACCTTGCCGCTGGCGAGGTTGGCGTTGGTGGTGCCTTCCGGGCGGGCGCGCACGAGGCCCTTCACTTGCAGGCAGAACTCGTTGCGCACGCCTTCTGCCACCTTGAACATCTCTGGGCGGTCCGGGTCGCACACGACCTGCACCAGGCCTTCACGGTCGCGCAGGTCGATAAAGATCACGCCGCCATGGTCACGACGGCGATGCGCCCAGCCCGACAGCGTGACGCTCTGGCCGAGCAGTTGTTCGGTGACCTGACCGCAGTATTGAGTACGCATTTGCATGTTGTGGTTTTCCGCGAAGCGCGCCGCCAACAGGGCGTCGCGCGAGAAAGTTGATCGAGAGGGCCGGAGGGATCAGTTCGCGCTACCGGCCAATTGCATTGACTTAAGGGGCTGATACGGCGCCGCCAGCATCGGGCAGCGCGTTCGGATTCGAAGGGTCGCGCGGCAAATTGGCCGGCGACCGGTCCTCCGTATGTGGCGTGCCATCGGGCGGGTCCATGCGGCGCGGCAGCGTTTCGGGCGCCACCACCCCCATCGATACGATGTACTTGAGCGCCGCATCCACCGTCATGTCCAGCTCGATGGTGTCGGCCTTGGGCATCATCAGGAAGAAGCCCGACGTCGGGTTGGGCGTGGTCGGCACGTACACGCTGACGTACTCGCCCTGCAGGTGGTTTTCCACATCCCCGCCGGGGCGGCCAGTCAGGAAGGCGATCGTCCACGAGCCCTCACGCGGGTACTGCACCAGCAGCGCCTTGCGGAACGCATTGCCGCTGGACGACAGCAGCGTGTCCGACACCTGCTTGACGCTCGTGTAGATCGGGCCGACCACGGGAATGCGGCCCAGCAGCGCTTCCCACCACAGCACCAGCTTCTGGCCGATGAAGTTGTGCGCCAGCACGCCCACGATCAGGATGAACGCCAGCGTCAGAATTGCGCCCAGGCCAGGGATCTTCACGCCGAACAAGCGCTCGGGCTGCCAAGCTTCCGGAAGCAGCGCCAAGCTCTGGTCCATCGTGCCGAGGACAAGCGACAGCACCCACAGCGTGATCGCAAGCGGGACGAGCACCAGAAGACCGGTCAGGAACCATGTCTTGAGCGCGCTGGTTTTCTGTTTCATGGGACGGTGGGCCAAGAAGTCTAGGACGCGATCAGTGGCACGCGCACGACGTGCCGCAACCGCCCGAAGCCGCCGGTGCAGCGCTGGCGGTGGACGACGTGCTGTCGGACGCAGGGGCCGAAGCTGCCGGCGTAGCAGCCGGTGCAGCGGCATCCGTCTTGGTCGCCGTGCCGGCGGCGGACGTACCGCCCGAGCCACCGCGGAAGTCCGTCACATACCAGCCCGAACCCTTGAGCTGGAAGCCGGCAGCAGTGAGCTGCTTCTTGAACGCCGGCGCGCCGCACTCCGGGCAATCCGTCAGCGGCGCGTCGCTCATCTTCTGCAGCACATCTTTGGCGTGGCCGCAGGCGTCGCATCGATAAGCATAGATCGGCATGGTGTCCTCACCCTGGAACAAACGAAATTCGAGAAAACGATTGAAATGCCCACGCCCACCGCAATTCCAGCGCAGAAAAGCGCACAGGCTCGCGAAATATTGGGGCAACTGCGCCGGTTGCAAGTCCATCAGACAAGCATGGGCGCGCAAAGCCTTGAATTATAAACCCTTTCAGTGGGATTCCTGACCGCGGTTGCGCGAGGTTGCAGCATGGGCGATGGCGGCACGCCACAATGTGGCACACCACGCATTTCATCGCCCCTTGCCCTGCAGCGCTGGGTCAGGCTTGCGTGGCGGCTTTGGTGGTTGGCGCGCGATTCTCGATCCACTGCGGCCCGAGCGAGCCCAGGATCATCGCGCCCAGGCTGGCCAGCAGGCCAACCAATTGTGGCGGAAGCGCCGCATCTGGCAAGAACACTTCGCACCAGATCCACGCCGCCAAGCCCAAGATGATGGCCAGCAGACCGCCCTGCTTGGTCGCGCGTTTCCAGAACAGGCCGAAGGCCAGCGGCACGAAAGCCGCCACCAGCGTCACCTTGTAGGCGCTCTCGACCATGTGGAAGATCGACAGGTGCGAGTTCAGCGCAAACAGCGTCACCAGCACCGTGAAGGTCAGCACCACCGCCTGCATCACGCGCAGGAAGCGCTTGTCGTCCATGTTCGGCAGCAGCGGACGCAGCACGTTTTCAGCAAAGGTCACGGACGGTGCCAACAGCGTCGCGCTGGCGCAGCTCTTGATGGCCGACAGCAGCGCGCCGAAGAACATCACCTGCGCGAAGACCGGCGCATGCTGCAGCACCAGATTGGGCAGGATCATCTGCGAGTCGCTATCGATGTACTTGGCGACCATCTCCGGGTCGATCAGCGTGGCGGAATACGCCAGGAACATCGGCACGAACGCGAACATGAAGTACAGCACACCGCCCAGCACCGAAGCCGTGCCAGCGATGCGTTCGGTACGCGATGAGGTCACGCGCTGGAACACGTCCTGCTGCGGAATCGAGCCAAGCATCATGGTGATCCAGGCGGTCACAAAGCCGATGATCTCGATCGGGTTGAACGCCGGCCAGAACGAGAACTTGCCCGAAGCCGCCGCGTGCGCCACCACCGTACCCACGCCGCCGGCCTGGCCCGAGACTTCCCAGCCGATGTACAGCATGCCGATCACGATGATGATCATCTGGATGAAGTCCGTCACCGCCACCGACCACATGCCGCCGAACAGCGTGTAGACCAGCACGCTGCCCGCGCCGATCATCATGCCCATGTCTTGCGAGACGGCGCCGTCCGACACGGTGTAGAACACCAGCCCAAGTGCCTTGATCTGCGCCGCCACCCAGCCCAGGTACGACACGACGATGCACAGGGTGGTCAGCGTTTCGGCCACGCGGCCAAAGCGGTTGCGGTAGAAGTCACCAATGGTGAGCAGGTTCATCCGGTACAGCGGCTTGGCGAAGAACAAGCCCACCAGAATCAGGCACAGGGACGAACCGAACGGATCGGCCACCACGCCATGCAGGCCGCCCTTGAGAAATTCTGCGGGAATGCCCAGCACCGCCTCGGAGCCGAACCAGGTGGCAAACACCGTGGCGGTCACGACGTAGAACGGCAGGCTGCGGCCGGCCACCGCAAAGTCGGCCGCGTCGCGCACACGCAGTGCAGCCCAGAGGCCGATCCCGACCGAAATCACCCAGTAAACAATGACAAACCAGATCAGCATGGCAGCGCGGAAGAATTGCAGGAAATCCCGTTGGCGGCCAAGCCGGGCGCCGGGCGAAGTGGCGGGATTATAGCGATGGGACTGCGCGACGGGGCATCGGTGCGACCACGAATACGACCCCGTTTGCCACTTTTTTGTGCGGCGGCCCACAACGGGCGTCCGTAGGCTTTTTGTTGACTGCCACCAATGTTGCTTCGCACCAACACTGGCCGCAGTCAGGATCAATCGGCCCTGCGGCGCCAGATTTGCCAGCGCTCGCGGCCGGCAAACACCGGGATCGAATCGGCCTCGGCGATCGGCGTGTCGCTGACGCGCTCGAAAGCCGGCAATAGCAGCGCGTCCAGCTCGGCCTGAGTTGTCTCGAACGGCGGGCCCTTGGGCACGGCGTCCCGGCCCTCCACCACGGCAAAGAAGCCTGCCAGCAGTCCGCCCGGCGGCAACAGCTTCGCAACCTGCGTGGCGTAATCCGGCCACAGCCGGCGCGGCATCGCGCACAGGAATGCGCGCTCGTAGATCCATTGCACCGGCCGATGCGGCACAAAACGGAAGAAATCCGCCAGCTCCACCACATCGGCATACGGGCCCAGCACGGCCTTGGCCGACGTCACCGCGCTCGGCGCAAAGTCGATGGCCGTGACAGGCCAGCCGCGCTCGGCCAGCCAACCAGCCTCATAGGCGTTGCCGCAACCCGGGATCAGCGTAGAAAGTGGCGCAGGCTGCGCTTCAAGGAATTGCCGGAAGGCAGCCGGCACACCGTGTGCATCCCAGGGCGTGTGCTCGCGGCTGAAGCGCTCGTCCCAGAAAGCAGGATCGGCGGCGTCACGGGATTGGAAGACGGGGGGCTCGGCCATGGCAGCAATGGGCAATCAAGAGGTCAATGACGGGCCAGCCATGCCAGCACATGGGTGGCGATGATGCCGACCGCAAACCCGCCGATGAACAGCAGTGCAGCGGAAAGCAGCCGGTTGGTGCGCCGCTGCTCGGCAAGCAACGCGGTCAGCGCTTCGGTTTGGGCGTTGCCGTTGTTGCTCGCGTGGCGATCCAGGATCTGGTGCACCAAACGCGGCAGGTCCGGCAACTTGTTGGCCCATTGCGGGGCCTCGACCTTCAGGCGCTCGACAAAGCCGCGCCAGCCGATCTGCTCATGCATCCAGCGCTCGAGGAACGGCTTGGCGGTCTTCCACAGATCCAGATCCGGATCGAGCTGGCGGCCCAGGCCTTCCACGTTCAGCAGCGTCTTCTGCAGCAGCACCAGTTGCGGCTGCACTTCCACGTTGAAACGGCGCGATGTCTGGAACAGGCGCATCAGCACCAGCCCCAGCGAGATCTCGCCCAGCGGCCGGTCGAAATACGGCTCGCAACAGGCGCGAATGGCGCCTTCGAGTTCTTCCACGCGCGTCTCTTCGGGCGCCCAGCCAGACTCGATATGGAGCACCGCCACGCGGTGGTAGTCGCGCTGGAAGAACGCCAGGAAGTTCTGCGCGAGGTAGTTCTTGTCGAACTCCGACAGCGCCCCGACGATGCCGAAATCCAGCGCAATGTAGCGGCCCAGCGTCTCGGGCGCCACGCTCACGAGGATGTTGCCGGGGTGCATGTCGGCATGGAAAAAGCCGTCGCGGAAGACCTGCGTGAAGAAGATCTCCACGCCGTCGCGCGCGAGCTTGTGCATGTCGACACCCGCGGCGCGCAGCTCTTCGGTGTGCGAAATGCGCATGCCGTGCATGCGTTCCATGACGAACACGTCAGAGGTGCACCAGTCCCAGAACACCTCAGGCACCAGCAGCAAATCCGACTTGGCGAAGTTGCGGCGCAACTGGCTGGCGTTGGCCGCCTCGCGCATCAGATCGAGTTCATCGTGCAGGTACTTGTCGAACTCGGCGACCACCTCGCGCGGCTTCAGGCGCTTGGCGTCGGCCCAGAGCTTTTCCATCCACGTGGCGAGATCACGCATGAGCGCGAGGTCGCTGTCGATCACGGGCAGCATGCCCGGGCGCAGCACCTTGACCGCCACCTCGCGGCCGTCGTCCGGACCACCGCGCAGCGTCGCGAAATGCACCTGCGCAATCGACGCGCTCGCCACCGGATGATGATCAAAGCGATGGAACAGCGCCGACAGCGGCTTGCCCAACGACTTCTCGACAATCGTTGCCGCCACCTTCGGGTCAAACGGGGGCACACGGTCCTGCAGTTTGGCGAGTTCATCCGCCACATCAGGCGGCAGCAGATCACGCCGCGTCGACAACACCTGACCGAACTTCACGAAGATGGGCCCAAGCTGCTCGAGCGCCAGGCGCAAGCGCTCGCCGCGTGGGCGCTTGGGCTTGCGGCCCAGCGTCAACAGCCACACCAGCGCACGGATGCGCCGGCTCTTGAAACCCGACAGCGCGAGCTGATCCAGCCCGTAGTACAGGATGACGAAGACGATCTTGCCCAGCCGGAAGAAACGCGTCATGCCGATTCACCCGTGCGTGCTGTGGAGGTTGCCGGGCGAGGGAGCTTCTCGAGCCGCTCCAGGCGTTTGGCGAGCCGCGCCTCCGCATCGCGCAGCGCGGCCACATCGGCAGCAAACTGCGCGAGGCGTGCGTGGCGCACCAGCGTGGGTTGTTCATCGGTCAGGTAGGAGGCCACCGCCTCCGCCAGCGAGCGGCTGACGCGCGTCGCTTCCGTGCGCGCAGCCTGGGCGCCGCTCACCAGGCGCTGCGCGATCACGTCGCCGAATACGCGCGAGAGGTCTTCCGCTGCATCCCAGCGCAGGTTGCGCAGCAACGTCGACAGTACGTTGGCGAACTCGGCCTCGCCCTCGATACGCACGTGTTTGAGCACGGCGGCCTGTCCGCCCGTAGCGTAGTCGCTGGCAGCCGCGGCGAGCGGCACGACTACGGTTACGGCCGGTTCCACATCTGCCTCAGGCACCGTCACAAGACCCGCCGTATCCACCTGCAGCGTCACCGAGACAGGGGCCAGATCAAAGCGCGCGACGCGGCCCGCGAAAGGTCGCAGCGTCTCCTGCGCCCAGGGTTCCTGGCGCAGTAGATGATTGATCGCGAGCAGCAATGGCTGCATCAGCATGAAGGGAAACGAGGACGAGGTGGCTGTCGAAGACATGCGGCAAAGGTGCGCAAAAGCGGCCAGAAGCGGGCTAGCCGGCGGGCAACAAAAAGGGCCCGAACCGGACGGTCGGGCCCTATTTTACGGGGAATGTTGAAACGGCCGTTTTGCGCCGCTTCAACTGTTACCGCATCACTGCAATTGTTGGATACCAGCCAGCACCCAGCCACCGCTGCCTTGCGTCGGCTTGGACAGGTTCCACACCTCGGCAAACGGCTGGGCCGGCGCGTTGGCTTCTTCGCGGATCATGCCCGAGAAGCGCACGCTCGCCAGGTACTCGCTGGCCTGCGTTTCGATGCCGAGCATCTCCGCCTCGACCGACACCACATCGGTCTTGTTGGGCGTGGCGCCACGATCGGCCAGGTCCATCTTGATCTCGGCGAACATCTCCGGCGTGGTGAACTCGCGGATGTCGTTCAGGTTGCCGGCATCCCATGCGGCCTGCAGGCGGATGAAGTAGACCTTGGCGTTGCGCAGGAAGGCTTGCGTATCGAAATCGGCCGGCACGCCCCACGGCTGTTGCGGTACAGCTGCAGCAGGTTGTGCGTTGACAGCAGACGCAGCGGCCGGGCCACCCAAGCTCCACGCTTGTGCGGCCGTCGGCGCACCCGCGCCCAAGCCCGACGTATTGGTGCTGCCGGTGTTGAACGACGAAGCTGCCGGTGCGGAAGCCTGCGGCGCAGGCGCAGCCGGTTGCGGCACGTACGGCTCGCGGTCACCGCCAAACGACGGGCCACCCGTAGCGTAGGCCGGACCTTGCGGACGGCTGCCGCGCACCTTGCGGATGATCCACATCACCACGAAAGCGACGATGGCGATCAGGATCAGGTTCGACAGCAGCGAGGCAAGGCCTGCGCCCAGACCGAACTTGGACAGCAGGTAGCCGATGCCCAGACCGGCGGCCAAACCACCCAGCATACCGCCCCAGTTACGACCAGGCTTTGCGGCCGGTGCGCCCGGAGCCGGTGCTGCCGGCGACGGCTGCGCAGCCGGTGCTGCCTGCTGCGTGGGCGACGGCGTGGTCGGCGGCGTTTGCTGACGCTGCGTCACGGTCGACGACTGCTTGCCGAAGCTACGGCTGCCGCCCATGCGCTTGGCGTTGGCGTCCAGTGCCGTCCCGAATGCGAGCGTCGCGACCAGCGCGCCCGCCATCAATTTTCCACCCCAGTGCAAACTCATCGCTGTCTTCTCTCCAATGGCAGTGACGCCATTAGATGAAGACGTCAACGCCGAAATTCAATGTGAACCATCGTGGCATATCGTCGCAGTGCGCTGCATCGCCCATCCGGTGGATCGGATAAACCGCCAATCAGAGGCGACGACCGACGTGCAGGGCCACGACACCCGCCGTCAGGTTGAAGTATTCGACCGAGTCCAACCCGGCCTGTTCCATCATCTGCTTGAGCGTTTCCTGATCGGGGTGCATGCGGATGGACTCGGCCAGGTAGCGGTAGCTCTCAGGATCGCCGGCCACCTTGCTGCCCAACCACGGCAGCACCTTGAACGAATACACGTCGTAGGCCTTCTCCAGCGGCTGCCACACCTTGGAGAACTCCAGCACCATCACCTTGCCGCCCGGTTTGACGACACGGCGCATCTCAGCGAGCGCGCGATCCTTGTGCGTCATGTTGCGCAAGCCGAATGCCACTGTCACGACGTCGAAGTAAGCATCTGGAAAGGGAATGTGCTCGGCGTCGCACAGGCAATTGGGCGTGAGCACACCCGCATCGAGCAGGCGGTCGCGGCCGACGCGCAGCATCGACTCGTTGATGTCGGTCAGCCACACTTCGCCGGTGGGGCCGGCCTGGCGTGCGAAGGCCTTGGCCAGATCACCCGTGCCGCCCGCGATGTCGAGCACCTTGTAGCCCGGACGCACGGCTGCCTGGGCGATGGTGAACATCTTCCAGACGCGGTGCAGTCCACCGGACATCAGGTCGTTCATCACGTCGTACTTGCTGGCGACGGAATGGAACACGCCGGCGACCTTGCCGGCCTTCTCGCGCTCGTCGACCTTCTCGAATCCGAAGTGGGTTTGGCTCATGACAAAAAGGAATGCGTTACAGCGCGTATGCGCCGCGATGTGAATCGGGAGTCAGTGGCTGTGGCCGCAGGCATGGCCGGCATTGGCGGCCATCGGGGCGTCGCGGTCGAGGCCGGCGGCGGCCAGCCGATCGAGATAGGCTTGCCACAGCGCGTCGTGCTCAACGCCCAGGCGGTACAGGTAGGCCCAATCGAAGATGCCGGAATCGTGGCCATCGGAGAACAACGGACGGATCGCGTAGTTGCCGACCGGCTCCACGCCGGTGATGCCCACCTCGCGCTTGCCGGTCTGCAGCACTTCCTGCCCCGGCCCATGCCCCTGCACTTCAGCCGACGGCGACAGCACGCGCAGGTATTCGAACGGCAGGCGGAACTGTTTGCCATCGGCAAAGGCGATCTCCAGCACGCGCGATTGCGTGTGCACGGTAATGCCGGTCGGGTGCGGGGTGTCGGCGGAAAGTCCTGCCATGAAAAACGTCTCTGTGATTGTGTTTCAGGAAGCCGCCAACGCCATGTGCGCAGGCTCTTCCACCACCCGATAGCTTACCGCAGTCAACGGATCGCCCTCGGGGATGTAGCGCAGTCGGCGATGGTGGAATCGTGCCACGGTGCTGCGGTGCGCCACGCTGACGATGGTCACATCCGGCATCGATTCGAGCATCAGGCTGTACATGAACGCCTCGGTATCTTCATCGAGTGCGCTGGTGGCCTCGTCAAGGAAGAGGTAGTCGGGGCGCTGCAACAAGGCGCGCGCAAAGGCCAGGCGTTGTTGCTCGCCGGGGGACAGACGCAGGCTCCAGTTGCTGACCTCATCAAGCAGATCTACCAGTGCCGGTAGGCGGCAGGCGATCAGCACCTGCGAGAGGCGCTCGGCGGTGTACTCGGTGGCGAGCTTGGGGTACGACAGCGCATCCGCGAGCGTGCCGGACGGCAGGTAACTGCGCTGCGGGAGGAACAGCACGCTGGCATCTTCCGGAATCTTGATCTGGCCATTGCCGTACGGCCAGATGCCGGCTACGGCGCGTACCAGCGTGCTCTTGCCGCAACCCGACGGTCCGTTCACGAGCACGCGCTCACCACGCACGAGCGTCATATCGAAGGGTTCGACCAGCATGTCTTCAGGCTGGTGGTTGGGCAGGTTCAGCGCCAGACCGCGTGCCTCGATGGCAGGCACGGCCGCGGTCTCGACTTCGATGTCCTGGATGCCGGCGCGGTGTTCTTCTTCGCGCTCGGCGGCGCGCATGGCACGCTGGAATTCGATCAGACGGTTGGTGGAGGCCTTCCAGCTCACCAGCGTGCTGTAGTTGTCGACGAACCACGACATCGCACCCTGCACCTGCCCGAACGCGGTCGCCACCTGCATCATGCCGCCCAGCGTAAGCGTGCCGCCAAAGTAGCGCGGCGCAGAAACCAGGAACGGAAAGATGATGGCGAACTGCCCATAGCCGGAGCTCGCGAAATTCAGGCGTCGCGTGTAGTCCATCAACTGGTTCCAGTTGGCGCGGATGCGCTCGAAGCGGCCGCGCAGGATGGCTTTTTCGCTGGGCTCGCCGCGGTACAGGGCGATGCTCTCACTGTTCTCGCGCACGCGCACGAGCAGGAAACGGAAGTACGCCTCGTAACGCTCCTGCTGGAACGACAGGCCAATCAGCGGCCGGCCCACGAAGTGGATGATGACCGAGCCCAGCACCGAATACAGCAGCGCAAACCACACCATATAGCCGGGGATGACGAAGTCGTGCCCGCTCAGCGTGAACGCGAGCGGCCCTGACACTGCCCACAGGATGCCGAAGAACGACACCAGCGTGACCGCTGAATTGAAGAAGCCGAACCCGAGGTTGACGGTCGCATCCGTGAAGTTGCGCAGGTCATCAGAGATCCGCTGGTCGGGGTTGTCCGCCGTGTGTGTCTGTTCGAGGCGGTAGAAGGCCTGCTTGCCCAGCCAGTCATCGAGAAAGCTGCCGGTGATCCATGTCCGCCAGCGGATGCGCAGCAGCATCGTGTAGTACTGCCGCAGCACCGAGGCGATGATGATGCAGGCCGCAATCCATGAGAAGCGCCCCAACTGATGCCAGAACTCGGCCTGGTTTTTCTGCTCGAGCGCGTTGTAGAAGAACTTGTACCACTCGGTGTACAGCACGGTCATGTAGACCGTGAACAGGCTCAGCGCGATGACCAGCGCCAGCAGGCCCCAGGCCTTGTAGCGGTCCTCAGAGAACCAGTAGGGCTTGATGAGCTGCCACGTCTCGGACAGGTTCAGCCGGCCGTGATGAACATTCAGCTCGGCAATGGAGTCTTTGTGGGAATCGGGCGTGGCGGCAGTGCGCGGTGTCGTCATGGCGATGGCGGTGACGCGTCAGAAAGAGAATGAGACGGACGACGCGCCACGGGGGTTCCGCGCAGGGCGTGCCGATGCGTTACAAGCGGTTGGCGCCGATGACTCAAACGTCGGCGAGCGCCGATTGCAGTGCGTAGGATAGCGCCGCCAGTTTGGCCGTCACCTCAGCCATGCGCACGGCATCCGGCTCACGCTGGGCCGGTCCCCAGACGGCTTCGGGGAAATGCGTGTCCCAGCGGTAGCGCGGAATGACATGCCAATGCAGATGCGGGACAAAGTTGCCGAAGCTGGCGAGGTTGATCTTGTCCGGCGCCAGCTCAGCGCGCAGCACGCGCTCCACGCGCGTGACGACTTCCATCAGCCAGTGGCGATCAGCGTCCGACAGATCAGTCTGCTCGACCACGTGGTCGTTCCAGATCACGCGGCAGAATCCCGGGAAGCGCGCGTGCTCAACCAGCACGACACGCGCCCGGGCATTGCGCCAGACAGGCTCGCCGCCGTCGGTCTCGCACAGCGCGCAGCCTGGCGCCCGATCGACGGTCGCGCCCATTGTCACACCAGCACCCGCTCGATACCGCCGGCGTTGGCGTGGGCGACATAGTCTTCCAGCCAGGTCTCGCCGAGCACGTGGCGCGCCATCTCGACCACGATGTAGTCGGCCTGCACCGAGACATCTTCGGTGTAGCGCGACAGGCCTTGCAGGCAGGCCGGGCAGCTCGTGAGGATCTTCACGTCGCCGTCAAACGCCTGGCCGCTCTGGCCATCGGCGCGGAGCTTGTCGGCGCCCTTCTTCATCTCCTCTTCCTTGCGGAAGCGGACCTGCGTGGAAATGTCCGGACGCGAGACCGCCAGCGTGCCCGATTCACCGCAGCAGCGATCGTTCTTCTCGATCGCGCGGGTCTGGCCGTCAGCGCCCAGGTTGCCGCCCATGAGCTGGTTGACCAGCTTGGTCGGGTCCATGGTCTTGATCGGGGTGTGGCAGGGGTCGTGGTACATGTAGCGCGTACCCTGCACGCCGTCGATCTTCACGCCCTTTTCCAGCAGGAACTCGTGGATGTCGATGATGCGGCAGCCCGGGAAGATCTTGTCGAATTCATAGCCGGCAAGCTGGTCGTAGCACGTGCCGCAGCTCACCACCACCGTCTTGATGTCGAGGTAGTTGAGCGTGTTGGCCACGCGGTGGAACAGCACGCGGTTGTCGGTGACGATCTTCTCGGCCTTGTCGTACTGACCCGAGCCACGCTGGGGATAACCGCAGCACAGGTAGCCCGGCGGCAGCACGGTCTGCACACCGGCGTGCCACAGCATCGCCTGCGTGGCCAGGCCCACCTGCGAGAACAGCCGCTCCGAGCCGCAGCCCGGGAAGTAGAACACCGCTTCGCTGTCGGGCGTGGTCGCCTTCGGGTTGCGGATGATCGGGACGATCTCGTTGTCTTCGATGTCCAGCAGCGCGCGCGCCGTCTTCTTGGGCAGGTTGCCCGGCATCTTCTTGTTGATGAAGTGGATCACCTGCTCGCGCACCGGCGGCTTGCCCACCGTGGCAGGCGGATGCGCGGTCTGCTTCTTGGCGAACTTCTTCAGGATGTCGTGACCCAGGCGCTGCGCCTTGAAGCCCCAGTCGATCATCACCTTGCGTGTCAGGTTGATGGTCTCGGGGTTGGTAGCGTTCAGGAAGAGCATCGACGCGGCCGTGCCGGGGTTGAACTTCTTCTGCCCCATCTTGCGCAGCAAGTTGCGCATGTTCATCGACACATCGCCAAAGTCGATCTTGACCGGGCACGGCGTTACGCACTTGTGGCAGACCGTGCAGTGGTCGCCCACATCGGCAAACTCTTCCCAGTGCTTGACCGATACGCCGCGGCGCGTCTGCTCTTCGTATAGGAAGGCTTCGATCAGCAGCGAAGTGGCGAGAATCTTGTTGCGCGGGCTGTACAGCAAGTTGGCACGCGGCACATGCGTGGCACACACCGGCTTGCACTTGCCGCAACGCAGGCAGTCCTTGATCGACTCCGAGATGGCGCCGATGTCGCTCTGCTGCATGATGATCGACTCGTGCCCCATCAGGCCAAACGACGGCGTGTAGGCATTACGCAGGTCGGCAGCCAACCCTTGCGGGTCGTTGATGTCGCGCAGCAGCTTGCCCTTGTTGAAGCGACCGTTCGGATCGACGCGGCGCTTGTAGGCAGCGAAGTCGGCGATCTCGTCGTCGGTCAGGAATTCCAGCTTGGTGATGCCGATGCCGTGCTCGCCCGAGATCACGCCGTCGAGCGAACGCGCCAGCGTCATGATGCGGGCCACCGCCTTATGGGCGTCCTGCAGCATGTCGTAGTCGTCCGAGTTGACCGGCAGGTTGGTGTGCACGTTGCCGTCGCCGGCGTGCATGTGCAGCGCCACGAAAACGCGGCCGCGCAGCACCTTCTTGTGGATCGCCTGCGCCTCGTCGAGGATCGGCTTGAACTCGCCGCCGTTGAAGATCTTGCGCAGCTCGGCGCGAATCTCCGCCTTCCACGACACGCGGATCGTGCGGTCCTGCAACAGGTGGAACAGGTTGGCGTCCGGCTGGTTCACCAGACGATCGTCGATGGTCTGCGCGAGGTAGCCCAGACCCAGGCCGATCAGGCTGGCGCGTGCCGTATTCACCGGCGTGTCGAGGTGGTCCAGCAGATACTGCCAGCGGGCGCGCGTGCTGCGCACCAGCTGCTGCGCCTGCTGTACGCGGTCTTCGAGCAGCTCGGCGCTGGGGATCTCGTTGGCGTCGTCGGTGCGGCCCAGCGGCAGGTCGTTGCGCGCGAAGAAGTCTTGCAACGCGTCAGCCAGCTTGAGCTTGTTCTTGATCGACAGCTCGATGTTGATGCGCTCGATGCCGTCGGTGTACTCGCCCATGCGGTTGAGCGGGATCACCACGTCTTCGTTGATCTTGAAGGCGTTGGTGTGCTTGGAAATCGCTGCCGTACGCGAGCGATCCAGCCAGAATTTCTTGCGCGCCTCGGGGCTCACGGCCACGAAGCCTTCACCGCTCTTGCCGTTGGCCAGGCGGATCACTTCCGAGGTGGCGCGCGCCACGGCGTCATCGTCATCGCCGACGATGTCACCGATCAGCACCATCTTCGGAAACGCATTGCGCTTGCTCTTGGTGGCGTAGCCGACCGCGCGCAGGTAGCGCTCGTCCAGGTGCTCCAGGCCAGCCAGGATGGCACCGCCCTTCTTGGTCTCGGCGTCGAGGTAGTCCTTGATCTCGACGATGCTCGGCACCGAGTCTCGCGCCTGGCCGAAGAACTCCAGGCACACAGTGCGGATCGACTTGGGCATGCGGTGCAGAATCCAGCGCGCGCTGGTGATGATGCCGTCGCAGCCTTCCTTCTGCACACCGGGCAGGCCCGACAGGAACTTGTCCGTCACGTCCTTGCCCAGGCCTTCCTTGCGGAACTTGCGGCCTTCGATGGCGAGCGTTTCCGTGCGCAGCAGCTTGCTGCCCATCGGCGCATTGCCGTCGAACCACTTCAGTTCGAACGTGGCGACCGGCGCATCGTGGATCTTGCCGAGGTTGTGATCGAGGCGCGTGACTTCGAGCCAGTTGCCGTCCGGATCGACCATGCGCCACCAGGCGAGGTTGTCCAGCGCGGTGCCCCACAGCACGGCCTTCTTGCCGCCCGCGTTCATGGCGACGTTGCCGCCAATGCACGAAGCGTCGATCGAGGTCGGGTCCACGGCGAAGACGAGACCAGCCTTTTCCGCCGCTTCCGCAACGCGGCGCGTCACCACGCCTGCGCCCGAATAGATGGTCGCCACGGGGTGGTCGACGCCCGGCAGGTCGGTCTGCTCGACCGCATCCAAACGTTCCAGCTTTTCGGTATTGATGACGGCCGAGAACGGCGTGAGCGGCACGGCGCCGCCGGTGTAGCCGGTGCCGCCCCCGCGCGGGATGATGGTCAGACCCAGCTCGAAGCAGCCTTTGACGATGCCGGCGATTTCTTCCTCGGTATCGGGCGTGAGCACCACGAACGGATATTCGACGCGCCAGTCGGTGGCGTCCGTCACGTGCGAGACGCGCGACAGGCCGTCGAACTTGATGTTGTCCTTGGCCGTGACGCGGCCAAGGACCTTCTGGGCGCGGCGGCGCAGGTCATACACCTGGGCAAATTCTTCCTGGAACGCCTTGACGGCGCGGCGGGCATGCACGACC
The DNA here is from genome assembly GCF_037023145.1 of Ralstonia sp. RRA. NCBI lineage: Bacteria > Pseudomonadati > Pseudomonadota > Betaproteobacteria > Burkholderiales > Burkholderiaceae > Ralstonia > Ralstonia sp. RRA. Next base: position 392,900 of record NZ_CP146091.1, on the reverse strand, counting down.
AGTTGCTCGACCTTGCTGGCGCGCTCGTCGCCTTCCGGGTCGTGGTGCGAATCGTGGTCGGCCACGCGGCGCTTCTCGATCTCCGTCAACCGGTGATTGAGCGCGTCGATCAGCATCTGCCGGCGCTTGGGCGTCTCGAGCAGGTCGTCCTGCAGGTACGGGTTGCGGCGCACCACCCAGATGTCACCCAGCACTTCGTAGAGCATGCGTGCCGATCGGCCGGTGCGGCGCTCAGCGCGCAGCCCGTCCAGGATCTGCCACGCAGACTCGCCCAGCAGGCGGATGACGATTTCCCGATCCGAGAACGAGGTGTAGTTGTAGGGAATCTCGCGCAGCCGGGGCGCAGCGTCCTGCGCCGCGAGTTTGGCGTCGATCAGAAGTGGGGCATTCATGGCGTGCCGCTGGGGAGGGAGCGCGGCAAGGAGGGCTCAAGCCGCGCGGTCTTTAAAGGGCGATTGTACTGCAAGCTTCAACGTTGATGCATTGCAGCAACGGTATCCCTGCCAGGAGCATGGGCGCGAAAAGCGCCGCGTTTTCAATGGCTTGCGAAAACATTGACCCGAGAGAGTGACCCAAAAGTCATGTAAACGTCACATCAGGAGGCCCTTGATCCAGCCGAAGATGCCCTGCCAGAAGCTGTCGGGCAGGTACATGAGCGCGGTGGTCATGGCCACGTAGCGCAGGAACTTGCCAATGGCCATGTACATCACGCTGGGCCAGAACGACAGGCGCAGCCAGCCGGCGAGCGTGCAGAGCGGATCGCCAATGCCCGGCAACCACGACACCAGCAGCGACACGGGCCCGATGCGGCGCATCCAGCGGAAGTACTTTTTATCCAGCGGCGGCTCACGGTGGCGCTGCGGGTGCGCCACGTGCTGGGTGTGCTCCGCATCGTGCTGGCGGCGGCGACGCGCGAGGTGGTACTTCACCAGGGCCAGCTTGGCCGCATAGCCCATCCACCAGTCCACCACACCGCCCAGCGTGTTGCCGATGGTGGCCACGATGATGGCCGGCCAGAACATGTCAGGGTTGAGCTTGATGTAGGCGAAGACCGCAGGCTCAGAGCCCAGCGGCAGCAGCGTCGCTGAAACGAAGCTGACGATGAAGATGGCGGGCAGCCCTACGTTGGGCAGAGCCAGGGTGGTGAGAAGCCAATTGATCGACTGTTCCATGTGGTCGATTGTAGTGGGCGCGCTACCGTGAGGTCCCTTGGGGGCCGCCCTACTGCGTCAGCCGAAGAACAGATAGGCGATGAACACGGCGCCGATCAGTCCGATCAGATCGGCCCACAGCCCGCAGGCCAGCGCGTAGCGCGTGTCCTTGATGCCGACGCTGCCAAAGTACACCGCCAGCACGTAGAACGTGGTTTCGGTGGAACCCTGGATGATGGCGGCCAGCTTGCCCTGGAAGGAGTCGACGCCGTAGGTGGTCATCACGTCCACCATCAGGCCCCGCGCGCCGGCGCCGGAGAGCGTCTTCATCAGCCCCACGGGCAGCGCCGGTACAAAACGCGTGTCGATGCCGAGATGCGAGAACACGGCCGAGAGCCCCTGCATCAGCACATCCATGCAGCCGGCTGCGCGAAACACGGCGATGCCTACCAACACCGCCACCAGGTACGGCACGATGCCGATGGCGACCTGGAAGCCGTCCTTGGCGCCATCCACGAAGGTCTCGTAGACGTTGATGCGGCGAATTGCCCCGCACGCCAGGAATGCCACCACGATGGCGAGGATGGACCCGGCGCCGATCAGCCCGATCCAGGCCGCCATCTGCTGCGGCGGAAACTGGTGCAGCCAAGCAAACATCAACCCCATCGCCACGACAAAGCCGCCGAAATACGCCAGCAGCGTCGGCTTGAACAGGTTGATGCGCTGGTACCACGCCACCGCCGCGATGCCCGCGCAGAAGCCAATGAAGGTGGACAGAAGCGTTGGCAAAAAGATGTCTGCCGCGTTGAAGCCGACCAGCCCCTGCTTGACCGCCATGGCCTGTCGGATGGCGATGACGGACGTCGGCACCAGCGTCACGCCCGCCGTGTTGAGCACCACGAACATCAGTTGGGCGTCACTGGCGCGCTGCGGCTGCGGGTTGACCTGCTGCAGCTCGCGCATGGCCTGCAGGCCGAGCGGCGTGGCGGCGTTGTCCAGGCCCAGCACGTTGGCCGACACGTTCATCATCATCGCGCCGTTGGCCGGGTGGCCGGCGGGTACAGAGGGGAACAGATGCCGCATCAGCGGGTTCACCAGCCGGGCAAACAAGTCGACCACCCCGGCACGTTCGCCCACGCGCATGATGCCCAGCCACAGCGCCATCATGCCGGTCAGGCCGAGCGCGATCTCGAAGCCGGTGCGTGCGGCATCAAACATGGCGGTCAGCATGCGGGAGAAAACGTCCATATCGCCCTGCACGACCTGTACGCAGGCCGTGACGAAGGCAACGAGGAAGAAAGCCAGCCAGACGAGGTTCAGAGCCACAGGGGTTGTGCGTTGGCGCGTTGAGGTGATTCGGACAAGCCGCTCATTGTGCCTGGGCCGGCTCCTCGGCTGGCACATCCACCGGCACGATCTTGTGGAAGTTGTCGTAGTTCACATGCGTGACACCGTTCTCGTCATCACGCATCAGGTCGACGTAGCGGTAGCCCCAGCGGATCTCGTCGTGTCGCCAGGCGTTGCGGGCCTGCAAGGTTTGCGCGGCGGTTTCGTCCGAGCCCGAGATGGTGAGCATCAGCAGTGCATCGCCGGCAGCGAGGGACTCGGGGGTGGCGTTGTACAGCGGGCTCGTCTCGTCGATCACGTGCATCATGACCCAGCCGAGCAGGAAGATCGGATGCTCGCTGCGCTCCAGATGCAGATCGCGGATGCGGTAGATCGAGTAGCCCTCGGGCGAGCGCTCATCCTGCAGCAGACGCAGCTTGGCGGTGGCCTCGGCGATGACGTTCTGGCGCGCATTGGCCGCCCGCACCATCAGCGTCATCTTGCCGTTGAGCGGCCGCACGACGGCGTTCTGCGCAAACATGATCTTGGCGCGCGGGCGCGAGAACCGTGCAAACACCAGCCCCGTTGCCATGGCGATGCCCGACATGCCGATGAAGATCTCCAGCGTGGCGATGACGTGTGCGTACAGCGTCTGCGGGTGCATGTCGCCATAGCCCACGGTGGCGAGCGTTTCGACACTGAAGAAGAACGCCCCCGCAAAGCCTGCTGGCGATTGATTGGCGATGGCCGCGTCGCCCAGCGAATACAACCCCGCAAACACGGCGTTGAGGGTCAGGAAGAGCCCCGCCAGGATGCCGAAGAAGGTCGACCAGTTGACCTCCAGCGCATGGTGATAGATATCGCGCCAGCCCAGCGACGGCATGCCATAAGCGATGACCTGCTGGGTGCCGGACCAGACTTTGCGGCCCCGGCGCCCGCCCGTGCGCGGCAACCGGGAAAAGAACGCCTTGGTGCCCATGATGCCCTGCCCTCCCCCGTGATGGATCGCGGGGCAGTGTACCGACTGCAACGCCCGGCACACAAGGCGCGGCGGCCAGCACTCGCCGGCTCAGGGCGCGGTGACGTCGACGACGATGCTCCAGCGGAAGCAACCGATGGTTTCGCCGGCACGGTCGGTCAGGATGGCATCAAGCTGGGCGTCTACCGTGCCATGCGCACGCACGCGGCTCTGCCAGTAGTAGTCGATCGCGGGGCGGCGCACGAACGCGCCGGTCTCGCTGGAAGGCGGCACCGTCAGCTCCACATCGTCTTTGATGACCAATCTGGCATCCGACAGCACATCTTCATCCGCCGGATGAAAACCCGAGACCACGGCAAGATGTTCTGCGCGCATGGCCAGCGTGGACGAGCGCAGACGCACGTGCGCCCCCACGGGCGCAATGATCCGCAGGCGGCCGTCATTGCGGGCGGTCAGTTCATCCACAGCGGGCGCGAGCAGGTAGCAGCCGTCAGCGTCGGTCAGCGTTGGCGCCTCTGCACGCAAGCTCGCGTCGGGATGGCGGGCGAGCAGCATGGACGTGTCGAACACGAGCAGCACATCCACCACGGGGGCAGATGCGTCATGGTGGGAAGACGGTTCCGAGACAGACATCGTCGCTCCTGGCACAAAGGCGCGAGCGCAGCCGCCGCACTGGCGGGCTGCGTCTCGCATGAACGGAACGGCGCCGCAGGACTCGACACGAGATGCGGCGCACAGTCCATGCTTAGGCGTTGCGGATGGTGATGAACGGATCCCACTGATAGCAGCCGCACAGTGCGCCGCTGCGGTCCACGATCATGAACTGGAAGTGGTACGTCACGTGGCCCACCTTGAGCGTGTCGCAGGTCCAGTAGAAGTTCGACACCTTCTGCGTCTTGTACTTGCTCGGATCCCCCGGGTTCGGCACAGGCACCACCACTTCAGCCTCGCGCAGTGCCGGCGGCGAGATCAGGTCGCCGCCCTGATTGCCGACGAACTTGTAGAAGATGCAGCTCTGCTCGAAGCTCAGCGACAGCGACGTCTCGCGCCAGCGGATCACGTCACCAACGGCCGCCGCGATGTTCAGCTCGCCGCCCGCCTGGCCGCTGATGGCCTGGCCTTGCGTGACCGTCATGTAGACGTAACGGGCGTCGATGTTGGGCGGATTGCCCTGGCTGTTGTTCTTGCCGTACTGCTTGAGAATGGCTTCCGTATCAATGCTGACCAGCACATCGGTAATTCGAGACATGGCTGCTCTCCTGAAAGGGAGGGTTGGTTGGCGCCGGAATTTCACGCCGGCTCGTGAACAACTCCGCTGCAATTCGATTCAGAAGGCAAAAGCGTCCCCGCGCCGATCAAAATCAACGCAAATCCCTGGACTCTGAATCGAAGAGTTTCTGTGCTCGCCTGCCTATGCGGAAAAACAGCGCGCCGCGCGGCCGGTCATGGTGTGTCCTGCACTGCAATGACGAGGGGAGCGCTGCGGTTCCCGCGCAGCCGAGGGCTTTGCCCCGCAAAATCGCCAGGTGCCGTGGTGTCTCCTGGGCGCCACTGGCGATACCCCGCCCCGTCTACAGTTGCTGCTGTGAATCGATTGATTGCTTTGAATCCCCCTGGTTCATTATCCCGTCACTTAACATCGGAACGATTATGTGCACTGATTTGCAGCCACCTGACATCGATTAACCAGAAGACTGCATCGGCAAAATCATATTAATCAGCGCTCCGGCCGATTACCCACAGCAAATCAAAAAATCGATGCTGTTATTTTCTAAGCTCAGACGTAATTCGCATCAAACTCGGCACCCCATCCAGTAGGGGCGCTGCACCATCGGCAGCAAGCGTGCGGCTGCTTTGCCTAGACATGCAGGCAAGAAGGCGCGTGTTAGGCTTACGGGCTCTCCCCACGTCCAACCCGGTCCGCACCATGGCCATCGATTACCTCAAGAAGATCCTGACCGCGAAGGTCTATGACGTCGCGCTGGAAACCGAGCTCAAGTTCGCGCCCAACCTGTCGGCGCGCACCGGCAACCGCGTCTACCTCAAGCGAGAAGACGACCAGCCGGTGTTCTCGTTCAAGCTGCGCGGCGCCTACAACAAGATGGCCTCGCTCACGCCGGCCGAGCGCAAGCGCGGGGTGATTACGGCATCGGCCGGCAACCACGCGCAGGGCGTGGCCTTCAGCGCGGCCCGCATGGAATGCAAGGCCGTGATCTGCATGCCGGTGACCACGCCGCAGCTCAAGATTGACGGCGTGCGTTCGCGCGGCGGTGAGTGGGTCGAAGTCGTGCTGCACGGCGAGAGCTATTCCGATGCGTACACGCACGCCGCCAAGCTGCAGGAAAAGCACGGCTATACCTTCGTGCACCCGTTCGATGATCCTGAGGTGATTGCCGGCCAAGGCACCATCGCCATGGAAATCCTGCGCCAGCACCCCGCACCGATCCACGCCATCTTCTGCTCGATTGGCGGTGGCGGGCTGATCTCGGGCATCGCGTCCTACGTGAAGGCCGTGCGGCCTGACATCAAGGTGATCGGCGTGCAGAGCGTGGATTCCGACGCGATGGCGCGTTCGGTGGCTGCAGGCAAACGCGTGGAACTGAAGGACGTGGGTCTGTTTGCCGACGGCACCGCCGTCAAGCTGGTGGGCAAGGAGACCTTCCGCATCACGCGCGAGTTGGTCGACGAGATCATCACCGTGGATACGGATGCCATCTGCGCGGCGCTCAAGGATGTGTTCCAGGACACTCGCAGCCTGCTGGAGCCCTCGGGCGCGCTGGCGCTGGCTGGCCTCAAGCAATATGCCGAGACCCACAAGCTGAAGAACGAAGCGCTGGTGGCCGTGGCCAGCGGCGCCAACATGAACTTCGACCGCCTGCGCTTCGTGGCTGAACGCGCCGAGGTGGGCGAGGCACGCGAAGCCGTGTTTGCCGTGACGATTCCGGAAGAGCGCGGCAGCTTCAAGCGCTTCTGCGAGCTGGTCGGCTGGTCGCGCAACGTGACCGAGTTCAACTACCGCATTGCCAGCAAGGACGCCGCGCACATCTTTGTGGGCGTGCAGATCGCGTCGCGCGCAGAAGGCGACAAGATTGCCGACAACTTCCGCAAGCACGGCTTCCCGACGCTGGACCTGTCGAACGACGAACTCGCCAAGCAGCACATCCGCTACATGGTGGGCGGACGCTCGCCGCTGGCCGAGAACGAACACCTGTACCGCTTCGAGTTTCCGGAGCGGCCGGGCGCGCTGATGAAGTTCCTCTCCAGCATGAGCCCGAACTGGAACATCAGCCTGTTCCACTACCGCAACCAGGGCGCGGATTCGAGCAACATCCTCGTCGGCATCCAGGTGCCGAAGAACGAGAAGCGCGAGTTCAAGGCGTTCCTCACCACGCTGGGCTATACCTATTGGGACGAGAGCGAGAACCCGGTCTACAGCTTGTTCCTCTGATCGCCCGCGGAGCCTTTGTCATGAGCAACCAACCTGAACACTCGCCGCTGGGCAAGACGTCTGCCTACAAGACGGAGTACGACCCCAGCCTGCTGTTTCCCATTCCGCGCCAGGGCAAGCGCGACGAGATCGGCCTGCCCACCGGCAGCGCGCTGCCGTTCTTTGGCGTGGACCTGTGGAACCTGTATGAACTGTCGTGGCTGAACCTGCGCGGCAAGCCGCAGGTGGCCATCGGCACCGTGATCGTGCCGGCGGATTCGCCCAACATCATTGAATCGAAGTCGTTCAAGCTGTACCTGAACTCATTCAATCAGACCAAGGTGGCCTCATACGAGGCGCTGCAGCAGTTGATCCACCACGATCTGTCGGAAGCCTGCGGCGCACCGGTGCAGGTGCGTATCGTGCCGCAAGAAGAGTTTGCACGGCAGAAGATGCACGAGCTTGACGGCCTGCTGCTCGATCGCCTGGACATCGAAACCGATGTCTACCAGCCCACGCCCGAACTGCTGCATGCGGACGAAGAAGAGAGCCCGGTGGAGGAGACACTGGTCTCGCATCTGCTCAAGTCCAACTGCCTGGTGACGGGTCAGCCGGATTGGGGCAGCGTGCAGATCCGCTATGTGGGTGCGCCAATCAACCAGGAGGCGCTGCTCAAGTACCTGATCTCGTTCCGCGAGCACAACGAGTTCCACGAGCAGTGCGTCGAACGCATCTTCACCGACATCCTGCGCCAGTGCCGCCCGGTCAAGCTGGCGGTGTATGCACGCTACACGCGGCGCGGCGGGCTGGACATCAACCCGTTCCGCACGAACTACAACACGCCGTGGCCGGATAACCTCCGGAATGCACGTCAGTAAGTACTGACCCTTGGCAAGACACGCAAGGCGCCTTCGGGCGCCTTTTTTTGTGCCGAATCGATCAGCCAAACGAACACGCGCGCCTCCTCCATTTTGGGTACGCGATGGCCCTATCGTTTCACGCCCGCTCGCCTATAGTGATACCGCAGTAAAGCCACCCGGGGGAATCGTGAAGGGCCCATCCGCTTTTCGTGGAGAGGGCGCTCTCGACGGGGGACATAGCCATGAAGAACGCACCATGGGGGCCGCTACGTGCGGTTACGTGCGCGTGCCTGCTGTTATGCGGCAGGCCGGTCCTTGCACAGACAAACGCGCCGATGGATGACAAGCCACCCAGCCTTGAAACCCTGCAACGGCAATTGGCCGATGAGCAGGAGCGGTTGATCGAACTCAAGCATTCGATCCAGCAGCAGGAAGCTCGCCTGAAGAGCATGCGGCGCGCGCTCGGCATGAGCGAGCTCGACACCGTGCGCGGTGCCGGTGCGCCTGGCGCAGGCGGAGACGCCTCCTCCGGCGAAGCCGCCGCCCAGATGGCACAGAACAACGGCCAGCCCGGCAACACACCGGTTGGCAAGCCGCCAGAACCTTCCGACCAGCCACCGCGCATCGCGCAGATCTTCGACGAGCCCAGCGCGCTCACGCCGCCGGGCAAGTTCGTGGTCGAGCCCTCGCTGCAGATGGCGTACTCGTCGTCTGACCGGGTGGCATTGGTGGGCTACACCATCATCCCCGCGCTGCTGATCGGGCTGATCGACGTGCGGCAGGTGAAGACCACCACGCTCACCAGCACGCTGGCCGTGCGCTACGGCCTGGCCAAGCGCTGGGAGCTGGAACTGCGCATGCCCTATGTCTACAGCTCGAGCGATACGGTCAGCCGCGAGCTGTTCACCGGCACGGCGACGGACAGAGCCTTCAGCTCGCACGGCCACGGCATCGGCGACGTGGAAATGACCGCCCGCTACCAGATCAGCGCGGGCGGCGTCGACAAGCCGTTCACCATCGGCTGGATGCGCTTCAAGACGCGCACCGGCAAAGACCCGTTTGAAGTCACCACCGACTGCGTGACGCGCTGCGTGAGCAACACCACGGGCACCGGCCTGCCGCTGCAGCAGCCGACAGGCTCAGGCTTCTTTGCCATTCAGCCGGGGCTGACGTGGCTGTATCCGACCGACCCGGCGGTGTTCTTCGGCAGCATCAGCTACCTGCACAACTTCGAGCGCAAAGACGTCAGCCTGAACCTGGTCGATGGTTCGAAGCAGTTCCTGGGCAACGTCAAGGCCGGCGACATCATCGGCCTGAACTTCGGCATGGGGCTGGCGTTGAACGAAAAGGCCTCGTTCTCAATCGGTTACGACCAGAGCATCATCGGGCCGACCCAGCAGAACGGCCAGCGCGTGCCAGGCTCCGTGCGCACCATTCTCGGCACGCTGCTGGTGGGCTATTCGTACCGCATCTCGCCCAAGATGACGTTGAACCTTTCGGTGGGAGCAGGCCTCACGCGCGACACGCCCGACCTGACAGTCACGCTGCGCTTGCCGATCCAGTTCTGACGCGCTGACGTTCTGACGCGGCTTCGGCTTCAGTGCAAGCCCGTCACAACGTTGGCCAGCGCACTCTGCAGCGCGTTGTTGAGGCTGAGCTGACGGAACTGCGGCAGGCTGTTGACCGCCGCATTGATGGTCGTGATCGCCTGCAGGGTCTGGTTGTTCAGGCTGTTCTGGATGACCGTGGCGGCCGCTGCCGCACCCGTTGCAATGTCGGGCGGCGCAACGTTGTTCGGCCCGTTCTGCACGACGTTGACGGTGTTGACCACGTTGGCGAGTTGCTGCGCCTGCGCGGTGGTCATGCGCGCAATGTCGGGAATGTTGACTGACGCGCTCGCCACCAGATCCCCATTGATGTAGACCGCGCGATCGATGCCGAACGCGATGCGCAACCCCGCCGCCGACGGCACATCAAACCCGCCGCGCATGTCGTCGAGTTGGTCTTCGGATACGGCTTTCCATGCATGGACCGGGTTGTTCATACGCGGGCCATCCACGGTTTCAGTGTCACCGTTCATACCCGCCGCCAGCGCGTGACCCGTCCCAGCCAGCACAAGCGTGCCCGCTGCCCACAGCACCCCGCCAAACCGTCTCATGGTGCCCTCCTGCGCTGCATACCGCTGTCAGAAATCGGACGGACCGTGCTTGGGGATCACGATGTTCCCCAGGCCGGTGCGGTCCACCCCTTCGTCCAGCGGTGCGCGCGGTGCAACGCGCCAATCCGATCCCGCGTTGAACGTCGCACGCTCTTCACGGTTATGGATGACGAACAGCAAATGGTTGTCCCACATGTGCTCGAAACTCGCACGTGGGATCGCGCGTGTGCCCATGGCCGGATCGCCCACCAGCACACGCCCTTCCTGCACGCCCTTGACCACCACGAAGTGGTGATAGCCGTTCTCGCTCAGCAGCACGATGGCCGGCAAGTGGGCGCCGTTCAATGCATCCAGCGGCTGCTCGAAACCATCGGCCTCGAAGCCTTGCGACACCAGATAGCGTTTGATGTCGAGCAGCGAAAAGCCTTCTCGCCGGATCTTCTCCTGGTTGCCATTGAGATACATGGCTTGGAACACCGTCTGCTCACTCACCGGATAGCCGTACTGGTAAGTCAGCAGCGTCGCCACGGCAGCCGAACCGCAACTGAAGTCGAAGCGCTGATGGATCGTGCGCAGGAAACGCGCCTCCCTCATGCTCGTGACCGGCACGTTGTAGGTCGCGCCGCCCGTACCGAGCATGTCGATCGAACCGGCGAATGTCGGCACAGCGGTCGACACAACCGCTAGCCCGCACGCGCCCAGGATCAGCGCCGCGCTCCACATTCGTCGCATCGCCCTACCTCGCATCGCCGTCATCGCATCAAGGCCTGAACTGCACGTTGACGATGGTGGAGTTCTGGATCAGCACGTTCGCTCCGCTGTTCTGGATGACCGTGGGGATCCCGGCAGCGTTGGCGAACGAGCCACCGCCCACGATGTTCGAACCCGTCGCCACGTTGACGGCGGTGTCGTTGCTCACCGTGCCCGAAAGGCGCGCGTCGTTGACGGTCTGGTACAGGTCCTGTGTCCCACCGCGATAGCCTTCGAGCTTGTCTGCATCGACCGCGTGACCAAATCCAGGCACCAACGCGGGCGCGGCGACCGGGGGACGCACCGCTTCCACGTTGGCTGTCTGAAGATCGTTCGCGACCGGCACATCCTCCGCCGCCATCGCCAGCGTTGCCGTTGCTGCAGGCAACGCCACAAGGCCGCATGTCAGGAACCATGCCGCCCATCCTGCTGTTGTTCTGTCGGATCGCATCGAATCTCTCCCAGATGCCCCAACTGCGGTTCCGACGGGGGCCGGACCCTTGTTGCCCGGTCCGGCCCTGTCAGCCGCCGCTACCAACGTAGCGGCGGTACTTCCCCGCTCAAGCCTGATGCCGGTTCAGTGGCCGACATTCAGGTTGGCCTGCACATTGACGCTTTGTTGGATGAGCGATGCAAAGCCGCTGTTTTGGTTTGCGATCATCACCCCGGCAGCCGACTGGCCGACGCTGGTCATGGCATTGGACATGTTGAACGTGCCCGCATCCACCGCCACCGTACCGCCAGCGCCACCCGCACCGCCGACTGCGCCATTGCCAACGCCACCGTTGCCAGTACCGCCGGCACCGCCTGCTGCACCCACCGCGCCCGTTGCGCCCGCAGCACCGTTGCCGGCCGTGGACGAGGCTGAGCCATTGGTTGCGCTGCCGTTGGTTGCGGCACCACCCGCACCGCCGTTGCCGGCAAGGTTGGTGGCTGCGCCACCTGCTGCGCCTGCGCCGCCCGTGCTGGTGCCGGTTGCTGTGCTGGTGCCTGTGCCTGCACCACCGGAAGCCGTCGATGTGCCAGCGGTTCCGCCACCACCTGCTGCGCCGTTGCCACCGACAGCAGCACCCGCGCCGCCTGTAGCCGAGCCGCTGCCATGATGATGGTTGGCATCTCCACCGTTGCTGCCGGCACCACCGCCACTGCCACCGCTGCCGCCTCCGGCCGCGCTGGCACTGCCTGCCCAGCCACCCAGACCTGCGCCAAGGCTGGCCGACAGCGTGCCAGAAGCACCGCCCGCGCCGCCTGCGCCGGCATTGCCATGGGCATTACCGCCCTCGCCACCATTGCCGGCCGTTGCGCTGCCGTTGGTTGCGCTGCCGTGCGTGACGTTGCCCGAGCTGCCGCCCGAGCCGCCGCTGCCGCCCGCGCCACCTGCACCGCCGTTGCCGCCGTTGCCGCCCACGCCAACGCCACCATAGCCATTGCCACCGTGACCACCACCGCCACCATTAGCAGTACCGCCGTTGTTGGTGGCGATGTTGCCGATGCCGGATACGCTGAGGTTGGTCACCGTACCTTCCAGCTTGGAGATGGCAATGGCTTTGCTGGTGTTGAAGGCGTTGGTAAACGTGGCAGTCGCGGTGCTGCCGTTGTTGGCGGCCGCGGTGCCATAGCCATCGGCATCGGCCACACCATGGTTGTTGCGGTTGCTGCCTTGGCTTGAGTTGTTGTGTTGATTCGAGTTGTCTGTTGCTGTGGTCGTTGTCGTTGTTGTGGTGTCTGTGTCGGTACTGGTTTTGGTGATGGTCGACGTCGTGGTCTGGTTGTTGTTGCCCGGACCATGCGTCTCATTCCCGATATCAGCCAGTGCTACGCCTGAGACCCCCAATCCCATGGCGATCGCGGTGGCCAGTAAGGTCTTCTTCATAACGCACTCCATAAAGGTGAGAGGGGCGGTTGGAAGCGCAGCCGACGGGGCCAGCGCGCCTTGCCTGTGGGAAAAAACATCACCCACCCCGGGGTGCCGTGTTCGCATATTCAGTGCCACCTGCCCGCGCGATTGCACGCCGCATCGCCGAAGAATTGAAAACACTGTGAAATCAAGGGCCGGCGCCCGCAGTGCGTGGCCGATCAAGTGGAATCGTGCCAAGGCATACTCTTTTTGGAGTAGCTGTTCACACGATTTGGTTGCAGTACTGAAACAGCAATATTGCGGCTGCGGTGCCAGCGCTGTTCTGCCATCGGGCCAAGACCAAGATCTGGCCGGCGGATTGCGCTCACGCGGGTGTTCGAGTGCGCCCCCTTTCAAGGTGTTTCAACGTAGATACATCGGCGCATCAAGGCTCACATTGCGCGAGCCAGCGTTGATCAGGAGCGTGCATCCCGTCACGCACGTTGCAACGGAATTGACATGTGATCGCAATGAGGTGCAGCGGGTGCGCCAAGCGTGCGCGGCGCTTTCCTGCGAGTGCCCCCTATCGGCAAGACGCACGCAGCGTCAGCGTTTCGGTTTTCGCACTGCGCCTTAGCAGGGAACGCATAAGAAACTGCGCACGGCAAGCATCGTCATGGCAACGACATACCGTGCGCAATCGGTTCACATTTCAGCAGAGAAACCGCACGCAGCGCATGTTCATGCCGCTCAGGCCGTTCTTGCGACGGTCAGCTTGAGCTCTTCGATCATGCGGTCGCGCATGACGAACTTCTGCACCTTGCCCGTCACCGTCATCGGCATCTCGGTGACGAAGCGGATGTAGCGCGGGACCTTGTAGTGCGCGATCTGGCCTTTGCAGAATTCGCGGATCTCATCCTCCGTCGCCTGCTGGCCCGGTTTGAGCACGATCCACGCGCACACCTCTTCACCGTACTTCGGGTCGGGCACGCCAAACACGTTGACGGCCTGCACCTTCGGGTGGCGGAAGAGGAATTCTTCGATCTCGCGCGGGTACACGTTCTCGCCGCCGCGTATGAGCATGTCCTTCACCCTGCCGACGATGTTGCAGTAGCCCTCGGCATCGAAGGTGGCCAAGTCGCCCGTGCGCATCCAGCCGTCGTGGATGGAATCGGCGGTCTTGGCCTCGTCATCCCAGTAGCCGAGCATGACCGAATAGCCCTTGGTCCAGAGCTCGCCCTTCTCGCCCACCGGCACGGTGTCGCCCACACCATCCACCAGCTTGACCTGCAGATGCGGCTGAATGCGCCCAACGGTGGTCACTCGCTTGTCGAGCGGGTCCGTCACGGCGCTCTGGAACGACACGGGGCTCGTCTCCGTCATGCCATACGCAATGGTGACCTCGCGCAGGTTCAACTCCGACACCACGCGCTTCATCACCTCAATCGGGCAAGGCGATCCGGCCATGATGCCGCCGCGCAGGCTCGATACGTCGAAGGTCTTGAAATCCGGATGATCGAGTTGCGCGATGAACATGGTCGGCACGCCGTGCAGTTGCGTGCAGCGCTCTTCGGCCACGGCGCGCAGCGTGGCGAGCGGGTCAAAGGCCTCACCCGGAAACACCATGCACGCACTGGTGGCAGTGCAAGTGAGCACCGACATGACCATGCCAAAACAGTGGTACAGCGGCACGGGAATGCACAGCCGATCGCCGGCCTGCAGGTTCATCGCCATGGCAACAAAGCGCGCGTTGTTGACCACGTTCACGTGCGTGAGCGTGGCGCCCTTGGGCGCGCCGGTGGTGCCGCTGGTGAACTGGATGTTGATCGCGTCATCCGGCGACAGCGTGGCGGTAATCGCATCCAACGCATCAACGGGTACGCCGCCTTTGTCATCTACGCCGCGTGCGATGACATCGGCAAAGTTGATCATGCCGGGCGTTATGGCCTCGCCCATCCGGATGACCCAGCGCAGTGCGGGCAGCTTGGCCGCGTTCAATGCACCGGGTTGTGAGGTCGCCAGTTCGGGGGCGAGCGTCTGCAGCATCTCCAGGTAGCGCGAGGTCTTGAACGCCTCGGCGGCCACGATGGCCTTGCAGCCGACTTTGTTGAGCGCGTACTCCAGCTCCGAGAGCCGATACGCCGGGTTGATGTTGACGAGGATGAGCCCCAGGCGCGCCGTCGCAAATTGCGTGAGCACCCATTCATAGCGGTTGGGCGACCAGATGCCGATGCGGTCGCCCCGCTCCAGCCCCAGCGCATGCAGGCCGGCGGCCAGCGCATCGACCTGCGCGGCAAAGGCGCGCCAGGTCCAGCGCACGCCCTGCTCGCGAAACACCACCGCCTCCGCGTCGGGGTAGCGATTCACCGTCGCTTCCAGCAACGCGGGCACTGTTACGTGCGCCAGCGGCACCTCCGTATCCCCCACCACGTACGACATGCCGTTGCGTGGGCACGGATCAAAACCTTCACCAGCCATGGACGTCTCCTCCAGTCAACGTTGGTCCTTTTGAGACCTTGTTTTGAATGACTTTCTACTGCTTGTTGCTCCGCAATTTGACGCAGCTTGACGCATTTGGCAATCCGTTCCGGGACGAACAATGACGCGGAACAATTGCTGCACCGCAGCAGCAAAAATCGGCGGACGCCACGTTCAACGCGCTAACATGCCAGCCTCATGTTTTGCGCGTTCTTGTACGTAGGGATTGACGATGATCGTAGTAGTGATGGGTGTTTCGGGTTGCGGCAAATCGACGGTGGGCCAGAAGATTGCCGAGCGTCTAGGCTGCGCCTTCCGTGATGGCGACGAGTTCCACAGCGACGCCAACCGCGCCAAGATGCACGCCGGCATCCCGCTCAACGACGACGATCGCAAGCCCTGGCTCGAGTCCATCCGCACCTACATGGACGAGACGACGAGCGGCGGCGGCTCGCTGGTCGTTGCCTGCTCCGCACTCAAGCAGCGCTACCGCGACGTGCTGCGCGGCAAGACCGGCAACACCGAGTTCGTCTACCTGAAGGGTGACTTCGATCTGCTGCAAGGCCGTCTGGCCGCCCGCAAGGACCACTTCTTCAACCCGAATCTGCTACGCAGCCAGTTTGACGCGCTGGAAGAGCCGACTGACGCCATCGTCGTCGACATCGCCCTGCCGCCCGAGAGCATCGTCAACGAGGCTGTCACGCAACTGCAGGCACGCGCCGCGCATCGCCCGGCGGCCTGACCGTCGGCAGCGCGCTAGCTGCGCACAAGCTGCTGCAGCACGGCTTGCACTTCGCCGTTGCAGACGCGGCTCATGCGATCCTGCTCCTGCGGCGTATCGATCTGCTCGTGCGCCTGCAAACCCAGTTGGATCAGCGACCGCGCGCGCGGCAGCCAATGGCGCGTCAACTGCGTCTCCAACTCGGCGGCAATGCGGTCCGGGTCGCCAAAGTAAAGCCGCCCGCCGTATTCGCGCTGGATCTCCTTGCGGATCACCTCTGCCGCACGCGGCAGCACGGCGCGGTTGACGGCCACATGACGCAGTTCGTGTTCGCGGATAGCGTTGTAGGCACAGCTGCCGGGCGCGAACTCACGCGCCACCGTCACACGAAAATCACTCAGGACCAACTCCACATCCACCGAAGGCCGCAGGCACGTGGTGGGCGGCTGCGTCGGCAATGCGATGTAGTGCGTGGTGACGTCAAACTGCGCACCGAGCGTGGCGTAGGTCTTGCCCAGAACGCGGGCAGCACGATCGTAGGGCGGCGCCTCTGCAGTGAGTTGGCCGACGGAGCGGTCATTGGAAAACGTCAGTGGGGTTTCGTTGGCGTGTACCGTCACGCTCATCGGCCCGAGCTTCTCGTCGCAGATCTTCAGCCAGTAGCTCTTGGGGGCAGATGTGCTGACCGGCACGGCCGTCCCAACGATCCGTCCGCCACCCGTTGCTGCGGCAACCGTCTCGATGGGCGCAAACCGGACATCGGCCAACCGCGCACGGTAATGCCGCGTCCATACACCCGCGCCGACAACGCATGCCAGCGCCAACCCCAAAACCAACACCCGACGCATGCTGGGCTCCCCGTCTGCGCTTGGCTGACTGGGGCGCGAGCATTCTTGCGGGGCCTCCAGTCAGATCATGCCGGCGTCAGTTCCACCGGTTCTCGGTTCTCACGTTGGGCGGCGACCAGTCGTCTGATCTGCTCACCCGATCGTTTGAGCGCAATGCGCGCCTCTGGAAGAAAAGGATAGAAGATCGGCCACACGTGCGGAAGCCGGCGGCCCATTTCTACCGAAACGGATACCCCGGCCGCCCGCGCACGCTCGGCCATTCGGAGAGTGTCGTCGCGCAGCACCTCGCTGGTGCTCACGTAGCAATGCAGTGGCGGCAAACCGGTGAAGTCGGCATACAGCGGCGACACCAGCGGATGATCCACCGGCGTGCCCGAATCGCCCAGGTAGATCGTGGCGCCATAGGCCATCCACGCTCCGCGGAACATCACGTCGGATTCGTCGTTGTCGATCAGGCTCTGGCCGGTGGCGGCCAGGTCCGTCCACGGCGAGTAGAGAATCGCGCCGGCTGGCAGAGGGTCCCCCGCGTCGCGCAACGCTACCAGCAGCGCCAGCGCCAACCCGCCTCCTGCCGAATCCCCCGCCACCACGATCTGCGCGGGCGACACCCCATGCGCCAGCAGCGTGCGATAGCTCGCCAGCGCGTCTTCAATGGCAGCAGGAAACGGATGCTCGGGCGCCAGGCGGTAGTCCGGCACGTGCACGCGCGAGCGCGCATGCGTGGCCAGGCCGATCGTGATGGGGCGATGCGTGCGGGGGCTGCAGAAGAAGTAGCCGCCGCCGTGCAGGTAGAGCACCACCGGTGGCGGGTCGTCCAGCATGTCGAGGTCGGCGGGTTCGATCCACTCGCCGGTCAGGCCGCTCCTGGCAGGCACGATGCGCCAGTCCGACGGCAACTCCACCGGCGACGGCATCTTCCGCTTCTCCGCGCCGATGCGCGTGGCGACTGGGTCGAAGGGCTCCCGTTCGGTCGGCCTCTTGATCTGCCTGCGCACCTTCCATGAGACGACCCAGTTCTGCCAACTCATCGCGCGGCCCTCAACAGCAAAATCCCAGCCTAGCGAGGACGCGTTGCCCAGACAATCGGTTCGCACCCTTGTTTGCGCACAATGTCGGCACCATGCGACATCAAGCGACGTCTTGCGTGGCAGCCAGGGCAACGAGGCAGAGCCGCTCCATCTCGCCGATCCACACGTCGGGTGCAGGTGGCGCATCGGGCAACAGCACGCGGTAGCGCCGCGCGCCCCAGATGGCCAGCAGCAGTGTCTGCAGCAAGGCGTCCTCGGGCCGGGCTGGCAGGTCGGCGCAGGCATCCAGCGCCTGACGCCAAGCGGCGCTCAGCTCGTCGAAGAAACGCCGGTGGTGCTTGGGCTCGGCGATGCGGTCTTCGCGCATCAGCATGGCATGGTCGAAGTACGGCGGATCGAGGGCCGGATCGCCGCAGGTGAGGCGCACGAGATGACAAACGCGGTCGCGCCAGGGCAGATCCATGCGATCGATCACCTCGCGCTGAATGCGCCCGAGCAGCACCTCGATGGTGTGCCGCACGTAGCCGGAGAGCAGTGCCTCCTTGTTCGGGAAGTACTCGTACAGCGTGCCGACTGAGCAGCCGGCCTCCAGTGCCACCGCGCGCGTGGTGGCAGCCTGTGCACCATCGCGCTGCCAAATCCGAACAAACGCCTCGTAGATAGCCTGCACGGTGAACTTCGCACGGCGCTGCGACGGCCGTTTCAGCGGCTTGGCGGGGCCTGCCGGTGCGGTGTGTTCCGTCGGCGCGTTTCCGAACCCGGTGCCGGATTGCCGGCGATAGAGTGAAGCCATCAGCCCATCGATCCCGAAAATGGAGGAGACACCATGAACGCCCCCAAGAACGCCCCATACGAGCGGCTCTTCACGCACAAGCATGCCCTAAACGAAAGCCGACTGGAAAGCGCCGATGCGCCCCCCGTGGCCGCGCCCGGCGAGGTCGTCTTGCGCTTGGACCGCTTCGCGCTCACCACCAACAACATCACCTACGCGGCCTTTGGCGATGCCATGCAGTATTGGTCGTTCTTCCCCACCGGGCAGGAAGGCTGGGGCCACATGCCAGTGTGGGGTTTTGCCGATGTGGTGAGCTCCACCGTGGAAGGCATCGACGTGGGCGAGCGCTTCTACGGCTATTTCCCGATCGCCACGCACCTGCGCATGCAGCCCGAACGGGTGACGCCGCGTGGCTTCTACGATGGTGCCGCACACCGCCAAGCGCTGGTCTCCGCCTACAACCAGTACACGCGCGTGGCGCAGGATGCCGCCTACGACGCCGCGCTGGAGAACTACCAGATCCTGTACCGGCCGCTGTTCATCACGTCGTTCATGCTGGCGGATTTCCTCTCGGACAACGCCTTCTTTGGCGCGCGGCGGCTGGTGTTCTCCAGCGCGTCCAGCAAGACCGCGTACGGCACCGCGTTCTGCGTGCAGGACACGCCGGGGCTCACGCTCACCGCGCTCACCTCCACCGGCAATCGCGCCTTCGTCGACGGCCTGGGCTGCTACCACGACAGCGTCACCTACGACGCACTCGATACGCTCGCCACCGACGTCCCCACGCTCTACGTCGACTTTTCCGGCGATGCGGCGCTACGCCGGCGTGTGCACGAGCACCTTGGCAATGCGCTGGTGTACGACTGCTTTGCGGGTTCCGCGCAGAACACGGATTTCATCCAATCCGAAGATCTGCCCGGCCCGGCGCCGCAGTTCTATTTCGCGCCGGTACAGATCCGCAAGCGCAACGCCGATTGGGGCCCCGCCGTTGTCACCGAGAAGTTCAACGCCGCACAGCGACGCTTCATCGACCACGTGCGCGAACCCGCGCGCGGCTGGCTCACGCTGATCGAGGAGCACGGCATGACGGCTGCACAAGCGCGCATTGCCGCGCTGCACGCCGGGCGTACGCACCCGCGTGAAGGCTATGTGATCCGCCTGTAACGAATACGCTGGCGGTAGCTCACGCGCGCGAAGACACGGTATTGCTCGCGCGTGATGCTTTCGTATCCCTGGGGGGATCCAACAAACAATCTACAAATTTATATATTATTTGAGACCTAATTAATTTCGCCTCACCCCTGCTCCCATGTCGATTGACTTTGCGCATTTCACGCCAGGCGCGGCCACGATTGGCGGCCTAATCATCGGGCTGGCCGCAGCCGTGCTGGTTCTGGGCAACGGACGCATAGCCGGCATCAGCGGCATCGTCGGCGGGCTGCTGCAGCGCGCGCGTGGCGACGTGGATTGGCGTATCGCCTTTCTTGTCGGGTTGATCGGGGCGCCGGTCATTGCGGCGCTGCTCGGTCAGCCGGTGGTGCCCGACATCGCCGCCGGCTGGGGCGAGGTCATCGCCGCCGGCTTCCTGGTCGGCATCGGTACGCGCTACGCGGGCGGCTGCACGAGCGGCCACGGCGTCTGCGGTTTGTCGCGCGGCTCCGTGCGCTCGCTGGTGGCAACCCTCACCTTCATGGCCGCGGGCATCGTTACCGTGTTCGTGATGCGACACGTGGTGGGAGGCTGATATGCCGATCGTGATCGCGTTGATCGCGGGCCTGCTGTTTGGTGCGGGGCTCATCGTGTCGGGCATGGCCAATCCGACCAAGGTGCTCGGTTTTCTGGATCTGTTCGGCCACTGGGACCCATCGCTGGCCCTCGTGATGGCCGGGGCGATTGCGGTGGGCGTGATCGCCTTCTTCATCGCGCGGCGACGCGGGCGCTCGCTGCTTGGCACGTCGATCCAATGGCCGTCGGCCACGGGCATCACCACACGACTGGTGCTCGGCAGCGCAGTCTTCGGTATCGGCTGGGGCCTGGCAGGGTTCTGCCCGGGACCGGCACTGGTGGCGCTGGGCGCGGGCGTGCCCAAGGCCATCGGCTTTGTTGTTGCCATGCTGGCGGGCATGGCCGTCTTCAGCGCGATCGAGCGCAAGCGCTAGCCGCGCAACCTCGACCTCTAGAACAACACACAACCAACCCACAGGGGGCCACATGACGCTTGGCAAACTCGGCGCCGCATTGGCGCTGGCTGTCAGCACATCCGCATTCGCACAAACCACGCCGGGCACGCTGCCGGTGCCCGACGAAGCCACCATCCCGGCCGGCCCCGTGGGCGACGCCATCAAGCGCGGCAAGCTGATCCTCACCGACACGAAGCGCCAGTTGCCCCACAACGTCGGCAACGGCCTGAACTGCACGAGCTGTCACCTGAACGGCGGCACCACGCCGTACGCTGCGCCGTGGGTGGGGCTGACTGCCGCGTTTCCGGAATACCGCGCGCGCAGCGGTGCCGTCATCTCGTTGCAGCAGCGCGTGAATGATTGCTTCCAGCGCTCGATGAACGGCAAGCCGATCGCCTTTGACGGCGAGGACATGAACGCCATCCTCGCGTACATGAAATGGCTCTCGAGCGGCGTGCCCGTGGGCACCAACGTGAACGGTCGCGGCTTCGAGAAGATCGACACCACGCTCGTGCCGAATCACGAGAACGGCAAGGCCATCTATGCGCAGCGTTGCGCAGCCTGCCACGGCGCTGAAGGCCAGGGCATGCCGAACCCGCAAGGCGGCTACTTTATGCCGCCGCTGTGGGGCAAGGATTCGTTCAATGTCGGTGCGGGCATGGCACGCCTGTACACGGCGGCCCCGTTCGTGAAGCACAACATGCCGCTGGGTCAGGGCGGCACGTTGACGGCGCAGGAGGCCGTGGACGTGGCCGGGTTCTTCACCCAGCAGCCGCGCCCCGACTATGCCGAACGCGTCAAGGATTGGCCCAAGGGCGACAAGCCGAAAGACGCGCGTTGACACCATCGCATTCAACAAAGGAAAAAGCCTGCGACGTCACCGCCGCAGGCTTTTTCTTTGACACATCAGGACGCTAGACGCCTCTTCTGTGTGAATCCCCGCTCAATACTCAGTTGACCTTGAGCTGACCGCCACGGCCCAGACCGCCCTTCACGTCTTGTGCCTTGTAGTTACGCAGCGCAACGACCATCTTGTTCCAGGCGTCGATGAAGGCGACCACCGTGGCCTTGCCTTCCGGCGTGCTGGAGAAGCCAGCCAGGCCGCCGCCCACGCCACCGCCAAAGCCGGCCAGCACAGCGCCGTAGTTGGTGGCCGTCGAGCTGCCTTCAGCTGCGGCGATCTGCACGGCCGAGCGCACGTCAAACAGCGTCAGCGTCACGACCGATGCCTTCGACTTCACGCTGCCGGCCAGCGCGGCAATCGCGCTGTTGCCCAGCAGGCCGCCCACGGCACCCGCCACACCGCCGACCGGCGAGTCGTTGATGATGATCTGCGGCTCCATGTAGTAGTCAGCCGCCACACGCTGGCCCTTCTGCTGCTTGGAGCCGGCGCGGTATTCGCCGGAGTTGCGCTGCAGATCGGTGATGCGCGACAGGCGTGCATCGGTCTTCTGGTTGCCGATCGACGTGATCACGAAGCAGTTGGACTGCTGCACAGCCATGCGCAGCAGCGGGTCGATCGTCGTGACCTTGGTGGCGCTGCCGAACTGGCCGTACCAGTCGGCATTGCGGCCGTCATCCATGGCGATGGTGCCCAGCGGCGCAGCGCAGCGCTCCAGCGTCGGATCTGCCCCCACGCTGGAGCCACCGGCAGCAGCACCGCTCACGCCGGCGTTCTGGCCGCCGGGGGTCACAACGCCGCCGCCAGCACATGCGGCGAGGGAAGCAGCGATCACTGCCACACCTGCAAACTTGGCAGTGCGGCTAAAGAGATTGGTTTTCATATTGTTTTGTGGCTCGAATTGAGTCGATTTCCGGCTTACGCGTCCTTCGACTCGATAAGCCCCCCTGGCAAGGCGCGCGACGAGTTTTCCCCCTCCCCAAAGCGCCTTAAAAACGCGATAACGCTTTCGCTATGTGGTCACCGGTCAATACCAGTACCAAGTCGTCTGACGCCAGACGCCCAGATACGGATAACCCGAATACCAATAGTTGTAATAGGTCGTGCGCCACTGCGAGCGCCACTTGTAATCGTCCTGCTCCGATTGTTTCGCCCTGCGCGCTTCGTCGAGCAGTTTCTTGGATTCCTTGTCGCCGCGGCTCACCGCAATCGAGAGCCATTTTTCGGCTTCGGCCGGGTCGGAGCCCATCTCTTCAAGGCCGAACAGATAGAACGCGCCCAGTGCCTTTTGTGCCTGCAGGTTGCCGTGCTCGCCAGCCTCGCGCATCCACACCAGCGCCTGGTAGCTGTCCTGGCGCACGCCGTCGCCGCGGAAATAGCGCAGGCCCAGGTCATAGGCGGCCTTGGGTTCTCGCTTGGCAACTTCTTTAAGGGCAGTAATGCGCGGGTCTTCGTCCGGGATATTGGCCTGGTCAAAGGACACTTGAGCCTTCGGCCGATCGGCACACCCACGATCGTCGCAAACTCGTACCACGTCGCTGGGTGGTTGAGGCTGGGCACAGGCGGCCAGCCACACGACGGCCCCCAGCATCAGCAAACGATTACGCATTCGTCTGACCCCTAGTTTCTTATTGTTGCTGTTCGATTGAGAGAGGCTCTGTCTGCCCCGGGTGGGTGTGCCCCAGCCGATCGCGCAAAGCCTTCTATTCCCCGCGCCACACACGAATTGCGGGCACATGATATAGATCGGTCTACTTTAGCGTCAACCATGTGCCGTTGTGTTACCAAAGCGTAAAGCTGACAGGGCAACAACAGTCTGCGCACGGTTTGGCCGCAGCCCAATCCACAGGATGCGGCAAGGGGCCGATGCTAAGATGCAAGCCAGCAATCAAGAGAGGGTGCAATGCGCGCAAGCAAGCGCCAGCAAGTGGTGGACAAGGCCAGCGAGCTGTTTTCCCGGCACGGCTTCTACCCAGTCGGCGTCGATTGGATCATCAACGAATCCGGCGTTGCGCGTATGACGCTTTATCGGCACTTTTCCGGCAAGGAAGACCTGATCAAGGAAGTGCTGGAGCAGCGCTATACCTTCATCATGAACAGCATGGCCGAGCAGCTTTCGACCATGCCTGACGTCACGGCCCGCCTGAAGGGCATCTTCGACTGGTATGAGGCGTGGTTCCGCAGCCCGGAGTTTGCCGGCTGCCTGTTCGAGCGCGCACTGGCCGAGTTTGGCGCGACCTGCCCCAAGGTGACCGACGTGGCGGTACGCTACCGCGACGACCTGCTCAACATGATCGAGACGCTGCTCGCGGAGGTCGTGCCCGCCGATGCGGCGCGGCAACTTGCGGGGGTCTATGTGATGCTGCTTTCCGGCGCCACGGCCGATGCGCGTGCCGTGGGCGATCCGACCGCCGCCACCCGGGCATGGCTTGCAGCGCAGACCTTGCTGAACCAAGCCAAAGCCGGCACTCGCACCATCGCGTAAGCCGGCGTCGTCTCTACCAGCCCCGCTGCAAGCGTCGGGCGATCTGCCAGGGCAACCGCAGCAGCCCACCCGCCGTCAGGCGCAGGTGCATGCCCACCAACAGGATGTTGTCGCGCAGATATTGGAAGTGCGACACGCCGCCTTCGCTCACCCGGAAGTAACGCACCGGCGCATCCACCCGAATGGGGCGCACGCCGGCCCAGCACAGGCGCACGGCCGCTTCAGGGTCGAAGTCGAAACCGCGCATCCAGGTGTGCCGGCGCATGATGGCAAGCAGCGGCGCGATCGGATACACACGGAATCCGAACAGCGTATCGCCAATGCCCGCCCATAGCGTTTCGAGGTTGGCGCACACGTTCGACAGGCGCCGCCCCTGCACGCGCAATTGCGGTGCACTTGCGTCGAATACCGGTTGCCCGAGAATCATGGCATCCGGCGCCGCCTGTGAGGCGGCCATGAAGGCGGGGATCAGGTCAGCGGGGTGCTGGCCGTCGGAGTCCATCGTCAGCACGTAGGTGAAGCCGCGCGCGGCAGCCGCTTCGAGCCCGGCCTGAATGGCCACGCCCTTGCCCCGATTGCGCGGCAGCACGATCACGTGCAGCCCCGGGTCTTGTGCGGCCATGGCCTGCAGGCGCTCGGCGCTGCCATCGGTGCTGCCGTCGACCACCACCCACACGGGGTTCCATTGCGCGCGGGCGCTGCGCACGGTCTCGTCAACCTTGACGCCCGGGTTGTAGCTCGGGATCAGGACGAGGTGCGTGGAAGATGCGCCAGTCATCGGCATGGCGTCATGCGTGTGCGGCAACGTGCGGGCAACCAGCGCGTGCCTATCGCGTGCGGTGCGCGGCGACGTAGGCGGCCAGCGAGCCCAGTGAAGCGAAGATCTTGGCGTTGTCCGGATTGCCCGAACGCAGTTCGAAGCCGTACTTCTTGGAGATCAGCAGCGCGACTTCAAGGATATCGATGGAGTCGAGCGCAAACCCTTCACCGTACAACGGCGTATCGGCGCTCAGGGTATCGAGTTGGATGTCTTCGAGATTCAGCTCGCCAATCATCAGGGTGGCGAGTTCTTTTTCCAGATCGTTCATCGGTCTTGCTCACACGGGCAGCGTAGCGTCTGCGGACAGACCCTGTAGCGAGGGAATGCGGCCAGGAATGTGGCCTGAAGCGACGACGTCCTCCTCGCCCGAAACCCTGCCTTGCCCTGCCCCCGCCCGTGCGGTATGGGGGTGTTTAAGCTACGCGGATTCTAGTCGAAGGGTCCCCCCTCGTATAGCGCGAAACCGTGACAAAAACCTCGCGCGCCACACTGGCATTTGTGACGCAAACGATTCAATGGCGGGGTCAACACCGCGTGGTATCGCGAATCGGCTACCGGGCGCTGTCATTGCGCTTTCGACAGGATGTACATCCGGTTACAAACACGGCATCGGCCAGTCGGGCGAGACACGTGCGGGCCACTAGAATGTGGCCCGCTAGAACAACCGTCTGGCGAGGTCCGGACCGCACCAACCGGCCCGCTGTGCCGTGCGTATGATGAAAGCGCCCGGCATCACCGGCAACCGGACAGCCCCCACACACCTGATGCACCGCAGCTTCTTACGCGCCCCTCTGACATGGATCGACTGACCGGCATCGTGCGCGCCGCGGCTGGCGTGGCTGCAGTCGTCGCCTATCAGGTGGGCGCGCATTACGCGGTGGCGACACCGGGCATGCATGGCTTGGGCCTGGCGATGGCACTCGTGCCGCCGTTGGCCATTGCGCTGGTGGCCGCAGCACGCGCTGCGCAGCGCGCCTGGTTGCTGCCGCTGTGGTGCGTTGTCAGCGGGGCACTGTGGATGCTCCACGAACCGCTATCGCGCCATTTTGAATGGGGCCTGTATCTCGAACATGCGAGCTTCAACCTGATGATGGCTTACGTATTCGGCCGCACGCTCATCGCTGGACGCGAGCCGCTGTGCACGCGCTTTGCCACCATGGTGCACGGCACGCTCACGCCACGCATCGCGCGCTATTCGCGGCAGGTGACGGTGGCATGGACGTTGTTCTTCCTGGCAACGGCGGGGGTATCCACACTGCTGTTTGCCGCGGCATCGATCGTCACGTGGTCGACGTTTGCCAACTATGTATCGCTACCGCTGGTGGGCGTGATGTTTGCCGCGGAATACCTCTGCCGGCGCCTCGTGCTGCGTGGCGAGCCGAGCTCCAGCCTGTTCGACGCCGTACGTGCCTATCGGCAAACCCGGCAATCCCGCTGAACCCATACCGACCGCATCACCCGAGATTGCTTCATGCCGACTTACCCGCTGGTCTCCCACACATCGCTGGACCGCACGCTCGCCTGGCGCGACGGCGTACCGGTTTCCGTGCGTACGTTCCTGGCCGACGTGAAGCGATTGGCAGCGTTGCTCCCGCCGCGCGGCCACGTCTTCAACGCCTGTACGGACCGCTACCGCTTTGCCGTCGGCCTGTGCGCGACGCTGGTGGCGGGCAAGATCAGCCTGCTGCCGCCGATGCAGACACCGCAGATGGTGCGTCAACTGGCAGCGTTCGCACCCGATGTGTTCTGCCTGCATGACGCAAATGCATGCCCCGTCGACCTGCCCGGCTTTCACTACGCAGATGATGCAACGCTGGGCGACGCGCTGGCCGAGGTGCCGCTGCATGTGCCGCAGATTGATGCGTCGCAGGTCATGGCCTACCTGTTCACCTCTGGCTCGACCGGCACGCCGGTGCCGCATCGCAAGACATGGGGTGCTCTCGTGCGATGCATGCGCGCGGGGGCCACACGGCTTGGGCTGGACGATGGGCGTGCATTCACGCTGGTTGGCACGGTGCCGGCGCAGCATATGTATGGCTTTGAGGTCACGGTCCTGCTCGCGCTGCAGGCCGGCCTGGCGTTGAGCAACCGGCAACCGTTCTATCCGGCGGATATCCGCGAGGCGCTCGAAGCCGTACCGGAGCCGCGCGTGCTGGTGACATCGCCGGTGCACCTGCGGGCGCTGCTGGCGTCGGAACCCACCTTGCCGGCCGCAGCGCTGGTGCTGTCAGCCACTGCGCCGCTGTCGGAAGCGCTCGCGCGCGAGGCGGAGGCACGCCTGGCCGCACCGCTGCTCGAGATCTATGGCAGCACCGAAACCGGCCAGCTCGCCACGCGACGCACGGCGCAAGACACCGCGTGGCATGCGTACCCCGACGTTCATCTGGAGTTGCGCACCAGCACGACCGATGACGACGGCCCAACCGTATGGGTGTCCGGTGGGCACGTGGAAACCCCGGTGCCGATGGGCGACACGCTGGAGCTGCTGGACGACACGCACTTCCTGCTGCAAGGGCGCAAGGCCGATCTCATCAACATTGCTGGCAAGCGGTCTTCGCTGGCGTATCTGAACCATCAGCTCAATGCGATTCCGGGCGTGGTGGACGGCGTGTTCTTCATGCCGGACGACGCACCGCCCACGCCGCATGCATACGGCGGGTTACCGGTCACGCGGCTGGTGGCGCTGGTTGTTGCGCCAGGGCTGAGTGCGGCGGCAGTGCTGCGCGCACTGCACGAGCGCATCGACGCG
The DNA here is from genome assembly GCF_037023145.1 of Ralstonia sp. RRA. NCBI lineage: Bacteria > Pseudomonadati > Pseudomonadota > Betaproteobacteria > Burkholderiales > Burkholderiaceae > Ralstonia > Ralstonia sp. RRA. The sequence goes on along the minus strand of NZ_CP146091.1, from coordinate 365,430 downwards.
GCGTTCCTGCCGCGCCCACTGCTGTTTGTGGAAGCCTTGCCGCGCAACGGCACCGGCAAGCTGGCGCGAGAAGTGCTGGCGACGTTGGTGGCACAGCAATTGGAACGCCACCACCGGAAGCCCGCCATGCGTTTCACCATCCCCGCAGATCACCCTGCACTGCCCGGCCACTTTCCGGGGCGCCCGATCGTGCCGGGCGTGGTGCTGCTCGATCATGCGATCCACACGATCGGCATGGCGCTGGGCCGTTCGCTCGATGCCTGCCAGCTCGGTTCGGCCAAGTTCCTGAGCCCTGCGGCGCCGGGTGAAGCGCTGGATCTTGCGTTCGAAACGGCGGCCAGTGGAGCGATCCGTTTCACAATCCGCGCGGGTGAGCGTGAAGTCGCCAACGGTGTGCTCAGCGCACAGGCGAGCGCGCCAGAAGGTGTGCCCGCATGAAACGCCCGGAATGGGCCGAGCGCCCGGAGCGGAGCAATCTCGCGGCACTGCGCGCGATGACCTGGGCATCGCTGCGTCTGGGCCGACCGTTTGGCCGGCTCCTGCTGCGGCTGGGCACGCTGTACTTCGTGCTGTGCTCACCCATGGCATGCCGTGCGTCGCGCGACTATCTGCAGCGCGTGCTCGGCCGGTCTGCCAGCCTGCGTGACGTCTATCGGCATATGCTGACCTTCGGCACCACGATCCACGATCGCATCTACCTGATGCATGCGCGGTTCGACCTGTTCGACATTCAGTTGCAGGGGCAGCAGCACGTGCACGAAGCTCTCGCGCAGGGGCACGGCGCGTTTCTGCTGGGCGCGCATCTCGGCAGCTTCGAGGTAGTGCGCGCGCTGGGCCGCACGGTGCCCGATCTACGTGTCGCCGTTGCCATGTACGAAGACAACGCACGCAACATCAACGCCGCTGTTGCCGCCATCAACCCGGCGGCGGCGCCAGAAATCATTCCGCTGGGGCGCGTCGATGCCATGCTGCAGGTGCGCGAGGTGCTCGATGCCAACGGCTTGGTGGGCATGCTGGCTGATCGTACGTTGCTGCGCGATGCTGGCCCTTCCGTGCAGCGTGTGGACTTCCTCGGTGCCCCTGCTGCGTTTCCGCTTGGGCCGCTGCACATGGCGGCCATACTCAAGCGGCCCGTGCTGTTCATGACCGGCCTGCACCTGGGCAGCAACCGCTATGCCGTGCAGTTCAACAAGCTGGCCGACTTCACGGACCTGCAGCGCGAGGACCGCGCCGCCGCAGTCCAGGCCGCGCTGGCACGCTATGTAGAGCACGTCGAACACGGCTGCCGCACGGCGCCCTACAACTGGTTCAACTTCTTCGACTTCTGGCACGATGCCAGCGCGACGGAACGGCAACCCGCCGGACACTCGGAACGCCAGGAAACCCCGATGCCATGACACCACGCTCACTGTTTCGCGCCTGCGTTGCCATGCTCGCGGCCAGCCTGCTGGCCAGCACCGTCCATGCCGCCGACGTTTCGGGCTGGACGCTCGACCGCCTGATGTCGACCCTCGCCCACAACAAATCCGGGCGCGCCACCTTTACCGAAACGAAGACCCTGTCGATTGCCGCGCAGCCCATAGAGTCCTCCGGCGAACTCGTCTTCGTCGCGCCCGACCACCTGGAGAAGCACACGCTGCGCCCCAAACCCGAGCATCTCGTGATTGACGGCAACACGCTGACCGTCGAGCGCAACCAGCGCAAGTTCTCGATGCCGCTTGGGCAGTATCCGGAGCTTGCCGCGTTCATCGAAAGCATCCGCGCCACACTGGCCGGCAACCGCTACGCACTCGAAGCGGTGTACAAGGTCGCCATCAGCGGTCGGGGCGATGACTGGACGCTCACGCTCACCCCCATCGACGCACGCATGCAGAAGGTGGTCAGCACCATCACGCTCGATGGCACGCGCGATGTGCTGCGCAGCGTCGCCATCCGCCAGGCTGACGGCGACCACTCGCTGATGCGCCTGCAACCGGTCAACTGATGTTGATGCCGATGCGCGAGCCCGCCAACAACACGCGCGCTTACCGGCAGCCCGCAGTGCTGCTATGGCTGCTCGGCCTGCTGCTGTGCACCCTCGTCATCGGCCGCACGAACTTCACGGCGGACCTCTCCGCCTTTCTGCCGCGTTCGCCCAGCGCCGAGCAGCGCGTGCTGGTTGATCAACTGCGCGAAGGGTTGGTGTCGCGGCTGATCCTCATCGGCATCGAAGGCGGTGGAGGGGATGATGCGGCCACCACGCGCGCAGCGTTGTCCAGGCAACTCGCGGCCACGCTGCGTACGGATGCGCAATTCAGCGCCGTCAACAACGGCGAGCCCGTGAGCGAAGCGCGCGACAGGCAGTTCGTCTTTGAGCACCGCTATGTGCTGAGCCCGGCCGTCACACCACAACGCTTTTCCGCAGAGGGGCTGCACCAGGCGCTGGGCGAGAGCCTCGACCTGCTGGCATCGTCCGCCGGCCTCGTCGCCAAAAACATGCTGCCGCATGACCCGACCGGCGAAGTGGCCGCGCTTGTCAGCCAGCTGGACAGCGCAGCACTGCCCTCCCTATCGAACGGCGTCTGGGCCTCGCGCGACGGCAAGCGTGCCGTGCTGGTCGCGCAGACCTCCGCCGCCGGCTCCGACACCGATGCGCAGGCGCGCGCCATCGACACCGTGCGCCGCGCGTTCGATGCGGCCGCGCACACCACACCGAACGCCGCATCCGCCAAGCTGCTGATGACCGGCCCCGGCGTCTTCTCGGTCGATACGCGCGACACCATCAAGCACGACGTGGAACGGCTCTCCGCATTGAGCCTGGTGTTGATCGTGGCGCTGCTGCTGACGGTGTATCGCTCGCCGCGCACGCTGGTGCTCGGGCTGCTGCCGGTGCTCTCGGGGGTGGCGGCCGGCGTGGCGGCGGTCAGCATTGGGTTCGGCTCGGTACACGGGTTGACGCTCGGATTCGGCACCACGCTCATCGGCGAGGCCGTCGACTATTCGATCTACCTGTTCGTGCAATCTGCAGGCACTCGCACGGCACGTCCAGCCGATTCATTGCGTGCGTGGATTGCCACGTACTGGCCGACCATCCGCCTGGGCGTGCTGACCTCGGTGTGCGGTTTTGCGTCGATGCTGTTCTCCGGCTTTCCGGGGCTGGTGCAACTGGGGCTGTATTCGATTGTTGGGCTGGTGACGGCGGCGATGGTTACGCGCTATGTGCTGCCGCATCTGCGCGGTGCGCACGTGGAGATTCGCGACGTTGCCAAGCTTGGTGCGTGGTTGGCACGCGCTGCGCAAGCTGCACCGCGCCTGCGTTGGGCGCTCGTGCTCACGCTGGTGGGCGCATGCGCCGCACTAGCGCTGCAGCGCGACGGCCTCTGGAGCCGCGAGCTTGCAGCGCTCAGCCCCGTGCCGGCCCAAAGCCAGGCACTCGACGCCAGTCTACGAGCCGACGTGGGCGCACCGGACGTGCGCTATCTGGTGGTGATTCCGGGCGCGAGCGAACAGGCGGCGCTGCAAGGCGCGGAGAAGGTGGCCGCACAACTGCAACCGCTGGTGGATGCCGGCGCGCTGGCCGGGTTCGAGAACCCTGCACGCTATCTGCCAAGCGATGCCACACAGCGCGCGCGCCTGGCCAGCCTGCCGCCCGCTGACGTGCTGACCGCGCGCATGCGTGCCGCCGTTGAAGATCAGCCCATCCGTGTAAAGCCGGAGCTCTTCGCCCCGTTCATCGCCGATGTGGCCACCGCGCGCGCGCAAGCGCTGCTGCGTCGCGCTGATCTGCAAGGCACATCGATGGCACTGGCCGTTGATGCACTGCTCACGGAACGCGACGGCCAGTGGAGCGCCATGCTGCCGCTGCGCGCACCCCCCATCGACAAAGCAGACGCTCAGACCGCAAATCCACCTAGCTTGAATGCCGCAGCCATTCGCGCTGCTGTCGAGCACGCCAACCTGCCCGGCGCACTGTTCGTCGACCTGAAAGCAGAAGCCGACCGCCTCTACGTCAACTACGTGCGTGAGGACATCCACCTCTCCCTGGCGGGGTTCGTGGCGATTGCGTTGCTGCTGTGGGTCGCGCTGCGTTCTGCACAACGCACACTGCGCGCGCTGGCGCCACTGGTGGCGGCGGTGCTGGTCGTCACCGCCGGCTTTGCGCTGGAGGGCGTCCAACTCACCATCCTGCATCTGGTGGGCATGCTGCTGATCGTGGCAGTGGGTTCGAACTACGCGTTGTTCTTCAACCAGCGCACAGGCACGTCACAGCCCTCACAACCAGCATCGCAGACACTGGTATCCCTGCTGGTGGCCAACCTGGCGACGGTGGCCGGCTTCGGCCTGCTGGCATTCTCACGCGTGCCGATGCTGGAAACGTTCGGGTTGACCGTCGGCCCCGGTGCCATGCTGGCGCTGGTGTTTTCCGCCATCCTCGCGCCAAAGGCTGCCCCCGATCAGCACACTGCCGCATGAACGCCCCACTCACCTACCCCCTCGGTCTGGCACGGCGCTGGAAACCCACCCCGCTCATCAACGGTGCGCTGGCACTGCACGCGGGCGCCGCCGTGGCGGTGGTGGCACAACCATCGTCCTGGCCGTTGGCGGGTGGTGCCGTCGTTGCCTCGCACCTGGCGCTGATGGCCGCCGGGCTGTGGCCGCGCAGTTCGCTGCTCGGGCCCAACTGGACGCGCCTGCCGGCAACCGCCGGTCAGCAGATCGCGCTCACCATCGACGACGGCCCCGACCCCGAAGTCACGCCGCGCGTGCTCGATCTGCTGGACGCATACGGCGCCAAGGCAACGTTCTTCTGCATTGGCGATCTGGCGCGCCGACACCCGCACTGTGTCGAGGCCATCGTCGCGCGCGGGCACGCAGTGGAAAACCACAGCCAGCGCCATCGCCACAACTTCTCGGTGCAAGGCCCCGGCGCACTGCGGCGGGAGATCGAAGCCGCGCAGAACACGCTGACGGAGATCACCGGTACGCGCCCGCTGTTCTTTCGCGCGCCCGCCGGGTTGCGCAACCCGTTTCTCGAACCCGTGCTGTGCCAGCTCGGCCTGCAACTGGCGAGCTGGACCCGACGCGGCTTTGACACACGCTCGCACGATGCGGCTACCGTGGCGCGGCGCTTGCTGCACAACCTGGCAGCACAGGACATCCTGCTCGTTCACGATGGCCACGCGGCGCGCGATGCCCACGGCCAGCCCGTGCTGCTAGCCGCGCTGCCGATGGTGCTGCAAGCCGCCGCCCAAGCGCAGTTGCGGTGCATCACCCTGCGCACGGCGCTGGCATCGGAAGCTTCACAACCGGGCGAGCCGCAAGTGACCGTTTGATAAAATTTGTGTATGCAGCCGAGACACCCGCCAGCCAGCCCCAACCCCATCAACTGCCCCGATCCCGCCTTCCCGTGAAGCCTTTACTGCTCACGCATTTCACCGCCACGAGTTGTATTGGACGTGGCCTGGACGCCACCCTCGATGCGCTGCGCAGGCAGCGTGGCGGCCTGGCGCCCTGCGACTTCCCACGGGCAGACCTCGACACCTGGATCGGTGCAGTGGAAGGCGCAGATGCGGAACGCCTGCGCCCTGACCTGTCCGACTTCGATTGCCGCAACAACCGCCTGGCGCGGATCGGCCTGACACAAGACGGCTTTGCCGCGCACGTCGAGGCCGCCAAGGCACGCTACGGCGCCAGGCGCATCGGCGTGTTCATCGGCACCAGCACGTCCGGCATCCTGCAAGCCGAACACGCCTACCAGCATCGCGACGCGCAAACAGGTGCGCTGCCGGCTGATTTTCACTACGCACACACGCACAACATCTACTCGCCCGCCGCCTTCGTGCGGGCGTATTTCGGGCTGGGCGGGCCGTCGATGGCGATCTCGTCGGCGTGCTCGTCGGGCGCCAAGGTGTTTGCCTCGGCACGGCGCATGCTGGCCGCCGGCCTGATCGACGCGGCCGTGGTGGGCGGTGTGGATTCGCTATGCCTGACCGCGCTGTATGGCTTCAATTCGTTGGAATTGCTATCGCAGCAGCCATGCCGGCCGTGCGATGTCGCGCGGGATGGCATCTCCATTGGCGAGGCCGCTGCCTTTGCGCTGCTGGAACGCGCACCCGATACAGAGCAAGACCTTGAGGGCGACGCGATTCTGCTGCTCGGCATTGGGGAATCGAGCGACGCGCATCACATGTCGACGCCGCACCCCGAGGGCCTGGGCGCACGCGCAGCGATGGCCCAAGCCCTGACCACCAGCGGCCTCGACGCCAAGGACATCGACTACATCAACCTGCACGGCACCGGCACGCACAGCAACGATGCGGCCGAGGGCCACGCCATCCACGCGCTGTTCGATGGCACGCCATGCAGCTCGACCAAGGGCGCGACCGGCCACACGCTGGGCGCGGCGGGCGCACTGGAAGCGGTGATCACCGCGCTGGCGCTGCGCCACCAGATCCTGCCGGCTGGCATCAACACCACGCAGCCGGACCCTGCATTGGCCCTGAACTACGTGACGACCGGCTCCCCGCGCGACGCAAGTCGCATGTACACGGCGCTCAGCAACGCCTTCGGTTTTGGCGGCACGAATTGCAGCCTCGTCTTCGGTCGTGCAGACCGGGCCCGCCACGGATCCGCACCATGACCCGGCTGAGCGCATTCATTGAAAGCATCGGCCTGCTCGGGCCTGGCCTGCCGGATTGGACGCAGGCAACGGAGGTTCTTGCCGGGCGCGCGGCCTACGCGCCCGAGCGCACCGTCCTGCCAGCGCCGACAAGCCTGCCGCCCGTCGAGCGGCGCCGCACCGGGCCGGTCGTCAAACTCGCCCTGGCGGTTGGCCATGAAGCCGTGGCCGCCAGTGGACGCGATGCCGCCACACTGGCCACCGTGTTCAGCTCGTCCGGGGGCGATGGCCAGAACTGCCACGTGATCTGCGAAACGCTGGCGAGCGACGACCGCAAGCTGTCGCCCACACGCTTCCACAACTCTGTGCACAACGCGCCCGCGGGCTACTGGAGCATCGCCACGCATGCCACGGCACCGTCCAACGTGCTGTGCGCACACGACGGCAGCTTTGCCGCCGGCCTGCTGGAAAGCCTCTGCCAGGTCTCGGTCGATGGTGCAGCCAACCTGCTGATCGTCTACGACAGCGACTACCCCGAGCCGCTGCGCGCCGTGCGGCCGGTGCCCGATGCGTTTGCCGTGGCACTGGTGCTGGCACCTGAGCCGAGCACGCACACGCTTGCCCGTATCGATGTCGCGCTGACCGATGCCCATGCCACCACGCTGGCGCACGCCGAGCTCGAAGCACTGCGTGGTGGCAATCCCGCCGCACGCGCACTGCCGCTGCTCGAAGCGGTGGCGGCACAGCGGTCGCACAGCGTGGTGCTCGACTACCTGCCCGACACGCGCCTGCACGTGGATGTCGTTCTGCGGGGTGCCGATGGCGTCTTCAGCACAGGTGCGCCATGACGCTGAATACGCCGCTTTCGCCGCCGCTTGACCAAAGCTGGATCGCCGCGCGCATTCCGCACAGCGGCGCGATGTGCCTGCTCGACACCGTGCTCGCCTGGGACGACGCGCGCATCCATTGCACGGCAACGAGCCACCGTGATCCAGCCAATCCGCTGCGTGCGCATGGCCGGCTGGCAGCCGTGTGCGGCGTTGAATACGCCGCGCAAGCGATGGCCGTTCACGGTGCCCTGCTTGATGTCGCACATGAGATCGCACAAGCGCGCCCACGCGCAGGCTTTCTTGCCAGCGTGCGCGGTGTTGAAGCCCACGTCGCGCGGCTCGATACGTTCGACGCGCCGCTCGACATTGAAGCCGAGCGCATCAGCGGTGACGGCAACAACGTGCTGTACCGCTTTACCGTGCGCTGCGCCGAGCGCACGCTGCTCACTGGCCGCGCCGCCGTTGTGCTCGACGCGTCCGCCGTATGAATCTGCTTGAGAGGAATCCCGCTGTGAAAGGTCGCCTGTTCCCGCTATTGCCGATTGCCGCGCTACTGCTGGCAATGCTCAGCCCCATCGCCCATGCCGATCTGTCCGAAGTAAAGGAGAACATCAAGCAGGACTCGAAGGAAGCCGCCAGGAAGACCGGGCACGCCGCAAAGGAAGCCGGCCATGCCACGGCCAATGCCGCGCGTGCGGTTGGGCATGGTGTAAAGAACGCCGCGCATGCCACCAAATGCGGCGTGAAGCACGTGTTCAAGAAGCCTTGCGAGAGCGACTGAAGCCATCGCCTAGGCAGGTTGAAAAAACCCGGCACTCCACCGCGAACGCCGGGTTTTTTGTTGCGCAGCCGATGGCCTATTGCGCGGGGGCCTCATCCATTTCTGCGTTTTCTTCGGTCCCCTCTGGCAATCGCTCCACCAGCGGCTTGGGCTGGCCGCGGCGCGTCATGCCCTGCATGATTGGGCCGGTACATGTGAGGTCCACCTCTTCGAACGGCGAGTTGATCTGCTTTGCGTGGCGTGCCTTGTTGATAAAACGCACAACCCACGTGATCCGGGCCTTGTAGCGCGCTGTCTCTGGGCCGGTCCGCTGCACACCGTCAGTCCTGAGAAATTTCTCGCGCGTGCCGCCATTCTCCAAGCGCGTGGGTGGGCCATCCGTGCCTTGCAGATCGTCGGCATGACGCTGGTTCAGGTACGCCTCGCACGCAAGAAAGCTATCGAACTGTTGCGGCCCGACAGGCTGAGGCGGCAGCTGGAGGCTGGCAACCGCACCGACCGAGACGGCCATGGCAGCAAAGCCGATCACCCGTTGATGCAGGTTCTTCTTGTTCGTCATAACGCGTCGGCGGGCTCGCTGGCCGATTGGTTGGATACGCCCATTCTTGCAAACGCCGCCGCCTGCCGCCAGTTGCGAGGACACCCACAAAGAAAAACGGCGTCCGCGATGGAACGCCGTTCTTTTGGAACCGACCGCGGCATGCGACCGCGATCTACTTTGCGGCCACCGCAAAGGTAATGCGACGGTTGCGCTGACGCCCCTCGGCACTTGCGTTATCCGCCACCGGCACGCTGGACCCGGCCCCCGCTGCCTGCAAACGCGCCTGCGGCACCCCTTGGCCCGTGAGGTAGGCGCGCACCGACTCGGCACGTTCAAGCGACAGCTTCTGGTTGGCAGCCTCATCGCCCTGATTGTCGGTGTGGCCGGTAATGACGATTGTGCGGTCGTCATCCTTCAGCAACCCGGCGATATCGTTCAGGCGGCTCTTTGCCTCGTCCGGCAACGTCGAGGAGCCGGAAGCAAACTCGATGCGCTCATCGAGCAGGTTGTCCGATGCGGCGGCCGTGCCGGCATTGGCATCGGTGGTCAGCGCCACGTCTGACTTCAACTGGCTGGCGATCCAACCTGGCGCGGCGGCGCCGGTGGCAGAACGCACCGCTTCGCTCGGCGCCACGCCGGTCAGCTTCATGCCCTCCGCGCTGGACTGCAGATCAAAGCTGCCCAGTTGCTTCAGGCGGGCCAGCACATCGACCGGGCGGGACTGCCACCACACTGCCGGCGCACCCGCGGCAACCGTCAACTGGTCGACCACGTTGTCCTTGCCCCACAGCACACGTGCAGGCTTGAGCAGGCGCGCCTTGGTTGCCTCATCAGGCACGGCACCGCTGAGGGTGATCTTCTGCGCGTTACCGGCCAGCCCAATGGCGCCCGGTGCAGTGGCGTGCTCACCCGCTGACGAACCTGTGGACACCCCTGCCGGTGCAGCGCCCCGGCCCGCCGATGCGGCATCCTGGCCGCTGATGAACCGCACCGCGTAAATGACCACGCTGATCAGCAAAACACCGACCACCGTGGCAACGACGGCAAGGGAAACACGTTCTGACTGGTCTTCCATAGACATGCGAAACACTCCCAAGTGGTGCCGCGCAGCCCGATATGGGCCGGAGCAGATGACGAACCGGCAATCTGACAGATCAGGGATGACTTGTCGACCGCATCACCGTGTTCAACTGTCTGTGTACCGCGCAGGAAACGCAAACGACAAAACAGCCCGCAACCCCAAGGGCTGCAGGCTTGTGTGTTTGCCACGCTACAAGTACCCGCCAGAACGAACAGAAGCGGCCCCCTTGGGCAAAAAAAGAACTGGTCGCGCTCGATGGTCTTCGGCTAGGGCCGGCTGCCGCCACCGCCCTCCGGATACCCACGGCCGCCGCACGGCTCAGCATGCGCTGACGATGCGCAGAGGGCGGCAAAGGTTCCAACGGTGCCGCCAGCGACTGTCAGCAGTGCAACCGCAAACAGAAAATGCTTCATCACGCGTTGCATGGTTCCTCCCTTGGGCGGCGGGCATCGCCCCCTAAAGTCTAGTTCGCCAGTTGCACTGCAGCCTTCATCAAAAGCGCTGCGTATCGAGTGCTTTCTGACGTAGCTGCTACCGTACAAAGGTGCGGGGTAGAACACGTATCCAACAAACCCTGTGCGCATCCCTCTTCTAGCAACGACGGCACTGGTTTCGCTTGCCTTGCCTCCACATCGGCACCCGCCGAAACCGTCGACGTATTCCCCACCAATGAGACGAACTCATTTACTATACTCCCCTATAGTATATCTGTTGGAGCAATGGATGAGCCACACCATCCGCGAGAAGCAGAAGCTACTCAGCCGCGTTCGCCGGATTCGCGGCCAGCTCGATGCCATCGAGCGCGCATTGGAAGAGGAGCAAGGGTGCGCCCCTGTCCTACAGCAGATCACGAGCTGCCGCGGTGCCATGAGTGGCCTGCTGGCCGTCGTGCTGGAAGACCACATCCGCACCCACCTGACCGAGGTGGATGACGAACATGAGCACGCCGACGGCAGCGCCAAGGAGCAGCTGATCGAGGTCGTGCACAGCTATTTCAGGTGAGCCGGCTATGAGCAATTTCTACGACACGCCGTTCGGCGCCAGCCATGACCACGTGTTCCTGGGCGAGGGACACGAAAAGAACGAGCGCAAAACCTGGGCCGTGATCGTGCTCTGCACGCTCATGATGGCCGCCGAGATCATCGGTGGAAGCGTCTTTGGTTCGCTGGCACTGGTGGCCGATGGGTTGCACATGTCGACGCACGCAGGCGCCATGCTGATCGCGGCGCTGGCCTACACCTATGCGCGACGTCACGCGAACGACCCGCGCTTCGTGTTCGGTACCGGCAAGCTTGGTGACCTGGCCGGCTTCACCAGCGCCATCATCCTGGCGATGATCGCGCTGTTGATCGGCTACGAGGCGGTGGTGCGGTTCCTCTCGCCGGTGCCCATCCACTTTAGTGAGGCGATCCCGATTGCGGTCGTCGGGCTACTGGTGAATATCGCCAGTGCCTGGCTGCTGAGCGGCGGCGACCACGGTGGTCACAGCCATGGCCACAGTCATCACCATGGTCACGATCACGGACACGACCACGGCGCGGCCGGACTTGGCGACACACATCCGCATGGCAAGGAAGTGCAGCACATCGACGCGCCGGCGGGCGTGTTTGCGCTGTCGATCTTCGAAGATGGCGTACCGCCAGTGTTCCGATTGGCTGGAGAAACCGCTCCGCTGCCCGGCGATGTGGCGACGGTCACCACCATCCGGCCAGACGGCAGCCGCCAGGAATTCCTCCTGGTCCGCAAGGCGAACTATCTGGAATCCACCACAGAGATTCCGGAGCCACATGCCTTCACTGCGATAGTCGGCATCGGTGGACAGGAGTACAGCGTGGCCTTCGACGAGCATGACCACGATCACGCCGACGGACACGGGGCACACCACCGCGACCACAACATGCGCGCGGCCTACGTGCACGTCCTGGCGGACGCCGCCGTCTCCGTGCTCGCCATTGTCGGGCTGTTGTTGGCAAGAACATTTGGCTGGCTATGGATGGACCCTCTTGCAGGCGTCGTCGGTGCACTGGTCATCGCCAACTGGGCGTACGGATTACTGCGCGACACCGGCGGCATCCTGGTCGACATGACCCCAGACAAGCATATCGGCAGGCGCATCAAGACGGCTCTGGAATCCGATGGCGACACGCTGCTCGACCTGCACGTCTGGCGCATCGGCCCTGGCCACCTGGGCGCGGTGGTCTCTGTGAGCACACGACAAGCGCACCGCGGGCCGCAGTTTTATCACCAACGGTTGCGGCGGCTTCAGGCACTGTCGCATATCACGGTGGAAGTTCACGCGTCGCCGGGCAACTAGCCTAACGGGCGACTCGGACATTTCCTCCGCATCACCAGCATGGGGCGCGGCACCTTGCCAAAGGGATGCCGCATCCGCCCGACCACAACAAAAACACATTCGCGGTCTGACCGCCGATTCTCTCGACCATGTACCGCCCATCCGCATTTGTTCGCATTTGCGCAGCAGCACTCGCCTTTGCTGCGTGCGTTTCCGGCCCATCGCATGCGCACGGCATTGCGGGCAACCGCTTTTTTCCGGGGACACTCAATCTCGATGATCCGGCTGTTGCTGACGAACTCTCGATCACCGCGGGCGCTGTAAAACACCCTGATGACAGCGGAAACGTCACGGATCGCGGTGCAACGATCTCGTTCGCGAGGCTGCTGACGCCCGAGGTCTCGATCGGTTTTGACACGGGCTTCGTCCGGCGCGATTGGGGCGGCACGCGTCAGCGCGGCGCAACCGGTTCCGACGTGGTGCTCAAGTCCAGGCTCTACGAAGATGACCTGAACGAAACGCTTGTTGCCGGCTCGCTCATCTATGGACTGCCCCATACCGGGGCCAAACGGCTCGGCGCCAACACTTCAGCGACCATCGCCCCCAGCCTTTACATAGGCCAGGGGTTCGGCGCCTTGCCTGACGCATGGTCGTGGTTGCGGCCGGTGGGCATCACGGCGGGCGTCAGCGTGGCCGTGCCGACCAGCAAAACGTCGGACAACTTGAGCTATGACCCGACGACGCGGCAGTTCAACACTGTGAGGACAGCCAATGTCACCACCGTGCACTGGGGATTCGCGCTGGAGTACAGCACGCTCTATTTGACGGATCGATTTGTGCCAGGCGTGCTCCCCAAGGAGGAACCCCTCCACCAGTGGATTCCCTTGATTGAGTTCGCGTTCGACTCGCCACGGGGGCAACGCACGCGCGGCACCGTCAACCCCGGGGTCGCCTATGTCAGCGATACGTGGCAGGTGGCGGCGGAACTGGTCCTTCCTGCAACCCACGGATCAACGCGAGGTGTCGGCGCAAATATTCAGGTGTTGTTCTTCCTGGATGATTTCCTGCCGTCGCTGTTCGGCAAGCCGATCCTGGCTCGCTAGGGGGGGTGCCCTGATGTACGTGACCAAAGTGGCGGTTGTCTCTCCGCCTTGACGCCTCGACCAACGCCCGATTCCCGGACAGCAACGCACTCGATCTCAAGCATGAACTCGGGATTCGGCAATGGGATGCAACCGTAAGGCTTCGTGGTAGTGATCCACCTCCAGAAAACGTAAACAACAAAAAAGCCTGCAACCCAAAGGGCTGCAGGCTCGTTGTTTACACCGCTCTAAAAGTACTCGTCAGAACGGAATATCGTCGTCCATATCCTCAAAGCCATTCGACGGGGCTTGCTGACGACGTGCACCGCCGCCCTGGCCACCACCTTGACCGCCGCTTTCACCGCCGCGCGAATAGCCACCGCCGCCTTGTTGGCTGCGGCCACCACCATAACCGCCACCACCACCGCCGCCGCCTTCGCCGCCGCGCGAGTAACCACCACCGCCGCCACCCTGCCCGCCACCGCCTTCACCGCGGCCGCCGAGCATCTGCATCTGGTCTGCAACGATTTCGGTGCTGTATTGCTTCTGGCCGTCCTTCTCCCACTGACGGGTCTTGAGGCGGCCCTCGATGTACACCGACGAACCCTTCTTCAGGTATTCGCCAGCGATTTCGGCCAGGCGGCCGAAGAAGGCGATGCGGTGCCACTCGGTGGCTTCCTTCATTTCGCCGCTGGCTTTGTCCTTATAGCGGTCGGTGGTCGCCACACGGATGTTGGTGACGGCGTCGCCGCTGGGCATGTAACGCGTTTCAGGATCGGCGCCGAGATTGCCGACGATGATGACTTTGTTGACGGACGCCATGATGAGTTTCCGAAGGTAGGTTGAGTGATGCCGCCGTAGGCCCGGTTTAGTGTCGGCGCAATGCCGGCATCCGCATGGGGCTCGCGATTATAAGCCAAGCCAAGGCCAGCCCGGCGCATGTGAAGAACACGGCGCTCTGGCCCGCGTGCAGCAGAATCCAGCCACCGCCCGCACCGCCTGCAAACAGCCCCAGCGCCTGCGTGGTGTTGTACACGCCCATGGCCGCGCCCTTGCGCACGCCCGGCGCGTACTTCGACACCAGCGACGGTTGCGAGGCCTCCAGCACGTTGAAGCCCAGGAAATACACCAGCAACGCAATCGCCAGCGCAGTCAATGTCGGATGCACCTCGCCCAGCGCCAGTTGCGCCACCATTACCAGCGCCACGGCCGACAGCAGCACCGCCTTCATCTTGCCGCGCTTCTCCGCCGCAATGATGGCCGGCACCATCAGCACAAACGACACGCCCATCACCGGCAGATAGATCTTCCAGTGCGAATCGACTGGCAGGCCGGCGGCTTCCAGCATGTGCGGCAGCACGACGAACAGCGCCGTCTGCGTGGCATGCAGAGCGAACACGCCAAAGTTCAAACGCAGCAACTCGGGGTTGTGCAGGACTTCGCGGAACGGGGCTTTCACGTGTTCGGGCGGGCGCGGCGCATTCGGCACCACCCACAGCACCACGCCGATGGCGACCACGGCCAATACGCCAATCGCCAGGAACATGCCCGGCATGCCGACCCATCGAAAGATGACCGGCGCGCTGACGATGGCCACGGCAAACGACACGCCAATGCTGCCGCCGATCATGGCCATGGCCTTGGTGCGATGTTCCTCACGCGTGAGGTCGGCCACGAAGGCGATCACCGCCGAGGAAATCGCCCCGGCACCCTGGATGGCCCGCCCCACGGCGATACCCGCCACGCTGTGCGAAAACGCCGCCACCAGGCTGCCCACCGCAAAGATCACCAGCCCCGTCACGATGACGGGCTTGCGCCCGAAGCGGTCCGATAGCCAGCCGTAGGGGATATAGAGCACGGCCTGCGTGAGGCCATACACACCGATAGCGAAGGCAACGAGTTGGGTGTTGTTGCCGTCGGGCAGCGTTTTTGCAAACACTGCAAAGACCGGCATGATCATGAACAAACCGAGCATGCGCAGCGCAAAGATGCCGGCCAGCGAGGCAGCCGCGCGCAGCTCAAGGCCGGTCATGCGGCCGGAAGCGGAAGTCATGGATGGGGAGTCGGAAACAGGGTGCGGAAACCGCCGCAAAAAAGCGGCGGCAAGAACACTTGAACGATCTTTCGGACTGCCCCATCTGGGGCCGGGTACCCGCAAAACCGAAGTTCGGTATATTAGCAGGCTTACCCTTTTCCACCCCTCTGCCTATTGCCGCACATTGCTCGGCTGGCGGACCGCGAGGCGCAAGCCGCACATGGAAGAAATCAAGATTCGTGGGGCTCGTACCCACAACCTGAAGAACATCAACCTCGACCTGCCACGCAACCAGTTGGTTGTGATCACCGGGCTGTCGGGGTCGGGCAAGTCGTCGCTCGCGTTCGACACGCTGTATGCGGAGGGGCAACGGCGCTATGTGGAATCGCTCTCGGCGTATGCCCGGCAGTTTCTGCAGCTGATGGAAAAGCCGGACGTCGACCTGATCGAAGGGTTGTCACCAGCCATCTCCATTGAACAGAAGGCAACGAGCCACAATCCGCGTTCGACCGTCGGCACCGTCACTGAGATTCACGATTACTTGCGTCTGCTGTACGCCCGCGCCGGCACGCCCTACTGCCCCGACCACGGCCAGCCGCTGGAAGCACAAAGCGTGTCGCAGATGGTCGACGCCGTGCTGGCGCTGCCGGCCGACACCAAGCTGATGATCCTGGCGCCCGTGGTGGCCAACCGCAAAGGTGAACACGTCGACCTGTTTGAGGCGATGCAGGCGCAGGGTTTCGTGCGCTTTCGCATCCGCTCGGGCGGCGGCACCGCGCATGAGGCCGAAGCCAAGGTCTACGAAGTCGACAACCTGCCCAAGCTGAAGAAGAACGACAAGCACAGCATCGAAGTCGTGGTCGACCGCGTGAAGGTCAACCCGGAACTCAAGCAGCGCCTGGCCGAATCGTTCGAAACCGCGCTGCGCTTGGCCGACGGCCGCGCCATCGCGCTGGAAATGGACACCGGCAAGGAGCACGGCTTCAGCTCCAAGTTCGCCTGCCCGATCTGCTCGTATTCGCTGCAGGAGCTGGAGCCGCGGCTGTTCTCGTTCAACAACCCGATGGGCGCCTGCCCGCACTGCGACGGCCTGGGCCAGATCACCTTCTTCGATCCGAAGCGCGTGGTGGCCTTCCCGAACCTGTCGCTGGCCTCGGGCGCGATCAAGGGCTGGGACCGCCGCAACCAGTTCTACTTCCAGATGCTGCAGAGCCTGGCGGCGTTCTATGACGT
Organism: Ralstonia sp. RRA; assembly: GCF_037023145.1. NCBI lineage: Bacteria > Pseudomonadati > Pseudomonadota > Betaproteobacteria > Burkholderiales > Burkholderiaceae > Ralstonia > Ralstonia sp. RRA. The sequence goes on along the minus strand of NZ_CP146091.1, from coordinate 348,956 downwards.
CGACATCGACGTGCCGTTTGAAGAGCTGCCGCCGGAGATCCAGCAGATCGTGCTGCACGGCTCGGGCAACCAGCAGATTCCGTTCACGTACATCAACGAAAAAGGTCGAACCACGGTGCGCGAGCACGCGTTCGAGGGGATCATCCCCAACCTGGAACGGCGCTACAAAGAGACCGACTCCATCGCGGTGCGCGAAGAGCTGGCGAAGTACCAGAACAACCAGTCCTGCCCCGAGTGCAACGGCACGCGCCTGCGCCGTGAAGCGCGCTTCGTCAAGATTGGCGAGGCCGACCAGGCGCGCGGCATCTACGAGATCAACGGCTGGCCGCTGCGCGATGCGCTCACGTACTTCCTGACGCTGAACATGCACGGCGCCAAGCGCGAGATTGCCGACAAGATCGTCCAGGAGATCACCGCGCGGCTGAACTTCCTGAACAACGTCGGGCTGGATTACCTGTCGCTGGAGCGCAGCGCCGATACGCTCTCGGGTGGCGAGGCGCAGCGCATTCGACTCGCTTCGCAGATCGGCTCGGGCCTGACCGGCGTGATGTATGTGCTGGATGAGCCGTCGATTGGCCTGCACCAGCGCGACAACGACCGCCTGATCGGCACGCTCAAGCACCTGCGCGATCTCGGCAACTCGGTGCTGGTGGTCGAGCACGATGAAGACATGATCCGCGCGTCGGACTATGTGGTCGACATCGGCCCCGGTGCCGGTGTGCATGGCGGCCAGATCATCGCCGAGGGCACACCCAAGCAGGTCGAGCAATCGCCGGCGTCGCTCACGGGGGAATACCTCTCGGGCAAGCGCCGCATCGAGGTGCCCAAGCAGCGCACCGCCCCCGATGAGGAACGCTGGCTGCGCATCATCAACGCCACGGGCAACAATCTGCGGGGCGTGTCGGCGGAGATTCCCGTTGGGCTGCTGACGTGCATCACGGGGGTGTCGGGCTCGGGCAAGTCGACGCTGATCAACGACACGCTGTATCACGCGGTGGCGCGCCATCTGTATGGCTCCACGCCGGAGCCGGCGGCGCATGACCGCATTGATGGGTTGGAGCACTTCGACAAGGTCATCAACGTCGACCAGTCGCCGATTGGCCGCACGCCGCGTTCGAACCCGGCCACGTACACCGGCCTGTTCACGCCCATCCGCGAGCTGTTTGCGGGTGTGCCGTCCGCCAAGGAGCGCGGGTATGACCCGGGCCGCTTCTCGTTCAACGTCAAGGGCGGCCGCTGCGAGGCCTGCCAGGGCGATGGCGTGCTCAAGGTCGAGATGCACTTCCTGCCCGACGTGTATGTGCCCTGCGACGTGTGCCACGGCAGGCGCTACAACCGCGAAACGCTGGAGGTGCTCTACAAGGGCAAGAACATCACCGAAGTGCTGGAGATGACGGTGGAGCAGGCGCACGAGTTCTTCGCGCCGGTGCCGGTGGTGCGCCGCAAGCTGCAGACGCTGCTCGATGTGGGCCTGGGCTACATCCGCCTGGGGCAATCGGCGACCACGCTGTCAGGCGGCGAAGCGCAGCGCGTGAAGCTGTCGCTGGAACTATCGAAGCGCGACACGGGCCGCACGCTCTACATCCTGGATGAGCCGACTACCGGCCTGCACTTCCACGATATCGAACTGCTGCTCAAGGTCATCTACAAGCTGCGCGACCACGGCAACACGATTGTGATCATCGAGCACAACCTCGACGTGATCAAAACGGCAGACTGGCTGCTGGACCTGGGGCCGGAAGGCGGCGCCGGCGGCGGGCAGATCATCGCCAAGGGCACGCCGGAGGATGTGGCGAAGAGCAAGGCGAGCTTTACCGGCAAGTACCTGGCGCCGCTGCTCAAGCGCAAGTAAGCGGCCTCGCTCCAGCGCGCCCAAAAAAATCCCCGCCTGACGTACGCCAGGCGGGGATTTTTCATACAGCCAAACCGTATCGACGCCGCAAGCGTTACATGGTCTGCCCCAGCGCTCGAACAATCACTTCGCTCACGTCAACGTGCTCGGGCTGTTTGAGCACCCACATCACGACACGCGCCACATCGTCCGGCTTCATCCACGCAACGGGGGGTTCAGCCCACAACGGCGTTTCGACATGGCCGGGGGCAATGATCGAGACGCGCACGCCGCTGCCCACGACCTGTTGCCGCAGGCTCTCCGCCAGGCCGGTAATCGCCCATTTTGTCGCGGTATACAGGTTGCCCGGATACGCCTTCCGGCCAGACACGCTGCCGGTGAAGAGGAAATGCCCGCGCCGCTCGGTCAACGCCGGCAGCGTTGCCTTGATCAGCAAGGCAGCGCCCAGGATGTTGGTATTGATCATGTCGCGCCAGCTTTCCGGGTCGCCCGTCAGCAGGTCACCGCGCGAAGAGAAACCGGCGTTGGCAAAGGCGACATCCATCTTGCCAAAGTGCGCGATGCACGCCTGCACCGCACGTTCCGTCTGCTCCCACGACGATGCATCGACGATTTCGCCCGTGATGCGTTCGCGCGCCTCGCCCTCGAACGAGGCCAGGAAATCATCCAGCCGCTGGCGTTGGCGACCGGTGACATACACCTGATGCCCTTCGGCAACCGCATGGCGCGCGGTGGCTTCGCCAATGCCGCTCGTACCACCCGTGATAAACAACGTCTTCACGCAGAGTCTCCTATTCAAAGAAATTGTTCGCTGCGATGCAGCGCTTGGCGGGCGTCCATGGGACATCAATCCGCCACTGATTTGCACCTTGATGCACTGTTGGAAGACTCGTTTTTTAGCCCGCCCCGTTGCCGTTGTTAAGAGGATTTGTCTGAAAACGGCGTGCGTATTGCCGTGCTCTTAGCGACGCGTTAACAGCTGGCCACCCAGCCGGGGCGCGGCTTGCAATCAAGCGACCGCGCCCTACGATGAAGAGCATTCCCACCGCACAGGAGCGTCGCCATGGACCTCACCGTGGTGCCCATCGTCAAGCCGGACGCGACCAACTTCATCTTCGGCCAATCGCATTTCATCAAGACCGTGGAAGACCTCCACGAGGCCCTTGTGGGCGCGGTGCCGGGCATCCGCTTCGGCATTGCGTTCTGCGAGGCCTCCGGCAAGCGCCTGGTGCGCTGGTCGGGCAATGATGAAGCCGCGCTCCAACTCGCGCGCGACAACACGATGGCCATCGGCGCGGGCCATACCTTTCTGATCTTCCTGGGTGACGGGTTCTTTCCCGTCAATGTGCTGGCGGCCGTGCGCGCGGTGCCGGAGGTGTGCCGCATCTACTGCGCCACGGCCAACCCAACGCAGGTGATCATCGCGCAGACGGAGCAAGGGCGCGGCGTGCTCGGCGTGGTGGATGGTGCTTCGCCGCTGGGCATCGAGACTGATGCCGACATCGCATGGCGCAAGGACTTGCTGCGGCAGATCGGCTACAAGCTCTAATGCAAAACGCCCGGGTGATCCGGGCGTTCGCGTGTTAGGTGCGTTGGCTTATTTGGTCAGCGCCACGCGCAAACCCAGACCGATGAAGATGCAGCCGCTCACGCGATCCAGCCACAGCGATGCACGCGGCGTGCGGCGCATCCAGCCGCCCAGTGCAGCCGCGCACCAGCCATACAGGCTGAACACGACGATGGTCTGCGCCATGAACACGCCGCCGAGCAGCAGCATCTGCAGCGCGGCATGCCCCGCGTGCGCATCGACGAATTGCGGCAGAAACACCACGAAGAACAGCGTGACTTTCGGATTGAGCAGGTTGGCGAACACGCTCTGGCGGAAAACCTGCCACAAGTCTGGTGCCGCTTGCGGGCCGCCGTTGCTCAGGCCGAAACCACCCTTGCTGCGCAGCGCCTGCACGCCCAGCCAGATCAGGTAAGCCGCGCCCAGCCAGCGGATCGCCTGAAACGCCACGGGCGAGGATTGCAACACCGCCGCCAGCCCCAGCGCCGCCAGCGTCGTGTGGAACAGGCAACCCGAAGCAAACCCTGCCGCCGCTGCCAGCCCAGCCTTGCGGCCCTGGCTCGCGCCACGCGCGATCACCTGCAGGTTGTCCGGCCCGGGCATCACCGTGATGGCGATGGAGGTCAGCAGAAACAGCAGCACATGGGGCATCGGTTTGTCTCCTCTACTGTCAATCGAACAATCCGCGCGAGCTCAATGGCCCGCAAAATTGCACACGGTAAAGAGCGGCAGACCGCCCTCGATCAGCAAGCGCGAGCCGCCCAGTTCCGGCAGGTCGACAATCGCCGCGCCCTCCACCACCGTCGCACCCAGGCGCTCCAGCAAGCGCTTGCCCGCCATCATGGTGCCGCCGGTGGCGATCAGGTCGTCGATCAGCAAGACACGGTCGCCGGGCTTGCAGGCATCGGAATGGATTTCCACTGTCGCGCTGCCATATTCGAGCTGGTACTCCTCCGCCACCGTGGTGAACGGCAGCTTGCCCTTTTTGCGGATCGGCACGAAGCCCAGGTTCAGTTCATACGCCACGATCGAGCCGAGGATGAACCCGCGCGCATCGATACCCGCCACCAGGTTCAACCCCTGCCCCATGTAGCGATGGATAAACACGTCCACCAGCACGCGCAGGCTTTTCGGGTCCTGCAGCAGCGGCGTGATATCGCGGAACATCACCCCCGGCTGCGGCCAGTCCGGCACGGTGCGGATGCGCTCGCGCAGATAGCGCGTCACGTCGCCCAGCTCGGTGGACGCAGGCACGGACGACGGCGTCAGCAAAGCCGCCTGATGGTGAGGAACGTTGGTCATGACAGAAATGGGAAAAGACGATTTGCGCGATGTGCCTGTCGTGTGTAGTAGCCGGCTACCACCCACGGCAGGCGGCGCGTCACCACAATGGGCAGACCGCAACCATACAGGAGACAACCGTGGCGAAGAAGATTCTGATGCTGGTGGGCGACTATGTCGAAGACTACGAGGTGATGGTGCCCTTCCAGGCCCTGCAGATGGTCGGCCACACGGTGCATGCGGTCTGCCCGGACAAGAAGGCTGGCGACTCCGTTGCCACCGCCGTGCACGACTTCGAGGGCGCGCAGACGTACTCCGAAAAGCCCGGCCATCGTTTCACCCTCAACGCCGCCTTTGCCGATGTCGACCCTGCGGCGTATGACGCGCTCGTCGTACCCGGCGGCCGCGCCCCCGAATACCTGCGCCTGAACGCCCGTGTGCTCGACATCGTGCGGCACTTTGCCCGCGCCGATAAGCCCATCGCGGCCATCTGCCACGGCGCGCAGTTGCTGTCGGCGGCGGGGGTGCTGGAGGGCAAGGCGTGTTCGGCGTATCCAGCATGTGGCCCGGAAGTCACAGCGGCAGGCGGCACATTCCAGGACATCCCCGTCGACCAGGCCCATACCGACGGCAAACTGGTCACGGCGCCCGCATGGCCGGCGCATCCTGCGTGGCTGGCGCAGTTTCTTGAAGTCCTGGGGACGCGGGTTCTACACTGATCGGGCCGCCCGCGCGCCGGGCGCTCCCCCCGGAGACCCGATATGTGCGAAATCTTCATCCGCGCCAACCCCCACTCGTACGACACCCTGGCCCGCTCGCTGCGCCTGCACGGCGTGGCGACCAGCGTGCGCCTGGAATGCCTGTTCTGGGAGGTGCTGGAAGAGATCGGCCAGCGCGATGGCCTGACGGTCAGTCAGCTCATCAGCAAGCTGTATGACGAGTTGCTGGAGCATCGGGGCGAGGTGGCCAACTTCGCCTCGTTCCTGCGCGTCTGCTGCCTGCGTTATCTGATGCTGCAGCAGGGTGGGCGCATTCCGGCGGATACCCGCGTGTCGATCCAGTCGCTGGATGCCGCTGCTGTGCTGGCGGGCCTGCCGCCAAGTCTGGCCGACACCCCGCCACCGCGCCGCTCGCGCGGGCCGCTGCTGGAGGCGCTGGCCAAGTAGCGCACCGGATTCAGCGCGGCGAGAGCCGCTCCTCCGCCATCTGCAGCCCCTCGGGGGTGCCGCGCAGCACGACGATATCGCCCAGTTCCAGCACCGTATCCGGGTCCGGATCGAGCGCGCGGATGCCTTGGCGCCGGATCGCCGTCACCGATGTCTTGAAGGTTTCCAGACCCATCGTGCCAAGCTTGCGGCCGATGGCGGGTGACCCCTTGGTCAGCGGTACCGAATGCAGGCGCACAGCATCGCGCTCCAGCATGTCTTCTTCATCGTCCTGGCCGTGAAAGTAGCCGCGCAGCAAGCTGTAGCGTGCGTCACGGGTTTCCTGCACGCGACGCACCACGCGGCGCAACGGCACGCCCAGCAGCACCAGCGCGTGCGAGGCCAGCATCAGGCTGCCTTCAATGATCTCGGGCACGACCTCCGTAGCACCGGCCTGCTGCAGGCGGTCCAGATCAGCATCGTCAATCGTGCGGACGATCACAGGCAGGGTCGGCTCCAGCGCCTGCACGTGGTGCAGCACCTTCAGCGCCGAGGCCGTATCCGCATACGTAATGGCAACCGCCGCCGCACGATGGATACCCGCCGCCACCAGCGACTCACGCCGCGCCGCATCGCCATAGACCACATGTTCGCCGGCCGCCGCCGCATCCCGCACGCGATCCGGGTCCAGGTCGAGCGCCATGTAGCCGATGCCCTCCTGCTCCACCATATGCGCCAGGTTCTGCCCGCTGCGCCCGTAGCCGCAGATGATGACGTGACGCTCGGTGGCGATGCTCTGCGCGGCGATCTTGGTCATCGCCAGCGATTGCAGCAGCCAATCCGTGCGCGAGAACCGCATGGCGATCACATCGCTGTACTGGATCAGGAACGGTGCAATCAGCATCGACAGCAGCATCGCCGCCAGGATGGCCTGGCCGAGCAGCGGGTCGATCAGGTGCATGCCGTCGATCTGGTTGAGCAGCACGAAGCCGAATTCACCGGCCTGCGCCAGCCCCAGCGCCGTGCGGATCGCCGCGCCGCCGCCCGAGCCAAAGCCGCGTGCCAGAAAGGCGATCAGCACGAACTTGAACAGCACCGGCCCGGTCACCAGCACCAGCACCAGCGCCCAGTGCTCGACCACCACGCGCGGGTCCAGCAGCATGCCCACTGTCACAAAGAACAAGCCCAGCAGCACATCGCGGAACGGCTTGATGTCTTCTTCCACCTGCAGCTTGTACGGCGTTTCTGACACCAGCATGCCGGCCAGGAACGCGCCCAGCGCCATCGACAGGCCCAGCCGCTCGGTCAACGCCGCCATGCCCAGCGTCACCAGCAGCAGGTTCAGCATGAACAGCTCCTGCGAGCGGCGCGCCGCCACCAGGTGGAACCAGCGCGACAGCAGCTTCTGTCCCAGGAACAGGATCAAGACCAGCGCGACGGTGATCTTCACCGCGGCAATGGAGAGTGTCAGTACCAGATCGGTCGGGTTCTTGCCCAGCGACGGCACCACGATCAGCAGCAGCACCACCGCCAGATCCTGGAACAGCAGCACGCTGATGATGTTGCGGCCGTGCTCGGTTTCAAGCTGCAGGCGCTCGGCCAGCATCTTCGAGACGATGGCCGTGGACGACATCGCCAATGCACCGCCCAGCGCCAAGCCCGCCTGCCACGACAGCGGATACCAGTGCGACAGCAGCATGGTGATCGGCACGGTCAGCAGCATGGTCAGCGCCACCTGCGACGCGCCCAGCCCGAACACCTGCCGCCGCATCGAGCGCAGCTTGGAGAGGTTGAACTCCAGGCCGATCGAGAACATCAGGAACACCACGCCAAACTCGGCGAGGTAGCGCGTCTGCGCAGAATCGGACTCCAGCCCCGTCGCCTTCGGCCCGATCAGCACGCCCACCACCAGGTAGGCCAGCATGGGCGGCAACTGCAGCATGCGGAACAACACCACGCCGATCACGGCGGCGGCCAACAGCACGAGAGTGAGTTCCAGCGGCGAATGCATGCAGCTCGAAAAACCAGACGAAAGGGGTTGGACAGGGTGGACAGCACCGGCGCATCAGGACGGTGCACACGGCAAACATGCCGCAGGCAGCACGCAGCGCATTGCAAGACCGATGCCAGGGTATAAACGAAGAACGCGATACGCGGGACGCCGCAAAGCAAAAAATGACGGCGTGGCGACGGGAAGGAAAGTGGTTCGAAAGAGAATTGCCGCGGCGCAGCAAAACGAAGCGCCCGTACGCTCCGCGACTCCCCGCAAGCCCAGCCCCAACGTGCGGCAAGCGGCCGGGACCCGTGTCAATCGTTGTTATACTTCGCCGCCATGATAGCGAATTTCAACCCAGATCGAGCGCTTGCGCTGGCGCAGCAAACCTTCGACATCGAAGCGCAAGCCGTACTCGGTCTCAAATCCCAGGTGTCCGCCGACTTTGCGCGCGCGGTCGAGATGGTGCTCGGCTGCACGGGGCGCGTGGTCGTCTCGGGCATGGGCAAGTCCGGTCACATTGCGCGCAAGATCGCGGCCACGCTGGCCTCGACCGGCACGCCGGCCTTCTTTGTCCACCCGGCTGAAGCCAGCCATGGCGACCTCGGCATGGTCACGCGTGACGACGTCTTCATCGGTTTCTCCAATTCCGGCGAAGTGTCGGAGCTGAACGCCATCCTGCCGCTCGTCAAGCGGCTGGGCGCCAAGCTGATCGCCGTAACGGGCAACCCGGAATCCTCCCTCGGCAAGCATGCCGATGTCGTGCTGAATTCACACGTCGACGTCGAAGCGTGCCCGCTGAACCTGGCGCCGACCGCCAGCACCACCGCCCAGATCGCGCTGGGCGACGCGCTGGCCGTGGCCGTGCTCGATGCGCGCGGCTTTGGCGCCGAAGACTTCGCCCGCTCGCACCCGGGCGGCTCGCTCGGCCGCAAGCTGCTGACCCACGTGCGTGACGTCATGCGCGCCGGCGATGCCATCCCCCGCGTGCAGGAAGACACGCCGCTGTCGCAAGCGCTGATGGAAATCACCCGCAAGGGCATGGCGATGACCGCCGTGGTCGACGCTGACGGCCACGCCGTGGGCGTCTTCACCGACGGCGACCTGCGCCGCCTGCTGGAAACGCCGCGCGACTGGCGTACCGTACCGATGACCGAGGTCATGCACCACAATCCGCGCTCGATCGGCCCCGACCAACTCGCGGTCGAGGCCGTCGAGGTCATGGAAACGCACCGCATCAACCAGCTTCTGGTGGTCGATGCCGCCGGTGTGCTGGTCGGTGCCCTGCACATCCACGACCTGACGCGCGCCAAGGTCATCTGAGCCTGACACTTCGCTGATGTCCGCGCCGGCAGAATCCCCCGTCCACAGCAACATCGACGCCCGCTTTCCGCAAGCGATGGAACGCGCCGCGCGCGTGCGCCTGATGATTTTCGACGTGGATGGCGTGCTGACCGACGGCCGCCTGCTGGTTGGCCCCGAGGGTGAGATCAGCAAGGCCTTCGACACACTCGACGGCCACGGTATCAAGTTGCTGGCCCAGGCGGGCATCACGTCGGCCATCATCACCGGCCGGCAATCCGAGATCGTTGCCTGGCGTGCCGGGGAACTCGGCATCGAACATCTGTACCAAGGCGTAGCCGACAAGCGCGAGGCGTTTGCCCACCTGCTGGCCGCGGCCGAACTGCAACCGCAGGATGCCGGCTACATGGGCGACGACTGGCCCGACCTGCCGGTGATGACGCTGGTGGGCTTTGCCGCCTGCCCGGCCCAGGCCCACATCGAGCTGCGCAACCGCGCCCATTATGTCGCCCAGGCGACAGGCGGCCGCGGCGCCGTGCGCGAAGTGGCCGACCTGATCCTCAAGGCTCAGGGCGCCTACGACAACCTGCTCGCACAACTGCTGCAGGCCCCGCAAACTTTCTGACCCCATGGCCAGCGAACGCTCCCAACGCCTCGTCTCCACCGTGCTGCAGATCATGCTGCGCGGGCTGCCGATCCTGCTGATGGCAATCGTCTGCGGTGTCACGTTCCTCCTGGTGCAGGTCAACACCCCGCAAACCGACGAAGCCGCCAACCAGCCCAAGCGCCACGTGGCCGACTATATGATGGACGGCGTCTCGGCCACCGCGCTGGACGAGAAAGGCGTGACCAAATACCGCTTCACCGGCGTCCACATGAATCACTACGAGGACGACCTGACCTACGACGTCACCTTCCCGGCGCTGCGCGTGTATGCGCCCGACCGCCCACAAGTGACCGCCCGTGCCGACCTCGGCAAGATGAACGGCGAAGGCACCATCATCGATCTGTACAACAACGCCAAGGTCGTCCGCGCGCAGGGCCCTGACCCGCACCAGGACCCGCTGATGACCGCCGACTCGACCTACTTCCAGGTGCTGCTTAACGACGACGTCGTGCGCACCGACAAGCCGGTCGAACTGCACCGCGGGCCGTCGATCATGAACGCCAACGGCCTCACCTTCAACAACGTGACCCGCCAAGTACAATTGCTCGGCAATGTGCGCGGCCGAATCGAAGGGCTGGGAGCGCCGAAGCAGTAGACAGTAAACTGCGTTCACCCCCGCCCCTGACCATGCCCATCGACCGCGCTCTTCTCTGTCTGAATTGATCTCCATGACCGACTCTCTCCGTGCCGCCGGCCTTGCCATCGCTGCTGCGCTGCTGCTCCCGGCTCTGCCCGCACATGCTGAGCGCGCCGACCGCGACAAGCCGCTGGTGCTCGAAGCCGACAACGCCAGCTACGACGATCTGAAGCAGGTCTACCACCTGACCGGTAACGTTGTGCTGACCAAGGGCACCATGGTGCTACGCTCCGACGAGGCCGATCTGCGTACCGACCCGGAGGGCTACAACTACGCCATTGCCACCTCCAAGCCCGGCAATCTGGCCTTCATCCGCCAGAAGCGCGACAACGTCGACGAGTTCATCCAGGGCTGGGGCGAGCGCATCGAATACGACGGCAAGCAAGAGATCTCCAAGCTGATCAGCCGCGCACGCATGGAACGCCTGCAGGGCGCCACGCAGCTCGATGAGATCCGTGGCGCGGTCATCACGTACGACGGCCAGAAGGAGTTCTACACGGCCTCGGGCGGCCCGGAGAACACCACCGCCGCCAACCCGTCGGGCCGCGTGCGCGCCATTCTCGCACCGCGCACCGGCACACCGGGCGCGCCGGGTACGCCCACGCCTGCCGCCAAGCCCTGATCCGCACGCCTGTCTTTCCGTATCGTCTATGTCCGCAACTACCCTCGCCCCCAAGACCGTCGCTCCGCAGGCCACGACCTCCAGCACGCTGGTCGTACGCCATCTGAAGAAGCGTTACGGCACGCGCACGGTGGTCAAGGACGTATCGCTCGACGTGAAGAGCGGTGAAGTGGTCGGCCTGCTCGGCCCCAACGGCGCGGGCAAGACCACGTCGTTCTACATGATCGTGGGCCTCGTAGCGCTGGACGCTGGCGACATCGTGCTCGACGGCGAGCACATCAGCCGCCTGCCGATCCACCAGCGCGCGCGCATGGGTCTGTCGTACCTGCCGCAGGAAGCCTCGGTGTTCCGCAAGCTCAACGTGCAGGAGAACATCCGCGCCGTGCTCGAGTTGCAGGAACAGGATGGCAAGAAGCTCTCGCAAGACGAGGTCAACCGCCGCCTCGACGGCCTGCTCGACGATCTGCAGATCGCCCACCTGCGCAACAATCCCGCACTGTCGCTTTCGGGTGGTGAGCGCCGCCGCGTGGAAATTGCCCGGGCACTGGCCTCGTCGCCGCGCTTCATCCTGCTCGATGAACCGTTTGCCGGCGTGGACCCGATCGCCGTCGGTGAAATCCAGCGCATCGTCAGCTTCCTGAAAGACCGCAACATCGGCGTGCTGATCACCGATCACAACGTGCGCGAAACCCTGGGCATCTGCGATCACGCCTACATCATCAGCGAAGGCACAGTGCTTGCCGCAGGCATGCCGGAGCAGATCATCGAAAACGAGGATGTGCGCAAGGTGTATCTGGGCGACAACTTCCGGATGTAAGCCACCGATTGATCGCACACGGCGCTTACTCCGTAAGGACGTGTGAAGGGGCGTGCGAATGGACGTGGTAAGGGCGCACCTTAAAGCAAAATCCGTTCCATCGACTGACTGTTGGGCATAGAATAGCCCGCATGAAACAGTCGCTCCAGCTCCGTCTCTCTCAGCATCTTGCGCTCACGCCGCAGTTGCAGCAGTCCATCCGGCTGCTGCAGTTATCGACCATCGAACTGCAGCAGGAAGTTGAACAGGCGCTGACCGAGAACCCGCTGCTGGAGCGGGAAAACGAGTGGCTCGACACCTCCGCGCGCATCGGCGCGGACGGCTCTGTCAACGCGCTGCAGAACAACAACGCCACGCCGCTGCCCACTGAATCGCCGCCGCCCTCGCCCAACGGCGCGGACAATTCCGACACCGCCGACAACAGCTACGACGGCCACGACAGCAGCGCCGATTTCGACAGCGATTACGGCTCCGACCGCTCTGACTGGAGCCTCGACGACTTCGCCCGCAAGCCGCAATCCGACGAAGACGACCGCGCCCCACTGCAGTTGCGCGAAGCCGAACAAAGCCTGCGCGAATTCCTCATGGAACAGCTCGCGCCGCTCAAGCTGTCGATGCGCGACAAGGGCCTCGTCATCTTCCTGATCGAATCGCTCGACGATGAGGGCTACCTCTCGGCCACGCTTGACGAGATCCTGCTCGACCTGCCCGCCGAACTCGAAGTCGAAGTCGATGAGTTGCAGGCCGCGCTGCGCATGCTGCAGAGCTTCGATCCGCCCGGCATCGGTGCGCGCTCGGCGGCCGAATGCCTGTCGCTGCAGTTGCATCGGCTCGACTCGCCAGCAAAGGCGCTCGCGCTCATCATCGTCAACCAGCATCTTGAACTGCTCGCTGCGCGCGACTACACGCGGCTGAAGAAGGCGCTGTCCGTCGATGAACCCGCGCTGAAGGCAGCGCATGAACTCATTCGTTCGTTGGCGCCGTTCCCCGGCCATGCTTTCGGCCGCGCCGAAGCCGACTTCGTGGTCCCTGACGTGGTCGTACGCAAAACAAGCGCCGGCTGGATGGCGCAGTTGAACCCGGACGTCATGCCGCGCCTGCGCATCAACGACATGTACGCGCAGATTCTGCGCGGCAGCCGTGGTGAAGCCGGTGCCGCCAACCTGCAGCAAAAGCTGCAAGAAGCTCGTTGGCTGATCAAGAACATTCAGCAGCGCTTCGACACGATCCTGCGTGTCTCGCAGGCAATTGTCGAGCGTCAAAAGAGCTTTTTCACGCACGGTGAAATCGCCATGCGCCCCTTGGTTTTGCGGGAAATAGCTGATACGCTGGGTCTACACGAGTCCACGATCTCCCGTGTGACGACAAACAAGTACATGGCAACCCCCATGGGGACTTTCGAGCTGAAGTACTTCTTCGGCAGCCATGTATCGACGGAAACCGGCGGGGCAGCGTCATCCACTGCGATACGCGCGCTCATCAAGCAACTTGTAGGAGCCGAAGACCCGAAGAATCCTCTGTCCGATAGCAGAATTGCCGAGCTGTTAGGCGAACAAGGATTCGTGGTGGCCCGTCGGACGGTGGCCAAATACCGCGAAGCCCTCAAGATCCCTGCAGTGAATCTGCGCAAGTCTTTATAGCTGCATCGCGGGCAATTCCGGTGCGGCCCATCCGTGAGAAGGAGAACCGCTATGAACTTCAAACTCAGTGGACACCACCTGGACATCACGCCACCGTTGCGTGAATACGTGGAAACGAAACTGGAGCGTGTGATCAGGCACTTCGATCAGGTGATTGGCGTCAGCGTGTTGCTATCGGTCGATAACCACAAGGAGAAGGATCGTCGCCAGTACGCAGAAGTTAACCTGCACCTCAAGGGCAAGGACGTCTTCGTCGAATCACACCATGAAGATCTTTATGCGGCCATCGACCTACTCGTCGATAAGCTGGACAGGCAAGTGATCAAGCACAAGGACCGCGTGCAAAGCCACGACCGCAACAGCGTAAAGCACGAGGCCTTCCAGGCCGTGCAGATGCAGCAATAGCACCCCGCACCGCAAAAGACCGCGCCCTCAGATGGCGCGGTTTTTTTATGCCGTGGTGCATTCCTGACGAATCCGATTGCATCCGAATTAAGTCAGGCTAAAATCTGACGAAAGTATGAATGCCGGGCGTGGCGTGGGTTTTGCCGCCATGCTGGCAACAACAGGGTCGATGCTCAGGCGCCATTTGCCTGCACCGACTGAATCGCAGCCTTGGGGGATTCGCCTTCTGTCCTGCGCGGCACACCGCTGGTGCGTCGCACAAAGCCGCGCGGCACGTGGTCTATAATGACCCGATTGTCCGCGCTATTTTGGTGCAGAAGGACGCCGCTCATTTCACGCATTGCACATGAATCGCTTGGCCAAACTGCTGCCGCCCGGGAATATTGCCCTCGACGTCAGCGTAACCAGCAAAAAGCGGGTCTTTGAACAGGCCGGTCTGCTGTTCGAAAATAACCACGGCGTCGCCCGCGCGGTCGTCACTGACAACCTGTTCGCGCGCGAATCGCTCGGCTCCACTGGGCTGGGTGCCGGCGTGGCCATCCCGCACGGCCGTATCAAGGGGCTCAAGCAACCCCTGGCAGCATTCATGCGCTTGGCCGAGCCGGTGCCGTTCGAGTCGCCCGACGGCAAGCCTGTCTCGCTACTGATCTTCCTGCTGGTGCCGGAACAGGCCACTCAGCAGCATCTGGAGATCCTCTCCGAAATAGCCCAACTGCTGTCCGATCGCGACATGCGCGAAGGCCTCGCCACCCTGCCGTCGCCCGAGGCGATTCACCAGCTATTGACCGACTGGCGACCCTGAGCGCGGCGCAATCGGTGCAGCAACGCAACCGATTGCGAATGCGCACCGCCCAGCGGCATCACCGCGCCCTGCTATGGAACTGACTGGCGTCACCGCCCAATCGATCTTCGACGACAACGCAGCTGACCTGAAGCTGTCGTGGGTCGCTGGCCTGGAAGGCGCAGACCGCGCGTTCGATGTGGATTTCGCCAAGGAGGCCACGTCAGCAGCAGACCTGGTCGGGCACTTGAACCTCATCCACCCGAACCGCATCCAGGTGCTCGGCAAGCCCGAGATCACCTACTACCAGCGCTTGTCGGAAGAAAACCGCAAGCGCCAGATGGGTGAGCTGATCCTGCTAGAACCGCCCTTCCTGGTGGTGGCAGATGGCGTGGATCCGCCGCCCGATCTGGAACTGCGTTGCACGCGCTCGTCCACGCCGCTGTTCACGTCGCCGATTTCCTCGGCGGCCGTCATTGACCACCTGCGCCTGTACCTGTCGCGCATCTCGGCGCCGCGCGTGACGATGCACGGGGTGTTTCTCGACATCCTCGGCATGGGCGTGCTCATCATGGGCGACTCGGGCCTGGGCAAGAGCGAGCTCGGCCTAGAGCTGATTTCGCGTGGTCACGGCCTGGTGGCCGACGATGCGGTCGACTTCGTGCGCCTGGGGCCGGATTTCATCGAGGGCCGCTGCCCGCCTCTGCTGCAGAACCTGCTGGAAGTGCGCGGCCTGGGCCTGCTCGACATCAAGACGATCTTCGGTGAGACGGCCGTGCGCCGGAAGATGAAGATCAAGCTAATCGTGCAGCTCGTGCGCCGCAACGACGGCGAGTTCGAGCGACTGCCGCTGGATTCGCAATACCTCGATGTGCTCGGCTTGCCGATCCACATGGTAAAGATTCAGGTGGCGGCCGGCCGCAACTTGGCTGTGCTGGTCGAGGCCGCCGTGCGCAACACCATCCTGCGCCTGCGCGGCATCGACACGCTGCGCGATTTCATGGACCGCCAGCGCGCCGCCATGCAGGCTGAAGCGGCGTCGCATTCGCCCCAGGGCCGGTTGCTTTAACAAAGTCGTTACAAAGCTTCGCAATTCGAGGGGTTTTACCCTAGTTTTGTCGAGAAACGTCAACCCGACATGCACCCGCCCCGTTGTGGAGGGGAATGCGCCGGGCACGCACGCGGCGGCGTTCATCGCGAGCGCGGCGGCTTATCTCCGCCCGCTCTTCTGACGGTACCCAAGGAGAACACGACGATGAAACAACTGATTGCCGCTTGCGCCCTGGCGCTCCCGTTCCTGGCCGGCCAGGCGTTCGCCCAAGGCAGCGCACCGGCCGCTGCTGCTCCGGCCACACCTGCAGCCGCCCCGGCAGCCAAGAATTCGCAGCAGGACAAGATGAAGCAATGCAACATGGACGCCGCCGGCAAGAAGGGCGATGAGCGTAAGGCGTTCATGAAGGGCTGCCTGTCGGACAAGCCTGCAGCTGCCGCCGCGCCGATGACCCAGCAACAAAAGATGGCTGCCTGCTCCAAGGCCAACAAGGGCAAGAAGGGCGACGACTTCAAGAACGCCCAGAAAGAGTGCCTCTCGAAGGGCTGAGCATCCGCTTAGCTTCGCGCTAAAAAGGCGGCCGGCGCGGTCGCCTTTTTTATTGGTCGCTGCTTTGCAACACAGGGATGCTATCCTCGAGGCATGCGGATCATTCTCATCACCGGTATGTCGGGTTCAGGGAAATCGGTCGCCCTGAACGTGCTCGAAGACGCAGGCTACTACTGCGTCGACAACCTGCCCGCGCAGTTCATTCCCGAACTGGCGCGCTATCTGGCGGACCAGGGCTACACGCACCTGGGCGTTGCCACCGACATCCGCAGCCGCGAATCGCTGCGCAAGGTGCCTGAGACCATCACGACGCTGCGCAAGGAACACGACGTGCGCATGCTGTTCCTGACCGCCAGCACGAACGCATTGGTGCAACGGTATTCAGAAACGCGCCGTCGCCACCCGCTCTCCATCCGCAACGGTCGCCCCGCATCTGCGCATGCGAACGCTGAGCCGCCGCAAGCGCCGAAAGACGCTGACACGTCGCTCATCGAAGCCATCGAGATGGAGCGCGAGTTGCTCAGCCCGCTGGCCGACCCTGCACATCGCATCGACACCAGCACGCTGCGCACCAACGCCCTGCGCGCGTACATCAAGGAATTCATCAGCGACGAACCGCACGACATCACGCTGATGTTCGAATCGTTCGGTTTCAAGCACGGCGTGCCGACAGATGCCGACCTTGTCTTCGACGTGCGCTCGCTGCCGAACCCGTACTACGACACCCAGTTGCGCCCACTGACCGGCCGCGACCAACCCGTCATCGACTTCCTGCAAAGCCAGCCGATGGTGCTGGCCATGGCCGAAGACATCCGCGCGTACGTCGAAAAGTGGCTGCCGAGTTTCATTGCCGACAACCGCAGCTACCTGACGGTGGCGATCGGCTGCACGGGCGGACAGCATCGTTCGGTGTATATCGCCGAGCGGCTCGCCACGTACTTCCGCGCGCATGGTAATGTGTTGGTCCGCCACCGCGAATTGGCCGTAGAGGGCTGAACCGCGCGCCATGCGCGCCGGGCCAGCCCCGCAGGATGTACGGATACGGCTTGCGCGGCGCCACGCGAAAGTCTTGCCGCCGTCCGCTCCACTCGCTCATGCAAGAAGACATCGCTCTCTCGCCGTTCTCGCCGCTGCCGCCGCTGCCCACCGAGCTGTCGCTGTTTCCGCTGCACACGGTGCTGTTTCCCGGCGGTCTTCTCCCGCTGCGTATTTTCGAAGCCCGCTATATGGATATGGTCCGCACCTGCCTGCGCGACCAGACCCCCTTCGGCGTCTGCCTGATCGAGCGCGGCAATGAAGTCGCCACGGCAGATGCGTCGACCGTGCCGGTGGACGTCGGCTGCATCGCCCACATCGTCGAATGCGACATGGAGCAACTGGGCCTGCTGATGATCAAGGTGCGCGGCACGCAGCGCTTCAAGGTGCTGTCATTCGAGACCACGGCCAACGGTCTGATGCGCGGCACGGTGGAGCCCATCGGCGCCGACGTGCAAGACTGCAAGGGCGAGCTTTTCGATGATTGCGTGAATGCCCTGCGCCGCATCGTCACGACCTTGAGCACGCGCGAAGACGGCCAGGTGCTGATGGCCGAGCCGTACGAGTGGAACAGCCCAAGCTGGGTCGCCAACCGGCTGTGTGAATTGCTGCCGGTGCCGCTCAAGGCCAAGCAGAAGCTGATGGAACTGATGGACGCCGGCATGCGCATCGAGATCGTCCATCGCTACATGAAGCAGCATCACATTCTCTGATGCTGCACCGGCCGGGCGAGGTTTAGAGCAAGCTCGGCTGCACCAATGTCTCCAGCGCCAACTTTACAGGCGCGGGCAATCCCACTGAATTCAACTGTGCAAGCGGTACCCAGCGCCAGTCATCGTCGAGCGTGGCTGGCTTGGTGATGTCCGCGTGCAGCAAGTGCATGTGCAGACGGAAATGCGTGAAGGTGTGCGTGAGCGCGCCTGCAGCTTCCACATCTGAGACGGTGCCGTACGCCAGCGCGGCCTGACGCACGGTATCCGCATCCAAGGGATGCGCGTCGAGCGCATCGTCCATCTCGCCCACCAGCGGCAGCGACCACAGTCCACCCCAGATACCGCGTTGCGGACGTCGCTGCAGCAGCACGGTTTCGCCGTGCAGCGCGATCACCATCGTGGCGGCGCGCTCTGGAATTGCCTTGCGCGGACGCGGCACCGGCAGTTCCATCACGCGATCGGTGCTGCGCGCCTCGCACAGGGATTCGAGCGGACATGCGCGCTCGCCTGTCAGGCACGCGGGCTTACCTCGCGTGCAGACGGTGGCGCCCATATCCATCAAACCCTGCGTGTACGGTTGGATACCGTCGGCCGGTGGCAGCACGGCTTCGGCGATGCGCCATAGGGTGTCTTCAACGCGCTTGTCGCCAGGAAAACCGTCGATGCCGAACACCCGCGCGAAGACGCGCTTGACGTTGCCATCGAGGATGGCTGCACGCACGCCATACGAAAACGCGGCGATGGCCGCAGCGGTCGAGCGCCCGATCCCCGGCAGCGATGCCAACACTTCAGGATCGCGCGGGAAGATGCCGCCATGCTCCGCAACGACGATCTGCGCACAACGATGCAGGTTGCGCGCCCGCGTGTAGTAGCCGAGGCCGGCCCACGCGGCCATCACGTCGTCTGCCGGCGCCGCAGCCAGGGCCTGCACCGTCGGAAAACGTTCGATAAAGCGTGCGTAGTAACCGAGCACGGCCGACACTTGCGTCTGCTGGAGCATGATCTCCGACAGCCACGTGCGATACGCATCGCCGGTGTTCTGCCATGGCAGGTGGTGACGACCGTGACGCTGCTGCCACGCAATCACGCGCACAGCGAAATCATCAGGAAGCATCGGTAGTGCGGGAGCGGGTTGCGCGGGTCGGCGCGTGCGGCGTGGGGTGGCGGTCATGCGTGTGATGAAGAAGCGGCGCACGGAAGATGCGCGCTGGCGGCGATCCTACCAGAACGAAAAAGGCGCCCGCGGGCGCCTTTTCACGAACATGCGAGCACGGTCAAGCCGCGACCGAGTGCCGCTCCAAGAGCGTCCCGGCGGCAAGGATGCGATCGGTGTACTGGGCGATCGTGCCGCTGCGCTCATCCAACGTGTTGAGCAGCGCTTCGAGTTCCGCAATACGCGCTTCCAGCGTGTCGGTGGCTTCGTGGATGCGCTCGATCGAATCGACGCGCTTGCGCAGTTGCTTCTGGTGATCGCGCACCTGCGCTTCGAGCGGCGTCATGACGGACTTCAGCCAGATCTCGATATCGCGGTTCATGTCCTGGAAGGTATCCAGCACGCGGCTGGCCACCGTCGAGAACGCGCCGTGCACGAGCTGCGGCTTCGGACGCGTCAGGAAGCTGAACGCGCCGAAGTGGTTGTGCGCGAGCATCAGCGTTTCTTTCAGATCGGCGTCGTAGCGCGTGCCCAGGAAGCGCAGCGGCGGCGACAGCGTGAAGCCGTGCTCGGCGTTGAACTTCTTGTACATGCCATCGACCATCTGGTGCAGCTGGTCGATGCGGTTGGCTGCGTCGCGTACCAAGCCCGTCAGGTGCGCGAACAGCTTGTCCATGTCGTCGCGCAGGCCGCGCGAGAACACGCGCTCCTTCATCTTTTCGCGCGCTTCACGCATGGTCGAGCGGATCTGCTTGAGCTGCACGCTCTTGATGATCTCCGCGCTGTGGCGGCCGAACACCGTACGCAGCGCCTGGAACTTGGCGATGCTCTGCTCGAACTCTTCCTTCTCGCCCTGCACGCGCATCAGCATGTGCTTGACCATCGTGTGGTTCTTGCCGCGCAGGCCGCGCAGCTCGAACAACTGCTCGACGATGTCGCGGCGGCGCATCTGCAGCAGTTGCTGCGCACCGGTCGCCATGTCCTTCACAGCCAGTTGCACTTGCTCGGTGACGATCTCGCGACGCTGCGGAATCAGCTGATCCGACAGCACCGACTCCAACTCCAGCAGGCGGCTCTTGGCCAACAGCTCATGGTCTTGGCTGACCTTGGCCACCAAGCCCTTCTGCGCCGACACCGGATACACGCGCTCGACATCGATATCGAGCACCTGCGCCGTGGTCATGATCTGGCGGCTAACTTCGTTCTCGACTTCCTGCTCAGTCTTGAGCGGGTCCCACAGGCCGTCGACCTTGTTGAGCACAGCGATGCAGCCCTTACGCTGCCCACCGCCCACGTGCGAGCGCCACAGCTCCAGGTCGCTCTTGGTCACGCCGGCATCGGCTGCCAGCACGAACACGACGACGTGCGCATCCGGAATCAGGCGCAGCGTCAGCTCAGGCTCAGTACCGATGGCGTTCAGGCCCGGCGTATCCAGGATCACCAGCCCCTGCTTGAGCATCGGGTGCGGGAAATTGATGATCGCGTGGCGCCACTTCGACACTTCCACCGTGCCGGCGGCATCCACCGAGAAGGCCGCGTCCGGATCGGCGTCGTTGTACAGACCGAGCTGCTCGGCCTCTTCCCTGGGCACGCGCACGGTTTCTACCACGTGGCGGAACGCTTCGAGCATGCCCTCGGGCGACGACGGATCAAGCGGCACCGACAGCCAGTGGCTGCCGGCATCGCGGAAGTCAGCGGTCGAGGCGTCATGCAGACGCGTCTCGATCGGCAGCAGACGGATCGACGGCGGATAGCTTTCGTCGTACATCAGCTCGGTCGGACACATCGTGGTCCGGCCCGCCGACGACGGCAGAATGCGGCGGCCAAAGTCTGCAAAGAAGATGGCGTTGATCAGTTCGCTCTTGCCGCGAGAGAACTCGGCAATGAAAGCGACCTTGAGCTTGTCGCTGCGCAGGACACCGCGGATGCGTTGCGCGCGCATGTCGGCCTGGGCGTCGTACAGCTCCTGGGCTTGCAGCCAGTCCTGGAATTCTCCCACCGACTGCAGTACCGAAGCGCGCCAAGTGCCGTACTGCTCGAACTGTGTGCTCAGTGTGTTATTCATCGTTCTGTCTTATTTTGTGCGCGCCCCGACCATGCAAATGCGCGCCCCCTCGGCATCGCTATTACCGCCCATTACGGCACAGAAATGCACAAATTTAGGTGGAACGATACAGGGAACCGACAGGTTCCGGGAGAACTTTCCGCCGACTTGTCCGGGCCGGGCAGCCAAGTGTTGCGGGATGCCATCGGCAGCCCGTCACCCCCCTTCGAAAACCTTGCGAAATGACGGGCAAATCGCTTTGAAAGCCGCTTCAGCGCTGGCAGGTCGGGCAATAGAACGTGGAGCGCTGGCCCTGGACGATCTGGCGGATCGGTGTACCGCACACGCGGCATGGCAGACCGGCCCGGTCGTACACGAACGCCTCGAGCTGGAAATACCCGCTCTGGCCATCGGAACCAACGAAATCGCGCAGCGTGCTGCCACCCCGGGCGATGGCGTCGGCCAGCGTGGCACGAACGGCGTCGGCCAGCGCGGCGTAGCGCGGCCGGCTGATGCGCCCGGCTGCCGTGGTGGGCCGGATGCCGGCCCTGAACAGGCTTTCCGAACAGTAGATGTTGCCCACGCCGACCACGATATCGCCCGCCAGCAGCGCCGATTTAATGGCGACGCTGCGCCCGCGCGTGCGGGTGTACATCCAATCGCCGTCGAAGCGCGCATCGAAGGGCTCAATGCCGAGATTGCGCAGCAGCGGGTGGTCAGCCAATCCGGCTTCATCGCCAAGGTGCCAGAGCACGGCACCAAACCGGCGCGGATCGCGATAGCGCAGCGTGATCGGTACGCCGGTTGCGTCGACCAGTTCAAGGTCCACGTGATCATGCGGGCCGGGTGAAACCGGGGTTTCCAGCACACGCAGGGTGCCGGTCATGCCGAGGTGGATCAGCAGCCAGCCGCCGGCGGTATCGGCACGGCCTGCGTCGGGCATGCATTCAATCAGCAGATACTTGCCACGGCGCAACAGGCGCGTGACGGTCAGGCCGGCGAGCAACGCTGGCAAGGCAGGATCCACCGGCCAGCGCAGCCCGTGATGGCGCACCACCGCGCGCACGATACGTCGCCCCGTAATATGCGGTAGCAGACCCAGGCGGGTGACTTCCACCTCTGGCAACTCAGGCATCGAACCTCCGTCGCATGTGCTGCTCCAACCTTTTTTACGATGCGGGCGATTGTAGCGGTCAGGCTACAATGCCCTGAACCCCATCTGGAGCTTCAAGACCATGCCCCACGCTTTCTCCCGTTCGCCAGCGACGCAACGCCCGCGGCGATTTCCGCGCAGCCGAGCGATCCTGCTCGCCTCGCTGATTGCGGGAGGATTGGCAAGTCTGCCGGCATGGGCGGCACACTCAACCGCCGCAGCCCCGCTGATCGCCCAGGCAGCACAGGAAGGCGGCACCGGCAACCGCCCCACCATCACGCTCGAGCGCTCGCGCCCGCGTGGCGGCCTGCTGAATTCGGAGCGTACCGATCTGCCGTCGGTCGCGCTCGATCAAGACATCATGTACCGCGTGCTGGCGTCAGAAATCTCGCTGCAGCGAGGGCTGGTCGAGCCTGCATACCGCACCTACCTGGATCTCGCGCAAGACACGCGCGACCCGCGCTTCGCCCAGCGTGCGACTGAAATCGCCTTCCTGACCCGCTCGCCTGCACAGGCGCTGACCGCCTCGCGGCTGTGGGTCGAGCTGTCGCCGACCTCCATGCCTGCGCGCCAGGTGCAGCAGCTTCTGCTGGTGGCCACGGGCAAGTGGTCCGAGGTTGAGCCGATGCTGCAGGCGCAGTTGAACAAGGTGTCGCCCGGCCAACGCGCCGACGCCATCCTGCAGCTGCAGCAGCAGATGTCCAAGAGCACCGACCCGGCCGGCGCGGCGGCAGCCCTGCAGCGCATCGCCTCGCACGACATGCAGCGCCCCGAGACGCACCTCGCCCTGGCACGCGCCAAGGTCGTCGCCAAGGATGCGCCCGGCGCATTGACCGAACTGGACACCGCCCTCAAGCTGCGCCCCGGCTATGAAGACGCCGCCATCCTGGCCGCCGAGCTGCGCGCCGACAACGATCCCGATGCCGCCATTGCCGGCCTGCGCACCTTCCTGAAGGCCGCGCCAGCCTCCATCGACGGCCATCTGGCGCTCGCCCGCATGTACCTCGTGCGCGATCAGCAAGACAAGGCCCGCGGCGAATTCGAAGCACTCAAGAAGATCGCCCCCAACGATGCGCGCATCACGCTGGCACTGGGCCTGCTGACACTGCAGCAGCGCCAGTACGACGCCGCCGAGCGCTACCTGAAGGAGTACGTCGCGGCAACGGCCAAGTCGCCCACGCTGAGCCCCGAACCCGGCTACCAGGGCCTCGCCCAGCTCGCCGAGGAGAAGCACGACTACGTCGGCGCGCTGGCCTGGGTCGACAAGATCACCGGCTCGGCCAATGGTGACGCTGACGGCCAGACCGCACTCGCAGCCGGCATCAAGCGCGGCCAATTGCTCGGCAAACTGCGCCGCATCGACGAAGCACAACAAGCTTTCGACGAACTCGTTGCCGATTCGGAAGACATTCCCGACGGCCCGCGCCGCCAAGCCCTGATAGATGGTATCCGCCAGGCCGAAATCGGCATGCTGATGGACGCCAAGGCCTTCGGCCGCGCCCGTGCCCGCGTCAATGAGCTGCTGAAGAACGACCCGGACAACGTTGAATACACGTACCAACTGGCGATGCTCGAAGAGCACGACGGCCACTACGACAACATGGAAACGCTGCTGCGCAAGGTGATCGACCTGCGCCCCGGCCAAGCCATCGGCTACAACGCACTCGGCTACTCGCTGGCCGATCGCAACGTGCGTCTGCAGGAAGCGCAGGAGTTGCTGGAGAAGGCCGTTTCACTGGCGCCGGGCGATCCCTACATTGCCGACAGCCTGGGCTGGGTCAAATACCGCCGCGGCGATCTGCCGGCCGCCACCGACATCCTGCGCAAGGCATGGAGCTCCGCGCCGCAAGCCGAGATCGGCGCCCACCTGGGTGAGGTCCTGTGGCAATCAGGCAAGCAGGACGATGCGCGCAAGATCTGGACGGAAGCATCCAAGCTCGACATCAACGACAACACCCTGCGCGACACGCTGCGCCGCTTCGGCCAGCCGATTCCCGACGTTCCCGTGAGCGCGAACTGATGACGCTGCAGTTTTCCCGCGCGCTCGGCGCATTGGTGCTGGGCGTGAGTTGTGTGGTGTTTGCAGGCTGTGCAAGCGTGCGCCCAGCCAACGACTTGTTCGCAGGCTCACAAGACAACGACACCACCATCACGCGCTATCAGGGCCGGTTCTCGGCGCGCTACACGCAAGGCAACGCGGAGCAAAGCGCGGTGGGCAGCTTCCTGTGGCGCGAGCGCGGCACCGATGTGCAGCTTGAGTTGATGTCCCCGCTGGGCCAGACGCTGGCCGTGGTCAGCCAGAACAATCAGGGCGCCACGCTTGAACTGCCCAACCAGCCACCGCGCCGCGCACCCGAAGTCGATACGCTGATGCAGGATGCACTCGGCTTCTCGCTGCCGGTGTCTGGTCTGCGCGACTGGCTGCGCGCCCGTCCTGCCCCTGGCACGCCGGCTCGCGTGGCACGCGACGCGCAATCGCGGCCCGAAACCATCGAACAGAACGGCTGGACCGTGCACTACGTCGCCTGGACGGACGACACCTCCGCCGACGCGCGCATCCGCCGGCTCGATCTTGATCGCCCGCAGGGCACCAACGGACCGCTCACGGTGCGGCTCGTGCTGGACCAGTAACATCGTCATCGCCTCACCATGAGCTCCGCACCCACCGAGCTGCGCGACTGCCCCGCGCCCGCCAAGCTCAATCTGTTCCTGCACGTGGTCGGCCGCCGGCCCGACGGCTATCACCTGCTGCAGACGGTCTTCCAACTCATCGACTGGTCCGACACGTTGCACTTCTCGCGACGCGCAGACGGCCGCCTCGCCCGCACCAGCGATGTGCCCGGCGTACCTGCCGATGAAGACCTCGTGATGCGCGCCGCACGCCTGCTGCAAGCGGAAACCGGCTGCACCTACGGCGCCGACATCGCCATCGAAAAACGCCTGCCGATGGGCGGTGGCATTGGTGGCGGCTCGTCCGACGCAGCCACCACGCTGCTCGCGCTCAACCACCTGTGGGGCCTCGATCTGCCGCGCACAAGGTTGATGGCGCTGGGCCTGAAGCTGGGCGCCGACGTGCCCTTCTTCGTGTTCGGCCAGAACGCGTTTGCCGAGGGCATCGGTGAAGAACTCACGCCCGTCACGCTGCCGCCAGCAGCGTTCGTGGTCATCCATCCACGCGTCCACGTACCCACCCCCGCAATTTTTTCCGATGAGGGGTTGACACGTAACACGCCACTCACCATAATTACGGACTTTCCTGACCAACAAATTGTTTTCGCTTACGGTCGCAACGATCTGCAAGCGGTGGCGGAAAGGAAATACGGCGAAATCGCCCGAGCACTTGCCTGGCTAAGACAGTTCAGCCCTCTGGCAAGAATGACCGGATCCGGCGCCTGCGTATTTGCTCCGTTCGATAACGTTGAGCATGCGCAAGCGGTGGCGGATCAGGTGCCTTCCGAGTGGGAAGGTCGATGTGCGGCAGGTCTGACGCATCATCCGCTCGCGAGATTTGCTGTGTAAGGTTTACAGTTATTGCTTCTGCAATGGAAGCAGTAACCGATCGGTTGTGTAGGGGCGTCGCCAAGCTGGTTAAGGCACCGGATTTTGATTCCGGCATGCGTAGGTTCGAATCCTTCCGCCCCTGCCATTTCTTCCTTATAGTTCCCAGCAATAGCCCGGTTGGTGTATCAGCCAGCCGGCGCGTCTGAAGTCGAAAAACAGGTGCCCCGATGAGCAGCGAAGGCTTGATGGTTTTTACCGGCAACGCCAACCCGAAACTCGCCGACGCTGTCGTCAAGCACCTGGGCATCCCGCTCGGCAAGGCCCTCGTCGGCCGCTTCTCCGATGGTGAAGTTCAGGTCGAGATCCAGGAAAACGTGCGCGGCAAGCACGTGTTCATCCTGCAATCCACCTGTGCCCCGACCAACGACAACCTGATGGAACTGATGGTGATGGTCGATGCGCTCAAGCGTGCATCCGCCCGCCGCATCACAGCTGCCATCCCCTACTTCGGCTATGCCCGCCAGGATCGCCGCCCGCGTTCAGCGCGTGTGGCCATCACGGCCAAGGTCGTGGCCAACATGCTGGAAGTCGCCGGCGTCGAGCGCGTGCTGACGATGGACCTCCACGCTGACCAGATTCAAGGCTTCTTCGATATCCCGGTCGACAACATCTACGCGTCGCCCGTTCTGCTCGAAGACCTGCGCAAGAAAAACTACAGCGACCTGCTGGTCGTGTCGCCGGACGTTGGCGGCGTGGTGCGCGCCCGTGCGCTCGCCAAGCAACTCAACACCGACCTCGCCATCATCGACAAGCGTCGTCCGAAGGCCAACGTGGCCGAGGTGATGAACATCATCGGTGAAGTCGAAGGCCGCAACTGCGTGATCATGGATGACATGATCGACACCGGCGGCACACTGTGCAAAGCCGCTCAGGTGCTGAAGGAGCGCGGTGCCAAACAAGTGTTCTCGTACTGCACGCACCCGGTGCTGTCGGGTGGCGCAGCCGCTCGCATCGCAGACTCGGCGCTCGACGAAGTGGTTGTGACCGACACCATCCCCCTGCGCGAAGACGCCATCAAGTGCGGCAAGATCCGCCAGCTCTCGACCGCCCCGCTGCTGGCTGAGACCTTCACCCGCATCGTACGCGGTGACTCGATCATGTCGCTGTTTGCCGAATAATTCAGCAACCGTACGGGTCCCTGTTATAATTCAAGGCTTTACCGCAGAAAACGTCGACTAGACGGCACTTCTGCGGTGTCTGCGGAGCGCAATATGGCGCCCCGTTCACCAGACGGCTTGGTCGCGAGTCGTCTTTTTCGTTTGGAGCAATCATGAAAGTTGTCGCTTTCGAGCGTAGCGTTCAGGGCACTGGTGCGAGCCGCCGCCTGCGCAACGCCGGCAAGACCCCGGGCATCATCTACGGCGGTGAAGCCGATCCGAAGATGATCGAACTCGATCACAACGCGCTGTACCACGCGCTGAAGAAGGAAGCCTTCCACTCGTCGATCCTCGACATCGAAGTGGCTGGCAAGGTGGAAAAGGCGCTGCTGCGTGACTTCCAACTGCACCCGTTCAAGCAACTGGTTCTGCACGTTGACTTCCAACGCGTGTCGGCCAAGGAAAAGATCCACGTCAAGGTGCCGCTGCACTTCCTGAACCAGGAAACCGCACCGGGCGTGAAGCTGGGCCACGGCATCGTGAACCACATCCTGAACGACGTTGAAGTGTCGTGCCTGCCGGCCGACCTGCCGGAGTTCATCGAAGTGGATCTGGGCGCGCTGGAAATCGGCCAGACCCTGCACATCTCCGATCTGAAGCTGCCGAAGGGCGTGACCATCCTCACCCACGGTGGCGATGAGAACCCGGCTGTGGCCAACATCAGCGTGCCGGCTGGCGAAAAGTCCGCTGCTGCTGAAGAAGGCGCTGCTGCCGCTGAAGGCGAAGACAAGCCGGCCGCCTAAGGTTGCCGCACCGTCGCGTCTTCGGGCGCGACACGAAAAAAGCCCGCCGAGCTGGTCTCGCCGGGCTTTTTTTCTGCCTGAGTTTCCGCGTCCATGCCGCCCCGTGCCCCTGCTGTGAATGCAGTGGGCGAAAGCGGCTATGCTTGTACGATCAAGGGGCGCTTCCCGCACCTCTTCCTAGACTCCATCGCATGATCAAACTCATCGTCGGGCTCGGCAATCCGGGCGCCGAATACGCAGCCACGCGGCACAATGCCGGCTTCTGGCTGGTCGACCAGCTCGCACGCATCGGCAACGTGACCCTGCGCAACGAAACACGCTTTCACGGCTATGCCGCACGCGCCAACCTGTGGGGCCACGAAGTGTGGCTGCTGCAACCGCAGACCTTCATGAACCGCTCGGGCCTGTCGACCGTGGCACTGGCGCGCTTCTACAAGGTGATGCCTGATGAGATCCTGGTGGCACACGACGAGTTGGATCTGCCCCCGGGTGCGGTCAAACTCAAGCTTGGCGGTGGCTCGGGCGGCCACAACGGCCTGAAGGACATTGCCGCACACCTGACCACGCAGCAGTTCTGGCGCCTGCGCCTCGGCATCGGCCATCCGCGCAACCTGCTGCCACCTGGCACAGCACCGTCCGGCCAGCATGACGTGGCCAACTTCGTGCTCAAGGCCCCGCGCAAGGAAGAACAGGATCTGATTGACCGCGCCATCGACCGCAGCCTGGACGCCCTGCCCGATCTGATTGCCGGCAATGCCGAGAAATCCATGATGCGCCTGCATACGGCAGGCTGATCTGCGCAACAAGGACATCACCATGCAACCGTTCGCTCCCCTCCTCTCACGCGCCGCCGCGCTGGCAGGCTTGGCGCTCGGCCTGCTGACGGTGATACCCGCACAGGCACAGGTCTATCGCTGTTCAGAGAATGGCCAGACGACCTACTCCGACCATCCGTGCGGCACGCGCTCGAAAGAGGTACCGCTGATCGACAACACGCCCACCGCCGCCGACCAGAAAGCCGCTCGGGAGCGCGCCTCCGCCGAGGCGGCCGAAGTACGTGAGATGGAAACCTCGCGTCGCAGAACGCAAGCCGCCGAGGACGCTCGCCAGGCGCAGATCGCCGCGCAGGCCGCTGAACAGGCACGCCGCGACCAGCGGCAGAAGGTGGTGGTGGCGCAGGAAGGCGTGCGCTACTGTCATCGCGTCTATTTGGGGCCGGTGCCGTACCCGATGCCCTATCCGACGCCGATGCCCGTGATCAGCCCGCCTGTCACGATCACGCCGGCGCCGGCCGCAGGTGCACTGCGTCAGCCGGGCAACGGCCCCAAGCCTTTTGTGCAGGCACCGGCTGCCCCCACTCCGGTGGTACCGCGCCCGCCGCGGTCGCATTTGCCGCACTATCGCATCGTCTGCGAGCCGGGGTATGCGTATGAAGGTCCGGAGGATCTGCTGCCGATTCAGTGAGCAGCACGCGAGTTCAGCACGCACCAATGAAAAGAGACGGCCTGAGCCGTCTCTTTTTTGCTTACGCTGCGCGCGGGGCGGAGGTGAGCTGGATGTACTTCTGCATCAACTGCTCCTGCGTCTCGGCGTGGGCCGGGTCCTTGGGGATGCAATCGACGGGGCACACCTGCTGGCACTGTGGCTCATCAAAGTGCCCGACGCACTCGGTACATTTGCCCGGGTCGATCACGTAGATCTCCGGGCCCATCGAAATGGCGTCGTTCGGGCACTCGGGCTCGCATACGTCGCAATTGATGCACTCATCGGTAATTATGAGCGCCATGATGCTTTCCTTGAAATGACCGGCGGGAGGGCTCCCGCCAAAGTGTCATTTTATTCCGATTTGTCAGCGGCATCTGTCTTGCCCGTTTTCTCCTTGAGCCATTTCTCGACCGAGGGGAACACGAACTTGCTGACGTCACCGCCCAAGATGGCGATCTCGCGCACGAAGGTGCCCGAGATGAACTGGTACTGGTCCGACGGCGTGAGGAACATGGTTTCCACATCCGGCAGCAGGTAGCGGTTCATGCCGGCCATCTGGAATTCATATTCGAAGTCCGACACGGCACGCAGGCCCCGCACGATCACGCGCGCGCCATTCTTGCGCACGAAATCCTTCAACAGGCCGGAAAACCCTTCGACCCGTACGTTCGGATAGTGACCGAGCACCTCACGGGCGATCTCGATGCGCTCTTCCAGCGCAAAGAACGGCCGCTTGTTCGGGCTCTGTGCCACCCCGACGATCAGCTCGTCGAAGATGTTGGATGCACGGCGGACGAGGTCTTCGTGGCCGCGCGTGAACGGATCGAAAGTGCCGGGATAAACCGCGATCACCATGGTTCCTCCACCAAGGGGAAAAGAGTATCCGCCAGCGCGGCGTGGGACATGGCCGCGCCAATCTGCGTTTGGACACCGTTGCGTTATCGAGCGCGGCAAGTCCCGAGCCTGCCGCCCGCACGTTCCGACTGACGTTTGGCGACCTCACAACCAGACTGCCGCGAGGTGCCGTCAGATGCTCATGCACCGGAACGAGCGGCGTAGTTTAACCTTTTTTGCGCAGCAGCAAATGCGCATGCACCGCACCGGCGCGCAAGTGCTTGTGCAGTGCCACATCGGCCGGCAGCGGAATGCCGGCCGATGCTTCCGTCGATTGTGAATCAGTACTCACATCCACCAAGGGCTGCGGCGCCTCTAGATAGATCACCCCGCCCGGCTTGACGACCCGGATAGCGGCCTCCAACGCCCGCAACGACCAATCCTGCGCAAACGGCGGGTCGATGAACACCGCGTCAAACGCCCCATCAGCCTGGCGGGTAAGCCATGCGAAGGCATCTCCCGAGACGATGTCGACCATGCGTGCATCGAGCTTGTCGCGTATGGCGTGCAACGCGCGCACGGCGGGCGCATGGTTTTCGACCAGCGTCACGTGCGCCGCGCCGCGCGAAGCCGCCTCGAGGCCCAGCGCGCCGGTGCCGGCAAAGAGGTCGGCGCAGCGCCAGCCCGTCAGGTCCTGGCCGAGCCAGTTGAAGACGGTTTCGCGGACGCGGTCGCTGGTCGGGCGCAGGCCGTCGGCGTCAACCACCGGCAGCGGCGTGCGCTTGTATTGCCCGCCGATAATGCGCACCTGCTGTGGCGCGCGTACATGCGACGTGGCGGTCTTGGCCTTGGGGCCTTTGGAGCTGGAGGTACGAGGTGCCATGGGCGCGATTGTAGTGCCACCGCAAACAAAAACCGGCGGGGATACCGCCGGTTTTTTTGGATGAAGGCGCGGTGCGTCAGTTCGCGGCGGCTTTCTCAGGACCACCCACCACGATCGTCGCCATGGTCTGCGGCTGCAGCACGCGCTGGAACGCCGTGCGCACCTGGTCGCGCGAGACAGCTGCAATGCGCTGCGTCCACGTATCCAGGTAGTCGAGCGGCAGGTTGTACCAGCCGATGTTGGCCACGTTGTCCAGCAGCTTGCGGTTGCTGTCCAGGCGTAGCGGGAAGCCGTTGACGAGATTGTCCTTGGCGGCCTTGAGCTCCACGTCGGTGGGGCCATCGGCGACGAACTTGGCAACGGTGTCACGCACCACGGTCAGCGCTTGCTCGGTCTGGTCCTTGCGCGTCTGCAGCGCCAGCTCGAAGGGGCCAGGCTGCGCGGCGGGCGCGAAGTAGCTGCCGATGCTGTAGGTCAGGCCGCGCTTCTCGCGCACCTCGTTGGTCAGGCGCGCGCTGAAGCCGCCACCGCCCAGCACGTAGTTGCCGACCAGCAGCGGGAAGTAATCCTTGTCGCCACGTGCGATGCCGGGTTGCCCGATGATGATGGTGGCTTGCTGCGCCGGGTGCGGAATGCGGATCGTCTCGGCCTTCGCCAACGGCATCTTCACGTCGGGCAGCGCGGGCGGCGTGGCGCCGTCGGCAGGCAGCCCCTGCGTGATCTGCACGGCAATGGCCTCAGCTTCCTGGCGGCTGATCGCGCCGATCAGCGTCACCACCGCGCGCTTGGCCGTGTAGTTGGCCTGGTAGTAGCGCACGATGTCGTCGCGCGTGATGCTCTCCACCGATTCCGGCGAGGCCGTCTGCCCGTACGGATGCGTACCGTAGATGGTCGTGCCGAACGCGCGCTCGGCCAGCACGCCTGGCTTGGTCAGCGATTCACGGATGGACGCCACCAGGCGCTGCTTGTCGCGCGCGAGCACAGCGTCAGGAAAGGTCGGTGCGGAGACGATCTGCGTCATCAGGGCGATGGCCGGGCCGCGCTCAGCCGGGTCGGACAGCGTGCGCAGGCGCAGGCTGGTGCGATCTCCGCCCGCGCCGCCGCCAAAGCTTGCGCCTACGTCAGCAAAGGCATCGGCAATCGCCGCCTCATCGCGTGCCGGCGCGTTGGTCTGCGCGGCCACGCCCTTGTCGAGCATGCCGGCCGTGAGCGATGCGAGGCCAACCTTGGCCGCCGGCTCATAGCGCGAACCGGCATCCACGTCGAGGTTGATGTCGAGCATCGGGATCGACGGGCTCGGCACGAAGAACACGCGTGCACCGGTGGGGGCCGTCCAGTGTTCGATGGGCAACGCAGCCAGCGCGCCTTGCGCCGCCGTTGCAACGATGGCGACCAGTGCCGTCTTCAGGGTCAGGGACATCCGTCGTGTAATGGGGTGCATCAACGCAGCCCTCCTTCTTCGCGCATGCCGGGAACAGGCTTACGCGCCGGTTTGTTGGGATCGATCGGTTGCGGCAGCAGCGTGGCCACGACGAGGTTGTCTTCACTGAAATACGTCTTGGCAACCTGCTGGATCTGCGCCGACGTGACCGCTTTGATCTTCTCAAGCTGGCGATCGATCGAGCGCCACGACAGACCGCTCATCTCGGTCATGCCGATCTCCATGCCCTGGCCGAACACCGAGTCGCGCTTGTAGATCTGGCCAGCCACGACCTGCGCCTTGACGCGCTTGAGCTCAGCATCGGTCACGCCTTCCTTGGCAATGCGATCGATCTGCGCGCGCAGGGCCTGTTCGATCTCGGCGGTGGTATGACCATCAGCCGGCGTGCCATCCATCAGGAAGATCGACGGGCCGCGGTTCAGGCCGTCGTAGCCGGCATTCACGTCATCAGCGATGCGCTTGTCACCCTTGACGAGCAGGTTTGGCAGACGCGCGTTGTCATAGCCGTCCAGCACGGCAGACAGCACTTCGAGCGCATACGGGTCGACGTCTTTCTCCACATCTCGGAGCGCCGGCACCTTGTAAGCCAGCACCACGTACGGGTTCTCGGCCGGGGCCTTCACCCAGATACGCTTAACGCCAATCTGCTTGGGCTCTTCCTGCGCATAGCGGCGCGGCAGCGCGTGCGGCTTGAGCTTGCCGTAGGTGCGCTCTGCAAGGCGGAAAGCCTCGTCCGGGTTCACATCCCCCGTCACGATCACCGTGACGTTATTGGGCGTGTACCAGGCGTGGTACCAGTCCTGCGCGTCTTGCACGGTCATCGTGTCGAGATCGCCCGGCCAGCCGATGGTCGGGTTGCGATACGGCGCGGCGTTGAACAGCGTGGCGAGCATCTGCTCGTAGACGGTCGAGCGGGCGGAGTCGTCGATGCGCATGCGGCGCTCTTCCTTCACCACGTTCATCTCCGGTTTGAACTCCTTGTCGGTGAGCTGGAGATTGGCCATGCGATCGGCCTCGAGCTTCATCACATCGCCCAGGTGCGACTTCTCGATCTGCTGGTAGTACATCGTGAAGTCGCGCGTGGTCATGGCGTTCTCGCGGCCACCCAGGGCGGCCACACGGCGCGAGAACTCGCCGGGGCCGACCGCCTTGGTGCCCTTGAACATCATGTGCTCGAGCATGTGGGCCACGCCGGTGGTGCCGTTGTGCTCATCAATGCTGCCGGCGCGATACCAGACCATGTGGGCCACGGTGGGCGCGCGGTGGTCTTCCTTGACGATCAGACGCAGGCCGTTGGGCAGCTTGTATTCGTGCGTGTCGGACTGGCTAGCACCAACTTTAGCGCCGGCAACAGCGGCAGCCGGGCGCACCGGTGCAGCCGCCAGTTCCTGCGCACCAACAGGGCCGGCCAACAGGCCCGCCGCCAGGGCGATTCCTGAGACCATCGCGGCCAATTGCCTAGCACCCGGGCGGGTCCGGCTTGAGACGTTTCGCATGGAAGAGCGCATAAGGGCCGTCTGATAAAATTCGACGCTTGATTCTAACGGCGAATAGACTGCCTCTTACGATGTTTAGTTTCTGGAAGAAGCGCAAGGCAGAGCCGCAGCCGGCCGCCGAACCTACGCCCGCAGCGGCACCCGAAGCCATTCCGGCGCCTGCGCCTGTGCCTGCCCCGGCCGCCCCCACACCTGCGGCGACACCCGACACCTCGACCGCAGCCCTCACTCGGGACGCCAGCGCCGCCACGCCAACGCCACCCGCAGCGGAAGAAAGCCGCCCGGGCTGGTTGTCGCGCCTGGGCTTTGGCGGAGGCGCTACGCCCGAGCCTGTCGCCCCCGAAGCGCCAGCGTCCACGCCCGCCCTTGAACCCGCTGCGATTGCCGCACCAGCGGCAGCCGAGGCAGCGGTTCCGGCACCAGCCCCGCCCACTGCAGCACCCACGTCGGTTGCCGTACCGGATGCGCCTGCCGAGCCCGCCACGCTCGACATGCAGGCCGATGACATCGAAACGGTGCCGACCCCGCCCGTCATCGAACAGGCTCGCAAGGGCTGGATGTCGCGCCTGCGCTCAGGCCTGTCGAAGACGAGCAAGAACCTGACGACGCTGTTCGTTGGCGTGAAGGTGGACGAGGCGCTGTTCGAAGAGCTCGAAACCGCGCTGCTGATGGCCGATGCCGGTGTCGACGCCACCGAATACCTGCTGGGCGAACTGCGCCGCCGCATCAAGGCCGAGCGCATCGAAACCGCCGAAGGCGTAAAGACCGCACTGCGAGACCTGCTGGTCGAGCTGCTGCACCCGCTGGAAAAGACCATGGTGCTCGGCCGCGAGCAGCCGATGGTGATCATGATTGCGGGCGTGAACGGCGCCGGCAAGACCACCAGCATCGGCAAGCTGTGCAAGCACTTCCAGACCTACGGCCAATCGGTGCTGCTGGCTGCGGGCGATACGTTCCGCGCCGCCGCGCGCGAGCAGCTCGTGGTCTGGGGCCAGCGCAACAACGTCACGGTGGTGGCCCAGGAATCGGGCGACCCGGCTGCCGTGATCTACGACGCGGTGAACGCAGCGCGCGCACGCGGCATCGACATCGTCATGGCCGACACCGCCGGCCGCCTGCCAACGCAACTGCACCTGATGGAAGAGCTCAAGAAGGTGCGCCGCGTAACGGCCAAGGCCATGGCCACGGCACCGCACGAAACGCTGCTGGTGATCGACGGCAACACCGGTCAGAACGCCCTGGCGCAAGTGAAGGCGTTTGACGAAGCGCTGGGCCTCACGGGCCTGATCGTCACCAAGCTGGATGGCACCGCCAAGGGCGGCATCCTGGCTGCGATTGCGCGGCAGCGGCCGGTGCCGGTGTACTTCATCGGCGTGGGGGAGCAGGTGGAAGATCTGCAGCCGTTCTCCGCACGCGAATTCGCTGACGCCCTGCTGGGCTGATCGGCAATCCCGGCGTCGCCATGACGCCGGGACTCACTTCAATTACGCTGCCGCATCCGGCTGCGCCGCAGGCGCCGCCCGCTGAAACGCTTCCTGCGCCATGCAGTGCTCAAAAATGCGGGCCAGCGTCGGATACTCCTCCACCACCACATCAAAACGCTTGCCGTTGAACACCTGCGGCACGAGGCACACGTCCGCCAGCGTCGGCGTGTCGCCCACGCAGTAGGCACCCGTGAGCGGCGACTGTGACAGCCGCGTCTCCAGCGCCGCGAACCCCAGCTTCACCCAGTGGCGATACCAGTCGTTGCGCGCTTCCTCTTCCACGTTGAACGTGTTCTTGAGGTACTTCAGCACGCGCGGGTTGTTGAGCGGATGGATCTCGCACGCGATCGCCAGCGCAATCGCGCGGATGTGTGCGCGGTTGCTGGGCGTGCCCGGCAGCAGCGTGGGCTCGGGGTGCGTCTCTTCCAGGTACTCGACAATCGCCAGCGACTGGTTCAGCACGTCGGCGCCATCGCACAGCACGGGCACGAGCGCATCGGGGTTCAGCTTGACGAAGTCGGGCGCCAGTTGCTCGCCCTTGAGCAGGTGCACCGGCGCGTAGTCATACGGCAGGCCCTTGATCTCCAGCGCGATGCGCACACGGAACGACGCCGAGCTGCGGAAGTAGTTGTAAAGCTTGATCGACATGGCTTGCGGCTCTCTGCTTAGATGACCTTCACGTGCAGTTCGCCCACACCGTCGATCTTGCCGACCATAAGGTCACCGACCACCACCGGGCCGACACCTTCGGGCGTGCCGGTATAGATCAGATCGCCGGGGCGCAGCTCGAACAGGCGCGAGAGGTACGCAATGGTTTCCGGCACCGACCAGATCAGGTCCGACAGATCACCGCGCTGGTGTTCCTTGCCATTGACCGACAGCGTGATCGCGCCCTTGTCCGGATGGCCGACATCCTTCACGGGGACGATCGGGCCGATGGGTGCCGAGCCGTCGAAGGCCTTGCCGGTTTCCCATGGGCGGCCACCCTTCTTGGCGGCGTTCTGCAAGTCGCGGCGCGTCATGTCCAGGCCGATGGCGTAGCCGTAGATGTGGTTGGCTGCGGTTTCCACGGCGATGTCGCGGCCGCCCGTGCCGATGGCGACCACGAGTTCGATCTCGTAGTGGCAATCCTTCGTCTCGGTGGGATAGACGAACTGGCCGGTCTCGCCGTCGGGGATGTAGCGCACGGCATCGGCCGGCTTGCAGAAGAAGAACGGCGGTTCGCGGTCGGGGTCGGAACCCATCTCGCGGGCATGGGCGGCGTAGTTGCGGCCGACGCAATACACGCGGCGCACCGGAAACTGGCCTTGCCCGCCACGCACGGGAATGCCGTTGACGGCGGGCGGGGTGACGACAAATTCGGTCATGCAGGTCTCCTGGAAATTCGCTTGAATAAACAGACGGGGGACACGGCCACCGCCCCCCGGCGACCGAGCTGCGAGCATACACCCGCACTGGGTCGGCGCGGTTCTTGCATGAGTGGCGTGCACCCTGCCCCACTTTGCACCATGCAAGCGAAACCGCCCACCCCACCTGCCTCGCCCGCCGCGCCTCACCCGGCCGCGCCGATGCGCGTGCTGCTGGTGCGTGATCCGTTGGATGCCGAGCAGATCAACCTGGAGCTGATCCGTGCGGGCTTGGCCGAAGCCGGCTTCATCGACGTGGGCCTGGCCGACGCCGACCTCACCCTGCCCGACCGCATCGCGCAGGCACAGCCCGACATGGTGATCGTTGCGTCCGAGTCGGCCGCGCGGGACACCATCGAGCACGTCTGCGTGGCCACCCAGCACGCGCCGCGCCCGATCGTGCTGTTCACCGACAACGACGACGCGGCGCGCATCAAATCGGCGTTCGCTGCGGGCATCACGGCCTACATCGTCGACGGCATCAAGCCCACGCGCGTCAAGGCCGTGCTGGACGTGGCCTATGCGCGCTTCGAGCACGAGCGCGAACTGCGCGCCGAACTGGATACCGCCAAGACCCAGCTGGCCGAGCGCAAGGTGCTGGAGCGCGCCAAGGGCCTACTGATGAAGCAGATGAACCTGTCGGAAGACGAGGCCTTCAAGCGCCTGCGCAAGATGGCGATGGACCGCAATATCAAGCTGGTCGAAGCCGCCCAGCGGGTGATTGACGTGATGGCAGGCTAGGCCGACGCGGCGCCGCCCAGTTTTGGTGCACCGCACAAGTCCGGCGCCGGAAACGCACCAGCCTCGCGCCACACCCCACCTGCGGCGCTCACCCACATCTCCAGACGGTTTGGCCGTTCCTGCCCTTGATGGCGCCTTGAATTTTCGTAAGCGGGCGGAAAAAAGGCGGGGAACTGTCTGAGCGCAGCGAGTTTTCCCCGCCTCCGCCCGGTTACGCAAATTCAAGGAGTCTTTCGCCATCTCGGGCGCGCCTTTCTTTGCTTACCTTTCTTTGGCAAGACAAAGAAAGTAAGTCGGCCCCGGCAGGGGACGAAACAAGAGATGCACCAACACCGCTGGCATACCCCTTGCAAGTGTCGCTGCGAGCCGATGCCAACGTGGGTATCGGCGCGAGACAACGGCGTCTCGATGCACGGCAAACGCGCTCCCCATCATGGAGGGACGTGGCCGCGCATCGGGGCGCTTTTTCTTTGGAGCCATGGATGGCCGCGCCAGACAAGACTGACCCCGTCGTCAACCCGATCAATCCGAAGCGCCGCAGCGTCATCAAGGCCGCGGCAACCATTGCAGGAGGGAGTGCCGTGGCATTGATCGATCCGCTGGTGCGTGCTGGTGCCTGGGCCGCTGGCTCCGATGCGCCTGAGAAGGCCGAGCTGAAGGTCGGCTTCATCCCGCTGACCGACTGCGCGTCGGTGGTGATGGCATCCACCCTGGGCATCGACAAGAAGTACGGCATCAAGATCACGCCGTCGAAAGAGGCCTCGTGGGCAGGCGTACGCGACAAGCTGGTGTCGGGCGACTTGGATGCGGCGCACGTGCTCTACGGGCTGATCTACGGCGTGCAGCTCGGCATTGGCGGGCCGAAGAAAGACATGGCCGTGCTGATGACGCTCAACAACAACGGCCAGGCCATCACGCTGTCGAACAAGCTCAAGGAAGCGGGCGTCAAAGACGGCGCATCGCTCAAGGCCGTGATGGCGAAGGACAAACGCGAGTACGTGTTTGCGCAGACCTTCCCGACCGGCACGCACGCGATGTGGCTGTACTACTGGCTTGCCGCGCACGGCATCCATCCGCTGCAGGACGCGAAGGCCATCACCGTGCCGCCGCCGCAGATGGTGGCCAACATGCGCGTGGGCAACATGGATGGCTACTGCGTGGGCGAGCCGTGGGGCGCCCGTGCGATTGCCGACAACATCGGCTTTACCGCCGAGACGACACAGGCCATCTGGAAGGACCACCCGGAGAAGGTGCTCGGCACCACGGCGGAGTTCGTGCAGAAGTATCCGAACACCGCACGCGCGCTGACGGCTGCGGTGCTGGAGGCGGGCAAGTTTATCGATGCCTCGGCGTCGAACCGCCGCAAGACGGCCGAGACCATCGCCGCCAAGTCCTACGTCAACACCGACATGGACATCATCCTGGACCGCATGCTCGGCCGTTACACGAACGGCATCGGCAAGACGTGGGACGACCCGGACCCGATGCGCTTCTATCACGATGGCGCGGTCAACTTTCCGTACCTGTCGGACGGCATGTGGTTCCTCACACAGCAGAAGCGCTGGGGGCTGTTGAAGACGCATCCGGATTACGCGGCGGTCGCCAAGCAGGTCAACCGCATCGACATCTTCAAGCAGGCCGCAGCCGCCACCGGCACCCCCTTGCCGAAGAACGACATGCGCACGGCCAAGCTGATCGATGGCGTGGTGTGGGATGCGAAGAACCCGGCTGCGTATGCGGACGGCTTCAAGATCAAAGCCTGACGCTTCCACCGTCCTCTCCGAACCTCTGATTGCGGTCCCTCACGCCGATGGAGCCCGACATGAACACGCTCGTCAAACCGTTGTCCGGCGTGCAGTCCGACGCCGCTATCCCCACACGTCGCATCGCGTTGCGCGAGTGGTGTGTTGCCGCGGTGGTGCGCAGCTTTCCGCCGGTGCTGGGCCTGGTGATCTTCGTGCTGGCGTGGCAGGGCATCGCCACGGCCATCCCCGCGCTGCCGACACC
This sequence comes from Ralstonia sp. RRA, assembly GCF_037023145.1. Classification (NCBI taxonomy): domain Bacteria; kingdom Pseudomonadati; phylum Pseudomonadota; class Betaproteobacteria; order Burkholderiales; family Burkholderiaceae; genus Ralstonia; species Ralstonia sp. RRA. The sequence goes on along the minus strand of NZ_CP146091.1, from coordinate 309,311 downwards.
GGCTGTCACGTGGAAGGCTGCAGTCGCGCTCTTCGCCGATCCGTTCTATCGCAATGGCCCGAATGACCAGGGCGTGGGCTGGAACGTGCTGGCGTCGCTGGCGCGGGTGGGCGCGGGCTTTGGGATGGCCGCCATCATCGGCATTCCGGCAGGCTTCCTCATCGGGCGCTTTGCGTTTCTGAATGCGATGGCCTCGCCCATCATCAGCCTGCTGCGGCCGGTGTCGCCGCTGGCGTGGCTGCCGATCGGGCTGCTGCTGTTCAAGTCGGCCAATCCGGCGGCCGTCTGGGCGATCTTCATCTGCTCGATCTGGCCGATGGTCATCAATACCGCCGTGGGCGTGACGCGCGTGCCGCAGGATTACCTGAACGTGGCGCGCGTGCTGAACCTGTCGGAGTGGAAGGTGTTCACGCGCGTGTTGTTTCCGGCGGTGCTGCCGTACATGCTGACGGGCGTGCGGTTGTCGATCGGCACGGCGTGGCTTGTGATCGTGGCGGCAGAGATGCTGACTGGCGGGGTCGGCATCGGCTTCTGGCTGTGGGATGAGTGGAACAACCTGAAGGTCGAGCACATCGTCATCGCCATCTTTGTGATTGGCGTGGTGGGCTTGCTGCTGGAGCACGCGCTGCTGGCGATTGCGCGGCGGTTCTCGTACGACGCGGTTTGAAGGGGGCGACCATGAGCGAAAAATTCCTGCGCATTGAAAACGTCGGGCAGACGTTCAAGACCAAGAGCGGGCCGTTCGTTGCCCTGCGTGATATCGACCTGACGGTGGCACGCGGTGAATGCATTGCGTTGATCGGGCACTCAGGCTGCGGTAAATCGACGTTGCTGAATCTGATTGCCGGGCTGACGCGGCCGACCACGGGTGGGTTGATCCTGGCGGAGCGCGAGATTGCGGGGCCGGGGCCGGATCGGGCGGTGGTGTTTCAGAACCATTCGCTGCTACCGTGGCTCACGTGCTTTGACAACGTGTATCTCGCGGTGGAGCGGGTGTTTGGCAAGACGGAGACGAAGGTGCAGTTGCGTGAGCGCACGCATGCTGCGCTGGCACTGGTGGGGCTGACGCATGCCGAGCAGAAGCATCCGCATGAAATTTCTGGAGGGATGAAGCAGCGGGTGGGGATTGCGCGGGCGCTTTCCATGGAGCCAAAGGTGCTGCTGATGGATGAACCCTTCGGCGCACTGGACGCGCTCACGCGGGCGCATCTGCAGGATGAGTTACTGAAGATCGTGGCGTCCACCGGCAGCACAGTGGTGATGGTCACGCACGATGTGGATGAGGCGGTGCTGCTGGCGGATCGCATCGTCATGATGACGAATGGGCCGGCGGCGACGATTGGCGAAGTGTTGACGGTGGATTTGCCACGACCGCGGGATCGGATGGCGTTGGCGGAGGATCCGACTTATCACGCCTGTCGGACGGCTGTTTTGGATTTCTTGTATCGGAAGCAGCGGCATCCGGTGGCGGAAGCGGCTTGAGTTTTTTGTGTTTGGTTTTCGGTTTTGATGTTGGTGGCTTGCCGCCCTTTCGCCCCCTGCCGGGGCCGACTCACTTTCTTTGTCTTGCCAAAGAAAGTAAGCAAAGAAAGGCGCGCCCAAGATGGCGACTTCCCCTTGGATTTTTGTCGCGGGGAGGGAGGGGAGGCAAACTCGCTGCGCTCAGACAGCCTCCCCTCTTTTTCCTCCCCGCAACAAAAATCCAAGGCGCCATCTAGGGCAGAGGTAAAGCACACCATCTCTTGCCCGTGCACCGCTCCGTCTTGTGTTCCAAACTACTCTCCGCTAACTGCTAGCCTTGCACTCGCATTCCGCATTCCGCATTCCGCATTCCGCATTCCGCATCACGCATCACGCATCACGCATTCCGCATCACGCATCACGCATCACGCATCACGCATCACGCAATCAACTGAGCCTTGGCGCCCACCCTTGTTCACCGTCGGTTTGGCCTTTGACGTTCCTGCCCTTGATGGCGCCTTGAATTTTCGTAAGCGGGCGGAAAAAAGACGGGAAACTGTCTGAGCGAAGCGAGTTTTTCCCGTCTCCGCCCGGTTACGAAAATTCAAGGGGAAGTCGCCATCTCGGGCGCGCCTTTCTTTGCTTACTTTCTTTGGCAAGACAAAGAAAGTGAGTCAGCCCCGGCAGGGGATGAAACAAGGGATGGAACACCAACACAAAAGCAAAGCGACCCCACCATGGCGCCAGCGCAACCCACAGCGCTATGATCCTCACCACGCCATCAACCCCGCACCAAACCCATGCCCGCTCCCCCCATCCTCCCCGACAACGCCGCAGAAGAAGCCGCCGCTAACGGCCCATTCCCGGCAACCAAGTTCATCAAGGAAATCGGCCGCGGCGCAGACGGTGCTCGTGCCTTGGTCAAGCACGACGCGCGTGCCCTCTTCACCGCCATGCTGGAAGGCCGCGTAGCCGAGATCCAACTCGGCGCCATCCTCATGGCCTACCGCATCAAGGGCGAAACCCCAGAAGAGCTGGACGGCATGCTGGAGGCCACCCACGCGCACTGCCGTCCGTTGCCGGCACCGGACACGCCAGAACACGCACTGCCCGTGGTGATCCCCAGCTACAACGGCGCCCGCCGCCAGCCCAACCTGGTGCCCCTGCTGGCCAAGCTGCTGGCACGTGAAGGCGTGCCGGTGCTGCTGCACGGCATCCGCCGCTTCGACGGCCGCATCACCACGGCCACGCTGTTCAACGCGCTTGGCTGGCCAATCTGCGAAAACATGGACGAGGCCCGCGAGCGGCTGGAAAACGACCGGCTGGCCTACGTGCCAATCGATGTGCTCTCACCCGAGCTGGCAACGCTGCTCGACAAACGCGAGATCGTCGGCCTGCGCAATTCCGCGCACACGGTGGTGAAGATGCTGCAGCCGATCGGCAACCACGCGCCGCACGAAGCACTGCGCTTGGTCAGCTACACGCACCCCGAATACCGCGACACCCTCACCGATTACTTCCTGCGCCACCCGGCCAACGTGCTGCTGGCACGCGGCACCGAGGGCGAGGCGGTGGCCGATGCGCGGCGCGGCAGCGCAGTGGAATGGCTGCGTAATGGGGCACACGAAACGGTGATCGACGCGGTGGAAGGATCGAGCGATACGCCGCCCGAACTGCCTGCCGGCACAGATGCGGCAGCAACGGCACGGTGGATTGAAGCGGTGCTCAACGGCAAGCAGCCCGTGCCGGAGCCGATTGCCAAGCAGGTGCGCGCCATCGTGCGTTGCGCACGGCCCGCGCAGCCTGCCTGATCAAAGCGCCTTACTTGGACGGCAGCGGAATACGCTCCGTCTCGCCGGGCACGTGGGCGAAGGCATCGGCCTCCCAACGCTGCTTGGCGTCTTCAATGTCCGCCTTGTCGCTGGCAACGAAGTTCCAGTAGATGTGGCGGTGGCCGTCGGTCGGCTCGCCGCCCAGCAGCATCACGCGTGATGACACCTGCGCGGTGAGCGTCACGTCGCCGCCGGGTTCGAGCACGGCCAGATGCTGCGGGTCGAGTGATTCGCCATCGATCGTGACAGCGCCGTCTACGAGATACAGGCCACGGTCTTCATGCTCGGGCGGGATCACCAGCGATGCACCTGCCGCCAGCTCCAGCGCCACATACAACGTGCGCGAACTCACCTTCACGGGCGACGTCAGCCCAAATGCATCGCCCGCGATGACCACGCCCTGCACGCCGGGGCAGTCGAGCTTGGGCAACGTGTCGGCGCCATGGTGCGCAAAGCTGGCCTCGACCTTCTCCTGATCCTTCGGCAAGGCCACCCAGGTCTGGATGCCATGCAGGCGGGCCCCCTTCTCACGCGCCTCGGGTGTCGAGCGCTCGGAATGAGCGATGCCGTTGCCGGCGGTCATCCAGTTCACGTCGCCGGGGACGATGGTCTGCACGCTGCCTAGGCTGTCACGGTGGACCATGCTGCCGTCAAACAGGTACGTGACGGTGGCCAAGCCGATGTGCGGGTGCGGGCGCACGTCGACGCCCTCGCCGGGCGGGAAGTCCACCGGCCCCATGTGATCGAAGAAGATGAACGGGCCGACCGTCTGGCGCGCCGCCGAGGGCAGCACGCGCTTGACCGAGAAGCCGCCCAGGTCGCGTACGTGCGGGCCGATGATGTGCTGGATGGAAGTCATGGTGAGCGTTCCTTGGAATTTCAGGCGCGCGCGGCGAGTTCGGTGTCGACGCTGATCTCGACCTCGGTCATCAACTTGTGGATCGGGCACTTGCCGGCCACGCGTAGCAGGTCGGCGCGCTGCTCGTCGTTCAAGTCGCCGTGCAGGGTCAGCACGGTGCGCAGCTTGTAGCGGCCCTGGCGCTCCTGGCTGCCGTCATGCTCGACGGCCACGTCGATGGAGTCCAGCGGATATTTGCGCTGCCGGGCGTAGAGCGTGACGGTCAGCGCCTTGCAGCTCGCCAATGCGGCGTCGAAGTAGCCGTGTGGGTCGGGCGCGCTGCCCTCGCCGGTCGGCTTGGGGACGTCGGTGTAGAACGTGACGCCCTCGGGGAAGGTGACTTTGTGACGGAACAGGCCTTCGGTGTCTTTGCTGACGACGATGGTCATGACGGCTCCTGGGTGCGGTTCGACGGCGGGTGTGACGATACCCGGGGAGTGTAGCGAAGTTACGTGACGTCACATGGGGTGCAGTACACATCGCATTTCTGCTGCGCGGCTCCCCCATGTCGTCGGGGGTGGGGCAATTTGCCCCTGTAAACGCTCAAGCAGTGCGCGTTTGCGCCGATTTCCCGGTTGGGGCACGTTCGTCCGAACCTGCTCCACTTCGGGCCCCACTGACAGATCGACCGCATGGTTTCTCGCCGCCTGCTTGTCGCCATAGCTGGCGGCATCGGCGCTGTTCTCGCGCTGATTGGGCTGACCGTCATGGTCAGCTGGCTGCTGCATTGGCCGCGCGGCGTGAAGATCGGCGGCGACCACTTGGTGATCGTCTTTGCAACGGGGCTGAACCTCGTGCTGCTGGGCGCAGGCCTCGCCGCGCTGGTGGTCGGCGCGCTGCGGCCCAGTGCGCGCTGGGCGGATCGGGCTGCGTGCCTGGCCGGTGGTGCGGCGGCCGTGCTGTGCACGCTGCGCCTGGTGGAGGTGGTGAGCGGCTGGCCCGTGGCGTTCGATTTTCCTGACGTGCACGTCTGGCTGAAGCTCAACTGGCTGACGGGCTGGATCGGCGGTATGCACCCGAGCCACGCACTGGCGCTGGCCGCGAGCGCGGGCGCGCTGTGTCTTGTCCCGACGGCGCGGCAGGCGCATCGCGCGCAGTGGCTGTTCGCGTTGCTAGGCGCGTCGGTCCTGCTCTGCGTTGGGGACCTGCTTGGCCGCGCCATGGCACTGGAGTACCTGTACCCGGCCTGGCTGCGTTGGCGTGCTGCCGACGTGGCGGCCGGCTGCACGCTGCTGGTGGTGGCAGGCGTGCTGTGCGCGGCACTGGCCCGATATCCGCGCCTGTTCCACATCCGCTTGTCGCCAGAGGACACCATTGTCTGGATCAGCGGCGGCTGCGTGGTGCTGGCGGGCCTGGGCGCCACCGTTACCGCCTTCATCATCCAAGTCGATAGCGCCAACGTGGCGTTCGGCAACACGCGAACGCGCGCGCTGTCGAGCTATGCCGCAGAGTTTGACCAAGTGCTGGCAATGCGCGCGGAGAGCCCGCGGCTGGTGGCTACCGCCACACCCATCCAGGAGGCGCTGCGCCATCCCGCCGACAACGCTGCCCGTCTGCACGGCGAGCGTGCGCTGCAGGCCTATCGCGAGCAGGGCTACTCGTACCTGCAACTGCGCACGCTGGCCGGCGAGGGCGTCGTCAGCCTCGGCACGGAGGTGTCGCACCCGGAACTGGCGATTGCGCTGCACGTCGGCCTAGCGCCCGAGCGCGTCACGCTGCAGTGGAACCACGGCTTTGCCATGCGCACCGAAACGCCAGTCCTGGTGGACGGTGTACAGGTCGGCTGGCTTATTGCCGAGCAGCCGCTGGCCCATATGACGGCCCGCTACTCCACCTTGCCCGATGCGGGCGCGACGGAAACGCTGGCCATGTCGGGCTTCGATGGGGCCGGCCGTGCGATGTCGTTTCCGCAGCGCTTCGATGCGCACATCTTCGAGTTGCCGAGGCAGACAATCGAACAGCGGACGCTGCCCTCGCGCTTGGCGCTGGCGGGCCAGTCGGGCTACGGCCAATGGCGCGATATTCATGGCGTGCCGACCTCGCTCAGCTATATGCCCATCGGCCACACGGGCCTGGCGTTGATCAGCAAGATCTCCAGCGCCGAGTTGTACACGCCCATGCGCGCCCAGTTCGAGCGGCTGGCGGCGCTCATGCTGTGCGGGATCATCGGCAGCGTGGCGGCCATCCGGCTGACGGTGCGGCCGTTTGCCAACCGGCTGGCGGCGTCGGAGCGCGCCCTGCGTATCGCCAACGAAAGCCTGGAGCGCCGGCGTGACGCCCTGCGCGCGAGCCGCGAGCAACTGCGCCTGGTGGCCGACAACGTGCCCGCGCAGCTCAGCTATGTCGACCCCGACGGCGTCGTCCGCTTTGCCAGCCGCACGCTGCTGGAGGCGTTTGGCCGCACGCAGGATCAGATGATCGACCGCCACGTCAGCGAGATCTACACGCCCGAGGACTACCGCACGCTGCTGCCCTACATGACCGAGGTGCTGGCTGGCTATCCGGTGCAGTTCGACATCACCTCGCTGCGCACCGGCAAGCCGCGCTACCTGAGCGGCCATTACTACCCCGACTACGACGACCGCGGTACGCTGCGCGGCTACTTCTCGGTGCTGCAGGATCTGACCGCGCGCACCACGGCCGAAATCGCCCTCGCCCGCAGCGAACGCGCGCTCACGCTGGTGCTCGACAACGCCCCGCTGCTGGTCTCGCACATCAACGCCGACGGCATCTTCACCTTCTGCAACGTCACCCACGCACGCTGGCTGCAGCGCACGCCCGAGGAGGTCTGCGGCCAGCCGGCGCAGGACGTCTTTACGCCGGGCACCTATGCGCTGCTGGCGCCATATCTAGCCCGCGCGGTACGGGGCGAGACGGTCGAGTTCGAGATCAACGCGCCGTGGTACGAAAAGCCGCACGCTGGCGGCCCGCGCCACCGCACGCGCTATCTGCGTGGCCAGCTCGTGCCGGATGCGGCGGATTGCGATTGCAGCGCCGAGCGCTGCGGCTTCTACGCCTTCGTGCAGGACGTGACCGACGCCAAGCGCAGCGAGATGGAGCTCTCGCGCATGGCCCGCTTCGATGCGCTCACCGGTCTGGCCAATCGCTACGAACTCTACGAGCGCCTGCGCACAGCCCTGGAGCGCCGCCAGCGCCAGCCCGCCCCCATGGGCGTGCTCTACCTGGACGTGGATCACTTCAAGCACATCAACGACACCTACGGCCACGCCGCGGGGGACGCGGTGCTGGTGGAAGTTGCCCGCCGCCTGCAGCAGGCGGTGCGCCGTACAGATACCGTCGCCCGCCTCGCAGGTGACGAATTCGTCATCCTCCTGGACCCCATCGACGCCCCAGATGATGCGCTGCACACAGCCCACAAGGTGGTGAGTGCGATCCGCCCGCCGATCCCCCTGCGTGGCGATGTGTCGCTGCATGTGACGGCCAGCATCGGGGTGGCCTGCCCAGCGCCCGATATCAGTGATCCCGACGTGGTTTTGCGCGAAGCGGACCGCGCACTTTACTGGGCCAAGTCACGCGGGCGTAACACTGCGGCATAAGTGCGAACTGATGCCGCTGGCGACTGTCTATGACTGGGTGCGCGGCCACTTTTGCTGCGGCGCAATCATCACACTATTGAGGTCTATCATCTGATTTGCGGGAACTATCAACCGGCACAAAATGTCCTATTAGCACTCTTCCGGTTGGAGTGCTAAGATGCCCTTCCAAACCTCCACTGGATTTCGACAGGAGTCCTGAGTGAACGCAGTCATTCCCGTGAATACCGTTTCCGCAATCGCCACCCAGCCGTCCGGCAACGCCGGTAATGGATGGGCGCTGGCGTTCCCCGGCAACCTCGGCAACATTGACGCCTATATCCAGAGCGTCAACCGGGTGCCGATGCTGTCGGCTGAAGAAGAACAACGTCTGGCCCGCGAGTACCGCGACAACGACGATCTCGATTCCGCGCGCCGTCTGGTGCTCTCGCACCTGCGCCTGGTGGTCTCGATCGCCCGTCAGTACCTCGGCTACGGCCTGCCGCATGCCGACCTGATCCAGGAAGGCAACATCGGCCTGATGAAGGCCGTCAAGCGCTTCGACCCGGATCAAGGCGTGCGTCTCGTCTCGTACGCGATGCACTGGATCAAGGCCGAGATGCACGAGTACATCCTGAAGAACTGGCGCATGGTCAAGGTGGCCACCACCAAGGCCCAGCGCAAGCTGTTCTTCAACCTGCGCAGCCACAAGCAGGATGCACAGGCGACCTTCTCGCCGGACGAGATCAGTGCCGTGGCGGCCGAACTCAACGTCAAGGGCGCCGAGGTGCGCGAGATGGAAACGCGCCTCTCGGGCGGCGACATCGCGCTGGAAGGCCAGATGGACGACGGCGAAGAATCCTTCGCCCCGATCGCCTACCTGGCGGACACGCACAACGAGCCGACCCGCGTGATCGAGTCGCGCAGCCAGGATCGCATGCAAAGCGAAGGCATCGAAACGGCGCTGGCCAAGCTGGACGACCGCAGCCGCCGCATCATCGAGGCCCGCTGGCTGCAAGTGAACGACGACGGATCGGGCGGCGCCACGCTGCACGAACTGGCTGACGAGTTTGGCGTGTCGGCCGAGCGCATCCGCCAGATCGAATCGGCCGCGATGAAGAAGATGAAGGGTGCGCTGCAGGCGTTTGCCTAAGCGGTTTCCCTGGCAATAAAAAAGCCCGCCAAGTTGGCGGGCTTTTGTTTGGGCGCGAGCTACGCGATCACTCCTTCAGCAGCAGCTTGACGTCGTGCGCGATCGGCTCAGGGCCCTGGCCATGTTTGATGAACAGGCGCAGGTTGCCCTTCGTGTCGAACATGTAGCTGCCGGCGGTGTGATCCATCGTGTAGTTGTCGGGCTTGCTGCCCGGCACCTTGCTGTAGAACACCTTGAAGTCGGACGTGACCTTCTTCAACTCGGCTTCGTCGGCCGGACGCAGGCCGATGAAGCGCGGGTCGAATGCGGGCACGTACTTGCCCAGCAGGTCTTGCGTATCGCGCTCGGGATCGACGGTGACGAACAGCACCTGCACGCGGTCGGCATCCTTGCCTAGTGCATCCATCACGCCGCGCAGCTCGGCCAGCGTGGTCGGGCAAACATCGGGGCAATGCGTGTAGCCGAAGAACATCACGACGACCTTGCCACGAAAGTCTTCCAACGTACGGCGCTTGCCGGTGTGGTCGGTCAGCGAGAAATCCTTGCCGAAGCTCTTGGCACCGGTGATGTCGAGGTTCGTGAAGGCAGGCTTGTCGCTGCAGGCGGTCAATGCCAGCACGGTGGCGGCCAATGCGGCAAACAGAACGGCGCGGAAGTGTCGGAAAGAGAGCATGTTCATCGTGTTGGGAGGGACCGCCTAGCGTAACGCCAACTGCACGCGCTCGCTGGCAGCCCCGTGCGTCACAGCGCCGCGCCTTGGGTGAACGTAGGCCCGAACTTGAAGTAGTGATCCACCAGCAGCGCCGCAAACAGGATCGACAGATAGATGATCGAGTAGCGGAAAGTCTTCTGCGCCAGCGCGTCGGAATAGTTGCGGTACATGCGCCACGCATAGGCGAAGAAGCCGCCGCCCAGCACCAGCGCCGTCGCCAGGTAGATATAGCCGCTCATCCCGTGCACGAACGGCAGGATGGTCGCGGCAATCATGATGAGCGTGTACAGCAGGATGTGCAGCAGCGTGTATTTCTCGCCGTGCGTGATCGGCAGCATCGGCAAGCCGGACTTGGCGTAGTCGGCACGGCGGTACAGCGCGAGCGCCCAGAAGTGCGGCGGCGTCCAGGTGAAGATGATCAGCACCAGGATCCACGCCTCGGGCGGCACGCTGTTGGCGACGGCCGCCCAGCCCAGCGCCGGCGGCATGGCGCCCGACAGGCCACCAATGACGATGTTCTGCGGCGTGGCCGGCTTGAGCAGCAGCGTGTAGATGATCGCGTAGCCGATGAAGGTGGCGAAGGTCAGCCACATCGTCAGGTCGTTGGCGAACACGTGCAGCGTCCACATGCCCGCGCCGCCTAGCACCAGCGAGAACAGCAGGATCTGGCGCGTACCCAGCTCCCCACTGGCCGAAGGACGCCAGGCCGTGCGGCGCATCATCGCGTCGATCTTGCGCTCGACCAGGCAGTTGATGGCAAAGGCCGCGCCGGCAAACAGCCAGATGCCGACCGCGCCGCCGATCAGCACCGGCCAGGGCACCATGCCCGGCGTGGCCAGGAACATGCCGATCACGGCGCAGAACACGGCGAGCTGCGTCACGCGCGGCTTGGTGAGCGCCGCATACTGCGATGCGGTGTGTCGCCAGCCGGGGAGTTGAGTGGAAGTCGTTGGGGTTGCCACAGTATTCATAAACAATCAATCAAACGGCGGCCACGGCCGCAGGGATCGGCGCGCGCACTTGCGCCAAGCCGATCAGGTAATGCAGACGCACCATCAGCAGCAACAGCACCGCCGCGCCACCGTTGTGCGCCACGGCGGCCAGCAGCGGCCAGCCAAGCACGATGTTCGATAAGCCGGTCGCCAGTTGCACGGCCAGCACGATGAGCAGCACCGTCGACACACGGCCGATACCGGCCACGCGACGCGCTCGTACGCCAAGCCATGCCAGGTAGCTCAGCACGAGCACTGCAAAGACGCGGTGCGTCCAGTGGATGGCAACCAGCGCGTCATGCGAGATGAAGTCACCGCTGGCGGTCTTGCCGAGCTGGCGCCAGAAGGTAAAGCCGTGCGCAAAGTCCATCGCCGGCACCCACTGGCCGTTGCACAGCGGGAAGTCGGTACACGCAAGCACCGCATAGTTGGTGCTGACCCAGCCGCCCAGTGCGATCTGCACGACGAGCAACGCCAGCCCGATCGCCGCCGGCACGCGCAGCGATGCACCGCGGCCATCCACGAAACGTGGCACATCGTTCTTACAGCCAAGCCAGATGAGCGACGCCAACAATGTCATGCCGAGCAGCAGGTGCGTCACCACAATGGCCGGCTGCAGCTTGAGCGTGACCGTCCATGCGCCAAACGCGCCCTGCACGCACACCAGCGCCAGCACGGCCGTGGCGTACCACGGCGATTGCTTGAGGTCCTTCCGCTTGACCCACGCCACCACCACGAGCGTGATGATCAACACGCCCACCGCCATCGCAAAGTAGCGGTGCGTCATCTCAATCCACGCCTTCATCCACGTGACCGGGCCACTCGGCATTGCGGTTTGCGCGGCGTGAATGTCGTCCCGCGCGTGGAAGGGGTTAGACGTGCCGTAGCAACCGGGCCAGTCCGGGCAGCCCAGGCCCGAATCGGTCAGGCGCGTGAAGCTGCCGAACATGATGAGGTCCAGCGTCAGGGACGCCGTGATCCACACCAGCTTGCGGTACTTGTTGCGGTCTCCCTTGACCAGCACGTAGCACAGCGGGATCAGCGCGATCAGGATGCCGATGGAGGCAAGTTGCAGCAGCATGGCTTATCCGATGCGCGAATACTTGAGCAGCCGCGTCAGATCGCCGCGCACTTTCTTCGGGTCCGGGTCCTTCGGGAACTGCATCATCAGGTTGCCTTGCGGGTCGACCAGGAAGATGTGGTCGGTTGCCGGCGTCTTGCCGTCGGTCAGCCAGTCCTTGGGCAACTCCGGTGCGCGCAGGAAGCGTGCGGCGGCGTAGTCGTCGTTGTAGGCCTTCATCAGGCGTGGGTCGATCGCGCCGCGATCCGTGACCAGCCACACGGGGACGATACGGTCGCGGTCCGGACCCTGGCCGATGCGCAGCTGGCGCATGGTGAAGAGCTTGCGCGCGCAGTTGTCGTCGCAGGCGCTGTTGTCCACTGAGACCATCAGCCACTTGCCCTTGAGGCTGGCGAGCGGCACTTCTGCGCCGTGCTCGTCCTGCACCATCAGGCCGGTCGGGATCGGGCGCTGCGGCTCGACCAGCGCGCCATACGCGGCCTTGCCGCCAGCCGGCGTGAAAACGTAGTACGCGAGGTACGACGCAATCACTGGCGATGCGCACACCAGCAGCAGGAACAGCATCGTCAGGCGGCCCCGGCGCGTGCGTGCATCAATGCGCGCATCCGTGGACAAAGCGGCGGGCGCGGCGCGTGTGCCGGGCGTGCCCGGTGCAGATTCCTGATTCACCATGTGATTCCTAATGCATTCATCTGCGGCACTAAGCCGCAACACGTGTTCGTATTCAGACGGGCTCAGAAGGGCCTGCCAAGCGACGATAGCGTCGCACGCTGTAGACAACCATCAAGGTCAGCACCGCCGCCGCCATCGCGAACCACTGGAACGCATAGCCGTAATTGCGGTCGGCGCCCAAGTCTGCGCGCGGCCAATCGCGCGCCAGACCGTCTTGCGCGTCGGATTGCTGCTCCACCACGAAGGGCTGCAGGGGCAATCCGATTTCGCGCGAAAAAGCGTCGAGGTCGATATTCTGCCTAAGTCGCTGGCCGACTTCATCTGCGCCGTCTTTCCGCCCCAGACTGAAGACGCGGCTGGCATGTGGCACAACAATCCCTTCGACCTGCACTTCACCCGCTGGCGTGGTGTACGGCGCGATGCGCGTGCGGTCCACCGGATCGCGCGGCAGCCACCCCCGATTGACTAACACGGCGCGTCCGCCTGCCCCTTCCAGCACGAATGGGATCAGTACCTCGAACCCGGCGCGCGACACGCCGTTGGTCATGTGCGGGCGGTTGTCGAGCAGCACTGTATGCGCCACGTCAAACGTGCCGCGCAGCAGCACCGGCCGATACAGCACCGCATCGGCCGCGACCGGTTGCGCAGTGATGCGCTGCACGGGCGCGTTCTGCAGCGCCTCGATGCGCGCCTGCTTGTCGATACGCTCATGCGCACGCGACAACTGCCACCGCCCCAGCGCACACGTGAGCACAATCAACAGCACGCCCGCCAGCATCGGCACCGGCGCAAACCACTGGCGCAGTGGCACGCGCGCGGTCATCGTGTCCACCCGGTGAGATAATGCACGGCAACCATTTCCAAGTTCTCAACCTTCCATGCGCATCGTCGTTGCCATCGCGTTCCTGCTGATCCTCGGCAGCCTTGCCTCCGCGCTGTTCTTCCTGATGCGCGACAAGGGCAACAGCAACCGCACCGTCCGCTCGCTGATGTTCCGCGTCGGGTTCTCGATTGCGCTGTTCATCTTCATCCTGGTTGCGAACCGGTTGGGCTGGATCCACAGCACCGGCATCCAGTTCGGCCAGTAATTCACCCACGCCAGAAAAACGAAAACGCCGCAGCGGTGTCCCGTCTGCGGCATTTGTCGGCTTAGGCGCAAGGCGACAAATGCGTCGCCCCAATCCACTCTGCCTTACAGCCAGTACACCACTACGTACAGGCCGAGCCAGACCACGTCCACAAAGTGCCAGTACCACGCGGCACCTTCAAACGCGAAGTGATGATCCGGCGTGAAGTGCCCCTTGATCACGCGGCCCAGCACCACGGACAGCATGATCGCGCCCATCGTCACGTGGAAACCGTGGAAACCCGTCAGCAGGAAGAACGTCGAGCCGTAGATACCGGACGTCAGCTTCAGGTTCAGTTCGTGATACGCGTGGATATATTCGAACGCCTGGAACCCCATGAACGTGAAGCCCAGGAGAATCGTCAGCAGCAGGCCCTGGATGACCTGGGCACGCTTGCCCTCACGCAGCGCGTGGTGCGCCCATGTGAGCGTCACACCCGAGGTCAGCAGCAACGCCGTGTTGATGGTCGGGATCGGCCACGGGCCCATCGTCGTGAACGGCTTGACCGTGCCCGCCGGGCCGGTATTCGGCCACAGGGCATTGAAGTCGGGCCACAGCAGCTTGTTGTTCAAATCGCCCAGCCAGGGCATGGCGATCTCGCGGGCGTAGAACAGCGCGCCGAAGAACGCCGCGAAGAACATCACTTCCGAGAAGATGAACCAGCTCATCGACCAACGGAACGAGGCATCCACGCGATCACCGTACTTGCCGCCCTCGGATTCGGAGATGGCGTCGGCAAACCACGCACGCAGCACGAACAGGAACCACACCAGGCCGATCAGGAAAGTCCACGGCGCCCACGACTGCGCGTTCACCCATGCCGCAGAACTCAGCAGCACGATCAGCAAGCCGATACTTGCCGAAATCGGATGCCGCGACGGCCCAGGCACGAAGTAGTACGGAGCGTTCGCTCGATTCGCACTCATCTCTTTTTCTCCAGCTCTATTTTTTTAAGAATTCACTCGATATTGCCCGGCCCATGCTGCGCAGGCCGTCTCCTCAACCTTCCACCTGCTACTGCGAACCGACCACTGCGCGCACGATCATCAGCAGCACAAAGATGAACAGCGCTGTCGCCAACAGGCCGGCGATGATCACGTGCACAGGATTCAATTGCGCCATGTCACGGTCATGATCGCGCCCCTTGCGCACCCCGAAGAAGGACCAGAACACCGCCTTCATCGTCTGTGCGAATGACGCGCGTCGCTTGGTCGCTTCCTTCAGGTCGTCCATGTCCTTACGTTCCTTTGCTTGGCATCGCCGGCGTAATGGCTGACGGTGCGTGGATCTCAAAGAAAGTGTAGGACAAGGTGATCGTCTTCACGTCTTTCGGAAGCTCCGGATCGATCACAAAGACCACCGGCATCTCGCGCGATTCGTTTGCAGTCAGCGTCTGCTGCTTGAAACAGAAACACTCAATCTTTTTGAAAAACTCGGTTGCCTGCTTGGGCGCGTAACTCGGGATGGCCTGCGCCTCTACCGTGCGCCCTTCCTTGTTCACCACCTCGTAGACGATCTGGCTGATCTCGCCCGGGTGGACTTCCATGCTGTTCTTGACCGGGCGGAAGCGGAATGGCCCCTGGCTGTTCGAATCGAACTCCACCGTGATCGTGCGTGACGTGTCGACCTGCGAATTGCGCAGCGCGCCGCCATCCTCGTCGCGGGTGTTCAGCACGTTGATGTTGGTGAGTTCGCAGATCTTCTTGTACAGCGGCACCATCGCGTAGCCAAAGCCAAACATGATCACGACCACCACGGCCAGCTTGCCGAGCATGGTTCGGTTCAGTCCGCGTTCAATGGCTTTGTCGTCTTGGAGCCGACTCATGTTGCGATCTCGGTTCTGCGATCAATGATTGGTCGTTGATGATCCAGGGGCTGCGCGCCCGGCTAACCGCCGAACACCACGCGCTTGAAAATCACACCCAGAAAGAAAACCAACGCAATGGTGGCAAGAATGAACGCGAGCCGGCGATTGTTGGCACGTTGCTCGGGCGTCGGGCTTTTTTCTGGACTCGACATCGTTGTCTGGAAGGTTGCAGGGTCGGGGGCCGGCACAGACCGGCCCCGCGACACCGGCATTAATGCACGTGCGGCGGTTCTTCAAAGGTGTGGAACGGCGCCGGCGACGGCACGGTCCACTCCAGGCCTTCTGCGCCCTCCCACGGCTTGTCGGCGGCCTTCTCGCCACCGCGGTACGACGGCAGCACCACGAAGAAGAAGAAATACACCTGCATCAGACCGAAGCCCAGTGCACCGATGGACGCGACTGCGTTGAAGTCGGCAAACTGCTGCGGGTAATCCGCATAGCGACGCGGCATGCCGGCCAGGCCCAGGAAGTGCATCGGGAAGAACGTGAGGTTGAAGGTGATCATCGAACCCCAGAAGTGGATCTTGCCGCGCGTTTCGTTGTACATGTAGCCCGACCACTTCGGACCCCAGTAGTAGAAGCCCGCGAACAGCGCGAACAGCGAACCGGCCACCAGCACATAGTGGAAGTGCGCCACCACGTAGTACGTATCCTGCAGCTGAATGTCGATCGGGGCCACGGCCAGGATCAGGCCCGTGAGGCCGCCGATCGAGAACACGAAGATGAAGCCCAGGGCGAACAGCATGGGCGTCTCGAACGTCATCGAGCCGCGCCACATCGTGGCCACCCAGTTGAACACCTTCACGCCGGTCGGCACCGCAATCAGCATCGTCGCGTACATGAAGAACAGCTGGCCGGTGACAGGCATACCGGTCGTGAACATGTGGTGTGCCCACACGATGAACGACAGGATGGCGATCGAGGCCGTCGCGTACACCATCGAGCTGTAGCCGAACAGCGGCTTGCGGGCGAAGGCCGGCACGATCTGGCTGATGATGCCGAACGCCGGCAAGATCATGATGTACACCTCGGGGTGCCCGAAGAACCAGAAGATGTGCTGGTACATCACCGGGTCACCGCCGCCGGCTGCCGAGAAGAAGCTCGTGCCGAAATGGCGGTCGGTCAGCACCATGGTGATCGCGCCTGCCAGCACCGGCATCACGGCGATCAGCAGGTAGGCGGTGATCAGCCACGTCCAGCAGAACATCGGCATCTTCATCAGCGTCATGCCGGGCGCGCGCATGTTGAGGATGGTCACGATGATGTTGATCGAGCCCATGATCGACGAGGCACCCATGATGTGCACCGCGAAGATCGCCATGTCCATGCCCGGGCCCATCTGCACCGACAGCGGCGCGTAGAGCGTCCAGCCGGCGGCCGTGGCACCACCCGGTGCGAAGAACGAGCCCACCAGCAGGATCGCCGCAGGCGGCAGCAGCCAGAAGCTGAAGTTGTTCATCCGCGCAAAGGCCATGTCGGACGCACCGACCTGCAGCGGGATCATCCAGTTCGCAAAGCCCACGAAGGCCGGCATGATCGCGCCGAACACCATGATCAGGCCGTGCATCGTGGTGAACTGGTTGAACAGTTCCGGATGGAAGAACTGCAAGCCCGGCTCGAACAACTCAAGGCGGATCAACAGTGCCAGCGTGCCGCCCGAGAGCAGCATCGCGAAGGAGAACAGCAAGTACAGCGTACCGATGTCCTTGTGGTTGGTCGCGAACAGCCAACGGCGCCAGCCGTGCGGATGGTCGTGCGCGTGGTCGTCTCCATGACCGTGCGCGTGATCTTGCGGGTGCGTAACAGCGGTGCTCATCGCAAAACTCCTTGGATTCGTTTCGTCACGCAGACGATCAATCAGCTAGCGCTGCGGTCTTTCGCCGCATTCACTTGTTGGGTGGCCACCTTGCCGGCGGGCTCAGCAGCGGCAGTCTTGGCGCCGCCGCCTTCAGGCATCTTGCCGCCGCGCGCATCCTTCACTTGCGACGGTTGCAGCAGGTCACCGGTATGGTTGCCCCAGTTGTTTCGCTCGTACGTGATGACGGAAGCGATTTCCACATCGTTGAGCGCCGAAGCCCAAGGCGGCATTGCGGCCTTGCCGTGCAGCACAATGTCGACGTGGCCGGCCAGCGGGCCGTTGGCGATCTTCGAGCCGTCCAGTGCGGGGAACGGACCACCGCCCTTGCCGTTCGGCTGGTGGCAGACCGCGCAGTTGGCGGTGTAGACCTTCTCGCCGCGCGTCTTCAGCTCATCCAGCGTGTAGACCTTGTTCGGATCATCAGCCTTGGCGGCCATTTCCTTCTTCTTGCCGTCGACCCACTTGGTGTAGTCGGCGTCGGACACAACGCGCACGACGATCGGCATGAAGGCATGTTCCTTGCCGCACAGCTCGGCGCACTGGCCGCGATACACGCCGACCTTCTCAGCCTTGAACCACGTGTCGCGCACGAAGCCCGGAATCGCATCCTGCTTCACGCCGAATGCCGGGATCATCCACGAGTGAATCACGTCGTTGGCGGTGGTGACGATACGCACCTTGCGGTTGACCGGCACCACGACCTCGTTGTCCACCTCGATCAGGTACGTGGTGCTCTTGGGCGCCTGGTTGTTGATCTGCTCGCGCGGCGTGGTGAGCGTGGAAAGGAACGAAATGCCCTCGCCTTCGCCCTTCAGATAGTCGTAACC
Source organism: Ralstonia sp. RRA (assembly GCF_037023145.1). Classification (NCBI taxonomy): domain Bacteria; kingdom Pseudomonadati; phylum Pseudomonadota; class Betaproteobacteria; order Burkholderiales; family Burkholderiaceae; genus Ralstonia; species Ralstonia sp. RRA. Next base: position 291,298 of record NZ_CP146091.1, on the reverse strand, counting down.
CCACTTCCACTGGTAACCGGTGGCCTTGATGGTGAGGTCAGAATTGGTGGTGTCCTTCATCGCGACCACGGCCTTGGTGGCCGGAAGCGCCATCCCGATCACGATCAGGAACGGCACGATGGTCCAGATGATTTCGACGGTGGTGCTTTCGTGGAACGTCGCCGGCTTGTGGCCCAGCGATTTACGGTGCTTGAAAATGGAGTAGAACATCACCCCGAACACACCGATGAAGATCACGATACAGATGATCAGCATCATGTAGTGCAGCCAATGGATCTCGGCAGCGATCTTGGTGACCGGGGGCGCGAGATTGAGCTGCATCACTGCGGGGCCGCCTGGCATGTCTTCCACTGCCAGAGCCGTTTGACCGAAGGCGAGGAGTGAGCCTGCCGCCAGCAAACTTGCCAATGTCTTATTCAACATTTTCATTTTTTATCTACCCAATTTACAGATTCCACTCTGCCCCGGTGCGCGGCTCATGAGACCTGGGTTGGTTGCCCCTGTCCCAAACACCGGGAAAGCTCGTTCGCAAGCCTGCGCCGCCCAGCCGGATCGAGAAATCGACCGATCCGCACGACACGTCCACCGGAATGCAGCGCAATCAGCTCCCGAAGGGGCTCACTTTGCGGCATGCCTGGTTCAACGCGCACCCACTGCGGATTGAGCACATGACGCACCTGCTGGTTGACGCTCACCTGTTCGATCACCAGCGCGCCGTCTTCCAGCCAGACATGCTCGTAATCAGAGGCGTGGCGGGCATAGTACAGCAACGCCCAACCGAGAATCGCGACCTCCAGCCCCGAGAAAGGCAACACCAACCACGCACCTTGCCACGCAAAGAACGAAGCGATCGCGAACGAGAGGATGACAATCGAGAGGTAGAACCAGCCGACCTGGCGGGGTGAAAGCGAGCAGTTTCGCTTCATGAGCCAGTTCTTGCGCGGCGATTCCGGAACGGTGGAGGCGCCACATGCTGGCTGGAGCGCCGTATCAACGCATACATTTGCAATGTCGTGCATTGAACCACTCCTGCCTCGGATGCATACCCGATCGGTTCGCCCGTGGCAAAAAACGGGATAGGCCTTAGGGGGGACTGCTGCGACAAACCGGCACAGTATATGGTCCCAATTGACCCCAAACAAGGTAAAGCGCCTTTATGCAAGTCCCGGCTTGACAAGCGGCTATCAATACCGTCCCTGCATCAAGAACCGCCTCAGGCGCGCGGCTTGCGGCCGATCTGATCGACCGGAATCATCGCCCGCCCTTCATCATCCAGCGCCTGCCGACGCGTGGGCGCCAGCTTCCAGGCATGACCGTAGACGACCTCGAACGTGAGCGGAATCAGGCCCTCAGGATTGCGCTGGGCGTCGAGCGCATCGAATAGCCGTTGGCGCCAGCGCGGCGTGTGCAGACCTGCGCCGGCCAACTGACGGCCGCTTTCATCCATGAGGCCGGCCATCCCACCCAGCAGGTGCACATCGGCCAGCAACGCCTGCGGCGTCTCGTAGGTGATGGTGAGCTGCTCCATGTCCATCACGGGCGTGGACCAGCGGCTGTGCACCAGCATGTCGCCAATGTCGTGCATGTCGACAAAGCGCAGGGTGTGCACGCCCGCGTCGATACCAGCCAGCGCGCTGCGCAGCTCGCGCAGGGTGTCCGGACCGAAGAGGCTGAACATCAGCAGACCGCCTTCGGTGGTGATGCGGTGCCATTCCGGGAAGATCGCGTGCGGGGATGGGTCCCAGTGCAGTGCCAGGTTGGACCACAGCAGGTCGAACGATGCATCAGCAAATGGCAGCGCGCGGAAGTCCGCCTGAGCAAAATCGAAGACGGGACGCTTCTTCAGCAGCCGGCCAAGCCAGCCGGTGTCCGTGCGCTGCGGATCGAGCTGCGTCGCCCGCGCCAGCATGGCGGAGGACCAGTCCACGCCGCAGATCTGTGCATCCGGATACTGGGCGCGCAGCACAGCCAGCCCTTGTCCAAGGCCGCAGCCCAGGTCCAGCGCACGCGACGGCGTCAGCTTGATGTACGACAACCGGTCCTGCATCCGGGCCCCGACCTCACGCAGCAGGAAATCCACGTCGGCAAAACGCGCGGCGCGGCGATCGAAAGCGCGCCGCAAGGCGGCAGGATGGGCGAGAACGGGATCGGACATCGACAAATCGAGGCTGGAACTGCGGTCAGCAAGTATACCGGCGGGATGTTTCAGGCGCCGTCTGATGGCGCATTGACCGCAAATCGGCTGGGATGGCGGCTTTTGCCATGCCCCCGACCCTATTGCGCCAATGGTTTCATGCCGGCCTGCGGCACCTGCTGCCGTGCGCCTGCGCGCTGTGCGGCGCAGTCCAGCGTGAACTGGTCTGCGCCGGCTGCATGGGCGATCTGGCGCCGCAACTGCACCGGCGGCGCTGCATCCAATGCGCGATCGCACTGGAAGCCCGGCACATCGCCCGGCATTGCCCTGCCTGCCTGGCCGGCATGCCGGACTTTGATGCCACCGTCGTCATTGCGGACTACGGCTGGCCGCTCGATCATCTCGTCACCGGATTGAAGTTTCGGGCGCAGTTGCCGCTCGCGGCATGGCTGGCCGAGCGTTTGAGGGATGCGCTGACTGCCGCGCCGGGCGACTTGCCGGACCTGCTGTTGCCGGTGCCGTTGTCGGCCGCCCGCCTGCGCTCACGCGGCTACAACCAGGCTTGGGAGATCACCCGGCGGCTGGGTGGGCAACTCGCCATTCCCGCCAAGGCAGATGGGCTGCGCCGCGTGCGCGACAACCCCGCCCAAGCCTCGCTCGACCGCGCCGAGCGCCTGACCAACCTGCACGGCGCCTTCGAGGTGACGGACGCGGGCAGCATTGCGGGGCGTCACATCGGCGTTATCGACGATGTGATGACCACCGGCGCCACCCTCGGCGAGATTGCCACCCGGCTCAAACGCGCAGGCGCCACGCATGTCACCAACGTGGTTGCCTTGCGTACGCCCTAGTTACATGCTTATGCGACATTGTGTCGCGGCCAGAGTCTGGCACTGTGGCGGGGTGACAACCCTCGTCAATCTAGATAAGCTCGCCGCCGAAATTTCCTTGGCCAGCCCTCATGTTCAACGTCGTCCTCGTCGAGCCCGAAATCCCGCCCAACACGGGCAATGTGATCCGCCTGTGCGCCAACACCGGTGCGCAGCTGCATCTGATCGAACCGCTGGGGTTTCCGCTCGAAGACGCCCGCATGCGCCGCGCCGGCCTCGACTATCACGAGTACGCGACGATGCGCGTGCATGCCGATTGGGAGGCCTTTCTACGGGATGCGCAGCCCGATCCGGCACGCATGTTCGCGCTCACCACGCGGGGCTCCACGCCGTTTGCCAACATGGCCTTCCAGCCGGGCGACTGGTTCGTGTTTGGATCGGAAACGCGCGGATTGTCGGAAGAACGCCGCGAGTGGTTTCCCGCGTCGCAGCGCATCCGCCTGCCGATGCGGCCCGACAACCGCAGTCTGAATCTGTCGAACACCGTGGCGGTGGTGGTATTCGAAGCGTGGCGGCAGAACGGCTTCGAAGGCGGCGCATGAGCGCCGGCCTTCCATCAGGATCAACGCGCCGATTCGGATTTCGCGTCGCGCTGCAGCAGACGATCCACGGCGCGTGCGGGCGCAAGCCCCTCGAACAGGACTTCGCACACGGTAAAGGTGATCGGCATGTCGACGCCTTTGGCGCGCGCCAATGCAGCCACAGCGCGCGCGCACCGCACGCCCTCGGCGACATGGCCGAGACTGTGCAGGATGTCGTCAAGCGAACGCCCCTGTGCGAGCTGCATGCCGACAGTGCGATTGCGTGACAGATCGCCCGTGGCGGTGAGCAGCAAATCGCCCATGCCAGTCAGGCCCATGAAGGTTTCCGGCCGACCACCCAGTGCGATGCCCAAACGCGTCATCTCAGCCAGACCACGCGTCACCAACGCGGCGCGCGCATTCAGGCCCAGACCCAGACCATCTGCCGCACCGGTCGCAATGGCAAGCACGTTCTTCACCGCGCCGCCCACCTCCACGCCGACGAGGTCATCGCTCGCATACACACGCATCGCGTGATGGTGAAAGCCGCGTTGCGTGAGCTTGCCCAGCGCGGCGCTGGTGGACGCCACCGTCATCGCGCACGGCAAACCCTGCGCGACTTCCTTGGCAAAGCTCGGGCCGGACAGCACGCCGGTCGCCAGATCCGTGCGACCGGTCTGCGCCAACACCTCGGCCACGATGGCGTGCGGCAATGCGCTGGTCTGCGGGTCGAACCCCTTGCACAACCAGATCACGTTGCGCACCGCTCCGTGCGCGGCAACCGCGCGCGTCAGGTCCGCCAGCCCAGCAACAGGCGAGGCAATGACAGCCAATGCATCCTCGCCGGCGGCATGATCCAGCGCAGCCTGCAGGTCGGCATCGAAACGCAGCGACGCCTGCAGCGCGATGCCCGGCAGGTACGGTTCATTGATGTGCGTGGCGGTCATCTGCGTGACGAGGCTGGCGTCACGTCCCCACAGCACGACATCGTGTGATTGCGCAGCATGGCTGGCCAGGGCAGTGCCCCAGGCGCCGGCACCCAGAACGGAAATTCGCATGCGCGTGTGCATGTTCAAAGTTCGGATCGATCAGGCAAAAAGTCGAGCAAAAGAAAAAGCCCGCGCGAGCGAAGGCCGGCGCGGGCTACTGGCGCAGTGCGCCTCGTACTTAGAACCTATCCACGATCCTACTGCGCTGCCCGATCTTGGCCCTGACATGCGCGCCGTACTCATGTACGGCTGTGCTTCTCGGGCCAATCTCAGGCCGCTCGCTGCGGATCGTGAATGGGTTCTTAGTGGGTGGCCTTCGAGCCGTCCGGCATCACCAGACTGCTGTTGCCGCCAGCAGCTTGAGCTTGCTCCATGGCGGCAGCCAGGCGCTGCTCGTACAGGGCTTGGAAGTTGATTTCCGCCAGGTGGATCGGCTGGAAGCCAGCACGGCCAATGGTGTCGGCGATGTTCGAGCGCAGGTACGGGTACACGATGGTCGGGCAGGCGATGCCCAGCAGCGGGTCCATCTGCTCGTCCGGCACGTTGCGGATGTCGAAGATGCCGGCTTGCTTGGCTTCCACCAGGAAGGCCACCTTCTCTTGCACCTTGGTCGTGACCGTGCCGATCACCACCACTTCAAACACGCCCTCGGCCAGTTGCGAAGCGGACACGTCCACCTGCACTTCCACGGACGGCTGCTCTTGCTCGAGGAAGATGTGCGGCGAGTTCGGCTGTTCCAGCGACAGGTCCTTCAGGTAGACGCGCTGAATGTTGAAGAACGGCTGGCCATCCTGGCCCGGTTGCTGCTGTTGCTGGTCGCTCATGACTCGCCTTCAGATAGATGTGTGGTCAGTGCACCGCGGGCTTTGCCCCGCGCGCAAGACGCGTATGGTACATGACGCAAAGGTGCCCACCATGAGAGCAGGCCTAAAAGTACAACGCCCGGTCAAGACCGGGCGTTTTTGTGTGGCGCTCAGGCCGCCAGCAGCGGCACCAACCCGCCTTCGCGGTCCAGCGCAGACAAATCATCGAAGCCGCCAATGTGGCGTTCGTCGATGTAGATCTGCGGCACGGTGCGGCGGTTCGTGCGCGTCATCATCTCTTCGCGCTTGCCGGGTTCGCGGTCGATCAGAATCTTTTCGATCTGCTCGACGCCACGCTGCTTCAGGAGTCTTTCCGCTGCCACGCAATAGGGGCAGACGGTGGTGCTGTACATAACCACGTGCGCCATACTTCAAACCTCGTTTTTTATTTCACAACCGGAAGACCGGCCTGCTGCCAGGCGGCCAATCCGCCCTCGAGCGAATAGACCTCACTGTAACCGGCCTGCTTCAAGACTGCTTGCGCCTTCCCAGCGCGCTGGCCGGTCTGGCATACGAGGATGATGGGGGTCTCTTTGTTCTTTGCAAGGCCGGCCGCCTTGCCTTCCAGCTCGCCGAGCGGCGCATGCTTGGCTTGCGGCAGATGCCCTGCGGCGTATTCAGCACTCTCGCGCACATCCACCACGACAGCGTTGCGGCGATTGATGAGCTGGGTGGCAACCGAAGCACCCACCTGGGCACCGCCGCCACCAGCAAGGCGGCGCTGGATGGGGCCCCAGATCAGCAGCAGACCCGAAACAATGGCGACAGCAAGCAGGGCAAGGTTGTTGTAATCGGCGAAGAACTTCACGGTATCGGTTTCCTGGAGGAGTCTGGCGAGCATCATCCGAACGGCTCAGGCACGCACGGGGACATGATGCGGGCGGCATTATAAAATAGTTGGTTTAAGCGGGCCGCACGATGGCGCTACGACGCATCACCGCAAGCCCGCACGCAGGTTTTCTCACTTCTCATCATGGCAGTCATGCATAAGCTCGTTCTCATCCGCCACGGCGAATCGACGTGGAATCTGGAGAATCGTTTCACCGGCTGGGTCGACGTCGACCTGACCGACACGGGTGTCGCCCAGGCCCGCCAAGGCGGCAAACTGCTGCGCGAAGCCGGCTTCACCTTCGATCTGGCCTACACCTCGGTGCTCAAGCGCGCGATCCGCACGCTGTGGCACGTGCAGGATGAAATGGACCTGATGTGGATCCCGACCCGCAACGAGTGGCGCCTGAACGAGCGCCACTACGGCGCGCTGTCGGGCCTCAACAAGGCTGAGACCGCCGCTAAGTTCGGTGACGAGCAAGTCCTGGTCTGGCGCCGCAGCTACGACACCCCGCCGCCCGCCCTGGAGCCCGGCGCCGAGAACGACGCCTTCGGCAACCCGCGCTACGCGGGCCTGTCGCGCGAGCAGGTGCCCCTGACCGAGTGCCTGAAGGACACCGTCGCGCGCGTGCTGCCGCTGTGGGAGGAGTCGATCGCCCCGGCCATCAAGAGCGGCCAGCGCGTGGTGATCGCCGCGCACGGCAACAGCATCCGCGCGCTGGTGAAGTACCTCGATGGCATTTCGGACGCTGACATCGTCGGCCTGAACATCCCCAATGGCACGCCGCTGGTGTATGAGCTGGATGCCAACCTCAAGCCAATCCGCCACTACTACCTGGGCGACCAGGAAGCGATTGCCGCGTCCCTCGCGGCGGTGGCCAGCCAGGGCAAGTCGAAATAAACCGTAACGAGGCGTTTGGCACTCCAACGCCTTTATACTGTCGAAGCCTGTAGCCCGGGATGTGCGCGAGCCACCCCGGGCCATGTTTATCTACTGTTCCCACGTCCACGCTCGACACATGCGAACTTCGCTCAAGAACATCAGCTTGATCGCCATCGGCCTCGTCACCGGGGTTCTGGCGACGCTCCAGCTCTCCGCCACCGCGCAGAACGCGACGGTCGGGCCGCTTCCGCTGGAGAAGCTCAGGCTCATGGCCGACATTTTTGGCCAGATCAAGCGCGAATATGTCGAGCCGGTGGACGACGACAAGCTGCTGACCGAAGCCATCAAGGGCATGGTCGCCAGCCTCGACCCGCATTCGGCCTACCTGGACAAGAAGGACTTCCAGGAGCTGCAGGAAGGCACGCAGGGCCGCTTCGCCGGTTTGGGCATCGAGATCTCGCAGGAAGAGGGCCTGGTCAAGGTCATCAACCCGATCGAAGACACTCCCGCATTCCGTGCCGGCGTGCAGCCGGGTGACCTGATCACCCGCATCGACGACAAGCCCGTGCGCGGCATGCCGCTGGAACAAGCGGTCAAGCGCATGCGCGGTGCACCGGGCACCAAGGTCACGCTGACCATCTATCGCAAGAAGGAAGAGCGCACCTTCCCGCTGACGATCACCCGCGCCGAAATCCAAGTGCAGTCGGTCAAGGCCAAGCTGCTGGACAACGGCATCGCCTGGGTGCGCATCACCAGCTTCCAGGAACGCACCGTGCCGGACCTGGCCAAGAAGCTCAATGACCTGGCAAAACAGGACGCCCACCTGAAGGGCCTGATCCTGGATCTGCGCAACAACGGCGGCGGCGTGCTGCAAGCCGCTGTGGGCGTGTCAGCCGCGTTCCTGCCGCCGGATGTGACGGTGGTCTCCACCAACGGCCAGGTGCCGGATGCCAAGCGCACGTACAAGGCGAGCTTCGCCAACTACCGCCTGAGCAACTTCGACGCCGATCCGCTGGCCGGTCTGGACCCCGAGTTCAAGACCGTGCCGATCATCGTGCTGACCAACGCCTACACGGCATCGGCATCGGAAATCGTGGCCGGCGCGTTGCAGGATCATCACCGTGCCAAAACGATGGGCAAGACCACCTTTGGCAAGGGCTCGGTGCAGACGGTGCGTCCGCTGTCGAACGACACCGGCATCAAGCTGACCATCGCGTACTACTACACGCCGACGGGCAAGTCGATCCAGGCCTGGGGCGTGCGCCCGGACATCCCGGTCGACCAGAACCCCGATGGCGACCCGGACGACGCGTTGATCACCCGCGAGATCGACACCGAGCGCCACCTGCACAACAAGCAGGAGTCGGAAGAAAGCGAGATGACCGAGCGAGAAAAGCGCCGCGTCGAAGAGCTGCGCCGCCTGGAAGAAGAAAACGCGAAGAAGACGCCCGAGCAGCGCGAGAAGGAACGCAACAAGAAGCCGATCGAGTTCGGATCGGCGGACGACTTCATGCTGCAACAAGCCATTGCCGAGCTGCGCGGCCAGCCGGTCAAGCGCTCGAAATCGGTGCTCGAAGCGGTTGCTACGTCGGACAAGCCGGCCAAGGACACCAGCCAAGCCAAGCCCAAGGCGAAGCCGGCTGCCCCTGCCCCGGCCAAGCCGAACGTCCCGGCCAGCGGCGTAATCCCGGCCCCGGAGCCGAGCGGCGCCCGTTAAGACACCGGCCGGCAAACACTGGCAAACTTATGAGGCCGTGCACTGCACGGCCTTTTTCATTGCACTGCCATGAACGACGATCAACTGCTGCGCTACTCCCGCCATATCCTGCTCGACGAGATCGGCATCGAAGGGCAGACGCGTCTGCTGGAAGCACATGCGCTTGTCATCGGCGCGGGCGGCCTGGGCGCGGCAGCCCTGCCCTACCTTGCGGCTGCGGGCGTCGGGACGCTCACCATCGTCGATGACGACACGGTCGACCTGACCAACCTGCAGCGCCAGATCCTTCACACCACCGAGTCGGTTGGGCAACCGAAAGTGGCATCGGCACAAGCGGCCATCGCGCGGCTGAACCCTGGTGTGCAGGTCCATACCGTGCAGCGCCGGTTGGATGCGGGCAGCATCGGCACACTACTCGACGGTGTGAACGTGGTGCTCGATTGTTCCGACAATTTCGCCACGCGCCAGGCGGCCAACCTTGCCTGCGTGCGGGCAGGCGTACCGCTGGTGTCGGGCGCGGCGATCCGCTTTGATGGGCAGATCAGCGTGTTTGACAGCCGCGCCGGCGGTCCCTGCTATGCCTGCCTGTTCCCGCCCGACGAGCCCGCACCGGATGTGGCCTGCGCAACGATGGGGGTGTTCTCGCCGCTGGTCGGCATGGTGGGCACGGTGCAGGCCGCCGAGGCGCTCAAGTTGATCGCCGGCATCGGACACTCGCTCGCGGGACGTCTGCTGATGCTCGATGGCCTGTCGATGGAATGGACGACGATGCGCGTGGCGCGCCAGCCGTCATGCCCGGTCTGCGGCAGCACACACTAGGCGCACGCGACGCGCATGAAAAAAGGAGGCCAAGGCCTCCTTTTTCTTGCCGATCGACGAGGCTTACTCGCCCTCCGGCTCCATCTGCGACTGCAGGTAATTCTGGATGCCAACCTTGTCGATCAACTCCAGCTGCGTTTCCAGCCAGTCGATGTGCTCTTCGGTGTCGTCCAGGATGTCGACGAAAATCTCGCGGCTGACGTAGTCCTTGACCGACTCGCAGTACGCGATGGCTTCGACCACCGTGGTGTGCGCGGCCTTCTCCAGCTTCAGGTCGCACTCCAGCATTTCCGGGGTGTTTTCGCCGAGCAACAGCTTGCCGAGGTCCTGCAGATTCGGCAGGCCTTCGAGCATCAGGATGCGCTCGATCAGGCGATCGGCGTGCTTCATCTCGCCGATGGACTCTTTGTATTCGTGGTCCCCAATACGCTTGAGCCCCCAGTGGCCGTACATGCGCGCGTGGAGGAAATACTGGTTGATAGCGGTCAGCTCGTTCTTGAGCTGGGCGTTCAGATATTGGATGACCTTCTTATCGCCTTTCATTCTTGGGGCTCCTGCAGGTGCAAGTGATGGACGCACGCACGCGTCCGTTCAAGGCGAGCCCTGTGCTGACCCCAAGCAACAAATGCCACCGAGGCTATGAAGCCCGGGCGGCAGATCGCGGCGAATCAAGAAAAACGAGAAACGGAAAAACTGGGGGGGTCAGGCAGCCAACGCGCTGGCCGTAATGGCTTGATCGTTGGCAACGGGCTCGTCGCGACGCTCGATTATGGCATGCGTGCTTGCACGGCCCAACACCTGATCAACGGGGATGCAGCTCACCGCTTCGGCGAGCACCTGCTTGGCGCAGTCCCGGCATTGTCCACAGCAGGTGCCGACGCCCAGCGTCTCGGCGAGTTCGTCCATTGTCGACACACCCAGACGGGCGGCGCCATGGATTTCGCGGTCGGTCACTTGGTTGCAGATGCAGACGTACACGGGATTCCTCCGCAGCGCTCAAAACGCGCTGTGAAACCAGAATAACAGAGAATGGTAATGAGAACAATTCTTGTTCGACCCCATTCGATCGACAGGGACATGCGGGTGCGCGCGAGCCGTCTTTTCATGGAAAGACGTGCAATTTCAATCACTTAGCGGAGAGATTTCCCTGAAACGGGCGATGCGCCGGCACGACAGTCGCGTGGCCTCGGCGCTTAAAAATTCAGCAGGTCAGGCGCGAGCCAGCGCGCCCAGTGCATCCTGGATTTCAGTGGGTTCACAGGTGTGCAGCAGGCGGTCGGCCTCGCGCATCAGACGCGGGCGGTCTGAGCGCAGGATCTGCTGCTTCACGCTGAGCAGCTGCGATGGATGCATCGAGAACTCGGTGAGCCCCATGCCGAGCAGCAGGCGCGTCATTGCCGAATCCCCCGCCATCTCGCCGCACACCGACACCGGCTTGCCGGCCTGATGCCCTTCGCGGATGGTGCGTGCGATCAACTGCAGCACCGCCGGATGCAGCGGGTCGTACAGATGCGCGACCGCATTGTCGGCGCGATCAATGGCCAGCGTGTACTGGATCAGGTCGTTCGTGCCGATCGAGAGAAAATCCATGCGGCGCAGGAACACCGGCAGGATCAGCACGGCGGCCGGAATCTCGATCATGGCGCCGACCTTGACAGTCGGGTCGTAGGCAATGCCATCGGCGTCAAGCGAGGCCTTGGCTCGCGCGAGCAAGTCCAGCGTCTGGTCGATCTCGCGGGCGTGGGCGAGCATCGGCACGAGAATCTTCACCGGCCCGAAGGCAGATGCCCGCAGCAGCGCGCGCAGTTGCGTGAGGAACATCGCCGGCTCCGACAGCGACCAGCGAATCGCACGCAGCCCCAGCGCCGGGTTGGGCGCGGTCTCGAATACATCGTCGCGGATGTCGAGCGGCTTGTCGGCGCCGATGTCGATCGTGCGGATCGTCACCGGCAAGCCCTGCATCGACTCGACCGCCGTGCGGTACGCGCGGAACTGTTCTTCCTCATCGGGCAGGGCGCCACGCCGGTTCATGAAGAGGAATTCCGAGCGGAACAGGCCCACGCCCACGGCGCCGGCCTTCACGGCAGCGGCTGCGTCCTCCGGCATCTCGATGTTGGCGAGCAGGTCGATCTGCGTGCCGTCGAGCGTGACGGTAGGCGTGTGGCGCAGGCGCTCGAGGCGCTTCTTCTGCAGTTCGCCCTCGCTGCGGCGGTGACGGTATTCCTCGAGGATGGCCTCGCTCGGGTCGACGATGACGATGCCGTTGTCGCCATCAATCACGATGACGTCGTCCTGGCGGATCAGCGCGCTGGCATTGTGCACGCCCACCGCAGCCGGAATATCCAGGCTGCGCGCAACGATGGCGGTATGTGAGGTGCGCCCGCCGAGGTCGGTGACAAAACCTGCGAACGTTTGGCCGCGAAACTGCAGCATGTCGGCCGGAGCAATGTCGTGTGCGACAACGATCATGCCAGCGTCCGGATCGCAGCCCACCGCCACCGGTGCAGGCGCCAGTGCGGGCGCACCGGCCAGCACCTTCAGGATGCGCTCGACCACCTGTTCGATGTCGGCTTTGCGCTCGCGCAGGTATTCGTCTTCGATCTCGCCGAACTGACGGATCAGTTCTTCAAGCTGCGTGGTGAGCGCCCACTCGGCGTTGTAGCGGCGCGTGCGGATCAGTGTCTCGGGCACCTGCGAGAGCAGCGCGTCATCCAGAATCATCGCGTGCACATCGAGGAAGGCGCCCATCTCCTCCGGTGCATCGGCAGGCAGATCGCGCTTGAGCGCAACCAGCTCGCCGCGCACAGCGGCCCGGGCGCTGCGCAGGCGCTCGACCTCGGCATCCAGCTTGTCTTCGTCGACGAGGTAGTGCGACACATCCAGTGCCGCGCGCGCCAGCATGTGCGCACGGCCGATGGCAATGCCGCGCGAAACCGGGATGCCGTGCAGGGTGAATGGCATAGAGACGCTGGCCGAGAACTGCGTTGTGTTGTGGGTTACTCGCCTTCGCCGAAGCGGTCGTTGATGAGTCCGACCAGCCCGTCCATGGCAGCCTGCTCGTCAGGGCCTTCGATCTCCAGCGTGACGGTGGAGCCGATGCCTGCTGCCAGCATCATCACGCCCATGATGCTCTTGGCGTCGACCTGACGGCCGTTGCGCGACATCTTGATCTGGCTGTCGAACTTGCTGGCGAGCTGCGTGAGTTTGGCGGAGGCGCGGGCATGCAGCCCGAGCTTATTGATGATGGTGATATCCCTCTGCAGCATATTTGTCCGGATGGTTGGCAACCTGATTCTGAACGGCTGTCGAGCCGACCTGCAGTACGCCTTGCGCGCCACCGGCCAGTGCCTTGGCAGCAAGTTGTTCGAGTTTTTCGGTGCGATAGCAGATGGCGCGCACCAGCATCGGCAGGTTCACGCCGGCCAGCACGCGCACGCGGCCTGGATCAGCCAGGCGCGAAGCGATGTTGGCGGGCGTGGCCCCGAAGATGTCGGTCAGCACCAGCGCGCCGTTGTCCTCGATCAACTCTGCGAGCTTGGCGCGCGCCTGGGCCAGCACGGCAGCCGGCTCGGCGTCGGGCAGGACGTCGATTGCACCCAGCCGTTCGGGCTGACCGCAATACACGTGTGCAGCACAATCGCGCAGTGCGCTGGCCAACGGCGCATGAGCGATGATCAGAATCCCTGCCATGATCGAAAAGCGAATCGGTGTGACCTCGATTGTATCAGGGCCATTTGGGGCGATTGCGCGCAGTGTGCGGAACTCCCCCGAGCGGAGGACACCCGCCGGAGAGGCTATGCCACCTTTCTAGGCCGAATTCCGGCCAGCCCCACCTAACCCCGCGCCCGGCGACTTGCCCGCAGCCCGCTCGAGCGCGTCGATGAACATGCCGGCCACATTGAAGCCGGTCTGCTGGGTGATTTCCTGGAAGCACGTCGGGCTGGTGACGTTGACCTCGGTCAGGTAGTCCCCGATGACGTCCAGGCCGACCAGCAGCAGGCCGCGCTGCCACAGCACCGGCGCGAGTGCATGCGCAATCACTTGATCACGCTCGGACAGGGGCTGTGCGCGCCCCGTACCGCCGGCAGCCAGATTGCCACGCACTTCGCCAGCCATCGGGATGCGCGCCAGCGAATGCGGCACCGGCGAGCCACCGATCAGCAGGATGCGCTTGTCGCCCTCGCGGATGGCGGGAATGTACTGCTGGGCCATGATCGTGCGCACGCCGTTGTCAGTGAGCGTTTCGATGACGGCACCGAGGTTCATGCCGTCCGGCCCGACGCGGAAAATGCCTGTACCGCCCATGCCGTCGAGCGGCTTGAAGATGACGTCGCCCTGCTCCGCGTGAAAGTCGCGCAGGCGCTTGGCATCGCGCGACACGATGGTCGGCACGGTGAACTCCCGAAACTGCGCAATCGCCAGCTTCTCGGAGTGGTCACGAATCGCCTGCGGCTTATTGAACACGCGTGCGCCCTGCCGCTCGGCAATCTCCAGCAGCCATGTGCTGGTGACGTATTCCATATCGAACGGCGGGTCCTTGCGCATCAGCACGGCGTCAAAGCCGGTGAGCGGCAGCAGACGTGCATCGCCTGCGCGATACCACTCCTGCCCGTCTTCTTCATTGCCGGTCAGGGCGATGGGCGTGGCAACGGTCTCGACCACGTTGCCCGCCAGCGTCAGCTGCGACTGCAGGCACGTGTAGATCGCGTAGCCGCGTGCCGTCGCCTCGCGCATCATCGCGAAGGTGGAATCCTTGTAGATCTTGAACGTCGACAGCGGATCGACGATGAACAGGATGCGCATGGCGGCTCCCTCAACAGCTTGTGCTTAGATCAGCGGGTTCGGGTCGGTCTTCTCAAGCTCGAGCGACGCGGCCAGCAGAGCGAGGCGCGCCACCACGCCATACATGTAGAAGCGGTTCGGCTCGCCGGCGCCCGGCTTGGCGTGGCTGTCGGGCAGCGAGTTCGATGCAAACGGCAGCGGCACGAAATGCATGCCCGGCGCGTTCAAATTCTCGTCCACGCCACGGCCCGTGTGAACCCGGTAGAAACCGCCAACCACATAGCGGTCGATCATATAGACGACGGGCTCGGCCACGGCTTCGTTGATCTTCTCGAAGGTGTGCACGCCTTCCTGCACGATCACTTCGGAGACCTCCAGGCCTTCCTTGACCACGCTCATCTTGTTGCGCTCCTTCCGGTTCAGGCCCTTGACCTCGGAAGGATCGCGCACGGTCATCACACCCATGCCGTAGGTGCCGGCATCAGCCTTGACCACCACGTATGGGGTCTCGGTCACGCCGTACTCCTTGTACTTCTTGGCGGTCTTCTTGAGCACGGTCTCGACCGCGTGGGCGAGTTCTTCCTCGCCGGCGCGCTCATGGAAGTCAAGGCCGCCGCACTTGGTGAAGTACGGGTTGACCATCCACGGGTCAATGTCGATCAGCTTGGCGAACTTCTTGGCCACTTCATCATAGGCGGCGAAGTGGTTGGTCTTGCGACGCTGCGACCAGCCCGCGTGCAGCGGCGGCAGCAGGTACTGCTCGTTAATGTTTTCGAGGATGGGCGGCACGCCAGCCGACAGATCGTTGTTCAGCAGGATCGAGCACGGATCGAAATTCTCCATACCCAGGCGGCGGCCCTTGGTGCCGATGCGCGAAATCGGCTCGATCACCAGGTGCTGTCCATCGGGCAGGTCGATCGGCGTCGGTTCCTTGATGTCTTCGGACAGCGAGCCCAGGCGCACGTTGAGCCCAGCCTGGCGCATGATCTGCGACAGGCGCGCCACGTTCTGCAGATAGAACATGTTGCGCGTATGGCGCTCGGGAATCAGCAGCAGGTTCTTGGCGTCCGGGCAGATCTTCTCGATGGCGGCCATGGCAGCCTGCACGGCCAGCGGCAGCATCTCGGGCGACAAGTTGTTGAAGCCGCCCGGGAACAGGTTCGTGTCGACCGGCGCCAGCTTGAAGCCGGCGTTGCGCAAATCGACCGAACAGTAGAACGGCGGCGTATGTTCCTGCCACTCCAGGCGGAACCAGCGTTCGATGGCGGGCGTGGCGTCAAGAATCTTCTGCTCGAGCTCCAGCAGCGGCCCGTTCAGCGCGGTGATCAGGTGCGGAACCATACCCTTCCTATTGATGTAATTTATCGCCCGATCCGATTGTAGAGGAACAGGCAATAGCTTGCAGACGACAGCGGGCTATCGATATGCGGTCAATGGACGGTTTCGCAAGGGGAGGTGTGTGGCAACGCACAAAACCACACAGAAAACGTGGACAAAAAAAAAGCGCGGGGCTGCCGCGCTTGGGGAATAGCCTGACAGATACGGGGAGCGTTCTGCAGGTGGAGGAAACCACGTCTGCAATGTAAGCGTCCGCATAACGAGAGGCAATTGAAGGTTTTTTACATCGGAGTTAAGGCTCGGTGGCTCAAGCGCCACGCCAACAAAAAACCCGGCACGTGGCCGGGTCTTTTGTTTGATCAGGCAGAGGATCAGTCTTCGTAGGCAGTTTCGCCGTGAGACGTGATGTCCAGACCTTCGCGCTCCTCTTCTTCCGGCACGCGCAGACCGACGATCGCATCGACGATCTTGTACGAGATGAAGGCCACCACGCCAGACCAGATGATCGTGGTCAGCACGCCTTGGAGCTGGATCCACAGCTGGCCGCCGATCGAGTAGCCGTCGGCCACCTTGTTGGCAACGTAGTCGTAGATGCCGGTGCCGCCCAGGCTCGGCGAGGCGAACACGCCAGTCAGCAGCGCGCCGAGGATACCGCCCACGCCGTGCACGCCGAACACGTCGAGCGTGTCGTCCATGCCCAGCATGCGCTTGAGGCCGTTCACGCCCCACAGGCACAGCAGGCCGGCGAGGATACCCAGGGCGATCGAACCCATCGGGCCGACGAAACCGGCAGCCGGGGTGATGGCCACCAGGCCTGCCACGGCACCCGAAGCTGCACCCAGCATCGACGGCTTGCTCTTGCCGATCCACTCGCCGAAGCTCCACGACAGCACGGCAGCGGCGGTAGCCAGCAGCGTGTTGACGAAGGCCAGCGCGGCGGAGCCGTTGGCTTCCAGGGCCGAACCGGCGTTGAAGCCGAACCAGCCGAACCACAGCAGCGAGGCGCCAACCATCGTCAGCGTCAGGCTGTGCGGCTTGAGGGCTTCACGGCCAAAGCCGATGCGCTTGCCGAACAGGAAGGCACCCACCAGACCGGCAACGGCGGCGTTGATGTGCACCACGGTACCGCCGGCAAAGTCCAGCGCGCCCTTCTGGAACAGCCAGCCCGACTTGGACGTCATCACCTCAGCCGCCTTGGCGTCGGTAAAGCCATCCGGACCCGGCCAGAACCAGACCATGTGGGCGATCGGCAGGTAGCTGAAGGTGAACCACAGCACCACGAACAGCAGCACGGCCGAGAACTTGGCACGCTCGGCGAAGGCACCGATGATCAGCGCGCAGGTGATCGCGGCGAACGCGCCCTGGAAGGCGAAGTACGCAAACTCCGGCACCACCACGCCCTTGCTGAAGGTGGCGGCCACCGAATCCGGCGTCAGGCCTTTCAGGAACAGGCGATCAAGCCCGCCGAAGAAGGCGTTGCCCTCGGTGAACGCGAAGCTGTAGCCGTAGATGGCCCACAGGATGATGATGAGCGAGAAGATGCCCGTGCACTGCATCAGCACCGACAGCATGTTCTTCTTGCGCACCAGGCCACCGTAGAACAGCGCCAGGCCCGGCAGCGTCATCAGAATGACGAAGGCAGTAGAGACCAGCAGCCATGCCGTGTCGCCCTTGTTGGGCACGGGCGTGGCCGCAGCCGGAGCCGAGGCAGCAGCCGGCGCAGCAGCAGCGGCTGCTGCCGGAGCGGCGGCGGCATCGGACGCGGGCGCTGCCGCAGGCGCAGCAGCAGCCGGTGCCGACGCTTCGGCAGCCGGCTTGTCCTGCGCAACGGCGGGTGCCGACATCACGGCGCCCGCAAGCACCGCAACAACGGCCCCTGCGGTCAGGAATCGTGTGAACCAGGTTTTCATGTTTTGACCTCTTCCTTGGCAGATTGGGCTTATAGAGCGTCGCCGCCGGTCTCGCCGGTGCGGATGCGGATGACTTGTTCAACGTCGGCCACGAAGATCTTGCCGTCGCCGATCTTGCCGGTGCGCGCAGATTTTTCGATGGCTTCAACTGCGCGCTCGAGCACGTCGTCGGGCACGGCCACTTCGATCTTCACTTTAGGCAGGAAGTCGACGATGTACTCGGCGCCGCGATACAGCTCGGTGTGGCCCTTCTGGCGCCCGAAACCCTTGACTTCCGTCACGGTGATGCCCGACACGCCGACCTCGGACAACGCCTCGCGGACCTCGTCGAGCTTGAACGGCTTGATGACCGCCATGATCAGTTTCATGCTGATTCCTCCTCGATTGGCGACGCCCGACTCGTGAATGGACGCCGCCTCGCCTCGTTGATTAGAAAGTCTTGGTGACCGACAGCAGGGCCGTCGCCTTGCCCATGTAGCTGTTGCGCGTGTTGGTGTAGAACGCGCGTGAAGCATTGGTGTCGATGTACGCCAGCGATGCCGTCCAGCCGCTGCCGAAGTCCTTCGTCACGCCGACCTTCCAGTCGGCATACGAGGCACGCACGGTCTGGTGCGGCACTTGCTGATAGCCGACGTGCAGGTTCAGCGTCAGGCCCCAGAAGCCGGTGTCGAAGTTGCCCGACAGGTCGAAGTACTGGCTATGGTGCGAATCCGGCGTGCCGAACAGGTTCGAGAACGCGTGCGAGTACTTGAACGTGACCGGACCGTAGCCGACTTGCGCGTAGCCTTCCGTGGTGTGCGGGCGCGTGAAACCGTCGGGATAGCTGCCCGGGTAGTAGTACTGCAGCACGCCCACGTCGATGGGCACGTCCTTGACGATCTCGGTCTTGTAGCCGCCGTAGAAGTCCATCTCGATGGGTGCAGACACGCTCGAGTTGGAATCGCTCAGCCAGCTGATCGACGAGTTCCAGTTGCCGACGTAGAAGCCTTCAGGCAGCACGCCACCCGGAATGGCGTAGTCAACCCCGCCCTGGATGGCGGGCTTGTTGTTGGTCTGCATGATGCCGCGATAGCGGTATTGGCTGGCCAGCGTGACGTTGGCAGTCAGTGCAGGTGCCGGAGCGGGTGCTGCGGCAGGTGCATCGGCCGCCGGCGCGGCGGGCGCAGTCTGGGCGATGGCGCTTTGAGTCATACCGGCGGCGGCACCGGTCAACAACACCACACTGGCTGCGTACGCAAATTTCTTCATAACGGCTCTCCCCCTTTTAGAAAGTCGCAACAACGGAACGTTGAAACGTGAAAAAAAGTCGCACCAGTTCTGCAACTGTCATGCCATGTCGATGTAGTGAAGTTAGAGCGAATCTTCGACGGCGATGCCTAGCCCGACTCAGGACTTGCACCAAGGGAATTGGGGACGGATCCGCCAGCGTGATTTGCGCCACCCACCAACGCTTGCAGCAGGCGGCTCCGACCAATGCGGCCTCAGACCGTCATGGCGCGATAAAAGCCATGTGATAGAGTGATTTCAGCGCCGTGCTGCTTAGCGTCGCCCCAGATTTCCAGGTTTCGGATGCTGATCTGTCCCCGTTTGGATGACGCCTGCAATGCCGCATCGCAGCGAGACTTGCCGGGATTTGTGGAGTTGGAGGCGCTCAACGGGTAGCATCCACGCCTTCGGCACTGAAACCACGCGCCTTGTGCCGCTCTGCGCACCATGGCACGGCAATCCACGCGCACAAAAGCGGTGCATGCACCGGCTTGGCGCGGGCAGCACGACCCTCGGAGAACCTCAATGAAACCCACCGATCTCTTTACCGACTTTCAGAACCGCGTCACCGAGGCACTGCGCAACTCGCCGGCCGCCGACATCGAGAAGAACGTGCGCGCGATGATGACCCAGGGCTTCTCCAAGCTTGATCTGGTCACGCGTGAGGAATTTGATGTGCAGTCGCAGGTGCTGGCCCGTACCCGCGCCCGCCTGGAAGAGCTGGAGACGCGCGTGGCCGCGCTCGAAGCGCAGCTCAAGACTGCTGCCCCAGCAAGCACTGGCCAGTAACGCGCAAGCGCCCGGCATCACGCCGGGTGCAGGTATCGCCCCTCGCTGTGCCCGCCGCGGCACCCGTGCTGCGACGCACAGCGAAAAGTTCGATGCGTCGCCTTGTTGCGGCTGATGAACTGATCTAGAACGTCCTTAAGACGCACGCGCAGCAGCGCTTGAGGAGAAGATCATGCAGCATCGTCTCTACTTTCTCTTGCCGGACGTCGCCAGCGCCCGGCGTGTCATGAATGACCTCCTGCTGGCGCGCATCACCGAGCGCCACATCCACTTCGTCGCCAAGGAAGGCGCCGACCTCACCGGCCTGCACGAGGCCAACCTGCTCCAGACCTCCGACATCGTCCATGCCACCCAGAACGGGCTGGTGATCGGCGGTGGTGCGGGCGTGGCCGCAGGTATCGTGGCCGCACTGTTCCCAATCATCGGCGAAGGTCCGCAGTGGGGGATGGTCGGCATCACAACCGTGGTCGGCGCGCTGTTTGGCGCGTGGGCCTCCAGCATGATCGGCAGTTCCGTGCCGAACAGCCGCCTCAAACCGTTCAAGCAGGCGGTGGAGGATGGGCAGATTCTGTTGATGGTGGACGTACCGCGCTCGCGCGTGCCGGAAGTGCGCGCCCTACTGCAGAACACGCATCCTGAAGGCCGCTTCAGCGGTGAAGATTCGGCGATGCCTGCGTTCCCCTGATCGGATCTGCCGACAACAACACCGGAGCCACGTGCTCCGGTTTTTTTTGCATTCAGACTGCGCGTCAAATTTGAATGCAAGCCGAGTGGGCGGCATCACGTGACTGGCACAGTGGCAGGTTCCTCTTACGCCGCGCACTGACACGCCATGCATCCCTGCCCTGCTCTCTGTTCCGTTCGTCATGTCAATCGGAGAACGCCGCGATGAGCCTCGCCGTCCTGCGTTCACGCGCGCTTTCCGGCATCGATGCGCCAGCGGTGTCCGTGGAGGTGCATCTGGCCAACGGGCTGCCGTCGTTCACGCTAGTCCACTCATAATTACTGACTATGCCTGACACCCCCCGCACCACCCCGGCGCCCCTGGCGTACTCGTACATCCGCTTCTCTACAGCCCGCCAAGCCGACGGCGACAGCCTCCGCCGTCAAAATGCTAAAGCTGCGGAGTACGCAGCCCGGAAGGGGCTACAGCTAGACGAGAGTCTGACGTACAGAGACTTAGGTGTCAGTGCATACGACCGCTCAAACGTGACGAAGGGCGCGCTGGGCCTATTCCTAGCCGCCGTAGAGGCGGGTAAAGTCCCGCCAGGGTCTTTCTTACTAGTAGAGCAGCTAGACCGCCTTAGCCGTGCTGACCCGATGAAAGCTATTGATGTTATTCGCACTATCGTGGATGGCGGGGTATCTATCATTACGCTTACTGACGAAAGCGTTATAGACAAGAGTAACGCAAGCGACTTAGGCGTAATGCTTAATGCTATCGTCGTTATGTCCCGCGCTCACGAAGAGAGTAAGCGAAAGTCGCAAATGCTCTCTGATTTCTGGCAAGAGAAGCGCGTACAGCGTCCGCCAGTATTAACCGCAGAATGCCCCCGCTGGTTACGCGTCAAGCCCGACCGCTCCGGTTTCGAGCCTATCCCTGAAAAAGCCGAATCTGTACGCCGGGTAATCGAGCTGATGGCCGGGGGTTTCGGCAACGTGGCAATAGCCCGCCGCGCAAACGCTGAAAAGTGGCCTGTACCGGGCTTAGGCGACTCTTGGCACGCTACCCTAGTATCCCGCATAGCCCGAAATAGGGCAGTGATTGGTGAGCACCAGCCGCACAAAAAGACAGAAGGCGTACGCCTTCCTATCGGCGAACCCTGGCCGGACTATTACCCTGCCGTCGTAGATGAAACTTTATTTAACTTAGCCACGGCAGCACGGGCTAACCGTGCCGACTTGCCGCGCCGCCGTGACAATCGGTATTTGAACGTCTTTCAAGGTGTTATTAAGTGCGCTTGCGGCTCGTCTTTGTCGCGCAAATATAAAGGGTCTAGCGCACAGCCCGGGTACGTCCAGTACCAGTGCACGGACAGAATAAGAGGGGTAACTAACTGCAAATCCATTTCCGCCCTAAAGCTACACCCGGCTTTGTTGCGGGGTATTCTAGAGACTGACGCCGAGGCGGTGGCTGATGATGACTTTACGACGTGGGCAAGGGATGAAGTAACGTCCGCAGAGACAGTACTACGTGAAGAACAAGCGAAACTAGCTAACTTGCTCGATATGCTGGAAGGACTTACAGACCGCAAGGATTCCCCCGCCCTGCTGCTACGTATCCGCCAGCGCGAGCAGTCTATTAACGAACGCAAACAGCACCTAGAGCGCGTTACTAAAGACTTGCTGGCGTTGATGGATATGAACGCGGGTAACCCCGTTGACGGTACTTTGCAGGAGACTTTAGACAAACTGACAGGCGACGAACACATCGACTACCGCGCCGCACTTCACGAAAGAATTTTGCGAGCTATCTCGTCTATCGTTGTAAACACTGCTACTATGTTTGCGTCGATAACTTGGCGCAACGGTCGAGCCGTTACGCAGATACCTCTGGAGTGATGAAAATGAGCATTGACCTTAAAAGTCTTAGTTATGACCAGCTTATGCAGCTTACGCGGGACGCGGAAGCTCTGATAAAAGATGGACGTAAACAGAAGCTTGTAGCCCTGCGCGCTGACATTCGCAAGCAGATTAAAGACGCTGGCTTTACGCTTGACGAGGTCTTAGCGCCTTTGATGCATTCTGCTGATATGAAAGACGCCACACCCGAGGAGTTGGCTAAGCAGAAGCCGTCTAGTACACGGGGTACTAAAGTACCTGCCAAGTACAGCGATGGTGAAAATTCCTGGTCTGGCCGTGGCCAAACCCCGAAATGGTTGGAAGCTCACTTGATGACTGGCAAGACCGTTGCTGACTTTCTAATCAATCCAAAGGAATAAAATGTGGGACTACCTGCTATCCTTTTTGTTCGGAATGTCGAGGGATTTGTACGACGGTGTACCGATGCACATAACGCCGCCTGACAGCCCCGAATTTGGCGCTGACACTTTTCAGCAGGATAGCTTTAGCAGCTCGTCTGACAGCTTTGGCGGTAGTTCGTGGGATTGAGCGGTTGTATTATTCAGCCCCTCCGGTTGTACTATTTGCCCCTTTCGGTTGTACTCACAATACAGACTAACACAGAGAACAGAAACAACAGACGACCTGCGGCCGTCTGTCATACGGTTTGCTAGCGCAAACCTAACAGAAGGCGGGCATAGCCCGCCGGTCGCTTCGCGACATGCAAAGGGGGGCAAGGCCGTTCAGGCCGCAGCCCTAGCCCGCGTCAAGCGGGCTTTTTTACGCGTATAAAACTGTTACCTACACATAGTGTAGAGGGTGGTAGCTCTACACAGTAGTTCGAGGGTGATACCCCCGCTGTTGCTCCCGACAGCGGGGGTTTTCTTTTTTCCAAAACGTATAAAACCGCTGGCTATACGTTTGTATCGGTAATACAACCGACACCCCCTAACTACTGGAGACTACCAATGTCCAAGCTCGCTACAAAGTCCACTAAAGAAAAAGAGGACTACATCCGTAAGATTGACGGACTTTCTACGTTCGCTCGCGTATCACCCTTGACTATGATTGACAGTGCCATTGGCCCGCGTCAACTTAAAGTGTTTCTAATTCTCGCATTACACGCCAAAACTAGCGGTTATGTACGTCTTTCGCAAGAACGCATAGCCGAGATGTGCGGCTTCTTCAGCAAAGGTAAGCCCGACAATGTTTTAGTATCGCGCTTGATTTCCAACGCTAACCACGCTAAACAAAAGAGTGGTACTGGCCCGGGCCTTGTGGAGCTTGGATATGTGCTTAAACACGGGCAGATAGGCCACGACCAAGTGCAAGAGTACACGCTTTTAACGCCCCGCGTTGAGGGTACTAACGTAGTACGTCCGGATGGTACTCATTCTCCGCTGAATTTCCCCACAAATCGCCAAGACCCTGACTATCACGTACAGCGCGACAAGAAAGCCGGTCAAAAGGCTATGGACGAAAACAAAGATATGTGGGCTAATGAAACAGACGTATACACCCGGCAAGACTGCTTAGATGAAGTCGCTGACTTTGAAAAGACTGGCACCGTAACTATTCCCGCAGAGGCATACAAGAAGTTCGGCATAGCGTTACCAGTTAAGTCTATCCCTGTCGTTCCTGATACCCCGGCCAGCCCTAAGTTTGACCCTTCACCGGCCCCCTCGTCTGCCGATATTGAAGAACCCGATTATCAACAGTACACTAAAGAAGAAGTAGCCGCCGCGATAGCGGACTACCACGACGGTTTAGAGATGGACATACCCACCGTAGTTATCCGGCGCTTCGGCTTCAAGTGGCCCGTTCGCCGCATCGGTTCCGAGGCCTAAATAGCAGAAGCCCGCCAAGGGCGGGCTTCTTAATCAACAGCGGGTCTGAATCACACGACTTCTCTGCGCCGGACAGTAGCTATGATGCGGGGCTCACCAGCTAAATCAATCTTAAGTTTTTGGGCTTTTAGCCTGCGTAGCTTATCAACGATGGCACCCCGCGCGTTCGTGATGGCTAGCACTCCTACAACTGTATAGCACCCGTTTTTATATGTTATGTAGGCTCCGTCGCATTCTTTAAATTCTGGTACTAATCCCGCACGCAATCCAGCTTTTCCCACAGCCCCCGCTATGTCTTGTTCGCGCCGCTTTTGCGCTAGAAATTCTATAGTTGTTATGTGTCTTACATAGTCTAGCGTTCCCGCGTCGTACCCGTGATGCGCCCACCCCTTTTCGTAGCCTTCTGCTTCTAGTTCAAGGTTAACTCTATCTGCTCCTTTTCGAGTTAGTATCCACGCGGTATATCCATTCGCCAGTTTTCTAGATTTAACTTCTTCTGCTAGCTTCAATCGCTTCAGCACTAGCTGCGCTTTGTTCGTCGCTACGTGAAGTGTGCTATCTGTATAGACCCACAGGGCGATAGTTCGCGTAGTCATCCAGCCGCACAGCCCTATAGCTTTTAGCGTCTCGATTTCTCGCGCCTTACCCGCTTCGCGGGTATTTGATTTATGAAGTACGGACACGGTGTATCTCCTGTTTAGTTCGATACACCGTGTAGTCACTCCGTGACTAATAGCCCCTTGCGGGGCTATGCGGGACCGTGTGCTCTTCGGTCGCTAGGGCGACACGCACACTAGCGGGCTAGGGCCCGCTTCCCTTGCTGCGCCGAGACGCCCGCTGCGGCGGGCGGCCCCACGCTTCACGCTAGCCGACTGCCGTGGCTGCTATGAACCGCGGGGCCCCCCGCCTTCCAGGCGTCCCGGCGGGGGCTATGTCGCCCCCCAAAAAGCCGGCTATTACGCGTTCGCTAAATAGCCTGGACCGTCGGCTAGGGCCTCCTATTTTCTAGCGTTCGCTAGAAAATTCCCTTTTCGGCTCCCCCCCCATTAAGCGCGTTTCAAATCGTGGGCGATTTGAAAAACTCCGGCTGTACGCCTCCGTTCCCTCCGGGCGCATTTATTACGCGTCGTTGTTGCTATACAAGTTGCTATACGTTTTTAGCGATGGAAAAAACAATACAACTGCGCTAGTGCTTGCGGGCTAGTTGTGCGTCTCCATCCGTTTTCAAGCCCGCACTTAACTTAACTGATGGAGTATCAAAAAATGTCTGAAACTAAAACTGCTGTTGTGACCGGGATTGTTGGTGAACTGGTAGAGGGCGTATCTGCCCGCACCGGTGCTGCTTACCGTTTCCAATCTGTGACTATTCTTCAAAAGGCACGTAATCAAGAGGATACGCTCTTTTTGAAAGATGACCAGCAGCCGTACCCCGCTGGCAAGTATGAGTTTGATGTGGTTTTCGGTCGTGGCAAGGACGGCCGTAAAACGTACTATCTGAATAGCCCACGCGCTATCTAAAAAATGTTTAATTTTTTGCGTGAAATCTTTGACGATAGTAACTATACAAAGTGGGACGTACTTTACTCTATCTTGATTACCGTAGCGGTGATTGGAATAGTAGTTAAGTATGGACCGTGAAGCGGGCTTTTTGCAGCGCTACTGCACTGCAAAAAACCGCAATCTATAGGAATACATGAATGAGCTTAGGACAGTCACAAACTATTCTAATTTGCTCTCCAGGATTACCTGAATTGTCCCCGTGCCCTAGCGGTACGGGTCCAACTACGGTAACAGCGTACGTATTGAGCCCCGCCGCTTCTCAATACATCGACGCTATCTCTACACCTTTTAGCCTAGCCACCGGGTTGGAGCTTTGGGGTGTGGCTATGTCTGTTGTGATATTTTGCTGGTTTATCTCGCATATGTTGAAGCAGGTTATTAAAGCGGTTTATTAACTTTGAGAGTACTTAAATGAACGGTATCGATTTTTCCGGTTTGACTTCTGCTGTGACCTCCGGCGCAGCTTCCATTGGCCCCGCCGTCCTCACGGTCGCTGGTGTGCTGATTGCTGTGAAGCTGACGCAAGTAGCTATCCGCTACGTGCGTGGCGCAGTTCGTTAATCCAGCGTTGACGAAGTTAAAGGGGCTGGCCTCGCGGCCCGCCCCTTTTCTTTTGGAGTAATCTAATGATTAAATTTTTGAAAACTGGTCTAGCTGGACTATTTCTAGCTCTGACTTTTAGCTCTGCCTTTGCGCAGTTCAGTAATGTGGGTCCGCCCGGTTATGCTGAAGCTAACTCGAATCCTGACAATGCTTGGACCGTTGTAGTTCTTCCAAGCGGCTACGTGTGCGCCCTTGGTGGTTATTGTGTCGCTGGTAGCTCTGTCGATGACTTTAACCGCTTCGTCGATAGCTGGAAGTTCTTGGACGGCACACTAAATATGTATCCTGACGGGTCTATCCCGTTTTGGTCTGACCCTGCGCTTATCGCAGAATACAAACAATACCTTTCAGCGTCGCAGTTCGCTGATGCTGGTGGCTTTGCTGGCGCATTGAATTCTGTTGCTATTCCTACTTGCGGTCCAAGTGGATATTGCCTAGACCTTTCAAAAGTGGTTTATCCAATTTCTTCTGATACCGGTACGCTTGCAGTGTTACTAGCAGTCTCCGCCATTATGCTTTCTGCTGTTCTTGTATTGCTCGGTATTCGTGCTGTACGTACTGCTGTTAAATGATTGACTTGTCAACGCTCTTAGCTGCTGTAGACGCGTCTACTATCTCCCCTGCTCTTTTGAAGGTTGCAGGGGTGATGGTATCTATTCTGTTGACTAGCGTAGCTATACGCTACATTCGTGGCGCTGTCGATAGTGACGACGCTACAGAATCTAACGACGATGGAGACGGCTATGAGCGCTGGTGACGCGTGGTATCTACAATTTTTTCTTCTCGGCTTGCTTTGCGGTTGGGCGGTAATCACAGGATTTCGGGGCTAAATGCGGTTTACAGTTATTGCGTTAGCTCTAGCCGTTTGCGCGCTTTCTGTTTCTACAGCTAATGCGCAGGCCCTGCGGCGTCCGATGCCTGTTAGTGACAGTATTGGTCACGTTATTAAAGACGTCGTGGGTAGCCACATTAAAGGGGGCGTTGGTATAGCTCGTGCCGCTGCTAATGATGCAGTGTATGGTACTGCCGTGGGTATCGCGACCGGTGCAGGTATTGATGCAGCCGCAGCCGGTGGCGGTATGATTTTCGGTTTACCAGTTTGGGCTGGTGCTGCGGCAGTTATCGGCGGCATTATTGTTGCCGGTGTTGGCTACGACTTGCTATTTAATCAAGATGGCACCGTTAAAGTACGCGTAGACCCTAACGCACCTTTTGCGCCGAAGGGCCCGCCGACGTGGTTTTATGCCACCTCCGCAGGCGCCCCCGGCTTTCCTTCCGCAGAAGGCCGTGGCTTAGATTATCTATCCGCTATTAACGCCGCTATTACCGCCGCTGGATGTTCAATTGATGTAGCTCCAGGCGGCCCGGGTACCTGCGGATTTGGCACTTGCTATGGTCAAGACAGTTCGGGTAATGGACTTAGCGTCCCCACAGGCGCTTGCGCTTCCGCTCGCTATGATTCTCCGCCTGACGACGCTATTAGTAATCCATTTCCACAAATTGGCGGGGGGTGGTCTACTTTGACTTACGGACAAGCTATTTCTATTTTGTCTGACGATGACTTAGCTAAACCTTTGAGTAACGGCAATATTGCTGATATTGCAAACGGTGTAACTCGTATTGCCTCAAATGTCCCCGGCTATCAAGGGGTACCATACGATTCAGCTAATCCAATTACTCCTGACGAAGTGGGCTCTATTATCAGCAGCGGTACAGCCACTCCGCCGACGTTGGGGGATATGCTTGGTGCGCCCTCAAACCCCGCGCACCCGATTTATACGCCCGACACGGGCACCGGTACTGGTACTAGCACAGGTACCGGCACTAGCACGGGTACGGGTACTGGCACTTCAACGGATACCGGCTCTGGTACTAGCACAGGTAGTACGTCGGGCGTTGGTCAAACCACAACCGGTACCGGCACGGGTACTAGCACTGGTACAGGTACCGCGTCTAACCCGTACACCCCGCCCGGCGCTTCTTCTGCATTACCCCCTGCAATGACCGGTTTTGAAATCGGCGACACCGTTAAGCTAATGCTAGATGCATTTACGCCGTGGCGTAACCTACAGTTTTCGGTAGCTGCTGTGCAGTGTCCGAATCTAAGTATGTCCTTTAGCTTGATGTATCACGATTTTTCGTTTAACTCTACCGCCATTTGCGACATTGCCAATCATTACGAAACATTCGTACAAGCTATGTTGACGTTCGTCTATATCTTGTCCGCCATTGTTATCGTATTTTCAGCATAAAGGGGGTTCAGTGGGTGCATTATTCGTCTGGCTTTTTGAAGCTCTTGTAAGTGCTGGTGTAGCTAAGTTCTTTAGCACTGTACTGCTTTTCTTTTCTGTACAACTATTCATTAGCGCTTTTTTCAATCTTGGCATAGCCCCCTCTTGGCTAGTACCTGCCTCTATTACAGACACTTGGCATAGTTTTTTAGCAGGGGCTAGCGGTATTTCGGGTGAGTTCTCCGCCCGCTTGTTTTGGCTTGCTAACTATCTGATGTTGCCCTACGGCTTAGCGACACTGTTTAATGCCCGAGTTACAGTTTTCATAGTTCGTCGCTTGTTTAAGTAAGTTGCTATACGTAGTTAGCGCGATGGAGGTGCGCTAACTATGCAAATTAACATCTTTGGAAAACCCGGGGACGGTAAAACTTACTCTACTGTTTTCTTCGTAGGGCTATTCGCGCTGGCCGCTGGCCGACGCTGGGTAAGTAACATAAACGGTATTGACGCCGCCGCAATCAACGGCTATCTAAACGCGTTGCCGGGTCGCGCTACGTCTTCTGATAAGACGGACGCGCTGGACCACACCGAGCGCAGGCTATTAAAGCTTATGCGCGAGCAGAGTACCGCAACCGGCGACTATGACTTTAAAGCGCTGATTCTCAACGTTGACGAAGAAGACGTTAAGAAGCCTGACTTTTGGTATAGCCCCGACTTTCCCGCGTCGTCAATTACGCAACCCGGCGACGTTATCACTGTTGACGAAGCCCGGCGCTACTTCGGAAGCGGTATGAAAGTACCCGAGCGCACTATTATGCTGATTCTTAAGCATCGGCACTATGTAGACGCGCGTGGCTATTCGATGGACTTGTACTTTATCGCGCAACAGCCGGGGCACTTGCAACGCGAGGTTTCGGGTAATGCGCAATTTACATACGTCGCACGTCGTATGCTAAGCGCCGGCAAGTACAAACAGAAGAAGTTTCGTCTTGATTATTATGAGGGCGCTATTGGCCTGACTGATATTAAGCGCGGCGACTATTACGATGGAGTCGAAGAAACTCTAAACCCCCGTATCTTTAGCTTGTACAAATCATTTGAAGGTACGAACGGCTTTGAAGCTAGTAATAACACGCCAACTATTTGGAATGTGAAGTTTTGGGGATTACCGCTATTTAAGTTTTGGATTCCTCTATCTTTTGTCGCGTTGGTCTGGGGTGCTTACTATATGTATCACTTCTTTTTTAGCGGCGCGGACATTATTGGAACGCCTCTAAAGACCAAGCCCGCCGCTATCTCTGGTGTGGCTGGTTTAGCGCAACCAAAGGCCATTACGCCGCCCCTGCCCGCCCCCGTACCCTCTGCCGACCCGACAGCCGGTGAATCTACGCTATTCCGTCTTACTGGATTCTATAAACAACAAGGTTATACCTTTGCGATTCTCTCCGACAAAGATAACCGAATTCGCTATGTCTCTGACTTTGAATATATCCAAACTGGACTAGCACCCACTATCAAATGGCACGGCTCCGTTATCTCTTATTGGACCGGTCCCGTTGCTGCTATCCCTCAATTGAAAGAAAAGAATGATGAAAAAAAGTCTAACATTTTTGCTCACTAATGTATTGAGCTTTGCCGCTTTCGCTACTACCGCGCCAGTATTGCCGCCTATCGTGCCGGCTATGCCGTCTCCAGTTGCCACGTTAGATATTTCTGTACCTTACGGGCTATCTATTGTTGAGTTTGCTCGTCAAATTCTGCAAGACGTTTTGAAAGTCGATTTCGTATTTTCTGATGACTTTATTAATGGTACTGACCGGGTAGGCTTTAGCCGTTCCACTCTGGGTAAGGCAGGCTCTGAATCCTTGCTACGTGATGTATTAGCAGAGCGGGGCTATTCTCTTATTCGCAAACCGTCTTATTACTATGTAACGAAGACCGCACCGACGAAGGAAGAAAAGCCCGACGAAACAGACTTTATCTATCGCTTGAAATACCGCGATTTGAATTACATCAGCTCGATGTTGCTTCCTTTGTTTCCTAAAGGTAACTTTACTTTCCAACGAGCACAAACAAACCATAATCCAGCTTCTCCGGCACCCGGCACAGCCGGGGCTAATGCGGGTACTAATACCCCGACTACAGCGACAGTAACACCGAGCGCGCAACAAGGAAAGCCCGTGGATAATGGTACTAGCGCATATTCTCAAATGACGCGCAACGACTTAGACGCTTTTGTGTTCCACGGTACACAGAAAGATATTGACCGGCTGAAGGGTTTACTTCAGCAAGTGGATACACCTGTACCCCGTGCTATCGTTCGGGCTTTCATTCTTGAAGTAGGCACAGACAATAAGGACGCCTCCGCCATTGGCCTAGTTTCTAGTGTGCTTCATAGCAAGCTGGGTGTTAGTTTGACAGGCGGGGCCCCCCTTACTAATTCGCTTACGTTCAGCTCCGGCAGTACTAGCGCCGTGCTTTCCGCTCTATCTACTGATACGCGATTTAACATTAAGACCGCTCCGAGCTTGTACGCTAATACTGGCACTAAAGCCGTGCTGAAAGTTGGTTCGTCTATCCCGACGTTGGGCAGTATTCAAACATTGTCGGGCGGCACTACTCAACAGAGCGTGCAATATCAAGATATCGGTACGATTCTTAACATTACGCCGACTATCGCCGACGATGACATTACAGTACAAGTCGAGCAGGAAATCAGCGGCGCGATTGAGACAACGACTGGAGTAAACAATACTCCAACGCTGACCAAACGTACCCTATCTACTACGCTTTCTATGAGTTCGGGCGATTGGGTACTTTTGGGCGGTCTAACTTCTGATAGCGATACGGGCACCGCTTCCCGCCTCCCTTGGTTTTCTTTCAAGTTGGGTAATAGCACCGACAAAAGCCGGACGGACATTGTTGTACTACTACAAGTAGAGCGTCAGTAATCCCCTTACCGCAAGCCACCTTTTTTGATTAAAAAAGTGGCTTGCTTTTTGTTGTCTGTTGTCGCTATACCTGTTTTTGGAGTTAAACAATGGACTTAACACTTTTGCTCAACGCTATACACGTTGTTGTAGTGAAAATTATCCCTACCGTGCTTCTAGCGGGGGCCGCTTCGTGCTTTCTCGCTGCTATCGCGTTGGGTATCGCTGAAATCGAACGGGCTATCGGCGGCGGCAAGGCAGGCAGCGATGATAGTGATGACGGTGTAAGGTATCGCCGCGTCGAATACAAGTCGGAAGGACGCAAGAGCGTCTACAAGTACGAAAAGATTTAACGAACTGGCCTATCGCTGGCTTTGTATAAAACTTGTAGCTATAGGTTAAGTAAGCAGGAGCTTACGCCTCTTAACTAACTTGGAGCTACTATGTCTATCCTTTCTGTTTCCGATACCCGTTATGCACTGCATACCGCCCCTGACACGTTCACGCTAACTATTCTCCCTTTCTGGAGTGGTCGAGTTCGGCACGGTCGTATCTATGCGCGCTTTGCTGATGATTCCTTTTTCGCAGTCTCTTACACGCGCAACGCTACACGCTGGACTAAAGCAGACACGGACTTGTACAGCTTCCGTCACGGTAGCCCGAAGCATCGAGCACTACTGGAGATACTGCAACTTACCCGCGTGATACCTGACTAATACTTATTCCCCCTTCGGCGCAATCCGAAGGGGGTTTTTCTTCGTAGATAGTCCTAACCTTTCCCCCATTGCATACGCCCCGCCCTGCGGGGCGTTCTTTCGTTGTGTCGTAATTGCACCGGCTCTGGTACACTGTCAGTACTAACAACAAGACTAGCACCATCGTCGGGTTGCCCGACACCGAGGTGAAGGAGAGCAAGGACCGTGTGCGCGCGGCCATCCAGAACAGCCGCTTCGAGTTTCCGGCGCGGCGCATCACCGTCAATCTGGCGCCAGCGGATTTGCCGAAGGAATCCGGGCGATTTGATTTGGCGATTGCGCTGGGCATCCTCGCGGCGAGCCGGCAGATTCCGCACACACATCTGGATGCGCACGAGTTTGCAGGCGAGTTATCGCTCTCGGGCGATCTGCGGCCGATCCGCGGTGCGCTGGCGATGGCGTATGCGCTGTCGCGCAACCCCGCATCCGCAGATGGCGAAGCGCCGCTCACACGCGCTTTCGTGCTGCCCACCGAGAACGCAGCCGAAGCTGCGCTCGTCAGCGGTACCAAGGTGCTGCCTGCGCGTACGCTCATCGAGGTATGCGATCACCTTAGCGCGCCCGACCGCAAACTTGTGCCCGCGCTACCTGCGCCGGTCGATGCGGACATCCGCTATCCAGATCTGTCGGACGTGCGCGGCCAGCCGCAGGCGCGGCGTGCGTTGGAAGTGGCGGCTGCGGGCGGCCATTCGATGCTGATGATCGGGCCGCCTGGCACCGGCAAATCGATGCTGGCGCAACGCTTTCCCGGCCTGCTGCCGGACATGAGCGATGACGAAGCGCTCTCAGCCGCCGCTGTGATGAGCCTGACCACGCGTGGCTTTGATGCCAAGCGCTGGAAGGTGCGGCCGTTCCGGGCGCCGCATCACACCGCATCGGCGGTGGCGATGGTCGGCGGCGGCAATACGCCGAGGCCAGGCGAGATCTCGCTGGCGCACCAAGGCGTTCTATTTTTGGACGAACTCCCCGAGTTCGAGCGCCGTGTTCTCGAGGTCCTGCGCGAGCCGCTGGAGACCGGCCACATCACCATCTCGCGCGCCGCGCACCAGACCGACTTCCCCGCCAGCTTCCAGTTGATTGCCGCCATGAACCCGTGCCCCTGCGGCTATCGCGGCCATCCGCTGCGCGCGTGCCGCTGCACGCCAGACCAGGTGGAGCGCTACCAGGCACGCATCTCCGGTCCGCTGCTCGATCGCATCGATGTGCAAATCGAAGTGCCGACGCCCTCGCAGGAAGAACTGCTGGACGGACCGCCGGGCGAGCCTACGGTCAACGTGGCCGAGCGCGTGTCCGCTGCGCATGCGCGGCAACTCAAGCGCCAGGGCAAGCGCAATACGCTGCTGGCCGGCCACGAGATCGATCTGCACTGCGCCCGCACGGATGCCGCCGATGGCCTGCTGCGCCACGCGATGACGCGCTTCTCTTGGTCTGCCCGCGCCTATGCACGCGTGCTCAAGCTCGCCCGCACCATCGCAGATTTGGCAGGCGATGAGCAGATCGATGCGGTACACGTGGGTGAGGCGATCCAGTATCGGCGTGGGGTGAAGGCGGATTGATGCAGTACTCAACTTTCACAGGAGAAAAACGAATCACCCCATTAACACCCTGATACGTCCCATCCCCTTTGTGGGCCAAGGTCTCCACAGAATATCTTTAGAATTTATGCTCAAGAAATTAGTTATCGCCTTTTCAGTACTTGCGACCACTGCATGCACGACGGTACAGCACGTCCCACTAACGAACGACGTCTCCCAAAAGTTGCAAGGAGAGAGCCTCTCGGTGACAACGTATTCGACGCCAAGCTTCACGGCCATGACTGCCGGCAAAGCCATGTTTGGTGCCATTGGCGGAGTTGCCATGGTTGCCGCAGGCAATAGCATCATCAAAGAAAACGATATCCAAGATCCGGCAAGAAAAATTGGACAACATCTCGCAGAGAAACTGGTTGCCGCTCACGGCATGCGTTTAGTTGACGACACCAACAAGACGGCAGAGGACGACAAGGTCGAAACCCTTGTGACTACATATCCAGACTCGAAATTTTTGCTTGATGTAGGCACCTGACCCTACTGACCCTACACCGGAATTAGTGACCCTACACCGGAATTAGTACCGTCCAGAAGTGGAAATTTCCGGCGTCGTTGATTCGTCCGCCGAGGTGTTTTTCCTTGCCTGACGGGCGAATTCGGCGGGTGTCGCCCACTGCAGTGCGGAGTGGGGACGGCTCTCGTTGTAGTACCTCCGCCAGTCGGCGATTTTGCTCCGAGCATCGTCCAAGGACAAGAACCAGTGCTCGTTCAGGCATTCCTGCCGGAACCGCCCGTTGAAGCTTTCCACCTTGGCATTGTCGGTCGGCGTGCCTGGCCGGCTGAAGTCGAGTTCCACGCCGTGCTCGTATGCCCACCGGTCCATCGCCTTCGAGATGAATTCGCTGCCATTGTCCACCTTGATGGTCTGAGGCGCGCCGCGCTCGGCAACCACTTCGTCAAGCACTCGCACAACGTCTTCCCCTTCAGGCTTTGGCCGACTTCGATGGCCAAGCTTTCTCTGGTGTAGTTGTCCACCACGGTCAACGCGCGCAGGCGCCGACCATCAAACAAGGCATCGGATACAAAGTCCATGCTCCAGATTTCGTTGATAGCCGTGACGATGCTCTTGGGCTGGCGTAGCCGCGCCGACTTGTTGCGCTTGGGACGCTTATGCCGCAGCGACAGACCTTCGGCCCGGTACAAGCGATAAACACGTTTGTGATTGTCTTTCCAGCCTTCCCGCTGCAGCATCACGTGCACCCGGCGATAGCCGTAGTGCACGCGTGTGGCCGCTATCTCTTTGATGCGTGCAAGCAATGCCGACGAGTCCCGAGCAACCGACCGATACCCATACAGCGAGCGTGACATGTGGAACAACGCGCAAGCCTTAGTCAGGCTCACACGATAGCGGTCACGCAACTCGTCAATCAGCGTGCGCTTGCGGGAAGGCTTCAGAGCTTTTTTGAGAGCACGTCCTGCAGCATGGCCTTATCCAGGCTCAGGTCCGCCACCAGCCGCTTGAGCTTCGCATTCTCCTCCTCGAGCTGCCGCATCCGGCGCAGCTCCGAAGGGCCGACGCCCCCGTACTTCTTCTTCCAGTTGTAGAAGGTCGCCTCGCTGATGCCCAGCTTGCGACACACCTCCTCGACCTTCGTACCCAGTTCCGCTTGCTTGAGCGCGAACGCTATCTGCGCCTCAGTGAACTTGCTCGTCTTCATGGCATGTCTTCCATTTCAAATCATGAAAATCATGCCGGATTCTCTACTTCTCAGCTGTACTGTTTCTTGGTGTAGGGTCAACAACCCTTCAATGGATGTTCTCTTACTACCCAACCGATTGGGCGCACTACCGGGTCACATATGCTGCTCGCCTGAGACTCATTGAAACGTCGTCAAAGCAAATTCTTGCGGAAAGTATGTGCAGTGGCGTCCAAGGCGACGACAACAATCCCCCCTCGAAAGACCAGCTACTCGACAATCAAGCGACGCTGCTCAAGAAGTACCTAGATCAAGCCGCAAATGGCTGCGTTGAGGCATTTGCTCGGGACGTTCTGGTGCTGTAACTAAAAATGCACTGATGGGACGGATGCGTGCGAGGGGGCAGCCCGCTACGCGCATCCGCAGATCGATGCCGTGCATGTGGGTGAGGCGATCCAGTATCGGCGTGGGGTGAAGGCGGACTAACGCTCGTCCGCGCGCTGGCCGTCGATCAGCTTGGCCAGCAGCTTCGCCAACTGCCGCTGCTCGGCGTCCGTCAGCACCGAGAGCACGGCACGCTGGTTCTCCACATGCGCGCTGACCGCCTTGTCGATCAACGCAAACCCCGCCTTGGTGAGCGCAACGAGCGTGCCGCGGCCATCTTCCGGATTGGGGCGGCGCTCAACCCAGCCAGCCTGCTGCAGGCGATCGATGCGATTGGTCATGCCGCCCGAAGACATCATCGTCGCGTCGTACAGCGCGGTAGGCGTGAGCGCATACGGCGCGCCGCTGCGGCGCAGGGTGGCGAGCACGTCGAACTCGCCGGGTTGCAGGCCGAAGTCCGCGAAGAGCGGGTTCAGCCGTTCACGCGCGATGACGAGCGCCGCCTCGCCCAGGCGCCCGAGTAGCAGCATCGAGCCGACATCCAGGTCTGGGCGCTCGCGATTCCATTGTTCGACAGCCTGTGCAGCGCGGTCCATTCTCCCTTCCTCCAGCGGTGGTTATCTTGACGTCGAGACAACTCGTTTTTATCTTGACGTCAAGATAGTGCGATACCGAGCGATGCAACGCAAGCCGACTGTCACAGCCGACCCGGCTGACGCGTCTTGCAGGTATCCCTCATTCCCTTGCTGGAGCCCAAGATGAGTTCAACCTCGATCACCGCAGACGATGCCTCGTGGCTCGATCTGTTTCGCGGTGCCAATGCGCTGCGCGTGCTGGTGCTGGCCGCCGGCGTGGCGCTGCACGCCATCAACCTCTACCTGACCACGACGATCCTGCCGAGCGTGGTCGACGACATTGGCGGCGTGGCCTTCTATGCGTGGAATACAACGCTGTTCATCGTCGCGTCGATTACCGGGGCGGCGGTGGCCGCGCAGGTGATCCAGCACATCGGGCCTCGCGGTGCGTACCTGCTGGGTGCGGCGGTGTTCGGTGGCGGCTCGGCGTTGTGTGCGCTGGCGCCAGCCATGCCCGTGCTGCTGGTCGGCCGCGTACTGCAGGGGCTGGGCGGCGGCGTGCTGCTGTCGGCGCCGTATGTGTTGATGCGCAGCGTACTGCCCGAACCCCTGTGGCCGCGCGCGCTGGCGCTGCTCTCGGGCATGTGGGGCATTGCGACGCTGCTCGGGCCGGCGGTCGGCGGCATCTTTGCGCAGTACGCGACGTGGCGGCTGGCGTTCTGGTCGCTGGTCGTGCTGATCGCGCTGGCGGCCGCCGCCGCGATGGTCGTGCTGAAACCGGCGGCCACCCAGACGGAACATCCGACGCCCGTGCCGGCACGTCAGCTCGTGCTCCTGGCGGTGGCCGTGGTGGCCGCTTCGTGGGCCAGCGTGAGTGACACGCCGTGGCTTGGCGCGCTCGGGTTGATCGCAGCGGGCATCACGCTGCTGGCGATCCGACGCGTAGAGATGCACTCATCCCGCCGCATCCTGCCCGCCGATGCCTACACGGGCCGCACTGCGCTCGCCGCACTGTATGGCGTGTCTGCGCTGCTGGCCGTCACCGTCACCTGCACGGAGATCTTCGTGCCGCTGTTCCTGCAGCGGCTGCACGGGCAGAGCCCGCTGATAGCCGGCTACATCGCGGCAACGGCCTCGGCCGGCTGGACGCTGGGGGCCATCCTGAGCGCCGCGTTGCGCGAGGCGTCGGTCACGCGCGTGATCCGCCTGGCGCCGTGGGCATGTGCGCTGGGTCTGCTGGTACTGGCATTTCTGGTGCCGATGGGCGCGGGCGATGCGTGGGTGACTGCGCTGATCATCGTCGCGCTGACGCTGGTGGGGTTGGGTGTGGGCGTTGTGTGGCCGCATCTGTGCAACCGCATCATGACCGCGGCACCGGCGGAAGACCATGACCGTGCATCGGCGTCGATCGTGACGGTGCAACTGGTGGCGACGGCATTGGGAGCGGCGTTGGGCGGCGTGGTGCTCAACACGCTGGGCGCGGCGGGCCCGGCTCCGGATCTGGGCGCTGCATCGCGCTGGCTGTTCCTGCTGTTTGCAGTGGCG
The DNA here is from genome assembly GCF_037023145.1 of Ralstonia sp. RRA. Taxonomy (NCBI): domain Bacteria; kingdom Pseudomonadati; phylum Pseudomonadota; class Betaproteobacteria; order Burkholderiales; family Burkholderiaceae; genus Ralstonia; species Ralstonia sp. RRA. The sequence goes on along the minus strand of NZ_CP146091.1, from coordinate 253,351 downwards.
CCGGTGGGGGCGCTGGTGATTGCGCGCACGGGGCTCGACGCGCGGCCAGCCCCGCAGCCACGTTAATCGTCAGGCAGTCTGTCGCTTCATGAAGAACAGCGCCGCGCCCAGGCTCATCAGCGTGCCGCCGAACACGCGGCGCTGCCAACGCAAGGCGCGCGGATTGCGGAACACGCGCTGCGCACGCTCGGCCAGCAACGCATAACCGTGCAGAACCACCAGGTCGATGCACACCATCGTTGCCGCCAGGATACAGAGTTGCTGTAGCAGCGGCCGGGCGGGGTCAATGAACTGCGGCAGCACGGCCGCCATAAACACGATGCCCTTCGGGTTCGTCAGGTTGGTCAGCAACCCGGTCAGGAAGCGGCGGCGCGCGCTGCTGCCCGACGCCTGTCCGGCCTCACCTTCAGCGGCCTGGCCGATCCGGATGGGCGAGCGCCACTGCATAACGCCCAAATAGATCAGGTACAGCGCACCGACGATCTTGACCGCCATAAAGGCGTGCTCGGATGCCACCAGCACTGCACCGAGCCCCGCACCCGCAATGAACAGGATCGCGGTCATCCCGATCTCCATCCCCACGATCGTCACCGATGTACGGCGCATACCGTGCGTCAACCCGTGGCTCATGCACAGGATCACGCCCGACCCGGGTGCGATGGCCGTCACGGTTGTTGCAACGAAGAACGCCAGCCAGACCTGAAATGTCATGAGAGGCTCCTTTGCGGGAATGCAGGGGCGATGCGGCGCCCCGCCGATCAGTTGGTCTGACGCTTCACGAAGAACAGCGCGGCGCCGATGCTCATCAGCATGCCGCCGAAGAAACGGCTCTGCCAGCGCAGCGCACGCGGGTTGCGGAACAGGCGTTGCGCACGCGAGGCCAGCAACGCATAACCGTGCATGACGATCAGGTCGACGAACACCATCGTTGCCGCCAGGATGCCGAGTTGCGACAGCAGCGGCTTGGCCGGATCAATGAACTGCGGCAACACGGCCACCATGAACAGGATGCCCTTGGGGTTCGTCAGGTTGGTGAGCAGCCCGACCAGGAAGCGGCGGCGAGCACTGCTGCCCGACACCCGAGGTGACGCATTGTGGGGTTCGCCTTCGGCCGGCTTGGCGATCTGGATGGGTGTGCGCCACTGCACGATGCCCAGATAGATCAGGTACATCGCGCCGACGATCTTGATGGCCGTAAAGGCATGTTCTGACGCGATCAGCAACGCGCCCAGCCCGGCACCCGCAATGAACAGAATCACCACGATGCCAAGTTCCAGCCCGGCAATCGTGACCGACGTGCGGCGCACGCCATGTGTGAGCCCGTGGCTCATGCACAGGATCGCGCCCGAGCCCGGCGAAATAGCGATCACCCAGGCAGCCAGAAAGAAGGCGAGCCAGACTTGCAACGTCATGATGGTTCCCCGTGATGTGATGTGTGAGGTGCGGCGGAAGACGACGATTGTGCACCGCCTGCGGCCAGCGCGCTTGGGCCTAATTGTTTGAGCACCCCGCCTAGATTGGATCGTCAACTGCTCGCGGATGCATCATCGCTGGGATCTGGGCTACGAGCGCATCGATGGCAACCCGCGTCTTGCAACGCAGATGGCGCACCTGCGGCCATACCGCATGGATTTCCTGAGAGCAGACACGGTAGCTCGCTAAGACAGGAACCAACGCTCCGCTTTGTACATATCACCGACAGCGCCTCATCACGCGACATGTCCTTCGACGCAATCGCTGCCGACTTTGGCCAGCGCATTCAACAGCCCCGCGCGCAGCGTGGTCAGCGCCCGGCTCTTTTCATCGAGTTCTGCGAGCTTGGCTTGCAAACATGCAACCTTTTGCTCAACAGCGAACGTCGGACTGTCCCAGACATGAATGACGTCGCTGATTTCTGCGAGGGTGAAACCCAATGCTTTCGCGTGGATGATCAGCCGTATCCGCTGTAGCGAGACTTCGGAATAGCGCTTGTAAGTATTCGTCGCGTGAGGTTGTGCTGCTTTGTCCAGCAACCCCGTCCGCTCGTAATAGCGCACGGTATCGCGCGAAACGCCCGCCCGCTTGCATAGTTCGCCGATGCGCATGCTGCCTCTTCCTACCCAATGTTGTGGACCGTCATTAGGGCTTGACCGTTGCCTTTAGTCAACGGTTTACAGTCCGGCCCACTTTCCACTTCATCAGCAGGCCATGAAAGACAGTTTCGATTTTCGCGGAAAAACGGCACTCATCACGGGAGCATCGTCAGGTATCGGGCGCGAGTTCGCCTACGCGTTAGCCAAACGTGGCGCGAAACTCCTGCTGGTTGCACGCGCTCGCGACAAGCTGCACGATCTGACCGCTGAATTGCGCCGCGACTACGCCTGCGACGCTGATTTCCTGACGGTTGACCTGAGCGCAACGGACGCCGTCCCGACTGTGGCGCATCTTCTCAAAGCGACCGGCACGGTCGTCGATGTCCTCATCAACAACGCGGGCTTTGCGGCTTACGGACGCTTCGAGACGATTCCGTGGGTGCGCCAACGCGATGAAGTGCTGGTGAACTGCATGGCAGCGATCGAGCTGACCCATCTTCTGCTGCCGGGGATGCAGGCGCGATCCGATGGCGCCGTCATTAACGTCGCGTCAACAGCTGCATTTCAGCCCGATCCCTACATGGCGATCTACGGCGCAACCAAGGCCTTTCTTTTGTCATTTTCGGAAGCGGTTTGGGCCGAGAACCGGCATCGCGGCATTCGGGTTCTCGCGCTATGTCCGGGTGCGACGCAAACCGGCTTCTTTGATGTCGTTGGCGCAAAGGAAGCGGCGGTCGGCACGCCGATGCCTGTCGCGCGCGTGGTGCAAGACGCGTTGTGGGCGCTGGATCGCAATCGAAGCTATCGGATTGTCGGGACGCAGAATCGGCTGCTTGCCAATTTGCAAAGGCTGTTGAGCCGCGAGATGTCGGCGCGCCTGGTTGAGAAAATCCTTCGACCGAGAGGCGCTCGGGAACTACAGGCAGGGGATGCCAGCGCGTAGAGCACGGCCGGGTGGCCGGTCAAGGTTGAGGGCCGCGGATCGTTTTCGGTGGATAGCTCGCCAGCACGACCGAGGTCGTGACCGGTCCGAATCTGGCCAGCGCATCGATTGCCACTTCGAGTTGTGCCATCTCTTCGACCACGATGCGGACGAAGAAGCAATCCTCGCCGGTGATCCGGTGCGCCTCGACGATTTCAGGCATCGCTTCGAAGGCGCTCAGGCACTGCTTGATCTGAGCATGGGTGGTGCGGATCCGCACGATCGCTGCGATGCCACGCCCAACGAGACCCGGATTGATCCGCGCCCCATATCCCTCGATGACGCCTTGCTCCTCCAGTCTTTTGATGCGGGCAGTCACCGCTGGTTGCGACAGTCCGATCTGTTTTCCCAGCTCGGTATTCGTCATGCGCGCATGCGCTTGTAGCGCCTCGAGAATGCGCCAGTCGAGTCGATCCAGCTCCACCGCCTTTGGTTTCATTCGTATAGACCCTTCAATTCCGTGCAATCGAAGCCAGTGAGCAACGATTTCATTTGTTCGGCCATTCTGACAGAGACCATCGGCTTTTACACTGGACACTCATTCAAGGAGGCTAAACATGAGTCAACGCGTTCTGATCGTGCCCGGTTACGGCAATTCCGGAGCAACGCACTGGCAGAGCATCTGGGAGGCTGCGAAGCCAGGACACTGGCGTCGCATGAAGGTCGAAGACTGGGATCACGCCGTCTGCGACGAATGGGTGGCGGCAATCGATCGTGACGTGGCGGCGCTTGGTCCCGATACGATCATCGTCGCGCATAGTCTCGGGTGCCTCGCGGTTGTGCATTGGGCCGCGCGTCACGCGGCCCCAATTCGCGGTGCGCTGCTCGTCGCTGCTCCAGACCCATCGGCATCGGCCTTTCCCAGCGCCTCGTGCATCGGGTTCTCGCCCGTACCGTCAGCAACATTGCCATTTCGCAGCATCGTGGTTGCCAGCAACAACGATCCCTATGCGGCGATCAGTTATGCAACGTCCTGCGCCAGTGCATGGGGCAGCGAATTTCTCGACGTCGGAGCACGCGGACATTTGAATGCCGCGAGTCAACTGGATGACTGGGCTGAGGGATACCAGCTTCTGCGGCATTTTGATGCGAGCGCACTAGCCTGACAGGCAATCTCGCAAGCGAATCTCTTGTCTGATGTTCAGTTCAAGACGCAATCCTCACGTTCTGCGTCTGGCCACCGCGCAAGCCCTGGCCGGCGCCAACTCGACGGACGTCTATACGACCGGCGCCATCATCGGCAACATGCTGGCACCGAACCCGGCGCTGGCAACGTTGCCGCGCGGTCAACATCGACTGCCTGATCGAGATCAGGATCTGCTGATTCGCCGGACGTCTTAATTTCTAGAGCACAGCTCTAGTAAGGATGGAAGCTGGCGAGAAATTGCTCGACCTGCTCCTGCTGCCGAGCATCCCGTGCGGCGTCACCGGATTCCAGCACGACCGCCTGATAGGCGTGCTTGCCCGTGGCGACCACGCGGGCGGTCAGGCGGCGCGGCGCGGGGTCGTCACCGCCCGCGCCCTGGGCAACAAGCTCCACGGCTGGCAAGGACAGCGGCGGTTGTGCAGCTGTCTTCACGGCGATGTCGCGCACAGCCACGTTGCCCTGGAGGTTGGCCGACAGCCCTGCACGCAGAGCATCCACCGCTTGCTGGCGCCAGACCGGATCATCCGCCGGCAACACCACCACGCCGATGGCGAACAGCGTGCCGTCAATGCTGGCGGCCTGCATGGTCATCGGCAGGCGCTGGCCGTTGATGGCGATGGGGCGGGCCTCGGCGGTGGGCTTGGCGGGATAGTCGACGGTGTAGGCGCCTTCGTCAGAGCGCACCGTGCGCCAGTCGTACTTAGGCGAGCACGCCATCAGTAGCGCACACGCCGCCGCGACTAAACCTATCCGCCAACCTGCCGTTGTTGTGACTGCCACGCCGCCTCCGTCTTGTTTTGTCGGGTCACCAGCGGCCTATTATCGGACAGAGACCGCCGCCTCATCCCCAAGGACAGCGCCATGCCTCCCCTGACCACCACCCTGCGAGCCCTGCGCGGCGACATCACAGCACTCGACTGCGATGCCATTGTCAACGCCGCCAACAGCTCGCTGCTGGGCGGCGGCGGCGTGGACGGCGCCATCCACCGCGCCGCCGGGCCGGCATTGCTGGAGGCGTGCCGCGCACTCCACGGCTGCCGCACCGGGGAGGCCAAGCTCACGCCGGGCTTCAGCCTGATCGCGCGCTACGTCATCCACACCGTCGGGCCGATCTGGCGGGGCGGCCGCCAGGACGAGGCGACGCTGCTTGCCGCCTGCTATCGCAACAGCCTGGCGCTCGCCCGGCAGCACGGGGTGCGCACGATCGCGTTTCCGTGCATCAGCACCGGCGTGTACGGTTTCCCGCCGCACCTGGCCGCGCCGATTGCCGTGCGCATGGCCCGCGAGCACGGCACCGGCCTCGACGAGATCACCTTCTGCTGCTTCTCCGCGACGGATCTGTTGCTTTACGAAACGGCGCTTGGCAGCGGAAAGTGAAGCTGAAATCGCAATAGACAGAATGTCGCAGCCAGCCAGCGGGCTCGGCGCGACGGGCCTACAATAGACATTTGTTCCCCATTTCCGGAGCCGTTGCCGATATGGCCTCGACCCTGACCTCCTCTGCTGCCACGCCCGCTGCTGCTTCCGGCCGCCGCTGGCTGCTGCCCGTCATCGTGCTGGTGCTGGCGGTTGCCGGCTGGTTCGGCTGGCGCGCGTTCTCGCCGTCGCAACAGGTGCCTACCGCCACCTTCACGCTGCTCGATGGGCAGAAGCTGTCCACGCAAGACTTGAAGGGCAAGGTCTACCTCGTCAACTTCTGGGCGACGAGTTGCACCACGTGCGTCAAGGAAATGCCCAACATGATCCAGACGTACAACAAGTACAAGGGCCAGGGCCTGGAGTACGTGGCCGTGGCGATGAGCTACGACGCACCGATGTACGTGATGAACTTCAGCCAGACGCGCCAGTTGCCCTTCAAGGTGGCAATGGACGCCGATGGGTCTGCCGCCAAGGCTTTCGGCGACGTGCAACTCACCCCCACCACCTTCCTGGTCGACCGTGACGGCCGCATCCTCAAGCGCTACGTGGGCGAGCCGGAGTGGAGTTCGTTCGATACGCTCCTGAAGGACACGCTGGGCAAGCAGGCCTAAGCGCGCTCCCCCCATCAGAACGCCCGGTCGATGCCGGGCGTTTTTGTTTGCGAGCGCGGAGCCTTCCACAGAAGGTTCACGCAGTGCTGCTGCAATGGCAGTCCATGAACGCACCGCAAGAGGGAGCAATCGCATGGCCAATCACTACTGCATGTTCAAGGGCAAGCTGAAATTTGGCGTGCCCTACCTCGATGGCTACAACGGCAATCCGCACTACGCCATCGTGGCGGAGACGCCGGACGGCGCGGAGTTTGTCGTGCTCGCCAACGTGAAATCCGACTCGACCATGCCCGGTGCGGGCGAGGCCGGCTACCACGTGCTCTATCAGTGGACGCAGGACTTCAAGCTGCCGATGACAGCCGACCTGGCCGCGCTGGAACCGGGCCTGCATCAAGACGGCTTCCCTCGCATCGATTACGTGCGCGACACGGGCATGGTCGACTTCCCGAACATGCAGCCGATTGCGCTCGATACCGCCACCGAGCACAACGACATCAACGCGCTGGTCGACACCATGCTCACGCTCGACCGCACCGCCGCGCCGATCGACTACGTCTACCACGGCAGCTCCGGCGACGACGGCCGCAAAGGCTGGCCGCCGCGCGCTGACGTGACCGTCTACGGCTTCGGCTACCTGTTCGAGCCGCAGCACAACGGCCTGCACGAGACGCACATGAACCAGGGCAACCCGGTCGTGCATCAGCCCGGCGTGAAAGACCATTCGCGCGAGAACGGCACGCAGCAGGACGGCGCCGTCATCGTGGAGATCGACGGCCAGTTTCAGGCGCTGTTCATTGCGTTCCAGACGCAGCGGGTTCCGACGGATGAGCGCGGGTATCCGGTGCTGGGTGCCAAGCCGATTCTTGGCTGAGTGCCCATGAAAAACGCCCGGTTGGTGCCGGGCGCTCTTGTTGCAGCAATCAACTCAACTGCTGTGAGGTTGTGCCGTATTTGTCCCACAGCTTGTTGCGGAACCGGTTCTCTGGGTCCAGGCGTGCCTTGAGTGCCAGCAACTGCGACGCCTTCGGATACGCGCGTGCGAACTGTGCCGGCGTTGCGTGCAACTGATACGGCAGGTAGTACGTTCCACCCAATGCCAGGGCAGCATCGATCAGTTCGCGCGTCCAGATACCGACCCGCTTCTGGTCTGCGGCGGACATGCCTTGCCAGTAGTACAACACAAACGAAAAGACCTCCTCTTGCGCCCAAGCCAACCACGAACCCGTATCGGCCGGTGCATGGCGAATGGAGATATTGATCGCGTGGACGTGATGGTTGCGCAAGATTGCAGCGATGCGCGGCGCGAACGCATCGAACTGCGCTACCGGTATGAAATATTCCTGGAGCGCATAGAGACTGCCTCCCGCCGCCAGCGGGCCAAGCGACGCCACATCGAGACTGGCCTCGTAATTGCGCCGTACCACCGGATGACTGAGATAGCGCAGTGGATCGACCACGTCCTTGCGAACCAGATCACCGCCGGGAAGCTTGGCAACGCCCCACATCACCGCTTGATCGATCTTGTAGGACTGCCCCTGCGGGACAAGCCGATCCTGGACCGTGACCGGCTTGTCGGTCGAAAACCAACTGACTGCAGTCGCCTGATTGAAGTGAGGCGGCGCCAGGTCGGCGTTGTGCATGACCACGTGCGGATCTCCCCGCACCTGCTCCCGAAAGAACACTGGGTAGCGACTCACAGGCATGCGATGTACACGGCGCTCCATCACCACATTGGGCACCAGATCCAGCTCTGCTTCAGTGATGACACCGATCGCTCCATAGCCACCGATTGCGGCATGGAACAGATCTGCGTTGCTCGTGCGTGAGGCCTCCACCAGCGAGCCATCTGCAAGCGCCAGCTGAATCGCACGCACCGAGTTGATTACCGGACCCGCGCCGACGTAGCGCCCGTGTGCGTTCACCGACAGCGCGCCACCGACGGTGAAGTTGGCATAGCTCTGCATGATCTTCACCGACAGATCGTCGGGATCGATCACCGTTTGTAGATCGCGCCAGCGCATGCCCGTCTGCACGCGCACCACCTTGGCTGCTGCGTCATAGCGCACCACACGGTTGAACTGCCGCATGTCCAGGTGCAGGCTATGCTCGGCGGCAATCTGCCCGCCCATGCTATAGCGTGCGCCCCCGATGCTGATTGGACCCGGCCACTGGACGATTGCCTGACAGACGTCACCCGCTGTGCGTGGAGCCCGTTGCTGGTCAACCCAGGTAGGGTTGAGGCCTGTCACATCGTTGATCAACACCGCCGAGGATGTCGACCACGCTGACCATGGACGCAACGCTGAGAGTGCCGCACCCGTCGCTACAGTCTGCAGCAGCCTGCGGCGCGCAGGGTCGGGGAGCGTAGCCGCAACGCGTGCATCCTCCGATCCCGGATCGTTCTGCTCCATCCCCCCTCCTCTTCCGCACCGCTAGGGCGCAGCGGTTTCTTCTGGGTGCAGCACCGACTATCCGAACATGGTGTTACAGGCCGTACCGCTTGATCTTGTCGTACAGCGTGGCACGGCCCATCTGCAGGATGTCCGCCGCCTGGTGCACCGAACCACCCGTGCGCGCCAGCGTTTCGGCAATGACCGTACGCTCGTAGCGCTCCACGCGCTCCTTGAGCGGCATGCCGTCTTCCGAAGCATCCGTCACGACTGGCGTGCGACCGACGCCGAGCACGAGGCGGTCCGCCGCGTTGCGCAGCTCCCGCACATTGCCGGGCCAGCTCGATTGCATCAACTCGTGGCGCTGGCGCTCGGCCAGCATCGGCAGCGGGCGCTGGTAGCGCACGGCGGCTTCCAGCAGGAAGTGCTCGAACAGCGGGATGATGTCTTCGCGGCGCTCGCGCAGCGGCGGCAGGTCGATGGCGACCACGTTCAGGCGGTAGTACAAGTCGCGCCGGAAGCCCCCGGCATCGATCAGCGCCTCCATGTCGCCCTTGGCGGCGGCAACGATGCGCACGTCAATGCGTACCGACTCGTTGGAACCCAACCGCTCCAGCGCGCCTTCCTGCAGCACACGCAGCAGCTTCACCTGCAGCGCGATCGGCATGCTCTCGATCTCGTCGAGGAACAGCGTGCCGCCCGAGGCGTGCTCCAGCTTGCCGATGCGCCGCTTGCCCGCACCGGTGAACGCGCCGGCCTCGTGGCCGAACATCTCGCTCTCGAAAATCGCCTCGGGCACCGCGCCGCAATTCAGTGCGATGAACGGCTTGTCGTGACGCGGCGACAGCATGTGCAGGCTGCGTGCGACCAGTTCCTTGCCGGTGCCGGTCTCACCGTTGATGAGCACCGGCGCATCGGTGGTGGCCACGTTCTCGATCAACGCACGCACCGCGCCCATCGCCGGCGAGCGGCCGATGATGCGTGTACCCGCCGCCGGCCCCGCCAGCTCGCGGCGCAGCGCGCGGTTTTCCAGCTCCAGCGCGCGGCGCTCAACGGCGCGGCGCACGGTCTCGGTCAGGCGTTCAGCAGGGAACGGCTTCTCGATAAAGTCGAACGCGCCATCGCGCATCGCCTGCACGGCCATGGTGATGTCGCCGTGGCCGGTGACGAGCACAACGGGAATCCCCGTGCCGAACGACTGACAATGCGCAAGCACGTCCAGGCCACTGGCGCCTGGCAAGCGCAGGTCGCTCACCACCACGCCGGGAAAGTTGGCGTCGATCTTGCCGACGGCTTCTTCGGCGCTGCCGAACGCCTGCACGTTGAAGCCGGCCAGCTCCAGGCTCTGCGCGGTGGCCTGGCGCACAGGCGGGTCGTCTTCGATGAAGAGAACGTTCAAGCCTTCGGACATGGGTCGTATGCGTATGAGAAACGGGTCAGGATGGAGTGGCCGAGGTCACCTCGGCGCGTACCAGTGTCAGCGTAAATTGCGCGCCGCCACCCGGTACGTTCGCGGCCGAGAGTGAGCCGCCGAAGTCGCGCGCGATGCTGGTGGAAATCGCAAGCCCCAGGCCCAGGCCCTGGCCGATCTCCTTGGTGGTGAAGAAGGGCTCGAACAGGTGCGGCATGGCGTCGGGCGGAATGCCGGCGCCATTGTCGCGCACGGCAATACTCAATTGCGACGGCACGCCCTCGGCGGGACCAATGTCGATGTCGATGCGGCCTGGGCGCCCGGCTTCGCTGGTGCCGATGGCATCCAGCGCGTTGCCGATCAGGTTGATGAGGACCTGCTCAAGCTTCAGTTCATCGGCCCGGACGATGGCTTCGACTTCGGGCACGCGCCAATGCAGTTCGAGCCGCACGTCGCCCAGGCGCGGACGCAGTAGCGCCAGCGAGTGATCGAGCGCCACGCGCACCTGCACGTCGCTGTGCTTGCGGCGCGAGCGTCCTGCAAACAGCTTGAGCTGCGCGGTGATCTTGCCCATGCGCTCGGTCAGGTCGGCAATGGCTTGCAGGTTGTCGGTGGCGGCGCCGTGCTGGCCGCGCTCCAGCAGGATGCGCGTGTTGTCGGAAAAGGTGCGCAGCGCGGCCAGCGGCTGGTTCAACTCGTGCGTGATGCCGGCGGCCATCTGGCCAAGCGCGGCAAGCTTGCTGGCCTGTACGAGTTCGTCTTGCGTGGCGCGCAGTTCGGCCTCGGCGCGGGTGCGGTCGACGATCTCGTGCTGGAGCTGTTCGTTGGTGGCCATCAGGTCGGCCGTGCGGTCTTCAACGCGGCGTTCGAGCTGGTCATACGCAGTTTCGAGCATCCTGCGGCTGCGCAGCATTTCCATCATGCGCAGACGGCGCTGGCGCCAATAGAACAGCAGCAGGCACGCAAACGCAAAGGCGAACGCGGCGGCCACCGTGGCGCTGCGCGCGGCACTCATCACCGGGTCCACAGGGGTGAGGTACATCAGCGTCCAGTCCGGTTCGACCAGATCGCGCGAGACCTGCAGATAGCGCGTGGCATTGAGGCGCTCACCGATGCGCACAAGCTCGGCGCCCTCGGGCAAGCGTCCGGTCAAGCGCAGGAAGGCAGGTGCCTCGGGCTGCAATGGCAGTGGCGTGATCTGCTTGCGGTAGTACTGGCGGGTGGATTCCAGCTGCGCCTGCAGATGCGACGTCAAGGGCTCGACGGTGCGGTACTGCCATGCCGGTACGGACGACAGGAAGATCACGCCGTTCTCGTCGGCCACCATCACCGGCTCCGACGCATCGTGGCTCGCGCGGCCGAACCATTCGAGGTTGAGCTTGACCACCGTCACGCCAATCACGCGGCCGTCTTGCATGACGGGTTGCGAGATGTAGTAGCCCGGCTCTTCACGTGTGATGCCGATACCGTAGAAACGCCCGACGTGGCCCGCCGCCGCCTGCTGGAAATACGGCCGGAACAGATATTCCGCGCCGACAAAACTGTCGGGCTGGTTGTAGTTGGAGGCCGCCATCGCTCGGCCGCTGGGGGCGATCACGTACGTGGCCGTGGCGTGTGCGCGGTCATTGACCTCGCGCAGGTAGCGATTGGCACGCTCGACGTTGGCCAGCGTCGGGTTGGCCAGCAGATCGTGGATGAACGGATGCAGCGCCACCAGCGCCGGCAGGTATTCGTAGCGGTCGAGCGTGCTCTTGAGGTTGGCGGCGTAGCGGTCGACACGGCCGCCGGCGGCTTGTTGCGCCTGCGCGAGACCGCGGTTCCACGTCACCACAAAGGTGGTCGCGCACACTACGGTCATCAGTGCCACGAGCCCGGCCGCCACCAGCCACCAGAACCCGCGTCGCGAGCCGGAGGCGCTGGTGAATGAGAAATCGGGATCGGACATCGGCTGGAGTTGGGCGACGGGGAGTATCTTCGCCTTGTCTTCCAAAGCCATGCTGGCCGTCGTGCGTGTCACGAGGCGCTCCAAATAAGAAGCGGGGCCGTCTGGAAGACAGGCCCCGCAATCATACGCTTTCAAGCGGCGGCGCCCGCAGGCGCCTGCCCAGGCTGGTGGATCAAGCTGCCGGGGTGGCCGGCACGCCTTCGTCGCTGCGGTTGCCCGACAGCACACGGGCCAGCTTGGCGCGATCCAGCTCGCGTTCCCACGCCGAGATCACCACGCAGGCCACACCGTTGCCGGTGATGTTGGTCAGCGCGCGGCACTCGCTCATGAAGCGGTCGATCCCCAGGATCAGCACCATGCCCGCCACCGGAATCGTCGGCACCACGGCCAGCGTGGCGGCCAGCGTGATGAAGCCCGCGCCGGTGATGCCCGATGCGCCCTTGGACGTCAGCATGGCCACGGCCAGGATGGTCAGTTGCTGCGTCCAGGTCAGCTCGATGTTCAGCGCCTGCGAGATGAAGATCACCGCCATCGTCATGTAGATGTTGGTGCCGTCCAGGTTGAACGAGTAACCGGTCGGAACCACCAGGCCCACCACCGACTTCGAGCAGCCCAGCTTCTCCATCTTTTCCATCAGGTGCGGCAGCGCCGATTCCGACGAGCTCGTGCCCAGCACGATCAGCAGCTCTTCCTTGATGTACGCGACAAAGCGGAAGATGTTGAAGCCGACCAGCCGCGCGATGATGCCCAGGACCACCACCACGAAGATGATGGCCGTCAGGTAGAACGTGCCCACCAGCTTGAGCAGCGGCACCAGCGAGATCACACCGTATTTGCCGATGGTGAACGCCATCGCACCGAACGCGCCGATCGGGGCCACGCGCGTGATGACGTGCACGATGCGGAAGAACACGTGCGAGATCTGGTCGATGAAGTCCGTGACCATCTGGGCACGGTCGCCCATGGCCGAGAGCGCACCGCCAAACAGCAGCGCGATCAGCAGGATCTGCAGGATGTCACCCTTGGCGAAGGCATCCACCACCGTGCTCGGGATGATGTTCAGCAGGAAGTCCACCGTGCTGGCCGATTGCGCCTTGGCGGCGTACTGCGCCACGGCCTTGGCGTCGATGGTGTGCACGTCAACGTTGAAGCCCGCACCCGGGTTGAAGATATGGCCGGCCGCCAAACCAATCACCAGCGCGAAGGTCGAGACAACCTCAAAGTAGAGCAGCGCCTTGCCGCCCACGCGGCCCACCTTCTTCATGTCGCGCATGCCGGCAATGCCGGAGACGACCGTACAGAAGATGATCGGCCCGATCACCATCTTGATCAGTTGGATGAAGCCATCGCCCAGCGGCTTCATCTTCACGGCCAGTTCGGGCGAATAGTGGCCCAGCAGAACGCCGATGACGATGGCCGCCAGCACCTGTACGTACAGGATTTTGTAGAACGGTTTTTTCATGTCTTCCTCGAGTGTCACAGACCGGCCGTACGCTCAACTGCTCGCCCGGTCCGACCCGCCCTGGTGTGGTCTCTCTCCTGCCTCGCTACGCCGACGCATCCGGCGTTTCCCGCGGCAGGGCGTTCGTTATTGCAAGGGCTATGCCAGTGTTGATTTTCTTGACCGACAACCCGCCAGCCCTTGTGCCGCCTAGCGCCAGCCTGGTGTGCTTACGATGGCACTCGGCCCACCCGTCGTCAATCCCGGAATCCGCGCACACGGGCGTCCAGACATCCGGAAAACGTGTTGCGACGCAGCATCGCGCGACCAACTCACGGGAAGTCGCCACCTTGGGGCCGTATAATGCCGGCTCGTTACGCAAATCCACACTGTGCGCCCGGTGCCTGGAAGCCTTCCAGATCCTGCCCCGTGCGCCGTCACCTCAGCCCTCTGAGCCTGTCCTGTCCGCCCATGAGCAGCCACTACCAGCACCACGTTTTCTTCTGCCTGAACGAACGCGAGGACGGCTCGCGCTGCTGTGCCGACTTTGGCGCCAAGGCCATGCAGGAATACGCCAAGAAGCGCTGCAAGGAACTCGGCATCAACGGCGAAGGCCGCGTGCGCATCAACAAGGCCGGCTGCCTCGACCGCTGCGAACTCGGTCCGGTGCTGGTGGTCTACCCCGAGGCCGTCTGGTACACCTTCGTTGACAAAGAAGACATCGACGAAATCATCCAGAGCCACCTGATTGAAGGCAAACCGGTCGAACGGCTGATGGTCGACCGCCCTGCCAACGCCTGAGCCGCTTGAGACTGACTGCATCCGCGCATCTGTATTTCCATGAACGTGCATACCGAAGAACGCCTGATTCCCGGCCCGGTCGGACAGATCGACCTGTCGATTGACCTGCCCGATGCGACCATGGGCGCGCCGCGTGGCCTGGCACTGGTTGGTCATCCGCACCCGCTGTTTGGCGGCACCAAGGACAACAAGGTCGCGCAGACCTTGGCACGCACCTTCGTCGGCCTCGGCTATGCGACGGTGCGCCTGAACTTCCGCGGCGTGGGCAAGACCGAAGGCACGCACGACAACGGCATCGGCGAGCAGGACGACGTGCTGGCCGTGCTCGACTGGATGCGTACGCAAACCGAATGGTCGGCCGATGTGGCCACGCTGCCGCTGGCACTCGGCGGCTTCTCGTTCGGCAGCTTCGTCATCTCGCATGTGGCACGCCGCCTGGCCGAGGCCGGCACGCCTGCCGAGCGCCTGGCGCTGGTCGGCACCGCCACCTCGCGCTGGGACGTGGCGCCGGTGCCGGCTGACACCATCATCATCCACGGCGAGCAGGACGACACCGTGCCGCTCATCGACGTACTCAACTGGGCGCGCCCGCAGGAATTGCCCGTCATCGTCATTCCAGGCGCGGATCATTTCTTCCACCGCAAGCTGCACCTGATCAAGCAGCTCATTGCCGGCGCCTGGGCGCCACGGCCCTAACCCCTTTGTTTTCCCGGATGCCGCGCCTCCCCCCGTGCGCGGCATCGTTGAACCCTAAGTAGACCGCAGGACCCGCCATGCAGACCCGTTTCACCGCTTCCGTCTTCTCTTCCGCCGCTGTCACCGTTGTTGCCGCAGCCACGCTTGTCACGGCGTTGCCAGCCGCGGCGCAGTCCGTGCCTGCCCCGCAAGTCGCGGCCCGCTCGTGGATGCTGACTGACGTGACCAGCGGCCAGGTGCTCGCTGGCGCCAACATGGACGAGCGCATCGAGCCCGCCTCGCTCACCAAGCTGATGACGGCCTACCTGGTCTTCGAAGCCGTGCGCGACGGCAAGCTCAAGTACGACCAGATGATCACGCCCACGGAGACCGTGCGCACCGTCAAGACCGACGAATCGCGCATGTTCCTGCAGCCGGGCAAACCCGCCTCGGTGCGTGAGCTGACGCAGGGTCTGATCATCCAGTCGGGCAACGATGCAGCGCTTGTGCTGGCCGAGGCCGTGGGCGGCACCGAGACCAACTTCGTGATGCTGATGAACCGCGAAGCCGAACGCCTGGGCATGAAGAACACGCACTTCGCCAATGCCGCTGGCCTGCCCGACCCGAACCACTACAGCACGGCACGTGATCTTTCGATCCTGACGTCGGCGTTGATCAAGAACTTCCCGCAGGACTACAAGTTCTACTCGCAGAAAGAATTCACCTATAACAACATCAAGCAGCCCAACCGCAACCGTCTGCTGTGGCTCGACCCGACCGTTGACGGCGGCAAGACGGGCCACACCAAGTCGGCCGGTTACTGCCTGGTCACGTCGGCCAACCGGCCTCTGCCGGATGTGCCGGGTGCGAACCGTCGCCTGCTGTCGGTCATCGTCGGCACCAAGAGCGACGCCATCCGCACACAGGAAAGCCTGAAGGTCCTGAACTACGGCTACCAGTTCTTCGACACGGTGCGCCTGTACCAAGCCCAGGCGCCGCTGCAGACGCCTGACGTGTACAAGGGCCAGGCCAAGACCGTGAAGCTGGGCGTGGCCGAAGACAAGTGGATCACCGTGCCCAAGGGCGCAGGTGCGCGCCTGAAGCCGGTGCTTGAGCGCAAGGAACCGCTGATCGCCCCGATCACGCAGGGCCAGCAGCTCGGCACGGTCAAGGTGATGGATGGCTCGACCGTGGTGTCGGAATTCCCGGTGGTGGCGCTGGAAGCCGTGCCGGAAGCCGGCTTCATTGGCCGCACGATTGACTCGGTCAAGCTGTGGTTTAAAAAGAAGTAATCGACCCCATTTACTTCGACATGACCTCTTCGCACACACCCCCGCCGCCGGGCCACATCCCCCCCGAGCAATCGCTGATCGAGTATCCGAGCGACTTCCCCATCAAGGTGATGGGGGCGATGCAGGATGATTTTGCCGAGACGATCGTCAAGCTGGTTCAGCAGCACGATCCGGAGTTCCACGCCGGTCGTTTGGAAATGCGTCCGTCGTCGAGCGGCAATTACCTCGGCCTGACCGTCATCGTGCGCGCCACCAGCCGCGAGCAGCTCGATGCGCTGTACCAGGCGCTGACGAGCCACCCGATGGTCAAGATCGTGCTGTAAGGCGCCTCGCGCACCAAGCAAAACGCCCCGGTCATGCCGGGGCGTTTTGCTTTTGCGAATGCCGATCCGGCGTCACCCTTTGGCGACGTGGCCCAGGCAGACGGTGTTGTCGTCCATCAGCCGCTCCAGCTTGAGCTTGAACGCGGCAATCTCCGGCAGCAGCCACGCGCGAAACGCCTGCATCTTGGGCGTTTGCAGCGCGCTGTGCGGGCAGACGAAGTAGTAGTTCCACGGGCACGGCGTCGTCGTTTCGAACAGGCGCACCACGCGGCCCGCAAGCAACTCGTTGAACGCCAGTGTCGGACGGATCAGCGCAATGCCCTGCCCGGCCGCCGCGGCCTGCAGTAGCAGCGATGAATCCTGGAACATCAGCCCGCCGCGCGGCTCGACAAACCCGGGCACGCCGGCCGCCTCGAACCAGGGCGTCCAATCCTCCCCCTCGCTGCGCAGCAGGGTCATGGTCGCCATCTCGGCCACAGTGCGCGGCAGGCGCCCATCGTTGAACGACGGGCTGCAGATCGGGAAGAACACGTCGTCGAGCAGCTTCTCCACATACAGGCCCGGATAGTTGCCCGAGCCCATGCGCAGCGCCACATCCACCTCTTCGCGCCCGAAATCGACCAGCGCGGGGCTGGAAAACAGCTCCACCTCCAGTTCGGGGTGCTTTTCGATGAAGGTGCCGATATGCGGCGTCAGCCAGCGCGCCGCAAACGACGGCATGGTGCTGATGGCCAAACGGTTGTCACGGTTGCCGGCGCGCAACTGATGCGTGGCCTGGGCGATCTGATCAAGCGCCTCACGCACGCGATCGGCGTAGACACGGCCCGCATGGGTGAGCGTGACGCGCTTGCCGCGCCGCTCGAACAGCGGCACGCCCAGCTCCTCCTCCAGCGTGCGCATCTGATGGCTGACCGCACCGTGCGTGACGAACAACTCCGTCGCCGCGCGCGAAAAACTCTCATAGCGGGCCGCCGCCTCGAACACCCGCAGTGCGCCCAGCGGTGGCAGGCGCATCGGTTCGCGGATCTCCGTCATATTCCCTCCGGATTTTCGTTGCGCCGCCTCTTATCTCTATGTGAGCCGCGCTATCAAAGACAACAATATATATCGTTTTGTACTAGGCAACCAACCACCTAGACTACTTCCACGGCAGGCCCCGCCTCGATGCCGTGAAGGAGCCGATCATGAAAGCTGTACTAACAAAAATTGTATTCACTCTCCAACCCGGCGAAGTGGTGGCATTGCGTATGCCGGCGAACCAGAACCTGCGGGTTGAAGAGGCCTATGGCCGTGACGTATGGGTCACGCACGAGAACAAAGCCGGTGACGAATGGCTGCACGCCGGTGGCAGCGTCGCGGTGAAACGCGGCGAGGAAATCGTCGTCTCGGTCGACCCGAAAGCTGCTGGCCCGGTGTCGCTGGCCGTGGAAGCGCTGGACGGCCACATGCCGCGCAAGCCGTGGCACGTGACGGACGGCTGGCGCCATACGCTCGCCGCGCTCGGCTGGAACGAGCACGCCGAAACGCCGATCGTGGCAGCCTGAGTTGACCACCTGAGCACGCCGAACCTGTTTTAGCCTCCTTTTGCGGCAGTTGCCGCGAAAGCCCGATGCCGGTGCGATGCCTCCCATCGCACCGGCATCGTTTTTTGGGGCCAACCCTACGAGCCAACTGGGCAAAGGCACCCGGCGCCATCGGCGGCCCTGCGATACACTCGCGAGCATGATTCCGATTGACATCGTCGAACGCGGCTTTCAGGACTACGCCGACAGCTTCGACGCGATGCAGACGTTCACCGCCGAGCGCGGCCCCGACACCCCCGACACGATCTGGCTGGTTGAACACCCGCCGGTGTTCACGCTCGGTCTGGCCGGCGATCCGGCACATCTGTTGGCCCCCGGCAACATCCCGTTGGTCAAAGTCGACCGTGGCGGACAGATCACCTACCACGGCCCCGGCCAAGTCGTTGCCTACCTCTTGCTGGATCTGCGCCGCCGCGGGCTGTTCGTGAAGGCGCTGGTCGACGCCATTGAGGCGGCCGTCATCGAGACGCTCGCCACGTATAATGTCGCCTCCGAACGCAAGGCTGGCGCCCCCGGCATCTACCTGTCGAACGGGCCGCACCAAGGCGCCAAAATCGCCGCGCTGGGGCTGAAGATCCGCAACGGCTGCAGCTACCACGGCGTGAGCCTGAACCTGGCGATGGACCTCTCGCCCTTCACGCAGATCAACCCGTGTGGCTATGCCGGCCTGGAAACCGTCGACATGGTGACCGTCGGCGCCCACGACGCGTCCGGGCGCTTGGTCGATGCAACCGACTGGCACCCCGTTTCCCGCGTACTAGCCGATGCGCTGGTCGCCCAATTGCAGCAACGCGCGCAAGCGCAACCCGCCGAGACCGCTACTGCGTAGCGCCTGGCAAGCAGGACCTGACCCAAGCGTGTGTCACAAGCACACGCGGAGAACACGATGACCGATTCCGCCACCGGCGCCGCTGAAAGCGTCGTCACTTCCGCCCCGTCGAACAAACCGTACGACGCCACGGCCAAGCAGAAGTCACTCGACAAGACCGCGCGCATCCCCATCAAGATCGTGCCGGCCGAGAAGCTCAAGAAGCCGGACTGGATTCGCGTGCGTGCCGCCACCGGCAACTCGCGCTTCTACGAGATCAAGGACATCCTGCGCGCCAACAACCTCGTGACGGTGTGCGAAGAGGCGAGCTGCCCGAACATCGGTGAATGCTTCGGCAAGGGCACGGCCACGTTCATGATCATGGGCGACAAGTGCACGCGCCGTTGCCCGTTCTGCGACGTCGGCCACGGCCGCCCGGACCCGCTCGACGCGCGCGAGCCGGAAAACCTGGCCAAGACCATCGCCCAGCTCAAGCTCAACTACGTCGTCATCACCAGCGTCGACCGTGATGACCTGCGTGACGGCGGTGCCCAGCATTACGTCGATTGCATCTCGCGCACGCGTGCGCTGTCGCCGGCCACGCGCATCGAAGTGCTGGTGCCGGACTTCCGCGGCCGCCTGGAAAAGGCACTGGACATCCTCCAGGAATGCCCGCCGGACGTGATGAACCACAACCTCGAAACCGTGCCGCGCCTGTACAAGCAGGCCCGCCCGGGTGCCGACTACGCGCACTCGCTCAAGCTGCTGAAGGACTTCAAGGCCCGCAACCCGAATGTGCCGACCAAGTCCGGCCTGATGGTCGGCCTGGGCGAGACGGATGAGGAAATCCTCGAAGTCATGCGCGACATGCGCGAGCACGATATCGACATGCTGACCATCGGCCAGTACCTGGCGCCGTCGGGCCACCACCTGCCGGTGCTGCGCTACGTGCACCCGGACACCTTCAAGATGTTCGAGGAGAAGGCCTACGAGATGGGCTTCACGCACGCCGCCGTGGGCGCCATGGTCCGCAGCTCGTACCACGCCGATCAGCAGGCGCACGAAGCCGGCGTGGTCTGATCGCCAGCCAGAAACGCTGCACAAACAAAGAGGGCCTTGGGGTTGAACCCAAGGCCCTTTTGCTTTGGTGCAGTTCGATTAGACGTTCGAAGCAGCGTCCTTCGGATACGAGGCATCGCCGTTCCACGACAGGTAACCGTAGGTGTCGGCCTGACGGTCGGCACCTTGCGTGTACGGGTCGAACTTGGCAGCAGCGCCGTCGGTGTACGGATCAGCCTTGGCGATTGCACCATCGGTGTACGGGTCAGCCTTACCGGCGGCACCTTGGGTGTACGGGTCAAAGCGATCACCCTTCCACGACAGATAGCCGTAGGTGTCGGCTTGGCGGTCACCACCTTGCGTGTACGGATCAGCCTTGGCAATCGCGCCGTCGGTGTACGGGTCAGCCTTACCGGCGGCACCTTGGGTGTACGGATCAAAGCGATCGCCCTTCCACGACAGATAGCCGTAGGTGTTGGCTTGGCGGTCGGCACCTTGCGTATAGACGTCGTACTTGGCGGCAGCGCCTTGGGTGTACGGATCGGCCTTGGTCACGGCTTGACCGTTGGTGTACGGCTCCTTGGCTTGTGCGGCGGCGGCCGGTTGGGCCGACAGCAGTGCTGCAGAAGCGGACACGGTGGCCACCAGGGCCAGCAG
This sequence comes from Ralstonia sp. RRA, assembly GCF_037023145.1. Taxonomy (NCBI): domain Bacteria; kingdom Pseudomonadati; phylum Pseudomonadota; class Betaproteobacteria; order Burkholderiales; family Burkholderiaceae; genus Ralstonia; species Ralstonia sp. RRA. Next base: position 232,735 of record NZ_CP146091.1, on the reverse strand, counting down.
GGTGTTACGGGAGAAAGCGGTTGCGAGACGGGTGTTCATGATCGGCTCCTTTATGTGCCTAGATGTTCGGTTGCGCTCAGTTCGTTGCGCTTGAGAGCAGAATAGATCGTTGCCTTTCAAGAATAAATAACCGCATCAAGAAAAGACTGTTCTCCATAAATCAACAATTGGCATGCGCACAGTACAGCGCAGTCGTGGCGCCAAACCTAGGGCAGACATTACGGTGCGCTACAGCGCGGCGTTGTCAGTGGCTGGCGGCCGAGGGTCAGCGATGCCTTGGCGTAGAAGCGCCAAGGCGTGCGCACAGACCCTGACGCTGGAGCAGCATCGTGCACTCCAGTGCCGTCACGCTGAATCGGTTCAGACCGTCACAACAATCTTGCCGAACTGCTGATTGGATTCCAGATAGCGGTGGGCCTCGACGATCTGCTCCAGCGGGAACACACGGTCGATGACCGGCTTGAGCGCGCCAGAGGCCAGCCCATCGAGGATGAACTGCTTGGCGGCGGCCAGCTTGGCGGGATCGCGCACGACCAGCTTGTACTGATAGCCCTGCACCGTCAGTTGCTTGCCCAGCACCGGGAACAGCGGGAACGCCGTCGCCCCCGTGCTCAGCGCGCCGTACTCGGGCAAGACCGGCGGCCTACACCCAAGCTGCGCAGCTTCATTGACGCGGTGATCGCCGCATTCGGCAAATAAACGCGGTCGAAAAAAAAAACCGCGCCCGAAAGCGCGGTCTTGGTGATGCAGTACGAACCTATTCATTGGCCGGCCGCCCCGGGCGCGGAGCACTCGGGGCCTCGGCTACGAGCCTCCCCGCTTGCACGTTCTTCCACCAGCCCAGCAGCGTCAGCGCGAACCAGAAGAACTGCGAAAGAAACGATGCCAAATTGAACGCCCCCATCAGCGAAATCAAAATGCAAATGGGGCCGACCAGGTTCAGGCGAACGACGAATGCACCAGCGGGCGGCTTGTGCAACACCTGCACTGCAAAGTGCGCCGTCACGTAAGCGGCAACGCCAACCAGTCCAACAACGTCGGTAAAACCCAGGGAAGCCATGGTGCTGTGATGCTCAGGGCAAAGGTGGCGAGAGAAGCGTCTTGGAGGTACGTGCGCTTACTGTTGTGCTGGCTGCCCTGGGCGCGGCGCGCTTGGCGCCTCAGCCACCGGCCGCCCTGCCTGCTTGTTGCGCCACCACCCCATCAACGTCAATCCAAGCCAGAAGAATTGCGTGAGGAACGAGGACAGGTTAAACGCGCCCATCAGCGAAATCAGGATGCAGATCGGCCCAATCATGTTGAGGCGGACAGCAAACGGCCCCGTGGGCGGTTTGTGCAGCACCTGCACGCCAAAGTGCGCAGTAACGTAAGCGGCGACGCCGACCAGACCGACAACGTCGGTAAAACCCAGGGAGGCCATGGTGTGTTGCTCTCAGAGCGAAGGTTGTGGGGAAAGGGTTGAAGGAAGGACGCCGCCTGCCGCTCAGTACGTCGCCGTCAGCTTGAGCACGACCGTGCGCCGGCCGAGCGTCATGCGGTCGGCGCTGTTGCGCGCCGACACCTGATGGGCATAAGCAGACGCGTCCGCCCCCGTGAAGGCGGCGGATAGCGTCAGGAACTTGTTGATGGGCCGCGACAGCTCGACGCGGTAATCGGTAAAGCTGAATGCGCTGTGGTTGCGCACATGCTCGTGCCCAACGTGCAGGCCGAGTGTGAAATCGTTGGACAGCGGCACGTCCCAGTTGGCCTCGGCATAGGTCGAGCCACGGCTGCCTTTGTCGATGCCGTCGGCCAGCGAGTTGCCATCAAAGCCGAAGTAGTTCGACAACGATGTCCACAGCTTGACCGACACGCCGCGCCAACCGGTGCCAACCATCCACTCCGTGTAGCCGTAGCCGGTGGCCGGGCCGCCCGCAAAGGCCTTGTCATAGCGGGCACCCGGATACCAGTAGCGATACAGCCCGGTGGTCAGCTCGATGTCGTGCGCGACGGTGGTGGCGTAGCCAACGTAGGTGTCGATCTCCGTGTGGCCGCCGGCGATGACGTGGTCGCTGATCTGCGAGCCCCACGCGCCGATGTAGAGGCCGTTCGGCATCGCGTAGTCGATGCCGGCCTGCAGCGCAGGCTTGCCCCACGTCTGGCGCAGGCCGCGTGACACGTACTGCGAGACGACGGAAGCGTTTGCCGTCCAGCGCTTGTCGTCGCTGGCCGGTGCCTCGTCGGCAAACACAGGCAGCGCGGCAGCGCATGCCGCCGCCCCGCCCAGCATCGTCGCGACCCTCGGCCAGCGCATCGACCAGCGCATTAGGCCGTCACCAGTTCGCTGGCGACCAGCGGTTTGGCGGGCGCCTGCAGCGGCGATTTGCCGTGCACGTAGAACGCCGCATCCGAACGCGCCAGCGGCGCCACACCGCGAATACGGTCAGCGATCTTTTCGGCCATCATGATCGTCGGCGCGTTCAGGTTGCCGGTGACGATGCGCGGCATGATCGACGCATCCACCACACGCAGGCCTTCCAGCCCGTGCACGCGGCCTTCGTTGTCGACCACGGCCATCGGATCATCGGCCGGGCCCATCTTGCAGGTGCAGGATGGGTGCAGTGCAGTCTCGGCGTGGTTGCGCACGAAGGCGTCGATTTCGGCGTCGGTCTGCACACTCGGGCCGGGGCTGATCTCGCGGCCGCGGTACTGGTCGAATGCGCGCTGCGCGATGATGTCGCGCGTGATGCGCACACCGGCACGGAACTCGCGCCAGTCCACGTCATGCGCCATGTAGTTGAACAGGATGCGCGGCTTGTCACGCGGGTCGCGCGAGGCAAGCTTCACGTAACCCGTGGACGGCGAGCGCATCGACCCGACGTGGCACTGGAAGCCGTGCATCTTCACCGGGTTGCTGCCGTCGTAGTTCACCGCCAGTGGCAGGAAGTGGTACTGGATGTTCGGCCACTCGAAGCTGTCATCGCTACGGATGAAACCGCCTGCCTCGAAGTGGTTGCTGGCGCCGGGGCCGGTGCCGTTCATGTACCACTCCAGGCCGACCTTCGGCTTGTTGTACCAGAGCGTTGATTCGTAGATCGACACGGGGCGCAGACACTCGTACTGGATGTACATCTCCAAGTGATCCTGCAGGTTCTCACCCACACCCGGCAGATGCGCGACCGAGTGGATGCCCATGGCGCGCAGCTCGTCGGCGTTGCCCACACCCGAACGCTGCAGCAACTGCGGCGAAGCGATGGCGCCGCTGGTGACGATCACTTCGCGACGCGCACGCCACGTTTCACGGTTGCCATCCATCAGCGCCTCGACGCCCACGGCACGCGTGCCCTCGAAGATCACGCGGTCGGCCAGCACGCGCGGCAGCACCGTCAGCGTGGAACGCTTGCGTGCGGTATCCAGATAGCAGAGCGACGTGCTGGCGCGACGGCCCTTGGCCGTCACGGTGCGGTCCATCGGGCCAAGGCCCTCCTGGCGATAGCCGTTCAGATCGTCGGTGGCCGGAATGCCAGCCTGCTCACCGGCTTCGATAAAGGCATGGAACAGCAGGCTGTTGTCCTGCTTGGGCGTGGTGACCTGCAGCGGGCCAGCATCGCCGTGCCAGTCGTTGGCGCCCTTGTCGTACGTTTCCGACTTGCGGAAGTACGGCAGGCAATCCGCATACGTCCAATCGTCGAGTTGGAAATCGCTCGCCCAGCGCTCGTAGTCCATCGCGTTGCCGCGGATGAAACACATGCCGTTGATGAGTGACGAGCCGCCCAACCCCTTGCCGCGCCCTTGCGACATGCGGCGGTTGTTCATGTGCGGCTCGGGCTCGGTCTCGTAGGCCCAGTTGTACGTCGTGCCTTGCAGCGGATAGGCCAGCGCGGCCGGCATCTGCGTGCGGAAATCCCAGCGATGGTCCGGGCCGCCGGCTTCGAGCAGCAGCACGGTCACGTCGGGGTCTTCGGTCAGGCGCGCGGCCAGCACGCAGCCAGCCGAACCTGCGCCCACGATGATGTAGTCGTATTCCTGTACGGTGTTTGTCGTCAAAACAAGCCCTCCCTGGTTACGCAGCGTCCGTGCCAAACCAGCCCATCGGGGCCGGTGCGAGGTTGATGTAGCTGTGCTTGAGTTCGGTGTACTCGTCCAGGCCACCGCGGCCGAGTTCACGGCCAATGCCGCTGGCCTTGTAGCCGCCCCACGGTGCCTCTGGGAAGTACGGGTGATAGTCGTTCGCCCACACCGTGCCGAAGCGCAGTGCGCGGGTGACGCGGTTGGCGCGGTCCAGATCGCGCGTCCACACCGCACCGGCCAGGCCGAATGGCGTGTTGTTGGCGCGGCGCACGGCCTCTTCTTCGGTGGTGAAACGCTCGATGGTCAATGCCGGGCCGAAGATCTCTTCGGTGGCGATCTTCATGTTGTCGTTCACGTTGGTGAGCACCGTCGGCTCCAGCCAGAAGCCACGCTCGAACTGCGTGCCTTCCGGCACCTTGCCGCCACAGCGCAGCACGGCGCCCTCGGCCACACCGGCTTGCACCATGTTGATGATCTTCTGGCGCTGGAACGCCGATTGCACTGGGCCCATCTGGGTGCCGTCTTCAAAGCCGTTGCCGATGCGGATGCGCTTCACGCGCTCGACCAGCGCTTCGACAAAGCGGTCGTGGATGCCGTCTTGCAGCATCAGACGCGAGCCGGCCGAGCACACCTGGCCAGCGTGGAAGAACGCGGCGTTGACGGCGTGATCGACAGCGGCATCGAAGTCCGCATCATCAAAGATGATGTTCGGGTTCTTGCCGCCCAGCTCCAGGCCGATCTTCTTGAAGTTGCCGATGGCGGCATTCATGACCGCCGCGCCAGCAACAGCACCACCCGTGAACGAGACCAGATCCACGTCCAGGTTGCGCGACAGTTCGGCACCGGCTTCACCGGCACCCGTGATCAGGTTGAACACGCCCGCCGGCACGCCCACCTCAATCAACAGCTCGGTAAAGCGGTGCGTGGTCAGCGGCGTCAGGTTGCTCGGCTTGATGACGATGGTGTTGCCCGCACCCAGTGCCGGCGCGATCTTCCATGCGGCTTGCAGCAGCGGGTAGTTCCACGGCGTGATGAGGCCGCACACGCCCACCGGCTCGCGCAGCGTGCGGCTGATGACGTGCGACGGGGCTTCGTTCACCAAGCCCGACTCGGTCGCAACCAGGCCGGCAAAGTAGCGGAACGTGGCGGCAATGCCGTCCATGTCCCAGCGGCTTTCAATGATGGTCTTGCCGGTGTTCAGCGATTCGAGCGTGGCGAGGTTCTCGGCATCGGCGTCGATGGCATCGGCAATGCGGTTGAGCAGGCGGGCGCGCTCGCGCGTGCCGGTGTTGCGCCACGGGCCTTCGTCAAACGCGCGGCGGGCAGCGGCGATGGCGCGCTGCGCATCAGCCACGGACGCGTCGGCGGCCTGCGTCAGGACGTTTTCGTTGGCGGGATCGATGATGTCGCGGTATACGCCGCCTTCGGGCTGCACCCACTGGCCGTCGATATACAGATCAAGACGGGGCGCCAGCGTGGCGGAACGAAAATCGGTGGAAAGAGAAGCTTGCGTCATATCCAGTAGCCCTGTTGATGGCTGGCGCACACAGAAGACGGCGCCCGAAATGCCGACACCGTAGCGCCTGAACAGACGAGATTCGGTGCGGTGACCCAGAAATTCACTGTTGGTGTTTTTATTTACCTTTAGAGAATTATGGACTAGTCTAGGAAAAATTAGTTGCCTCCGGCCAATCGTTAAGACCTAACGATCACATAATTGGATAGTTTTTCGCTATTTTTGAGGCGTTATACTGTCGCGAATCACTCTCAGTAAATTCCGCTCCATGACCGCTGCTTCACTCCCGTCGTCTGACGGCCCGCTCGATGACGACAGCTTTGCCGGCCGCCTCAAAGGCGTGCTGACGCGCGGCCGCATCCAGCTCAAGCAGGTGGCGGCGGCGCTGGGCGTGTCGCCCTCGGCGGTGCACAAGTGGACGCGCGGCGGCGAGATCGAATACGCCAACCTGCTGGCGCTGGCGCGTTTCCTGAACGTGAACTGGCTGTGGCTGCGCTACGGTGATCGCGCGCTGGCCGACTTGGAAGCCAACCTGAACACCGACGCCCGCGCCCGTGAAGGACGCCAGAAGCACCTGGCCGCCATCATGGAAAGCGAGGCGCGCATGACCTTCGCGCAGGAGATTTCCGGGGTGGTCACGTGGGAGTGGAATCTGCTGACGGACGCGGTGGCGTACTCACCGAATGCCGCGCGCCTGTTCGGCCGGCCGATCCGCACGCTGGAAGATTTCTGGCAGTGCGTCGCGGCCGAAGACGCACCGGGTGTGCAGGCCGCCATCGCGCAGAACCTGGCCGAGGGCGGTGTCTACGCCCATGAGTTCCGCATCAACCCGGCGCCGGACACCGTGCGCTGGATCGTCTCGCGCGCCACGCTCGTGCGGGATGCGCAGGACCGCCCGGTCAAGATGATCGGCCTGAGCCTGGACATTACCGAGCGCCGCACGGCCGAGGCCGCGTTGCGCGACTCGGAAGCGCTGCTCGCCAAAGCACAGCAGATCGCCCGCCTCGGGAGCTGGGTCTGGGAACCCGGCAGCGACGCCTGCCGCTGGACCGACGAGGCCTACCGCATCTTCGGCTGGGTGCCGCAGGCCACGCCGGTGACGATGGCGCGCTACCTGAATGCCATCGTTCCCGCCGATCGCGCCCGCGTGCAGGCCGTGCTGGACCAGGCCGTGACTACGCGCCAGCCGTATCGCGTGGAATACACCATCGCCCTGCCCGACGGCACGCGCCGCCATATCCACGAGGAAGGCGAGGCGCAGGATTCGACGGCCGCCACGCCCACCATGATCGGTGCCGCGCAGGACGTGACCGCTGAGGTGGAAGCGCAAGCCGCCTTCCGCGACAGCGAAGCCAAGCTGCGCACGCTGTTCGAGCAAGTACCGGTCGGCATCGCGCAAGTCAGCCTGGAGGGCCGCTGCCTGCGCGCCAACCCGTGGCTGTGCAAGCTGCTGGGGCAGCCTGAGGCCGCGCTGCAGCAGCGCACGCTGCTCGACCTCACGCACCGCGACGACCTTGCGCGCCACCTGCGCCAGTACGGCGAGTTGCTCGCCGGCACGGTGCCGACCTATGCGCTCTCGCTGCAACTGGTACGCGGCGATGGCTCGGCCGTACCGGTGCGCGTGACCACCTCACTGGCGCGCGATCCGGCCACTGAGGCGCCGTTGCACCTCATCACCGTGGTGGACTTGGTGCCTGAGGCAGGTGCTTCTTAACGCACCACCGTCACTTGACGTTGCATACGTCAACTTCTGACAAACCCGTCAATCGTTGCGACTGATTTTCCGGCATGCCTGGAGGGCCGGCTTAGACTCACCCTGAAATACCTTCAGTTAATTTCTGCACCTCCAGTAACTTACGCGTCGCCCGCATGATGCATCGCGGGCACGGCGCACAGAACAAGGAGACCGGTTTTGGCTTCATCTTCCGCCGCCCGCGCGGCACATCATCGACGTACGTTGCAGTGGGGCTACCGCTGGGCGCTATGGGCCGCGATTCTGTGGGGCGCCTGGTACGTGCCGGGCACGGCCGTCTGGCATGAATCGCCGTTCGGTGCGTTGGACCTCTCCGATCCGCGCGTCTTCCTCACCTGCGCGGCCGTCATCACGGCGTTCCACAGCTGCATGGTGGTGCTGTTCCAGTGGGTGTGGCTCGGCACGCTCGGCAAGCTGGGCGACTACTTCCGCACCATCGGCCAGTTCCGCAAGATCTCGCGCTGGTACTTCATTGCCGCCGTGGCCGGCGGGCTGATGGCCAACTTCGGCTCGTACCTGGCGATGGGCTACGTGGGCGCGGTGTTCGCGGCGGTGGCCGGCCTGCTGTATCCGGTGGTGGGCGCGACGGTGGCCAAGCTTTGGTACAACGAGCGCATCAGCGCGCGGGCGGCAGTAGGCATCGCAATCATCATCCTGGGCGGCGTGGCGATCTACGCGCCAGCGCTGATGGCCGAGTCGCACAGCGGCGGCAACCAGTGGATCGGCTACCTAGGCGGCGCCATGGCCGCCATCGGCTGGGGGCTGGAAGGCGCCATCGTCGGCCGCGCGATGGACGTGACCGACCCCGACTGCGGCGTCTCCATCCGCTACACCGCCGAGGCCATCTACTGGGTCGTCCTCATCCTGCCGGCCATCGCGCTATTCGCACATGTGCCAGTGCCCGTCACAACCATCGTCTCCGGCATCGTGCACAGCAAGGCGCTGCTGTGGCTGGCGGTGGGCGGGCTCACCTTCTCGTTCTGCGCGGTGGCCTGGTACAAGTCGTTCCCGCTGATCGGCGTGGGGCGCGGGCAGGCACTGGGCGCGTTCTACGCGATGTTCGCCACGATCTTCACCGCCGTCTTCACACTGCAGTTTCCGGAGTGGTACTTCCTGATCGGGCTGGCGCTGGTGATCTTCGGCGGCTTTGTGATGGTGTCGGAAAGCTCGGAAAACCTCGAAGTGATCCGCGGCACGGCACCTGCCATTCCCACCACAACAACAGCAACCACGGAGACACACGCATGAAGCTGCACATGAAGGGCTACATCCTGCAATTGCTGGCCGACGGCGACGGCCTGTGGGATGGCGACATCGCCCATCGCACCTGCATTGAATACGGCAAACCCGAAGACGAGTACTGGACGGGCAGCATCCGCGCCATCCTGGCCGACCTGTACTCCGGCGGCCTGGTGCAAACACCCGAAGACACGCTGGACGAAGCCACCGGCAAGGTGCACTTCCGCTATGTCATCACCGAGTTTGGCCGCCAGCGCATGGCGGATACCGGCCTGATCGAAGTCGAACCGAAGGAGACCACGCCATGACGAGCTACTGGGGCTACCCGTTTGCCGATGTGCTGGCGATCGCGATGATCGTCGGACTGAGCGCATTGGCGCTGTATCAGGCACGCACGTACACGCGGCAACTCTGATCGCGCAGCCACGAAAAAACGGCCCGCTGACAGTCACGTCAGCGGGCCGTTTTGCTTGGGCGCTGCTGGTGCGTCTTCTTATGCGCCCAGTGCCGGGTCTGACACGCTCGGGCGATCCGTTTCCACGTGGCCGGCCAGGCGGCGCTGGAAGCCGGCGTCGGTACTGGCCGTGATGGTCAGGTCGTACCAGGCGTGCTGGCCGCGCAGGTCCAGGTACACCGAGGCATCATCCCCACCACGCACTTCGCGCTGCACGGTGGCGCCCGTGTAGGCGTTCTTGATCGTGAAAGTCGTGTGCGCACGGCCGTGATTGATCAGGCGCAGCTCCAGGTTGCCGTTGGCCACGTCATAGCCTTCCTTCACTTCCAGCGCGCGGCGGCCTTGCGGATGCAGCAGGCCCGACAGCGTGAGCTTGCCGGCAAAGCGGCGCAGGAAACCATTCGGGCCGTGCACTGTGAAGTCGTATGCGCCACCGGCACCCACCGGCAGTTTGTCCGACAGGCGCTTGCCGGCTTCCACCGTGTAGGTGCGCGGCGCATCCACGCTGCCGGCCGTGTAGACGAGGAAGGCCGCGCCCACCTCGCCGGTGTTGACGAAGTCGAGCTGGAACTTGGCAGCGGCCTCGTCGTGGCGGCCGCGCACGAACAGCTCATACGGCAGCGCACGCGCCGGACGCACGCCGCGCTCTTGCTTGGGCACGGCTTGCAGCAGCGGCGGCAGCGGGATGTAGTCCGGATGACGCGCGTGGTCCTTCGGCACGTAGGCCGCGGTGCTTGGCAGCGCCGGCACCACCTCGTTGGGCGTGGCGAAGTTGAACGCGGACGTCAGATCGCCGCACACCGCACGGCGCCACTTCGAGATGTTCGGCGACTTGACGTTGTGCGTGCGCTTAAAGCGCTGCTCGATGAAGCGAATGATTGAGGTGTGGTCGAACGTTTCCGAGCAGACGAAGCCGCCCTTGGACCAGGGCGACACCACCAGCATCGGCACGCGCTGGCCGAGGCCATAGCTGCCCGCGCCGTACTTGGCATTGCCCGGGAAATACTCGCCCGTGGTGTCGACGGTGGACAAACCATTGCTGCCCGACGATGCGAACGGCGGCACGAGGTGGTCGAAGAAGCCGTCGTTCTCGTCGTAGGTGATGAAGACCGCCGTCTTGCTCCACACCTCTGGGTTGGAGGTCAGGATCTGCAGGACCTGGTCGATGTACCACGCGCCATAGTTGGCCGGCCAGTTCGGATGCTCGGAGAAGGCTTCCGGCGCGGCAATCCACGACACCTGCGGCAGCGTGCCGTTCTGTACGTCGCGCTTGAGGATGTCGAAGTAGCCGTCGCCGGCCGATGCGTTGGTGCCGGTGCGGGCCTTGTCGTACAGCGGGGTGCCCGGCTGCGCGTTCTGGTACTGGTGGAAGTACAGCAGCGAGTTGTCGCCGTAGTTGCCGATGTAGGCATCGCTCGTCCAGCCCCAGGAGCCGGCGGCGTTCAGGCCGGTGCCGATGTCCTGGTAGATCTTCCACGAGATGCCGGCGGCTTCGAGCACTTCCGGATAGGTGGACCAGCCGTAGCCGACTTCGGCGTTGTCGATCACCGGGCCGCCACCGACGTTGTCGTTGCCGACGTAGCCCGTCCACATGTAGTAGCGGTTCGGGTCGGTCGAGGTGGGCGTGGAGCAATGGTAGGCGTCGCAGATGGTGAAGGCGTCGGCCAGCGCATAGTGGAACGGAATGTCCTGACGCGTGAGGTAGGCCATCGTGGTGGTGCCCTTGTGCGGGACCCAGCCGTCGTAGCGGCCACCGTTGACGGCGGCGTGCGTGTCGTTCCAGCCGTGCGGCAGGTCTTGCAGGAACTGCAGACCCAGGTCCGGCGCACTCGGGCGGAACGGCAGCACTTCACCCACCCCGCCAGCGACCGGTTGGTGCCACACGTTCTTGCCGGACGGTAGCGTGATCGTGCGCGTATCGCCATACCCGCGCACACCCTTGAGCGTGCCGAAGTAGTGGTCGAACGAGCGGTTTTCCTGCATGAGGATCACGATGTGCTGCACGTCCTCGATATTGCGGTGCGCGGTATGGGCGGGAATCGCCAGCGCCTGGCGGATGCCTTCGGGCACCGCGCCCATGGCTGCGGATGCGGCAGCCAGTTGGGCGGCGGAACGGAGAAAACCACGGCGGCTCTTGGAGGTCATGTTCTCTACCTGATGTCTGTGTTGGGGGGTTGGGGGAACAACACGGGGCAGCGTCTGACTGATCGGGGCGTCAGTCGACGGTGTGCATCACGGGTGGCACCAAGCCGTCGCGCGCGATGGTGGGCAAAGCGGCAGCCTGCGTGGAAGACGGGGACGGGGACGGAGACAACGTGGAAGCCTGCGCCCGCACTACAGCAGGCACATGCGGGTCAGCGGTATCGCAGCCGGCCAGCGCACAGTTGAGCACCGCCGCAATGAGGATCGCGGGGCGAAAAAACGGTCGACTGGCAGCGCGGCTTGCATACACGGATGACCTCCAGATGACACTGGCGGCCTGGGCATGCAGCGCGCGCCTGTCACTCAACAGGCGCTAAGGTAGAAAGGAATCGTGTCGGCCACGTGACGGCGGCACACGCCATCAAGCAAACAGGTGAGGGGTCAGTCTTGGGGCCGGCTGGCACGCCGCTCCAGCTGGGTCTGCTCGGCCCGCCAGGCAAGGTAGCCGAGGCCGAGGAACGGCCACAGCCAGCCGATCCATTGCGACAGGCTGTTGAAATGGACAAAACGCCCGAGCCGCCAGGCCTGCGCCGACACCCACGAGTACGGACTCGGCGGCAGCACGTTCGACAGCAGGATCAGCACGATCAGCAGCGTCATCGCCAGCGCGCCGCGCAGCCAGCGCGGCAGGCGCACCAGCAGCACCAGCGCCAGCGAGCCCACCACCAGCCCGAAGCGCGCGCCCGACGAGAGCCAATCCCACGCGCCGGCCAGCGGGAACTGCAGCAGTGTCGCCCCGGCCTTCAACAGCAGCGCGCTCGCCAGCAGTGCCGCCAGCAGGCGCAGCAGCGGCGCACCACGACGCATGGCCACGGTGGCCAGCAGCCCGGTGCCGATCCAACTGCAGGCGGTAATGAGCGCCTCCAGCAATTCCTGGCGCTGCAGGGCCTCGGGGTGTGCCTGCAGCCGGTCATGCCAGTCGAACAGTTCCGGAAACCAGCTGTTGATGACGCTGGTGAGGAACGCGTCCGGCGACGGGTCCAGCACCATGCTGCGGATCACCCCGCCCATGCTGAAGAGAAATTCCTGCGGAAAGATCTGCGCGAACGGCCACAGCAACAGCAGCAGGATCGCAAAGGTGGCGTGCGGCTCGAACCAGCGGCGGCGCAGGCGGCGCAGCCCGCCCTGGTCGATCAGCCGCGCCGAGAACGGCAGCATGACAATCGCCCCCAGCAGCGCCCCCAGCGTATTGGTCGCCAGATCCACATTGGACGACACGCGCGTCGGCAGATACGTCTGGATGGCCTCCATCGCGCCCGAGAGCAGCAGCCCGGCCCCCAGCGCGATCAGCACCGCGCGCCAGCCGGTGATGCGCGGATGCAGCGCCAGCACCGTCAGCATGCCCAGCGGCATGTAGCCCCACACGTTGGTGACCACATCGAAGACGGTGTTGTAGCGCGGCAGCGGCGCGGTCAGATACGCAAACGGCGAGACGCCCATGTCCGTCCAGCCCGCGAACGGATACAGGCTCGCGTAGACCACCAGGAAGACGAAACAGGCCAGCCCGGCGCGGGCGAGCGGCGAGTGGCGATGGGGGGTGGGCGTGGAAGGTTGTGTGTGGAGGTCCGGCACCGGCGGAAGCTGCAGTCAAACTGGGGCGCAATGCCCATGATACCGTCCGACGCCGCCGGACGCGGACGGTTCCCTCTTCCGGCGGAAGGTCAGCGCGCGCGCACGGCCGGTTGCGACGCCGCCGTGGGCGTGCGGGCAGCCAGCGGGAGCCCAGCCACCCAGTCGAGCACCTCGCCGATGGCACGATCGGATGCCTGCGTGAGCGCCGCCACGCCGCCGGCCGCATCGGCGCTCGGGGCGGGTGCGTCGGCCTGCACCACACGCTGGTCGACCACCTCGCGCGACTTGAACACCGTCGCCCGCAGGCGTACCACTCCCCGGCTCGCACCCGGCTGGTCAAACACTTGCGAGAAGTCGACCAGTTCGACACGCAGCATCGGCACCTCCTGCCCGGCATAGCCGACCACCTGGCCGCGCGCGGCGGCGGCGTTGCGCAGGCGGGCGTCGAACAGATTCACCGGCGATTCCACCCAGCGGCTGTTGGCATAGGCGTCGGTACGCTGGCTTTGTGCGTAGGCGAGGCGGTAGTAGATGGCATTGCCGTCCATCCAGCTCGGGCCGGCAACCTCGGCCACGCGCAGTGCGGTGGGCAGGCGCACGCCACTGGCGGCCGTGGGCGCGAGGCCGAAATCGTAGAGCGCAGCCGGCGCAACCGGTGTGCTGGAGCACGCAGCCAGCGCCGTCACGAGCAACAGCGGGGCGGACAGCGCAAGCGCGCGGCTGAGTGTAGGACGCAAGACAGCAGACAACATCGGCATGGATTCTCCTCAGGGCTGGCGGGCAGCCGGCGCCGTGAAACCGGTCTCGCCGGGGCCGGGCGATCCGGGCGCGGGACCAAACAGCACGCTTTGCGGCCGGGCGTTGAAGCTCGTCACCGCGTTGTCGAAGCCGCGCACGGCCTGACGGGCCTCACGCGCAAAGCCATTGAGCTGCGGCAGCGTTTCGTACGTCAACACATTGGCGGCCGATTGCATCGACTGCGTGGCGGTGGCCAGGTTTGAGCCCGCGCCGGAAATCGTCGTCATCAGCGGGCCCTTGGGGTCGGACAGCGTTTGCGACAGCTTGCGCGTGGACGTGAGCGTGGCATCCAGGTTGTCGGCGATCTGCGGCAGCTTGCGCACACTCGGTTCAGCTTGCTGCGCGAGCACGGTGTAGGCGTCCATCGTCTTCTGGAACGACTGCATCGTGCTGGTGAGCTGCTGGCGGTGCTCATCGTCAAACATGATCGACAGCGAGTTCAGCGTCTGATCCAGTTTGGAGAGCATCTGGTCGCCGCGCTTGTCCAGCTCATCCAGGAAGCCCGCTTCCATGCGGATGCGTGCCGGGTCCCTGGCGGAGGTTGCGAGGTGCTCCGGATTGGGTGTGCGCTTGCTGCTGCTGTTACCCTGATCGAAACCGCGATCGTCCAGCTGCACGTAGGCAAGGCCGGTCACGCCCTGGTACGCCAGCCGCCCGTAGGTGGTGGTGGTGATGGGCGCATCCTTGTCGACCAGCACCCGCACGACGATCTGCCCCGGCACCTTGTCGTCAAAGCGGATGCTGTCGACCTTGCCAACATCCAGGCCGCGGTACTTCACGGCGGCCTGCGGGTTCAGCCCGTTGACCGTCGAGCGGGTGACCACGTCGTACGGCACGCGCACGGTCTGGTCGCGGTTGAACCACGTCACGGCCAGCGCAACAAAAATCACCAGCCCGATCGTGAACAGCCCGGCCAGGAATGCGTGGGCTTTGTTTTCCATCAATCCTCCTGCGTCGAAAGCGAGGCGGCGGCCACCGCTTCCGTCATCTCAGGGCCCAGTGCCATCAGGGCCCGCTTGCCCCGCTCACCCAGGAAGTACTCCTTGATGAACGGATGGTCGATCTGAATGATCTGCTCCACCGGCTTGGCCGCCAGCACCTTGCGGTCAGCCAGTACGGCAATGCGGTCGGACAGCGCCACCAGCGTGTCCAGGTCGTGTGTCACCATCACCACGGTCAGGCCCAACTCCTGGCGCAGCTCGCGGATGAGGGCAACGTAGTCGTCGGACGCGCGCGGGTCCAGGCCGGCGGTGGGCTCATCCAGGAAGACAAGCTCCGGCTCCAGCGACAACGCCCGCGCCAGCGCTACGCGCTTGATCATGCCGCCCGACAGGTCCGACGGCATCTTGTCGGCGTCGGTGGACTTGAGCCCCACCATCTGCAGCTTGAGCATCGCCACGCGCACGATGAAGGCATCGGGCAGCGTACGCAACTCGCGCATCGGCAATGCCACGTTGTCGATCACCGACAGCGCCGAAAACAGCGCGCCGTGCTGGAACTGCATGCCCCAGCGATTGCGCATCGACTGCAGATCGTTGCCGATCTGGCAGGTCAGCTCCTCACCAAAGATGTGGATGGTGCCCGAGGTGGGCTTCTCCAGCCCAACCACCTGGCGCAGCAGCGTGGTCTTGCCGCTGCCGGAGCCGCCCACGATGGAGAGCACCTCGCCACGAAAGACATCCAGGTCGATGTTGTCGAGCACCGTTGTGTTGCCGTAGCGCTTGGTGACGCTGCGCACCTGGATCACGCGCTCGCGCGCAGGCGTGAGGTGCGGCGCGGCCGGGTGGTCAAGCTGGGGATGGCGTGGCCGCGTCATATGCCGACGTCCTTGAAGAGGATGGCGAACACCGCGTCGGCCAGGATCACGATGGTGATCGACACCACCACCGAGGTGGTCGTGCCCTCGCCCAGGCTCTGCGTGTTCGGCTGGATACGCAGGCCGAAGTGGCACGCCACCAGCGCGATCAGCATGCCGAACACCACGCCCTTGCCGATGCCGAGCCACAGGTTGGCCACCGGCACCGCATCGGGCAGCGAGGTAATGAAATACGTCGGGCTGATGTCGAGCTGAAACTTGGCGGCCAGGATACCGCCGCCCAGCGCCAGCAAGTCGGTCCACGCCACCAGCAGCGGCATGGCAATCGCCAGCGCAATCACCTTGGGCAGGATCAGCCGGAAACCGTGCGAAATGCCCATCACGCGCATCGCATCCAACTCTTCGGTCACCCGCATCACGCCGATCTGCGCGGTGATGGCCGAGCCCGATCGCCCCGCCACCAGGATGGCCGCCAGCACCGGCCCCAGCTCGCGGATGATGGCCATCCCCAGGATGTTGACGATGAAGATGCTGGCCCCGAACACGCGCAACTGGTTGGCCGACAGGTAGCTCAGCACAATGCCGATCAGGAAGCCCACCAGTGCCGTGATGCCGAGCGCCCTGTAGCCGGTGCTGTAGATATTGGCGGAAATCTCGCGCCATGGGCCGCGGTGCGGCGCGCGCAGGAACCGCCAGAAGTCGAACATCAACTGGCCGACCATGGCGACGCCGTCGCGGGCGTGATCGAAGAAATCGAACATGCCGTTGCCGAGGATCACCACCGGGTTGATGCGCGGCGCCAGGCGTTTCTTCCAGCCACCCGGGTCGAGCTTGGCAACGCGGTCGATCATGCGGCGCTGGTCGGGGCGGGCGTCGAGGTGTTCGGGCCACGCGTTGCCCCAGGCGCGCCAGAGCAATTGCGCGCCGAAGTGATCGATGCGACCAACTTCGGTCAGGCACCACGCATTAGCGTTGTCCAGCCCGGCGCGAATCTGCTGGCGCGCGCTGCGCACGCCAGCCCGCTCGGCCAGCGCGAGCGTGGTCCAGTCGCCGGAGAGGAAGGCGACGGACTTCCCGTCGACAACGCGAACCTCAAGCTGGGGCGTACGGCAGGTGATCAAACGGGGTCTCCGGGGGTCGGGTGATGCCGGGTGATGCTGAGTATCGGTCGAATTGTAGCCAACACGCCGCCGCACGCTGTCACACTGTGGGGTTCACACGTCTCTTGGTGCAAGCGCCGTGCCCCAGTTTGGAGGCCCCGCTCGTACAATTCGCCCATTCCCTGCGCTAGCGCGAACCTGATCGATCGCCCTTTTTCCATGTCTCTTGCCGAACCCTCTGCGCGCTGGCGCCTCACGCGCGCACGCATCCAGCCCAGCGGCCCGGCCGCCGACTGGCCGGTCGAGGTGGTCGAGGCCACCGGCTCCACCAACGCCGACCTGATGGCCGCCGTGCGCGAAACCGCCTGGCCTGCACACACGGCCGGCGCCGGCCACGCACCGCTGTTGTCCGCCAGTGTGCTGGCCGCCCAGCGCCAGACCGCCGGACGCGGCCGCCAGGGCCGCCCGTGGGATGGCGACCACGGCCTGACCTTCTCCATCGCCTGCGCCTTTGCCGGTGAACCGGCGCTGCTGGGCGGCCTGAGCCTCGCCATTGGCGTGGCCGTGGCCGATGCCGTGGCACGCTACGCCGAAACCTATGGCGGCAGCGCACAGGCCCTGGCACTCAAATGGCCGAACGATGTGCAGATCGCCGGGCGCAAGCTGGCCGGCATCCTGGTCGAGACCGTGCGCACGGCACCCGGACAGACCTGGGCCGTAATCGGCATCGGCCTGAACCTGGAGCGCCCGCACGTGCTGGAAAGTACGCTGGGCCGCGAACTGTCGGGCGTGGAAGAACTGGTGGAAGCGCCCGAGCCGAACGGGGTGTTCTCCGCACTGCTCACATCGCTGGGGGAACACCTGCAGCGCTTTGGTGCGCAAGGGCTCGCGCCCTTCGTTGCGCCGTTCGCCGCACGCGATGCGTTTGCCGGCGAGCGCGTGCGCCTGTGGCAGGACGGCACCGTCGTGCTCGAAGGCGTGGCACACGGTATTGATGCGCAAGGTCGGCTGGCGATCGAATCGGGCGGGCGCGTGCAGTGGGTCCACAGCGGCGAGGTCTCGCTGCGCAGTGCAAAGGATGAGCAACTGCGGGAGCGGCCATGACACGCCTGAAGGCCCCGCACTCTGCGCCCGCGCGGCCGCTGTTGCTGGTCGACGCCGGCAACACGCGCATCAAGTGGGCATGGATTGCCAGCGATGTCGATGCACTCCCCGTGGAGCCCGGTGATACGCCGTGGCAGCACGCCGGTGCCCGCTCACACGATCAACTTGCTGAACTCGTTGAAGACTGGCGCGATTGCCATGCACTGGGTGTGGCACCGCCCGAGGTGTGGATCAGCGCGGTGGCCGGCCCCGCGCTGCGCGACGCACTCACCGCACGCATCGCGCGCGTGTTCGACGGCGCGCGCGTGCGCATTGCCACATCGGAAGCCGAGACCGCCGGCCTGCGCAATGGGTATCGCGAACCCACGCAACTCGGCACCGACCGCTGGGTGGGCGCGGTGGGCGCACGCAGCCTGTGGCCCGACACCGCCCTGCTGCTGGTGACAGCCGGCACCGCCACCACACTCGACATCGTCTCGCCCGATGGCCTGTTTGCCGGCGGCCTGATCCTGCCCGGCATCACGCTGATGATGCGCGCGCTCTCGCGCAACACGGCACAGTTGCCCGAGGTGGATATCAGCTACCTCAGCGCGCGCGATGCCGTTGCGCCGCCGTGGGCCGACAACACGCAGGATGCCATCGCCCTGGGCTGCGTCACGGCCCAGGCTGGTGCCATCGCGCAGACGTGGCAGACGCTGCAATCGCAATACCCCGGCCCGGCACGCTGCGTGCTGAGCGGCGGTGCACGTGCCGCCCTCGCCCCGCATCTGCGCATGCCGTTCCAGATGCACGATAATCTTGTGCTGCTTGGCCTACAGGTGCTGGCGCGCGCAAACCGGGAAGGTGCGGCGACGCTGGCGTGAGGGCCACCGTTTTCGTATTACCGTTGTTGCTGTCGCCGTGTTCCTGCATTCTGAGCCACCGTCCGAATCCCTCTCCGTCCGCACCATGACGCTTCGCCTCGCCCTGCTGCTCTTGCTGCTCGTCAACGGCGTGTTGCTGGCGGCCAATACCGGCGTATTCGGGCCGAACGTGCCCTCGGCCTGGTTCGAAAGCGACCGCGAGCCCGAGCGCATGCAGCGCCAGATCCGCACCGAAGGGATCCGCATTCTTGAGCCAGTGCCCGCCGCCAGCACTACAGCGCCCCAGACTGCGCCAGCGTCGTCGCCCGCAGCATCCGGCGCCTCGGCTGACACCAAGGCCAGTGCCGAACACACGGCGCTTGCCGCAGACACGGCGGGCAGTTGCACCGAACTCGGCGGCCTGACCGACGCGCAGGCTGCAAAGGGCGTCGATCAGCTCAAGCAAGTGGCTGGCGTACAGGTCGAACGCATCACGCGCCAGGAAGACAACCGCTGGTGGGTCCACATGCCCGCCCGCGACACGCGCGACGACGCCGAGCGCAAGGTGGCCGAACTCAAGCGCCGCAACGTGGCCGATTCGGCCATCGTGCAGGAAGGCAATACGTTTGTGGTGTCGCTGGGCCTGTTCCGCGACAAGGAGCGCGCGCAGCAGCTTCTGGATGAGTTGCGCGCCAAGGACGTGCGCACCGCTGTGGTTACACAAACGCGCCGGCTCGGCGCGCAGACCTCGCTGCGGGTGACCGCCACCGCCGATGCGGCCTCGGGCGTTGCAGCGCAACTCGCTACCCTCAAGAAGACGCTCGGCGCCGACGAACTGCGCGCCTGTGCCACCTCTGCGGCAAACGTCACCGCATCGCGCTAAGCGCTCAGGACGTCGCGCGCACGCGCTTGAGCAGCGCGGTGGTCGAGCGATCGTGCTCGAACGGAATCGCCAGCGCCGTGCCGCCCCAGCTGCGCACCACGCGCGTTTCCTCCAGCGCATCGATATCGTAGTCGCCGCCCTTGACGTAGATGTCGGGGCGCACGTGTTGAATCAGTTCGACCGGCGTGCGCTCGGCAAACAGCACCACCAGGCTCACCGATTCGAGCGCGGCCAACACGGCCAGGCGATCTTCCTGCGTGTTGAGCGGACGATCATCGCCCTTGCCCAGCATGCGCACCGAGGCATCGGTATTCACGCCCACCACCAGCGACGCACCCAGCTCACGTGCCTGCGCCAGATACGTGGCGTGACCGCGATGCAGGATGTCGAACACGCCGTTGGTGAATACGATCGGGCGCGGCAAGGCGCGCACGCGAGCCTCTACATCAGCGGAGTCGCAAATCTTCTGTTCAAAGGCGGGCGCGGGCTGGCGAACGGTCATGGCGCAGAGACAATCGGAGTGGAAAACAAAACGGCCCATCGAATCGATGGGCCGCCGCAGTTGGCACAGGCCAGTGGCAAAGATCAGGCCGCTTGTTCAGCGCCGCCGGCCGAGCCGAGCAGACGTGCGTTCAGTTCCTTGCGGTAGCGGTTCAGGTCTTGCACGGTTTCGAAGGTGCGCTCGAACAACAGACCCATGTTGTGCAGGATGCGCTCGATCACCTTCTTTTCCCAGCCGGCGTCGAACTTGATCTGCTCGTCGAGCCAGTGCTCGAGCCAGTCCGGGTTCGGCAGGCGGGATTGCACCGTGTCTTGCGGGAACAGCGCCTTGTTCACGTGCAGGTTGGTCGGGTGCAGCGGCTTTTCGGTGCGGCGGGCCGAGGCCATCAGCACGCCGATCTTGGCGAACGCGCTGCGGGCGTTATCACCGAACGTGCCCAGGTACTTCTTCATGTAGCGCAGGTAGGCGCCGCCGTGGCGGGCTTCATCTTGCGACAGATGCTTGTAGATCGACTTGATGACCGGCTCGGTGTGCCATTCGGAGGCACGGCGGTACCAGTGGTTCAGGCGGATTTCGCCGCAGAAGTGCAGCATCAGCGTTTCCAGCGGCGGGGCCGGATCGAACTCGAAGCGCACGTTGTGCAACTCTTCTTCGGTCGGCACGAGGTCCGGGCGGAAGCGGCGCAGGTATTCCATCAGGACCAGCGAGTGCTTCTGCTCTTCAAAGAACCACACGCTCATGAACGCCGAGAAATCGGAGTCGTGACGATTGTCGCGCAGGAACATCTCGGTGGCGGGTAGTGCAGACCACTCGGTGATGGCATTCATCTTGATGGTCTGCGCTTGCGCGTCGGTCAGCAGCGACGCATCGAACGTGTCCCACGGAATATCCTTTTCCATATTCCAGCGGACCGCTTCCAACGACTTGAACAATTCGGGATAGAGCATGGTAAGCCTTTGAATTTGCAGGCGGATTCTAGCAGACATGCTTGACCGGCCCCGGTTTTTCATGGTTACCGGGGCAAAGAACGGTGTCTGCCCGTTTCCTCATCACAACAGGCCTGCCGGTGCCACGCATGCAACGTGGCTTGGCGACCCCCTTGATACGCTGGGTTGTAGCGCATCGCCTCGCGGTATGCCGCGATGTGATCGGCGGCCGTCTGGTGAGCGTCGGGCCGTCGTCTTCTGTGGGGCAGGCCCGTTCGTCATCTGGAACGTCGGGCGCGCCTTCCAGTATAGGAAGCACCGCGCCTCAGATGCGAGACAAGCAATGGCTGGCGCGCAACGCATAAAGCACTTTTGGTGCAGCACGGCCCTGGGGCGTTATACCCTAGACTGAAGACAAATCATGCAATACCGCTTACCGCTGGCTTCCGGAGGCTTGCCATGTTGTTTTCCGCCATCGCCGTCACGTCGAATCGACACCCGCACTGGCGTCTGCACCCGCGCGCGTCGGGCGTACTGCGCCGGCACCACTTGCTGATCGTTGCGATCGCTATCGTCATCGCCATCATTGCCCTGCTGCTACCGCGCACCGGGCACGCGGCAACAGCGGCGCCCGCAGCGTCCGCGGCCCACCCGCCAGTTGTTGCCACGGCGGGCAACTGCCCCGCCAGCCTGAACTTCCGGGTCAAGCGACTGCAGGACGATGCACCGCAAGACCTCTGCCAGTACGCGGGCCGCGTGGTGCTGGTGGTCAATACCGCCAGCTATTGTGGCTACACGTATCAGTACGAAGGGCTGGAAGCGCTCTATGCAAAGTACCGCGACAAGGGTCTGACGGTGCTCGGCTTTCCGTCCAACGATTTCGAGCAGGAACCCGGCAATAGCAAGCAGATCGCCGATTTTTGCTACAACACGTACGGTGTGAAATTCCCGATGTTCTCGAAGACGGCGGTGGTGGGGCCAGGGGCATCGCCGCTCTACACGTGGTTGACCGAGCAGACGAAGCAACCGCCCAAGTGGAACTTCCACAAGTACCTGCTGGACCGCAGCGGCCGCGTAGCGGCGGTGTATCCAAGCAAGGTCGAGCCGGGCGATCCGGCGCTCACCAAGCGCATCGATGCGCTATTGGCGGAACCCGCGCCGCATTGATGGATCAGGCCGCACGCATGGTGTCCGGCACGACGCCGTACAGGAACGCGGCCAGCTCATCGCGCCGCGCCTCAACGTCGCGCTCACCCAGGTCGATCAGTTCCTGCGTGTACTCCGGCTCGAACAACAGATAGCTGGCGAACGCCGCACCGCGTGCCTCAGTACCACCCAGTGGCTTGAGCAGCGCGCGCACCGTGCTCGGCAGGCGCTGCACGTGGCGCGAGGCAATCAGCTCGATGCGCTCGGACGGCGCCATCACCAGCACTTCGATCTTGCGCCAGCCGTCGCGCGCGTCGGAAATCTCGGGGTTGCGGCTGACCATTGCGTTGATGTGCTGCAATCGTTCGATGTCGGCGGACAGCCCATCGAGAAAGATGCTCGCTAGCGCCTGCCCGGCAATCTGCGCCAGTGACGGATAGCCGGAAGCCGGCACCGTGTCGTACCACCCCGGTTGCGCACGCGAGGCCGCCCCCACCACCAGAATGCGATTCGCGCCCAGGTGGATGGCCGGGCTCAGCGGCGACATCTGCCGCATCGTGCCGTCACCAAACCACTCGTCGTTGCCTTCAAGCTGCACCGGTTCCGCCGGAAAGATGAACGGGATGCTCGACGAGGCCAGCATGTGCGACACGCCAATCTGGTCGGCTACCGCAATCCGCTGCGAACGCCGCCACGGCAGTACCACGTGCGGCGACTGATAGAACGTGACATGGCGCCCCGTTGTGTACGACAACGCGGTGATGGCCAGTGCGCGCAACGCACCGGCATCGAACGCAGCCTGCACCTGCTGGCCGTCGTGCTGCGACGCCAGCAGTTCACGCAGCGGCGTGTTGTCGAACAGGGCACGCGGCGTATGGCCGGTCAGCCAGCCAAAAGCCAGCGCGGTCAGCCAGCGCGTACCGCTTGCGCCAACGCGGCCGACATCGGTGCGATAGACGCGGTCCGCATGGAGGTTCGCCCAGAGCTCTGTGAGTGCCTCCGTAGCCTGCGTGAAGTCCTGCGCGCCACGCGCCATGCCCAGGCTGTTGATGGCTCCGGCTGAGGTGCCGCAGATCACGTCGAACGGCGTACGCACCACGCTTGGTGCGTACTCGCGCGCCAGTCGCGCAATGCCGCGCAGCACGCCCACCTGATAGGCGGCACGGGCGCCGCCGCCCATCATCAACAGCGCGGTGCTATCGACCGACATCGATCAGGGCGTGTCGTTGGCCGGCTTGTGCGGCGCAGTCTTGGCCGACGCCTTCTTGGCCGCGGTCTTGGCGGGGGCCTTCTTGGCGGCAGCTTTCTTCGTAGCCGGCCCGGCAGACTTGCCCGCAGGCGCCTTGGCGGCCGGCTTGGATGTCGCCTTGGCCGCTGCACGCTTCGGCGCGGCCGGCGCGGTCTTTTCTTCGATGTCCTCTGGCGCCGAGTCGAGCCCCTCCGCACCCGGCGCGCCGCCAAACCCAGGGAAGCCGCCGGGGAAGCCCGGCATCAGGTTCTGCGGCATGGGCATGGCAGCCGCGGCGGAACTGGCGATCTGGTTGAACTGCTGCTGCAGCATGTTCCACCACGGTGACGGGTCCAGCGCGGCTGCGGCTGCGCGCGCTGCAGCGTGGGCCTGAGCTTGCGCCTGCGCAGCGGACTGCGCCCGAGCCTCGGCTTCGTCATCGTCGGCGTCTTCGGCTTCGATCTCGGCCTCGTCTTCGGGGGTGGGCTCGTCAGCTTCGGCCGCTTTGGTGGTGGCGGTATGTGGCCAGGCCGGCTTGGACTCTGCGGCAGGCTTGGCCTCGCTGCCTGACAGCCCGTCGAAGGTGGCTTTCATCGCATCGGGCGACAGCGCCGAGCCGAACGTTTGCAGTGCGACCAGCGTGGCACGCTGCACCTCCAGCCCCTGGATGGCGGTGCGCAGCAGGCTGGCATTCAGCTGCAGCCAGCTCTCCACGGCGCGCAGGTCGTGGATGCGCTTGTCGAGCTCCTCCAGGTCCATCGGCGGCGCCGCAAAGTTGGCCATGCTGGGCATTCCCGCACCGGCCATCCCCGCCAGGCCGCCGCCCCACAGCTTGCGCAGAAATTCAAAGCCGCCTTCAGCGAAGTTGGGCATCTGGGTGAACATGGTGTCTCCTACAGGATCGGTCTTGGATCGGGCGCCGCTCAGGCGCCGTCGAACGTGGGTGGGCGCTTCTGGCGCAGGCTCGCAAGGCCCTCGCGCACGTCGGGGCCGGCAAACCCCATGAATTCAAGCGCCAGCGAGGTATCAAAGCTCGGCCCCGCCAGACGCAGCCAGTTGTTGAGTGCGTACTTGGTCCAGCGGATGGCCGTCTGTGAACCGGCAGCCAAACGCTCGGCTATCTCGAATGCGCGGTTGACGAGGTCCGACTCGTTCACCGCCAGCGACACGAGGCCGATGCGCTCGGCTTCGTCGCCCGTCACGGATTCGCACAGCAGCAGGTAGTACTTGGCCTTGGCCATGCCGCACAACAGCGGCCAGACAATCGCGGCATGATCGCCCGCTGCCACGCCCAGACGCGTATGGCCGTCAACGATGCGCGCATCCTTGGCGGCAATCGAGATATCCGCCAGCAGTCCGGCCACCAGCCCCGCGCCCACAGCTGGGCCATGCATGGCGCTGACGATCGGCTTGTCGCAATTGATGAGGTTGTAGACGAGGTCGCGCGCTTCGTGCCAGACACGGGTGCGCACCTCAAAATCGTCGGCCATCTGCTCGACCAGGTGCAGGTCGCCGCCGGCCGAGAAGCCCTTGCCCTCGCCGCGAATGAGCGCCACGCGCACCGAGGGCTCGGCGGACACGTCGCGCCAGATCTCGGCCAGTTCGCGGTGCAAGCTGGCGTCAGCAGTGGACAGCTTGCGGTTGGCCGACTGCGCGGCACCCATCACGATCTCGAGGATGGGGCCATGCTGAACAAGCGTGAGCGCCTGGTAGCGGGCGAAGCGGGGAGCGAGCGAGGTCGTCATGATGGATCGGAATGTGAATCAAGCATAGCGGATGAGGCCGCGCCTGCAACGCCGGATGTGCGTCATGGTGACTTTGCCTCGTCAGCCAGACGCCATTCGCCACGACGTATCTGCGCCATCACCCGAGCGCGCTGGTCCAGGCCGACGTGGTCCTGCGGGCTCATATTGACGACGCCGGTACTGGTCGGCAGGTCACGCACATGTTCCAGCGCATCGCGCAGCGCTTCACGAAAGGCTGGCGTGCCCGGCTTGGCGCGCTTGAGTGCCACCGGCACGGCGCGTTGCAGTAGCAAGCCGATGTCGCCCGTGTAGGCGGCGAAGATCGACACGGTGCGTTTGCCGAACGCGGCCTCGTAGCGGCGGGTGAAGTCGAGCGCCTGCGCCTTGGCCGGATTGCTGTCGGGCAACTGTGTGGCGACCATCACCGGCCCGGTGGGCACGTAAGCGCCCTCGCACTCCTTGCCGCAGAGCTTCACGAACTCGTTGTTGGACACGCCGTGGTTGAAGTAGATCTTGCCGGTGTAGCCGCGTTCGGCCAGCGCGCGTGCCGGCAGCGCGGCGGGCGTGCCCGAGCCACCGATGACCACCGCATCCGGTTTGCTCGCCAGCAGGTGCAGTACCTGGGCGGTCACGCTGTTGTCGGTGGGCGAGAAGCGCTCGGTGTCGGTGATGCGGATGTGCTTGAGATCGGCAAAGCGTTGCACCTCGGTCAGGAACGCCTCGCCCAGTGCGTTGGAAAACCCGATATAGGCGATGGTCTTCACGCCATGCGCGGCGGCGTGCTCGGCAATGAGCGACGCCATGTGCGAATCCGAATGCGGTGTCTTGAAGATCCAGCGGCGCTGCGCATCCATCGGCTCGATCAGCCGGGCGGACGACGCCAGTGAGATCACCGGCGTCTTGCCTTCGGCCGCCACGTCGATCATTGCCAGCGTGTTGGGCGTGGTGGACGAGCCGACGATCAGGTCCACGTTGGACTCGGTCATCAGCTTGCGCGTGTTGGTGACGGCGCGCGTGGTGTCGGAGGCGTCGTCGAGCACGATCACCTCGACCTTCTCGCCTGCGATCTCGCGCGGCCACAGCGTGGTGGCGTTCTTCTCAGGAAACCCCAGCGATGCCTGCGGGCCCGTGGCGGACACCGTCACGCCGATGCGGATGTCCGCCAGCGCGGTGGAGGAAAGCAACGCCAAACCCACCACTACGCTTGCATGTCGCCAATTCGGTCGCTGCATCAGTCGCCGCATGGGTGTCTCCTCCCGTGGTTTTGGGAGAAAGCGTAGCGGTTTTGCGGCGATTTGGCGATGCGGGCGCGCCCGGGCATCCAGCGCCTGCTCAGGCGGCTGCGGTCTGCTCCGGCACGCGCTCGCCCAGTTGGCGCAGTGCGTCGCCATAGGCATCGGCATCCATTTCCGCGCTGGACTTGGCCAAGTAGTACGCCAACCCAAAGCGCGACGACGTGCGCGTGAAGAGTTGGTAGAAATCGCCCAGATCATGCAGGCGCGCGACCTTCTGCCACGGGATCACCGCCGTCTTGCCGGAAGGCCCCTGTACCGACAGCGCCAACGGCGACAGCTCCCACCGATGAAGCCCCTCTAGGCGCGCGACACTGCTCTGCACCGATCGCCGCGTGATGTTCGTGACAAAGGGATCGGTGACCCGGTCGAGCCGTGCCCTGAGCCACTGGGCGATGCGCAGAATGAAGCGGACCACCGCTGCGCCGCAGCGCCACCAGAGCACACCGTAGATGAGCGCGACCACCGCAAAGGGCAGTGGCGTTCCGGTAACGCTCCCGCGAGACGGCATCGTCAGCGCCACCAGCGCGGCCCCCGCAAGGGGAAAGACCAGCAGCATGAACGCCAGAAACCGCTGAAAAAACGCATCAATGCGCGCCTGCATGGCCACCTTCCTGGCGGCGATCCGCGCAATGCGCTTGGTGGTGATGCGGTCAGCCAGCGCCTGGCATTGCTCGGCGCTGATCCGAAAACGTAATTCCATGGCAGTGCCCTCGGCTCGGTTCGGCCGTGATTCTAGGGCCGCACCCGCCGAATGAGAATCTAGGCAGCCAGTGCCGTCAGCCCCGCGCGCGGCAGCGCATCCTGCACCAGCGCGCGCATCGATTCGAGCACGACGGGCTGCGGCATCAGACCAAAGTTATGCAGCGCCATGACGTGGTCGACGCCCATGTCGGACAGCCGCGCGAGCTTGTCAGCCACCGCATCCGGTGTGCCGAACAGGGACAACCCGCTCGCCAGCACATCGTCATACGTTTGCCGACGCGCGTAGAGCCGCGTCGCGACATACAGGTCGAACGGCGCCGCAGCAGCCTCGCGCACCGCAGCGTCCGTCGGGCCGACATGCGTGTGCAGCGCCACCGCCGCCATGCCGCGCGTGTCGTGGATGCCGGCTTCTGCCAAACCGCGCCGGTAGTCGTCCATCAGCAAGCGAATATCGTCGAAGCCATCCACCGAGGCATACGGCACGAACAGCATGCGCCGCCCCTGCCGGCCGATGTGATACGCCGCCTCGCGCCGCAGGATCGCCACGTGGATCGGCACCGTTGCCTGCACAGGCAGCACGTTCAGGCGCACGTCGCGCAGCGTGTGGAACTGGCCTTCGTGGTGCACGCGCTCGCCGGCGAGCAAACGTTGGACCAGCATCAGCGCCTCATCAAAGCGCTCGCGCTTGATGGCCGGGTCCACGTCGTAGCCCTCGAACTCGTGCTTCAGATACCCCGAGCCCACGCCCAGCGACAGCCGCCCGCCCGAGAGCGCGTCGACCATCGCGTAGTTCTCGGCCACGGTGGCCGGGTGGTGAAACGTGAGGATGGAGATGGCGGTGCCCAGCCTCAGCCGATGCGTCTGCGCGGCCAGGTGCGACAGGAAGACCGCTGGATTGGGTACGGCACCGTATTCGTGAAAGTGGTGCTCGGCCACCCAGAAGGTGTCGTAGCCCAGTGCCTCGGCGTGGCGCGCCTGGGCGATGACGTCTGCGTAGAGTTGCGGCAGACTGCGGTGCCGGTCCGGATAGTGGTCCTGCACGGAAAAGATCGACAGCTTCATGGCGTCTCCGGGGTTCTCGGTGTCTTTTCCAGCGCGCAGGGCCGCCGCGCCGGTTGTATCTTTTTGCGTAACGCGTATCTTATAAAGCGACACCCGAGACTTCAAGATGCTTCCTGAAGACACCCTACCGATTGGCGATTCCCCTGACGCGCTGCCCGCGGAAACGCTGGACGAAAATGCGCCCCCCGAGCGCACCAGCGCCGGTATCCAGTCCGCCGAAATCGCGCTGACGGTGCTGTCGGAGATGGCGCGCACGGGCGGCGCACACGCCGTCTCGGAACTGGGCCGCCAGCTGGGCATGCCGCGTGCCAAGGTGCATCGCTATCTGGTGTCGTTGGAGCGCATGGGCTTTGTCGAGCAGGACCCGGCCTCGGCACGCTACCGGCTGGGCGCGCAGGCATTGCAGGTGGGGCTGTCGGCGCTATCCGACGTGGACTTCGTGCGCGAGGGCAGCAACATGCTGCCCAAGCTGGCCGAGCGGCTGAACGAGAGCGTGTTCCTGTCGGTCTGGACCGAGCGCGGCCCGGTGATCGTGCGCTGGGAAGACGGCGGCCGGCCGGTGACGGTCAACGTGCGCGTGGGCTCGGCCATGCCGCTGCTGAACTCGGCGACGGGTCAGGCGTGCGCGGCCTGGATGCCCGAAATCCAGATCGTTTCGCTCATCGACCGCGAGCTGCGGGGCCCCGGCGCCGGCAAGGCGGGCCTGACGGATTGGCTGAACTGCCGCGCACGCTGGCAGACGGTGCGGCACGAGGGCGTGGCGCGCATCGCCGGCACGCTCATCAACGGCATCGATTCGGTGGCCGTACCGGTGCTGGATGCCCAAGGCAAGCTGGCGGGGGCCATCACGGCGTTGGGGTTGTCCAGCGTGTTCGATGCCACCCTGGAGGGGCCGGCCTCACGGCTATTGCGCGAGGCCGGACGGGCGCTGTCGCTGCGCCTGGGCTACCACGGTCAGGCCATGACAGCCGGTGCTGCGCAACCCAAGCGCGGGCGCCGTGCAAAGGCCGCACCTGAATCCGCGTAGCGCCCAGAACCTGTTCACGATCCGTAGCGAGCGGCACGAGGTTGGCCTGGGAAGCACAGCCGTACATGGGTACGGCGAGCATCGCAAGATCAAGATCGGGACGCGCAGCAGGATCGTGAGCAGGTTCTCAGCTTTGCGTGCCGGGCGCGACCACTTCCTGGTCGATCGCCCCGAAAATCGACACGCCGTTGGCGTCGAACATCTCGATCTTCACCGTGTCGCCATAGCGCATGAACTCGGTCGCGGGCGCGCCGGATTCGATGGTCTCCAGCATACGTTTTTCGGCAATGCAGGCGTACCCCTTGCTGCGGTCCACGTTAGAAATCGTGCCCGATCCGACGATGCTACCCGCGCACACGTTGCGTGTCTTGCAGATATGCGCGATCAGCTGGCCAAAGTCGAACACCATGTCGGTGCCGCACTCGGGCTGGCCCACCTTCTTGTTGTTCCAGCGCACCGTCATCGGCAGGTGCACGCGGCGCTCGCGCCAGGCATCGCCCAGCTCGTCGGGCGTCACGGCCACGGGCGAGAACGCGGTCGCCGGCTTGCTCTGGAAGAAGCCAAACCCCTTGGCGAGTTCCGCCGGAATCAGGTTGCGCAGTGACACATCGTTGGCCAGCACGATCAGGCGGATGCCTTCGGCGGCGGCGGCGGGCTCGGTGCCCATCGGCACATCGCCGGTGATGACGGCCACCTCGGCCTCGAAGTCGATGCCGAACGCCTCGCTGCGGCAGACGATGGGGTCATGCGCGCCAGCCAGGTCATCGGAGCCGCCCTGGTACATCAGCGGATCGGTCCAGAACTCGGGGGGCATCTCAGCGCCGCGCGCCTTGCGCACCAGTTCCACGTGGTTCACATAGGCCGAGCCGTCCGCCCACTGGTAGGCGCGCGGCAGCGGCGCCATGCAGTTGGCCGCGTTGAACGCAAACGGATGCCGGGCACGGCCAGTGTTGAGCTGCTCGTACAGTTCCTGCAGTTGCGGTGCATAGAAGACCCAATCGTCGAGCACGCGTTGCAGCGTTCCGGCGATGTGCGTGGCGTAGTGTGCGGTCTTCAGGTCGCGCGAGACCACGGCCAGTTGGCCGTCGCGCGAGCCATCCTTGAGGGTGGCGAGTTTCATGGGCGTCGTGTGCAGAGAAAGGCTGCGCGGATGGTACACCTTGCATCGGCTAAACTGGGCCGAACCGATCCACCGCACCTGCCCCATGTCCACGCTGCCCACCGACGCTGATCTCGACCTGGAGACCGATGTTGACGGCGACATCGCGTCCGACCTCATGTCCGACGAGTTGCCTGCGCGCTCGGGCATCCAGTCCATCGAGGTTGGCTTCCGGCTACTGGACGTGCTCACGCACACCAATGGTCCGATGATGCTGCGCGACCTCGCGCGCGCCGCGCCGATGAACCCGGCCAAGGCCCACCGCTACCTGGTGAGCTTCGCGCGGCTCGGACTGGTCACGCAAACACCCGAGGGCCGCTACGACCTCGGGCCCTTTGCGCTGGAAATGGGCCTGGTGAGCCTGAACCGGCAAGACCCGATGCGCCGCGCCCGCCCCGCTGCTGCCGCGCTGCGCGACGAAATCGATCACACCATCGGCCTGGCCGTGTGGGGCAACCTGGGCCCGGTCATCGTGCACTGGGAAGAGGCCAGCCACCCCGTCACGGTCAGCCTGCGCCTGGGCGATGTGATGCCGATGCTCAACTCGGCCACCGGCCGCGTGTTCGGCGCCTACCTGCCACGCGCGCAGACGCTGCCCTTCATCCAGCGCGAACTGGAACGCGCCGCCGCCAGGCATGACAACAGCGCGGACGACAACCCCGAACTGCCGCGCACGCTCGACGCCTACGACACCCTGTGCGCGGACGTGCGCACGCATGGCGCCTCGCGCATCCACGGCGGTGTGCTGCCGGGTATCAACGCGATGTCGCTGCCGGTGTTCGACGCCAACGGCCAGTTGTGCCTCGTACTGATCGCCCTGGGCGCGCAGAGCACCTTCGACACCACGTGGAGCAGCCCGCTGGAGCGGCGCTTGCGGCAGGCCGCACAACAGCTTTCCGCCGACCTTGGATACGTCGCCCCCCTTGCCTCGCAGTCCTGAAGACCAAACAGCCATGCGCGCACGCCGCTGGCGCCGCTGGGGGCTGATCGCACTGGCCGTACTGGTCGCACACGGCATTGCCGTCGTGTGGATTGCACGCAGCCACCCGATGGCGTGGCCGCCGGAGCCGGAACAGATCATTCCGACCTTGCTGCTGCAGCCGGAACCCGTCAAGCCGCCAGCACCACCCGCCGCCAAGGCGCAGCCGAAACCCTTGCCGCCCAAGCCGCGCTCGGCACCGCCGCAGCCTGCCCCGGCAGCAGTGCCGGCCCCCGAAGATGCTGACATCCCGACGGGGGCCGCCGCAGGCGCCTCTGCCGACACCGGCATGGTCCGCGACCTGAGTGGCGAGGGTGGACAAGGCAGCGCGCCGGCCGCACCCGAAGCGCGCTTCTCGCCGCCGCCCTCGACCACGCTGCATTACGCCACCTATGTCAACGGTGTGCGCAATGAGGATGGTGTGATCCGCTGGACCACAGACGGCAAAACTTACACGCTGTCGGTCGAAATTCCGCTGCCGCTGTTCTTCGGGTCGCTGGCCTTCCGCAGCAATGGCGTCATCGATACGTATGGCCTGACCCCAACACGCTATGAAGAAGTGCGCGGGCGCCGACAACCCGACGTGACGACCTTCCACTACACCGAGGCGGCGTCGGCGTCCGGTGTGTCGGGCGCCCCCACCATCACATTCACACGTACGCCCAACGTGCTGCCGCTGCCGGTGGGCACGCAGGATCGCTTCAGCGTGTTTCTGCAACTGACGGGACTGGCACGCGGCAACCCCGAGCGCTTCATCAGCCCGGGCCTGACGCTGGAAATCCCCATCGCCGATACCGACAGCGTGGAAGTTGCGCGCGTGCAGCATGTGGGCGAAGACACCATTGACACGCCGGGGGGCACGATCCGTGCACAGCACTTCGTACGGCTGCCGCGTCGTGAGGGCGATCAGCGGCGCGTCGAGATCTGGCTGTCTGCCGAGCGCGGCTGGCTGCCCGTGCGCCTGCGCCAGACCGAGCCCAGTGGCATGCAGTTCGAGCTCGTCTATCAATCCCAGGAAGGAGGCCAACCATGAGCGCCAATACCATCCCCGGTTCAGGCACCGTGCACGCCAACGGCATCGACATCTACTACCGCATCGACGGTGTCGATGGCCCCTGGGTCATGCTTGCGCACGCGCTGGGCGTCGACCACCAACTGTGGGACGGCATCGCCCAGCACCTTGCCGCGCGCCACCGCGTGCTGCGCTACGACGCACGCGGGCACGGCAAGACCACGGCGCCGCATGGCGCCTACACGCTGTTCCAGATGGCCGACGATGCGGCTGGCCTGCTTGATGCACTGGCGATTCCGCAGGTGCATTTCATCGGCCTGTCGATGGGCGGGATGGTGGCCCAAATCATGGGCGTACGGCATCCACAGCGGCTGCTCTCACTCACGCTATGTGACACCGTGTGTGTCACGCCAGTGACGGCGCATGCGATGTGGGACGAACGCATCGGCCAGGTCGAGGCGCACGGCATGGCTGGCATCGTCGAACCCACGCTGCAACGCTGGCTGACCACACCCTATCGTGAAGCGCATCCCGACGTGGCCGAGCGCATCCGCGCCCTACTGCGTGCCACGCCGCCGCACGGCTACGTTGGCGCATGCCTCGCCATCAAGGCACTCGACACGCGGGGCGGGCTCGCTCGCATTGCCTGCCCCACACTTGTCATGACGGGCGAGGAAGACGCCGGCGCCCCAGTGGAAGTCGCACGCGAGATAGCCTCGCGCATTCCCAACGCGCGCTTGAAAGTGATGCCGCGCGCAGCTCATCTCGCCCCCATCGAACAGGACGAGGCCTTCCTCACCGATCTGGATGAATTCCTCGGGCATGCGGGATGCGGCAGTCAGTGTGAAACGCCCTGACGGATGTTTGCCCTGCCGGTAGTTGCAGGCGCCACGCACACCGCCCGTCGTCTACCCGCCGAATGGCGGACGACGGCTTGCGCCTTTCGATGCAGACATGGAAAGGTCTTGTTACGCGATAACAACGTCCGTCACACATTCCGCCTCGCGTTCGCGAACTTTCTGACCCATGCTTAAGCCCAAGGAGTAGATGGGGCAAGACACGATCTGGAACGCGGGAAATGATCGGCCCTTGAAGTCAGGATCGCGAGCCCCATCTACCCGGTGCAGCAGTAGAGCAGTCCCCACAACAGCAAGACGATTGACGCCTCGGAGGTGCACCATGCAAATGATCTACAACAGCGACAACTACTGTGTTGTCGAGTTCGGTGTAGACGGCCAACACGCCATGCTTGCCGCAGGCGGCTACGAAATCGTCGACAAGAACCTCAAACGTGAAATCTTCCTCGGCGGCGAGCTTGCCGAGCATTTCCGCGAGGATGTGAAACGCCTGATCGCCAGTGAACCAACCGCAGAAGAAGTCGACGACTTTCTCGGCAAGTTCGACTCGGTGATGACGCAACCGGTGACAATGCACTAAACAGCGTGCATCGGGGCGGCGGCGAGGTTATCCAACTGCGCTAACCGCGCCCGCCCAACGAACAAGAAAAACGCCCGGAGCTTGGTGCCGCCGGGCGTTTTTTCATGTGTCAAACAACTATCGCACTGATAGCGTCAGGCTAAATGCGGCTTAGCACTGCTCCCACGGCATGCCTGCGTGGCGCCAGCCATTGAGCGTGTTGCGATGGCGCGTGCCATCCAGATCGCCCTCAAACCCGTGACGAACGACACGGACATCGCGGAACCCCGCGTCCTCCAGCGCATGCGCCGCTGCCGACGAGCGATTGCCGCTGCGGCAGATCAGCACGATCGGGCGATCGGTACCGTGTCCGGAAAGCTTGCGCACGGTCGGCACGAACTCCGGATTCACCTCCCAGTGCGGACCGTCGTTCCACGACACATGGTGCGAGCCGACCGGATGGCCGACAAACAGGTGTTCCATTTCGCTGCGACAGTCGATGAACAGCGCTGCGGGCGTGCGTTGCAGAAAGGCGTGGGCGTCGGTGGGATCGAGCAGTTGCATGGCGGCTATCAGGGTAGAGCTTATGGCGTGATGTGGATTATAGGAGCCCGATTGCCCACAACGGCGGCAAGTCATTGATGCGACTGGTAAAATTCGCCTTTGGCCGCAAATTTTGAATATCTGACCGGCCGCTGCACCTCGGAGTCCTTCATGACCGCGCCCCTGCCCTACACCCGTGCCGCCAACCTGCCCGCGCTGCTGCGCGAGCGCATCCTGATCCTGGACGGCGCAATGGGCACCATGATCCAGCGCTACAAGCTGACCGAGGCGCAATATCGCGGCGAGCGGTTCGCCGATCACCCGATCGACGTCAAGGGCAACAACGAGCTGCTGCTGCTCACGCGGCCGGAAGTCATCCGCGAGATTCACGAGCAGTATCTGGCCGCCGGCGCCGACCTGATCGAAACCAACACCTTCGGCGCGACGACCATCGCGCAGGAAGACTACAAGATGGCGGACCTGGCCTACGAGATGAACGTGGTGGCCGCCCGCATCGCACGCGAAGCCTGCGACAAGTACAGCACGCCCGAGCGCCCGCGCTTCGTGGCCGGCGCCTTCGGCCCGACGCCCAAGACGGCCAGCATCTCGCCTGACGTGAACGACCCGGGCGCGCGCAACGTCAGCTTCGATCAACTGCGCGACGCGTACTACGAACAGGGCAAGGCGCTGCTCGAAGGTGGCGCGGATGTGTTCCTGGTCGAGACCATCTTCGACACGCTCAATGCCAAGGCGGCGCTGTTCGCCATCGACCAGCTCTTTGAGGACACCGGCGAGCGCGTGCCCGTGATGATCTCCGGCACCGTCACCGACGCCTCCGGCCGTATTCTCTCGGGCCAGACCGTCGAGGCGTTCTGGAACAGCCTGCGCCACGCCAAGCCGATTACCTTCGGCCTGAACTGCGCGCTGGGCGCCGCGCTGATGCGCCCGTACATCGCCGAGCTGGCGAAGATTTGCGACACCGCCGTGTCTTGCTACCCGAACGCCGGCCTGCCCAACCCGATGAGCGACACGGGCTTTGACGAAACACCCGACGTCACCTCCAGCCTGGTCGACGAATTTGCGGCCGCCGGCCTGGTGAACTTGGTGGGCGGCTGCTGCGGCACCACGCCCGAGCACATCAAAGCGATTGCCGACCGCGTGGCCAATCGCAAGCCGCGCGGCTGGCCGGGCCAGTACAAGGACGCCGCCTGAGCCCGAGCCGATACGCCATCGCCCGCCTGCCCCTTATTTGCTTCAGAAGAACATGACCGACCATCCCATGCGCCTCTCCGGCCTCGAACCGTTCAACATCGGTGAGAGCACGCTGTTCGTCAACGTCGGCGAGCGCACCAACGTCACCGGGTCCAAGGCGTTCGCGCGCATGATCCTGAACAGCCAGTTCGACGAGGCGCTGGCCGTGGCGCGCCAGCAGGTCGAGAACGGTGCGCAGGTCATCGACATCAACATGGACGAGGCGATGCTCGATTCCAAGGCGGCGATGGTTCGCTTCCTGAATCTGATCGCCTCCGAGCCCGACATTGCGCGCGTGCCAATCATGATCGACTCATCCAAGTGGGACGTGATCGAGGCGGGTCTGAAGTGCGTGCAGGGCAAGGCGATCGTGAACTCGATCTCGCTCAAGGAAGGCGAGGAACAGTTCGCGCACCACGCCAAGCTCATCAAGCGCTACGGCGCGGCTGCGGTGGTGATGGCGTTTGACGAGCAAGGCCAAGCCGACACGTTCCAGCGCAAGACCGAGATCTGCAAGCGCAGCTACGACTTCCTGGTGAACCAGGTCGGTTTTGCGCCGGAAGACATCATCTTCGATCCGAACATCTTTGCGGTCGCCACCGGCATCGAAGAGCACAACAACTACGCGGTCGACTTCATCGAAGCCACGCGCTGGATCAAGCAGAACCTGCCGTACGCGAAAGTGAGCGGCGGCGTGTCGAACGTGTCGTTCTCGTTCCGCGGCAACGAGATGGTGCGCGAGGCGATCCACACCGTGTTCCTGTACTACGCGATTCAGGCTGGCATGGACATGGGCATCGTCAACGCGGGTCAGCTCGGCGTGTACGAAAACCTCGACGCCGAGCTGCGCGACCGCGTGGAAGACGTGGTGCTCAATCGCCGCCCGGATGCGACCGACCGCCTGCTGGAAATCGCCGACCGCTACAAGGGCGGCGGCACCAAGCGCGAAGAGAATCTCGCCTGGCGCCAAGAGCCGGTGGAAAAGCGCCTGGCTCACGCCCTCGTGCACGGCATCAACGACTACGTGGTCGAAGACACGGAAGAAGTCCGTCAGAAGATTTTTGCGGCCGGCGGCCGCCCGATCCAGGTGATCGAAGGCCCGCTGATGGACGGCATGAACATCGTGGGCGACCTGTTCGGCGCCGGGAAGATGTTCCTGCCGCAGGTGGTGAAGTCCGCCCGCGTGATGAAGCAGGCGGTAGCCCACCTGATTCCGTTCATCGAAGAAGAGAAGCGCCAGATTGCCGCGGCCGGCGGCGACGTGCGCTCGCGCGGCAAGATCGTCATCGCCACGGTCAAGGGCGATGTGCACGACATCGGCAAGAACATCGTCACGGTCGTGCTCCAGTGCAACAACTTCGAAGTCGTGAACATGGGCGTGATGGTCCCGTGCAACGACATCCTGGCGAAGGCGAAGGTGGAAGGCGCGGACATCATCGGCCTGTCGGGCCTGATCACGCCATCGCTCGAAGAGATGGCCTACGTGGCCTCGGAAATGCAGCGCGATGACTACTTCCGTGTGAAGAAGATCCCGCTGCTGATCGGCGGCGCAACGACGAGCCGCGTGCACACCGCCGTGAAGATCGCGCCGAATTACGAGGGCCCGGTGGTGTACGTGCCAGACGCCTCGCGCTCGGTGAGCGTGGCGTCGAGCCTGCTGTCGGACGAAGGCGCCGCGCGCTACGTCGAAGAACTGCATGCGGATTACGACCGCATCCGCACCCAGCACGCCAACAAGAAAGCCCAGCCGATGGTGTCGCTGGCCGCCGCACGCGCCAACAAGACCAAAATCGACTGGTCCAACTACACGCCGCCCAAGCCGAAGTTCATCGGCCGCCGCGTGTTCAAGAACTACGACTTGAACGAGCTCGCGCAGTACATCGACTGGGGCCCGTTCTTCCAGACGTGGGACCTGGCCGGCAAATTCCCCGACATCCTCAACGACGAGATCGTGGGCGAATCGGCCCGCAAGGTGTTCTCGGACGGCAAGAGCATGCTCGCGCGCCTGATCGCCGGGCGCTGGCTCACGGCCAACGGCGTGATCGCGCTGCTGCCCGCCAACACCGTCAACGACGACGACATCGAGATCTACACCGACGAATCGCGCTCGGAAGTCGCGCTCACCTGGCGCAACATCCGCCAGCAGAGCGAGCGCCCGATCATCGACGGCGTGATGCGCCCGAACCGCTGCCTGGCGGATTTCATCGCACCCAAGAGCACCGGCATTGCCGACTACATC
Organism: Ralstonia sp. RRA; assembly: GCF_037023145.1. NCBI lineage: Bacteria > Pseudomonadati > Pseudomonadota > Betaproteobacteria > Burkholderiales > Burkholderiaceae > Ralstonia > Ralstonia sp. RRA. The sequence continues at coordinate 195,174 of NZ_CP146091.1, read as the reverse complement.
GGCCTGTTTGCCGTCACCGGCGGGATAGGGGTCCAGAAGCGTGAAGCCGCTTTTGAAGCCGACCACGACGACTACAGCGCGATCATGCTCAAGGCGTTGGCCGACCGCTTTGCCGAAGCCTTTGCCGAATGCCTGCACGCCCGCGTGCGCCGCGACCTGTGGGGCTACGCACCGGACGAAACGCTCGACAACGACGCGCTCATCCGCGAGGAATACAAGGGCATCCGCCCCGCGCCCGGCTACCCAGCCTGCCCGGAGCACACGGTCAAGCGCGACATGTTCCGCGTGCTCGACGCGCAAGAGATCGGCATGGACCTGACCGAAGCGCTGGCCATGACGCCGGCCGCCTCCGTGTCGGGCTTCTATCTGTCGCACCCGGACAGCACGTACTTCACGCTGGGCAAGATCGGCCAGGATCAGGTGGACGATATGGTCGCCCGCAGCGGAGAAGACCGCGCGTTTGTGGAGCGAGCCCTCGCGCCGAATCTCTAATCTGTGACAAGACGTTTAGAACATGGCGGATCATTCGCCATGTCTTACGACTGTGAAGCCTTGCCGGCGTTGGCTTTGCCGGCATTTCAAGAGGGGGGATGCTTTCATTACAAAGGCTTACACCCCCTAACAGTCGTAACCGGAAGGGCTCCATACACTGAACCCATTCACTCAACACACACACAGAGTGATGCCGCGACGAATCCCTCGCGTGGCCGTTCAGAGAACATAAGGAGTCTCTCCATGAACAAGCTGCTGATCTCCCTGTCCGCCATCGCTATCGCTGCTGCCTCGGCTTACGCCAACGCACAAACTCCGTCGGCCAACGCAGGCGCTGCACTGCAAACCAACGGCACGGCCGCAGTCGCCCCGGCACCCGCCCAAGCGAATGTCGGCACAGGCCTGAAGGTCGACGCCGGCGCCAAGCTCGACACCGATGCGGCCAAGCACCAACTGACCACCAAGGCCGAACACGGCGCCAAGGCTGCACACGAGCACAAGGCCAAGGCTGAAGCCGGCGTGGACAAGACTGCAGACAAGGTCGGCGAATCGGTCGGCAAGGCTGAAAAGTCGGCCCACAAGACGGTGAAGGCTGCCAAGGCAGACGCTACCGGCAGCACCAGCGTTGACGCCAGCGTGAACGCCGGCGCGGCAGCGCAGAGCAAGTAAGCCAGCCAGACGTGCGCCGGGCTCCAAACCCGGCGTCAGTCCACAGTGGCCATCACGGGGCGGATACCACCGCCCCGTTTTCTTTTTTCTGGGCGCCCCCTGCATGTTGTGACTCGAGCACACTCGCAGGCACCAATGGAAGCCCAGAGAAAATCACCGGAACCGGCAAGGCGAATCGAACACGCGGGCGACTCCGGTTTCACGCTACAGTCCGATACAATTGCTGTCGTATCGAACCAACAAGCGCAGCGCGCACACCGGCATCCTGCCGGGCGTGCCGTCCACGAGGAGCAGCATGATTCGCGTCCTGATTGCGGACGACCATGAAATCGTCCGCGCCGGCCTTCGGCAGTTTTTGTCTGAAGAGCGGGACATCGAAGTTGCAGGGGAAGCAGCGAGCGGGGAAGAGGTGATGGAGCAACTCCGCACCGGCGCCTTCGACGTGGTCGTGCTCGACATCTCCATGCCCGACCGCAACGGCATCGATACGCTCAAGCTGGCGCGCCAACGCCATCCGGATCTGCCCGTGCTGATCCTGTCCACCTTTCCGGAAGACCAGTACGCGATCAACCTGATCCGCGCCGGTGCCTCGGGCTATCTGACTAAGGAAAGTGCGCCGGATGAGCTCGTCAAGGCTATCCGCACCGTGTCGCAGGGCCGCCGCTATGTGAGCCCGACCGTCGCCGAACTACTGATCGGCGGTCTGGAAAAGCCGACCGACCAGCCCCTGCACCAGACGCTGTCCAAGCGCGAATTCCAGATCTTCTGCAAGCTCGCGCGCGGGCAATCGGTGTCGATCATCGCGGAAGAGCTGTTTTTGAGCGTCAAGACGGTCAGTACCTACCGCACCCGCATCCTGGAAAAGATGGGCATGAAATCCAATGCCGATCTGACCTATTACGCCATCAAGAACGGCCTGGTGGAGTGACGCTTCACCGGGTGGAAAACCAAGGCAAAACGGCCCGGCCAAAACGCTAACCGGCCGGAAACCCTGTTGGCATGTAGGACAACGCCTGATACCACCCAGGCGGCCCGCTGGCTACCATCAACCCATGCTGGATCAAGCTGTCACCCTCTCCGCCCGTGGATTGCGCGTCCTCCTCATCGAGGACTCCCCCGTGCTTCGCGGCATGGTGCTGGAGTACCTCAAGGCATCCGCCTTCGTAGCGGTTGTCGAATGGGCCGACACGGAAGATTTGGCGCTGCACCAACTGGCGCAAGGCCACTACGACGTCGTGATCGTCGATCTGCAATTGCGCCAGGGGAATGGTTTCAAGGTTCTCCAAACGTTGCGCGATCAAGCATCGCCCAGCGTGCGCATCGTCTACACCAATCACGCGCAGGTACCGACCTATCGGCAGCGCTGCTTTGAAGCCGGCGCCAACTACTTCTTCGACAAGTCGCTCGAACTCGACAAGGTGTTCGAGGTGATCGAAGAACGTGCCGGCGTGGCACGCCCCCGTCAGCAGACCGTGCACCATCCGCACGCCTGAGATCTGCCTGCCTGCGGCCGCCATGCTGCGAAACCGAACATTGCCCACATTGCTTTCGACCCCCACAAGGAGCGTTTCATGAAGACCCTGTGTGCCGCAATTGCGTTGACGTGCATCTTCCTGGCCGGCTGCAACACCATGGCGGGTGCCGGCAAAGACATCCAGAATGGTGGTCAGAAGCTGGAAAATGCGGCTGACAACGCCAAGCAGAAGATGTAAGCGCCACGTTGTAAGACGCGCATGAAAAAAGCCCCTTAACTTGGTTAAGGGGCTTTTGCTTTTCTACTTTTCAGACCAGCGCGCCGCCCTCGCCCGAGCCCGGCGCCACACTACCGGGCAGTGTGTGCGGACCAGCAGGCCCGCTGTCGCTAACGCCCTCGCGATAGAACACCGCGTCAGTGGGGGGCAACTCAGCAATGATGGTCACCCCACCGCCGGGCGTGGAATCGATGGTCAACGTGCCGCCCAGCGCAATGGCGCGCTGCTCCATGCCCAGCAGGCCGTGATGGCCCACCATGCGACGGCGTTCGATATCGGCCGGGAAGCCACGGCCGTTGTCGCGCACGCGCAGGCGCACGCCCTCTTCGCTGGCATCGAGCGCCACGGACACCGTCGTCGCATGCGCATACTTCGAGGCGTTGGTCAGCGACTCCTGCACGATGCGATACAGCGCGATCGCCGCATCGTCGGTGAGCTTGGGCATCTCATCAGGCAGGCTGACCTCGGTATGCCAGCCGTTGCGCACGCCAACGTCCTCGGTCAGCTGCGAGAGCGCTTCAACCAAACCCAGGTTGAGCAGGATGGTCGGGCGCAGGTCTTCAATCAGGCGACGTTTGATCTGGATGCCCTGGTCCACATGCGACATCACACGCGTAATTTTTTCACCAACAGCCGGCTCGATGGACGTGATGCGTGAGCGCAGCCAGTGCAAGTCCATCTTGGTGGCAGTGAGGATGGCCCCCAGCTCGTCGTGCAGCTCGCGCGCAAGGCGCGTCTTCTCGTCTTCGGTCACGCGTTGCAAGTGGGCGGCCAAGTCAGACAGCTGACGCGTGCGTTCGCGCACCATACGGTCGAGCTTCTGGCTTTCCTCTTCGAGCAGGTCACGCTCCTGCTCGGTGGCGGCGAGGCGCTTGGCGTGCTGCATGCCCAACGTCACCAGCAAGATGATGTTGACCGCGGTGATGAGCGCGATGCCGTAGCGCGAGAGCGCCAGATCGCGCTCGGCGTGCTCCAGGCTGCGGGCCACGGTGCCGATCTCGCGCTGGCGCAGCCGGTCCAGGCCCTGCCGCACGGCTTCCATCGAAGCCTTGCCGAAATCGGTGCGGACGAGGTCGAGCGCCACCTCCAAGTCACGCTTGCCGTAAATCAGCGTGAGTTCCATCTCAGTGAGCTTGCGGCTGACCTGCAGCGCGGTCTCCGAGAACAGCTTGAGCGCTTCCGGATCGTTGGCGTAGTGATCGCGGATCTCCGCCATCAATGCGTGGATATGCGGAATCGCCTTGTTGTACGGATCGAGGTATTCGTCCTTGCCCGTGAGCAGGAAGCCGCGCTGCCCGGCCTCTGCGTTGACGAGTTCGGCAAGCAGTTCGTTGATGGCGGTTTCTGCCTGCTGAGACTGAATCACCTGCCGATACCCCTGGCTCAGGCGGATGTTGCCCGTCTCCGAGGCAATCAGCACGCCCAGCGTCAGCAGAATGCCGCCGGCGAGCAGCAGGGTGGAGCGCAAGGATGACCGCATGGCATGCAGACCCATGTGAACGCATGAAACGCATCCGGCCGCCCGACGCGGCGCACGTTGCGTGTGTTTTTTATGGCAATACCCATGATACCCCGTGGGCGAGCCTGGCGACACCTAGGACGCACCCGCGCAGGCACGCGGTGTGCTTAGGAGTACGCCAACAGGGAGCCTAGTCCTGGCGCAATGCAGCACAAGACACATCCTCCCTGCGATACACCGCATTCCTACCCCCTATCCGGAGGCAACAACATGCTGAAGTGGGCACTCATCTTCGCCATCGTTTCCGTGGTGGCCGGCGTACTGGGTTTTACCGGCATTGCCGCGGGCGCGGCGAGCATCGCCAAGATCCTGTTCTTCATCTTTGTCGTGCTGTTCGTGCTGTTCCTGGTGCTTGGCGTCACGATCTTCAAGGCGGTTGATTAGCACCGGCTGCGCAGACGAGAAGGCACGGCCCATGTCTTGCTAACTCACATGGCAGAGGGCCCGCCTTTTCATGATTCGCTGGGGCCGAAATCGCAATTGACCAACTGCGCCGCCGGTATGTGCTTGCCGCAGCGCCACGACGAGGAGCTTCGCCATGTCTCTCTTTGCCAGCCAACGCATTCGCAATCGGATCGATGACATCGACGACCGTGCACACCGCGCCATGCGCAGCGCCGGTGACGCCGTGGACAATGCCCGCCACGCCGCACGCCCCGCCGTGGACGACGTACAAAGCCTGTTGCGCTCTCTCGAAAGCGCCATCTACACCCTGACCGATGAGGGCAGCGCGGAAGCCCGCCGGGCCAGTCGCACGCTGCGTGCGCGCGCTGACCAGCTGCGCCGGGCTGCCAACGACCGTGCTCACCAGGCGCGTGACCGCATGGATTGGGCGCTGGGCCGCACGGAAGACACCATCACTTCAGCGCCGTTCAAGTCAGTGGGCGTGGCCGTGGCGATTGGCGCGGCGATCGGCCTGGTCGTGGCCCTGGCCGGCGGCAACCGGCGCGAGCCCAGCGAGTAACCCCAACCCCGGCCCGCACTCCCCCAACTCTGCAGGAGCCCTCACATGAGTTCGACGCTTGTCGCTGCCCCGGAAAGCAGCTTCCTCACCGATATCAAGACCTTGCGCGAACGTGCCCGCCAGCACATCCAGGAAGGCGCGGTGACCGAAGATTACAAAGCCGATCGAGAGACGGTGTTGCGGCTGCTGAATGAGGCGCTGGCCACGGAGTTGGTCTGCGTGCTGCGCTACCGGCGCCATCACTTCATGGCCCGCGGCATCAACGCCGAGCCCATCGCCGCCGAGTTTCTGGTGCACGCCAATGAAGAGCAGCAGCACGCAGACAGCATCGCCGCCCGCATCGTACAGTTGGGCGGCGAGCCCAACTTCAGCCCTGAAGGGTTAGCCACGCGCAGCCATTCGGAGTACGTAGAAGCCGATGGCTTGGTCGAAATGGTCAAGGAGAACCTGGTGGCCGAACGCATCGCGATCGACAGCTACCTGGAGATGGTCCGCTATATCGGCGACCGAGACCCCACCACGCGGCGCGTGCTGGAAGCCATTCTGGCCGTGGAAGAAGAGCATGCGGACGAGCTGTCCGACATGCTGCACGACCAGTAACAGCAAGACGCAAGACGGGAGAAGACCCAGCAAACAGGCGCGCTCGCCCCTTCCCTTCCCCCGCTGCCGGCCCCCATGGCCGGATGCCCGGACCAACCCGTTTGGCGGCCGGGCATTTTTTTGAGCGTTGCTCAGACGCCCCACATCACGGGCGTCTGCTCGACCTGCGATTCCTCCAGCATGTGCAGCAGCGGGTACGCGCGTTGACCGAGGTGCGGCGGCTCTTCCTCGCCGTCTTCGTCATCCTTGGCGGTCAGTTCGGCCACATGGATATGCGCCTGATGCGTATCGTCCTTGATGGCGCGCTTGAGGCGGTCGATGGCGTGGGGCATCTCTTCGGGCGTAATGACGCCGCGCTCGCCCAGCGTCTTGCCGATCACGCCCAGCAGCACCATGGCGAGGTCCTTCTGCATGGAGAACTTTTGCGAAGCGTGCGAAGTAAAGGTGATCATGATGTTGAGGTTTCCTCGGTTGGGTCGGTTTTGGGAGCCGAAGGTTGCCACGGCGGAGGGCGGATACGCCTGAGACTGCGGCTCACCTGATAAAATTTCGTACTTTTCCCCGAACAACGCAACTGGCGGCGCCGGAACTGGATTTCAACCGGTTTCAGCACTGCCGGCGTCATGGTTTCTTTATGCTGCCCTCCCACAAACAGACGATCGCCCAATTGCTGTCCGACGCCGTCGGCTCCCTGCTGCCCGAAGGCCAGGCCCGACCGGAGATCGTCCTGGAGCGCCCCAAGCAAGCCGCGCACGGCGACATCGCCTGTAACGTGGCGCTGCAACTGGCCAAGCCGCTGGGCAAGAACCCGCGCGAACTCGCCGGCAGCATTGCCGACGCCATCCGCGCCGATGCGCGCGGCCAGCGCCTGGTTTCCGCCGTGGAAATCGCCGGCCCAGGCTTCATCAACCTGCGCCTGTCGGCCGCCGCGCGTGCCGACGTGATTGCCGCCGTGTTTGCCGAGGGCGACCGGTTTGGTGCCGCCAACACGCATGACGGCGCGCCGGTGCTGGTGGAATTCGTCTCGGCCAACCCGACCGGCCCGCTGCACGTCGGCCACGGCCGCCAGGCCGCGCTGGGCGATGCGCTGGCCAGCCTGCTCGACTGGCAGGGCCACACCGTCCACCGCGAGTTCTACTACAACGACGCCGGCGTCCAGATCCAGAACCTGGCCGTCTCCGTGCAAGCCCGCGCGCGCGGCTTCAAGCCGGGCGACGCCAACTGGCCCGAAGCCGCCTACAACGGCGACTACATCGCCGACATCGCCGCCGATTACCTGGCCGGCAAGACCGTACGCGCCTCCGATGGCGAGCCTGTGACGGGCGCCGGCGATGTGGAAGACATCGAAGCCATCCGCCGCTTTGCCGTCACGTACCTGCGCAACGAGCAGGACATCGACTTGCAAGCCTTCGGCGTGAAGTTCGATCGCTACTACCTGGAATCGTCGCTCTACACCGAGGGCAAGGTGCAGCAGACGGTGGACGCACTCGTCGCCGCCGGCAAGACGTACGAGCAGGAAGGCGCGCTGTGGCTGCGCACGACCGATGACGGCGACGACAAGGACCGCGTCATGCGCAAGTCCGACGGCGCCTACACCTACTTCGTGCCCGACGTGGCCTACCACACCACCAAGTGGGGCCGCGGCTTCACGCAGGTCATCAACGTGCAGGGCAGCGACCACCACGGCACCATCGCCCGCGTGCGCGCCGGCCTGCAGGGCCTGAACATCGGCATCCCCAAGGGTTACCCCGACTACGTCCTGCACAAGATGGTCACCGTGATGAAGGACGGCGCGGAGGTGAAGATCTCCAAGCGCGCCGGTTCGTACGTGACCGTGCGCGACCTGATCGAATGGTCCAACGGCGATGCCGAATCCGGCGTCGACACCATCCGCGCCTGCGTGGAAGCCGGTGAGCCGAACTGGCCGTCGCACTTCACGCGCGGCCGCGACGCCGTGCGCTTCTTCCTGCTGTCGCGCAAGGCCGATACCGAGTTCGTGTTCGACGTGGATTTGGCGCTGAAGCAGAACGACGAGAACCCGGTGTACTACGTGCAGTACGCCCACGCGCGCATCTGCTCGGTGTTCGAGCGCGCCGGCGTTGATGCCGCCTCGCTCACCAGCGCCGACCTGGCCGCAGTGACGGGCCCGGACGTCAGCCCCCAGGCAACCGCCCTGGTGCAGCGCCTTGCGGCCTTCCCCGACATGCTGACCGATGCCGCGCGCGAGCTGGCCCCGCATGCCGTGGCCTTCTACCTGCGCGACCTGGCGGGCGACTTCCACGCGTTCTACAACGCTGACCGCGTGCTGGTCGACGACGAGACCGTCAAGCGCGCGCGCCTCGCACTGCTGGCCGCCACGCGCCAGGTGCTGCGCAACGGGCTGGCAGTGATTGGCGTCTCCGCGCCTCAAAAGATGTAAAGCCCGCAGCGACGACCGCAGTGACGACACACGGCGCTCTTATAATCGGGCGCTTCTAGAAGGATGGACATGGCACGCAATACGCAATCTTCCCGTGCCCGCTCGCAACGGGGCGGCACGTTTCTGGGTCTGGTGCTTGGCCTGATCGTCGGTTTGGCGATCGCCGTCGTGGTGGCGGTGTACATCACCAAGGCGCCGGTGCCGTTCGTGTCGCGCAACGGCGCGCAGCCCAAGCCGAGCGAGCCTGGCACCGTGGTCAACCCGCTGCCGACGCCCGCGCCGGCCGCACCGCAGGCCAGCGGCCCGGCCGCCGATCCGAACGCCCCGCTGTGGAGCCGCGTGCCGGCCAAGCCGGTCGACCAGGTGCCGGAGCCGAACGCCCCGCCGCCGGTAGCGACCACCCGCCCGGCCGAACCGGGCGCGACCACGCAGCCGGCCAGCACGCCTGCCGCGCGCCCGCCCAAGCAGACCACCCAGCCCACGCCGCCCGCAACGGCCTCCAACGAGAAACCCGTGGCGGACCCAATCGCCGAGATCGCACGCCAGGATGCCGCCAAGACGGGCTATTTCCTACAAGTGGGCGCTTACAAATCGGCCGACGATGCCGAGCGCCAGAAGGGCAACCTCGCCATGCAGGGCTTCGAGGCCAAGGTGACGCAGCGTGAAGTGAACGGCGCCACCATGTTCCGCGTGCGTATGGGCCCGTACAACTCGCTGGACGAGATGACCGCCGTGCGCAGCCGCCTGCAGGCTTCGGGCGTGGAATCGTCGGTCATCCGCTTCGCCCGCCAGCAGTGACATGAAAACACGCAGCCCGCTTGAACCCGGCGGGCTGTGATCTGTCAGAAACCTGAGATTCAGTTACGCTGGCACCCGCCTTGGGCTGCACAGATTCGGTTTCCCTGGCTTTCCCGCCTATTTCGTCCATTCGCCATGAAAAAACTCGCTGCTTTCCTGATCGCCCTCGCTACCGGCGCCGGTTTCCTGATGACTGCGCCGGCCCAGGCCGCGCCCACCGCCGGCAAGGAATACAAAGTGCTGCAATCGCCGCAGCCGGTGCCCGCAGGCAAGATCGAAGTCACGGAGTTCTTCTGGTACGGCTGCCCCCATTGCTACGACTTTGAAAACACCTGGACGGCCTGGGTGGCCAAGCAAGGCAAGGACGTGGTGATCAAGCGCGTGCCAGTGGCCTTCAACGCCAAGCTGGAACCGCATACGCGCATCTACTACACGCTCGAAGCGCTGGGCAAGCTGGACGCCAAGGATGCCAGCGGCCGCACGCTGCATGACCGCGTGTTTGACCAGCTGCACAAGAACTACCGCTCGATGTCGGAACTGGATGACATTGCCAAGTTCATGGCCGCCAATGGTGTCGACGAGAAGCAGTTCCGCGATGCCTACAACTCGTTCAGCGTAAACTCCAATACCAAACGCGCCGCACAACTGGCCGATCAGTACAAGATCGAAGGTGTGCCGACCATCGTGGTGCAAGGCAAGTACACCACGTCGCCGGCCGATGCTGGCAGCAACGTGGGCGCCGCGCAGACGCTCGACTACCTCGTCCAGCAGGTGCGCGACCGCAAACTGTGATGGATGACCGCACCTGGGGCCTCGCCCCAGGGCGAGATACCACCACCAGCGCCCGCCTCCGTGCGGGCGTTTTTTGTGCCAACTTTCCTTGCCCTCCTTCGACAGGACACCCGACATGAGTCAAACCGTCTTCATCACCGGCGCTTCCAGCGGCATCGGCCAGGCGCTGGCGCGGCAGTACGCTGCCCAAGGCGCCACGCTGGGGCTGGTTGCACGGCGCGTCGACGTGATCAAGGACTTCGCGCAGACGCTACCGACAGGCATCCGCGTACATTGCAATGCCGCCGATGTATGCAACGCTGAGTCGATGCGCGCCGCCGCTGAAGCCTTCATCGCTGAGGCTGGCGTGCCTGACGTGGTGGTCGCCAACGCCGGCATTTCGGAAGGCACCGACCTGCGCGAACCGGGCGATCTGGCAGCGTTTGCCCGCGTGATGGACACCAACTGGATGGGTACGCTCAACACCTTCCAGCCCTTCGTCGAGCCGATGCTGGCACGCGCCAAACCTGGCCAGCCCGGCGGCACGCTGGTCGGTATTGCCAGCGTGGCGGGTGTGCGCGGGTTGCCGGGTGCGGCGGCGTACAGCGCGTCCAAATCGGCGGTGATCAAGCTGATGGAAAGCCTGCGCGTGGAGTTTGGCCCGCTCGGTTTGCGTGTGGTGACCATCGCCCCCGGCTACATCCGCACGCCGATGACCGCGCACAACCCGTATCCGATGCCCTTCCTGATGCCGGTGGACGTGTTCGCACAGAAAGCCGTGGAGGCAATCCACCGCGGCGTGCGCTTTACCGTGCTGCCCTGGCAGATGGGGATCGTGGCCAAGCTGCTGCACGTGCTGCCGCGTTGGCTGTATGACCTGGCCTTTGCGCGCGCGCCGCGCAAACCCCGCAAACCTGAGATTTCGTCATGACGTTTACCGACGCGCTAGGCGTTGCTCACGCCCCCGTCGACATCACACCGCGCATCGCAAGCCTGGTGCCGTCCATTACCGACCTGCTGTTCTCGCTCGACCTGGGCGATCAGCTGGTCGCCCGCACCGGCTTCTGCATCCACCCGCGCGAGGCCGTGCGCAACGTGCCCAAGGTGGGCGGCACCAAGACGGTCAAGCTCGACAAATTGCGCGAGCTTGCGCCCACGCACGTCATCGTCAACATTGACGAGAACACGCGCCCGACCGTCGACAAGCTGCGCGAGTTCATCCCCAACATCATCGTCACGCACCCGTGCGCGCCGGAAGACAACCTCGCGCTATACCAGTTGCTGGGCGGCATCTTCCGCCGCGAGGCGCAGGCGCAGAAGCTGTCAGACACGCTCACGCAAGAGCTGGAAGCCCTGCGCGGCCGCCACTTCCTGCCGCACCGCGTGCTGTACGCCATCTGGCAGGACCCGTGGATGACGGTGTCGCGCGACACGTATATCTCGCGCATGCTCAAGCTCATCAATTGCCATACGTGGCCAGACGATCCTGCGCCCATGCAATGCGGCACCGAGAAGAGTGGCGACTGTGCCCGCCCCAACCGCCCCGACACGCGCTACCCCACCTTCCGCTGGAGCGACGAGGTGGTGCGCAACATCGACTGCGTACTGCTTTCCACCGAGCCCTACAGCTTTACCGAAGAGCACGTCGACGCGCTGGAAAAGCAGATCGGCAAGCCGGTCTCCCTGGTCGATGGCGAGATGGTGTCGTGGTACGGCAGCAAGGCCATTGAAGGCGTGCGGTATCTGGCGCAGTTCGGAAAGACATTGCGCCTGTAAAGCAGCAACCACCCAAAACAAAACCCGCCAGCAGGCGGGTTTTTCGTTGGTGGTGGGCCAAGTACCAAGTGCTAGCGCAGGAAGTTGTAGTCGTACTCCACCTTGGCAATCCGCAGGTGATACGTCGCATACCACTGCTCGCGCCCCATCTTCTGCGCGGTCAGGTGCTCGACCTGGTTCTTCCACTCGCGAATGGCCTCCAGCGACGACCAGTACGACACCGTAATGCCAGGTCGTCCCTGCTGCGTTGCACCCTCGTCGCGCACGGACTCGATGCCCAGGAAGCCGGGCATGTCGCGCGCCAGCTCGACCATGCGATCGGCCATCGCACCGTAGCCGTTGTCACCTTCGGTGCGCGTGGACGAGAAGATCACCGCGTAGTACGGCGCTGTGGGCGTGGCGGCGGGAAACGGCAGAACGGCGGCGCTGTCATCAAGAACGTCGTGCTGGTCGGCCATGTTGGGCTCCGGTGGAATGCGCTTTATGTTGCTACGTGAAAGCGGATGATGCCATCGGTGCCGGTCTCGCGCACCAACTCGCCCCGATGCCACAGGGCGTGCAGGTGTGCCAGCGCCTCGCCCATCGCAAAGGTCATCTGGTGCACGTCAAACTGGCGCTTGAAGATGACGTTGACGATGTCGCGTGCGGATTGCGGCGCAGCCTTGCACGCGGCCAGCGTATCGGCCAGGCGATCGACGTGGTGATCCCGCAGTTGGCGGATGCGCGTATGCAGCCCACGGAACGGCCGCCCGTGCGACGGCAGGATCAGCACATCTGCCGGCAGCGGCTCGTACTTGCCGAGCGAATCCAGATACAGCGTCAGCGGATCGGCCTCGGGTTCCAGATCGAACACGCTCACGTTGGTGGAGATGCGCGGCAACACCATGTCGCCAGAAATCAGCATGTTGGCGTCTTCACTGTAGAGCGCGACATGCTCGGGCGCATGGCCGAAGCCGGTGATGACGCGCCACTTATGTTGGCCGATGGTGACGACGTTGCCGTCCATCAAGCGGCGGTACTGGCCGGGGACGCCCGGCACCAGCGTGCTGTAGTAATCCTTGCGGTTGCGGATGCCATCGATGGAGGTGGGGTCCGTCAGGCCGTGGCGCTCGAAGTGGCGCGCGGCAAATTCGCCGCCGGCGTTCGAGGCACCCGTACCGCCCACCAACATGCGCGCGAACGCATAGTCGCCCAGGCTCATCCACAGGCGCACGTTCCAGCGTTTCTGATCGCCGCCCTCGCACAGCCAGCTGGAAAGGCCAACGTGATCGGGGTGGCAGTGCGTCACCAGCACGCGCAGCACCGGCAGGCCGTCGAGATGGTTCGCGAAGATAGTTTCCCAGTACCCGCGAATGGCTTCGTGGTTGATGCCGCAGTCGACGATGGTCCAGCCGTCTTGCCCATCCTGGTGATCGCGCAGCAGCCAGAGGTTGATGTGATCGAGCGCAAACGGCAGCGGCATGCGCAGCCAATAGATGCCGGGGGCGACTTCAAACCGCGTGCCGCCTTCAGGCAGCGTGTCGCCAAAGGGATAGTCGAGTTGGTGTTCGAGCGCGTTCATGGGTGTGGTCTCAAGTGCCGCCTTCGGAAGGCAGTCTTCATGCATTGCGGTTTGACGCCATTGACGCTAACGTAAACGTCAATTCGTCGCCGGTCTCCCATCTTAAGCGAAAACTTAAATTGGCTGCCCGATGCGCACCCGCCATCACAGGATCACCCGCCGTATGTCTGCTTCCACCCCGTCTGCCGCCGCTGAGCTTGCCGCTGATCTCGAATCCGGCGAGAGCTGCCTGAGTGACCCCGGTGACGATATCAGCTACACCATCACCGACCTCGCCCGCGAATTCGACATCACCCCGCGCGCCATCCGCTTCTACGAAGACCAGGGCCTGCTGGCGCCGGATCGCCAGGGCCCGGGCGGACGCCGCCGCGTGTATTCCGCCGGTGAGCGCACGCGCCTGAAGCTGACCCTGCGCGGCAAGCGGCTCGGCCTGTCGCTGGGCGAGATCAAGGAGATCCTTGATCTATATGAATCGCCGCGCGATACGGTGCCGCAACTGGAGCGCTTCCTGGCCTCGCTGGCGCAGCACCGCGCCGTGCTCACGCAGCAGATGGACGACCTGAACGCCCAGTTGGCCGAGATCGACCAGCACGAGCGCCAGTGCCGTCGCCTGCTGGAAGACGCCCAGGCAGGCACGGCCAAACCGCCAAAGCGACGCAAGGCAGCCTGATTCCGCAGTCTTACGTGGTTGACGCTTATTGACGTTTACGTAAACGTCAATACAATACGCAACACCCTGTAGCACCCTCCCGGCACCGGTGCGCCCGCCACAAGCGACACGCACTTCACAACGCCAGAACACTTACCCAGAGACACGCGCGGCCTGATTTCCATGCACGCGCCCAAGGAGACCCACCATGATTGAACTGCCCGGCCTGAAATTCGACTTGGGCGAAGACATCGAGATGCTGCGCTCAGCCGTGCGCGACTGGGCGCAGGGCGAGCTGGCACCGCGTGCAGGAGAAATCGACCGCACCGACCAGTTCCCGATGGACGCGTGGCGCAAGATGGGCGAACTGGGTGTGCTCGGCATCACGGTGGCCGAGGAATACGGCGGCGCCAACATGGGCTACCTGGCGCACATGATCGCCATGGAAGAAATCAGCCGCGCGTCCGCCTCGGTGGGCCTGTCGTATGGCGCGCACTCGAACCTGTGCGTGAACCAGATCCACCGCAACGGCACGGCGGCCCAGAAGGCCAAGTACTTGCCCAAGCTGGTGTCGGGTGAATGGGTGGGCGCGCTGGCGATGAGCGAGCCGAATGCTGGCTCCGACGTCGTCAGCATGAAGTTGCGCGCCGAACTCAAGGGTGACCGCTACGTGCTCAACGGCACCAAGATGTGGATCACCAACGGCCCGGACTGCGACGTGCTGGTCGTCTACGCCAAGACCGAGCCCGAGCTGGGTGCGCGCGGCATGACCGCGTTCATCGTCGAAAAGGGCATGAAGGGCTTCTCGGTGGCGCAGAAGCTGGACAAGCTCGGCATGCGCGGCTCGCACACAGGCGAGCTGGTGTTCGACAACGTGGAAGTGCCGGTGGAAAACATCCTCGGCCAGGAAAACGGCGGCACCAAGGTGCTGATGAGCGGGCTGGATTACGAGCGCGCGGTGCTCTCCGGCGGGCCGATCGGCATCATGCAGGCCTGCATGGACGTGGTCACGCCCTACATCCACGACCGCAAGCAGTTCGGCCAGAGCATTGGTGAATTCCAGCTCATCCAGGGCAAGATGGCCGACATGTACACCACGCTGCAGGCGTGCCGCGCGTACCTGTACACGGTCGGCAAGAACCTCGATTCGCTGGGCCGCGACCACGTGCGCCAAGTGCGCAAGGACTGCGCCGGCGTGATCCTCTACACCGCCGAAAAGGCCACTTGGATGGCCGGCGAAGCCATCCAGATCCTGGGCGGCAACGGTTACATCAACGAGTTCCCGGTCGGCCGCCTGTGGCGTGATGCCAAGCTGTACGAGATTGGCGCCGGCACCTCGGAAATCCGCCGCATGCTGATCGGGCGCGAGCTGTACGCAGAAACGATGTAAGGCGGGCGCCGGGCGGTCGTCGCGGACAGGCGGGTGGCACGGAGCCATCGGCCAAACGGATAAGGAGGCGGAACGGTTTCAGGGCGTGGACACAGCAGCAGAGGCCATACAATCTAGGTCTTCGTGGTTGGCTGCTTTTCTGATTGCTTTTCTGCCCTCCCCCGCGCACACGCCATGTCCCATTTCCCCAAGCTCCTGTCCTCGCAGATTGCCTTCGACGTCGCCCGCACGATGCTCGACGGGTTCGACAAGCACTACCGCTTGTTCCGCGAGGTGTGCATCCAGGCCAAGGTGGCGTTCGAGCACGGGGACTGGTCTGCCATGCAGCAATTGCAGCGCGACCGGATCGCCTACTACGACGAGCGCGTGCGCGAAGCGTCGGTCATCCTGGAAGACGAATACGACGCCGAGAACATCGACGACGAAATCTGGCGCCAGATCAAGCTGCACTACATCGGCTTGCTGACCAACCATCACCAGCCGGAACTGGCCGAGACCTTCTTCAACTCGGTGTGCACGCGCATCCTGCACCGCTCGTACTTCAACAACGATTTCATCTTCGTGCGGCCGGCCATCTCGACGGAATACATCGAGAACGAGGAGTCGCCCACCAAACCGACGTACCGCGCCTACTACCCCGGCTCGCGCGATGGCCTGGGCACCTGCTTCGAACGCATCGTGCACAACTTCCAGCTCAACGCACCATTTGAAGACCTGAGCCGTGACGTCGGCTACCTGGTGCGCGCAGTGGAAGAGCAGTTTGGCGATTTCCGTATCTCGCCGAATTTCCAGGTGCATGTGCTGTCGTCGCTGTTCTTCCGCAACACGTCGGCGTACATCATCGGGCGCGTAATCAACGGCGACAAGTCGTACCCGCTGGCCGTGCCGATCATGCGCAACGCCGATGGCCAACTGCGCCTAGACACCGTGCTGCTGCGCCCGGAACAGTTGATGATCCTGTTCTCGTTCACGCACTCGTACTTCATGGTGGACATGGAAATTCCGTCCGCCTACGTGACCTTCCTGCGGGATCTGATGCCGCGCAAGCCGCGCGCCGAGATCTACACCTCGCTCGGCCTGCAGAAGCAGGGCAAGAACCTGTTCTATCGGGATTTCCTCCACCACCAGCAGCACTCGTCGGACAAGTTCATCATCGCGCCCGGCATCAAGGGCCTGGTGATGCTGGTGTTCACGCTGCCGTCGTACCCATACGTCTTCAAGGTCATCAAGGACTACTTCCCGCCGCCGAAGGAAACCACGCGCGAGCTCATCAAGAGCAAGTATCAGCTGGTGAAACGACACGACCGCGTGGGCCGCATGGCCGATACGCTGGAATATTCCGACGTGGCCTTCCCGCTGTCGCGCTTTGATGAGGAGCTCATCAAGGAACTGGAGAAGCACGCCCCCTCGATGGTCGAATACCAGCGCGCCGAAGACGGCAGCGAAGAGATCGTCATCCGCCACGTCTACATCGAGCGCCGCATGACGCCGCTGAACATCTGGCTGCACGAAGGCACCGATGCGCAGGTCGAGCACGGCATCATCGAATACGGCAACGCCATCAAGGAACTGATCGCCGCGAACATCTTCCCGGGCGACATGCTGTACAAGAACTTTGGCGTGACCCGCCACGGCCGCGTGGTCTTCTACGACTACGACGAGATCGAATACCTGACCGACTGCAACGTCCGCAAGGTGCCACAAGCTCGCACCGAAGAAGAGGAAATGTCGGGCGAGGTCTGGTACAGCGTCGGCCCGCACGACATCTTTCCGGAGACGTACGGCACATTCCTGCTGGGCGATCCGCGCGTGCGCGAGTCCTTCCTCAAGCACCACGCAGACTTTTTCGATCCGGCCATGTGGCAGTCCTACAAGGACCGCCTGCTGTCCGGACACATTCACGATTTCTACGCGTATGACGCAAGCGAACGCTTCGTCAACCGATACGGCGCCAGCGCACAGGGGACTGCAGCCGAACAGACGACCGAACCGGTCACAACAACGCTGCAACGCGCCGCCGCCTAACTCTCTCAACACGACGGGAAACCATGCCACATCGCATCAAAGAACTCTTCGAGAACAACCGCAAGTGGGTCGAACGCGTCAACGCCGAAGATCCGGAATTCTTCTCGAGCCTGGCCAACCAGCAGAACCCGGAATACCTGTGGATCGGCTGTTCGGATTCACGCGTGCCCGCCAACCAGATCATCGGCCTGCCGCCGGGTGAGGTGTTCGTCCACCGCAACATCGCCAACGTGGTGGTGCACTCGGACTTGAACTGCCTGTCGGTGCTGCAGTTTGCGGTGGAAGTGCTGAAGATTCGGCACATCACCGTGGTGGGCCACTACGGCTGCTCGGGCGTGAAGGCGGCGCTGACCAAGCAGCGGTTCGGGCTGGCAGACAACTGGATTCGTCACGTGCGTGACGTGGCTGAACAGCACGAGACGTATCTCGGCACGGTGGTCAATGACCAGTCGCGACACGACCGCTTGTGTGAATTGAACGTGATCCACCAGGTCAACAACGTGTGCCTGACGACGGTCGTGCAGGACGCGTGGGATCGCGGGCAGCCGTTGACTGTGCATGGCTGGATCTATGGCGTGAAAGATGGGATGTTGCGCAATCTGGGCATGGCGGTGAATTCCAATGAGGAATTGCATGCGCAACTTTCGGATGCGTGGCTGAACTATGGGAAGGATGGGAGTGCACCGACTCCTACGGGATATTGAGTTTGTTGTTGGGAGTGGTCTTTTGTTGGTGGTCCATCCCCTGTTTCATCCCCTGCCGGGGCTGACTCACTTTCTTTGTCTTGCCAAAGAAAGTAAGCAAAGAAAGGCGCGCCCAAGATGGCGAAACACTCCTTGAATTTATGTCGCAGGGAGGGAGGAGAGGCAAACTCGCTTCGCTCAAACAGCCTCCCCTCTTTTTCCTCCCTGCAACAGAAATTCAAGGCGCCATCTAGGGCATCAACGGCCACACCATCTGGATACGAACGCTGTAGTGGGTACGCGGCAAGACGCAGAGCGAAGCAAGCAGCAACACAGCAACAAACAAGAGCCTGACGGAGCACGCACACCAACGGTTTGGCCGTTGACGTTCCTGCCCTAGATGGCGCCTTGAATTTGTGTAAGCGGGCGGAAGAAAGAACGGGAACTGTCTGAGCGAAGCGAGTTTTCCCGTTCTCCGCCCGGTTACACAAATTCAAGGAGGGTGTCGCCATCTCGGGCGCGCCTTTCTTTGCTTACTTTCTTTGGCAAGACAAAGAAAGTGAGTCGGCCCCGGCAGGGGACGAAACGGAGATGGACCAACAAGGCCCACCCAAGAGCAAGAGACACATAGAACCTGCACCACAAGTGCAGAACCATGTCGACAGCACACCAGGAGATCACCATGTCCGACCGCATCATCATCGCCTCCGCCGCCCGCACCCCCATGGGCGCCTTCCAAGGCGAACTCGCCTGCCTCACCGCCCCGCAACTCGGCGCCGCGGCCATCCGCGCGGCAGTCGAGCGCGCCGGCCTGAAGCCTGAGCAGATCGAAGAAGTGATCATGGGTTGCGTACTGCCCGCCGGCCAGGGCCAGGCCCCGGCCCGCCAGGCAGCACTCGGCGCAGGCCTGCCGCTATCGGTCGGCTGCACCACGGTCAATAAGATGTGCGGCTCGGGCATGCGCGCCGCGATGAATGCGTACGACGCACTGCTAGCGGGCTCGCTGGACGTGGTCGTGGCCGGTGGCATGGAAAGCATGACCAACGCCCCGTACCTAATCCCGAAAGGCCGCGGCGGCTACCGCATCGGCCACGGCATGATCTACGACCACATGATGCTGGACGGCCTGGAAGACGCCTACGACAAGGGCCGCGCCATGGGCACCTTCGGCGAGGACTGCGCCGAGAAATACGGCTTCACCCGCGAGGCGCAAGACCACTTTGCAATGACCTCCGTGCGCCGCGCACAAGAGGCCACCGAGTCCGGCGCGTTCCGTTGGGAAATCACGCCCGTGACCGTCTCCAGCAAAGCCGGCGACACCGTCATCGACACCGACGAAGGCCCGCGCCGCATCAAGGTCGACAAGATCCCTTCGCTCAAGCCCGCCTTCAAGAAAGATGGCACGGTGACAGCGGCTTCGTCATCGTCGATCAACGATGGCGCCGCGGCGCTGGTGATGATGCGCGAATCCACTGCCAAGCAACTCGGCATCACCCCGCTGGCGGTAATGCTGGGCCACACCACGCATGCGCAGGCACCGGGCTGGTTCACCACCGCGCCGGTCACGGCCATCGACAAGCTGTTCAAGAAGCTCGACTGGAACTCAGGCAACGTCGACCTGTTCGAGATCAACGAAGCGTTTGCCGTGGTGCCGATGGCGGCGATGCACGATCTGCACATCCCGCACGAGAAGGTGAACGTGAACGGCGGTGCGTGTGCGCTGGGCCATCCGATCGGCGCATCGGGTGCGCGCGTGATCGCGACGCTGCTCGGCGCGCTGCGCCACCGCGGCGGAAAGCGCGGCGTGGCGAGCCTGTGCATCGGCGGCGGTGAAGCCACCGCCGTCGGCATCGAACTCTACTGAACGGAACGGCCAGCACGACGATGACGATAGCGAATGCAACATCCCGCCGCACGCGCACCGCACTCATCCTGGGTGCGTCGCGCGGTATCGGCCTGGAAACCGTCAAGCAGTACCGTGCCGACGGCTGGCGCGTGATCGCCACCGTGCGCTCGAAAGAGGCCGCGCAGGAGCTGCAGACCCTGGGCGCGGAGACGCATGTGCTGGACCTGACCGACGCCAACGCCGTCGCCGGCCTCGTGTGGAAACTCGACGGCGAAGCACTGGACGTGGCGATCTACGTGGCGGGCATCTACGGCCCACGCACGCAGAACGCCACGCCCGTCAGCCAGGCCGACTTTGATGCAGTGATGCACACGAACGTGTGGGCGCCGATGGGCGTGCTGCCCGCCGTGCTGCCGATGGTGGAAGCTGGCCGCAATAGCGCGGATGAAGCCGGCGGCGTGCTGGCCGTCATCTCCAGCCGCATGGGTAGCATTGGCGATATGGGCAGCAGCACAGGCTGGTTGTATCGCACCAGCAAAGCGGCGGTGAATGCCGCTTTGCACGCGCTGTCGTTCGACGCCAAGAACGCGACGTGCCTGACCTTCCACCCGGGCTGGGTGCAGACCGACATGGGCGGCGCCAGTGCGGCCATCACGCCGGAAGTGAGCGTAGCCGGCATCCGCAGCGTGATCGCATCGGCCACGCGTGCCGACAACGGCGCATTCCGCAACTACGACGGCAGCGTCATTGAGTGGTGAGACCAGAACGATGCTGCTGACCCAAGAGCAGGAAATGATCCGCGATGCCATCCGCACCTTCGTGCGCGAGGCGATTACCCCACACGCCGCCGCATGGGACCGCGATGCAACGTTCCCGAAAGACGTGCACCGCCAGCTCGGTGAACTCGGTGCGTATGGCGTGGCCGTGCCGGAAGAACTGGGCGGCGCGGGGCTCGACTATTTGTCGCTCGCGCTGATTCTTGAAGAAATTGCGGCCGGCGATGGCGGCACCTCCACCGTCATCAGCGTGAACAACTGCCCGGTGTGCAGCATGCTGATGGCGTTTGCGAACGACGCACAGAAACAGCAGTGGCTCGTGCCGCTGGCGCGCGGCGAGATGCTGGGCGCGTTCTGCCTGACCGAGCCGCATGTCGGGTCGGACGCTTCGGCCCTGCGCACCACCGCCACGCGCGATGGCGACCACTGGGTGCTCAACGGTGTGAAGCAGTTCATCACCAGCGGCAAGCATGCCGACGTGGCGATCGTCATGGCCGTGACGGACAAGGCAGCGGGCAAGCGCGGCATCAGTGCATTCCTGGTGCAGACCAAGACGCCGGGCTACATCGTCGCGCGGTTGGAAGACAAGCTCGGCCAGCACTCCTCCGATACGGCGCAGATCGTGTTTGAAGATTGCCGCATTCCCGCCGATTGCCTGCTTGGCGAAGAGGGCGCGGGCTACAAGATGGCGCTGTCGGGCTTGGAAGGCGGGCGCATCGGCATTGCGGCGCAAAGCGTGGGCATGGCACGCGCAGCCTTCGAGGCAGCGCTGGCCTACGCCAAAGAGCGCGAAAGTTTCGGCCAGCCACTGTTTGCCCACCAGGCGGTGCAGTTCCGCCTGGCCGAGATGGCCACGCGCGTTGATGTAGCGCGGCAGATGGTCTGGCACGCCGCCAGCCTGAAAGACGCGGGGCTGCCGTGTCTGAAAGAGGCGGCCATGGCCAAGCTCAACGCCAGCGAGATGGCCGAGCGCGTGTGCTCCGACGCCATCCAGATCTTCGGCGGCTACGGCTATGTGAGCGACTTCCCAGTCGAGCGCATCTACCGCGACGTGCGCGTGTGCCAGATCTACGAAGGCACCAGCGACATTCAAAAAATCTTGATCGCCCGCGCATTGGCGTAGGCACTTTTGGGGAAGCCGCAGCACAACAGGGGGAGCACATCATGAACGGGGCCATCGATTTCTACTTCGACTTCTCATCGCCGTATGGCTACTTCGCCAGCACGCGCGTGGAGGAACTCGCCCAGCGCTACAACCGCGCAACGGCGTGGCACCCGATCCTGCTGGGGGTCGTGTTCAAAACGACTGGCGGCTCCCCGCTGCCGCAAGTGCCGCTCAAGGGCGACTACGCGTGGCGCGACTTCGAGCGCACCGCACGCTTCAACGGCATCGAATACCGCAAGCCGACACACTTCCCGCTGCCCACGCAATACGCAGCGCGCGCCACGCTGTGGGTGCACGACCACCACGGTGGCGACCGTGCCATCGACTTCGCCCGCGCCATCTACCGAGCGCTGTTTGTCGATGACATCAACATCGGTGAGCCGACCGAAGTGATGAAGATTGCCGACGCCATGGGCATCGACGGCGCAGCACTCAATGCCGGTGCAAGCACGCAGCAGATCAAGGACCAGCTCAAGGCCGAGATCGACCTGGCGATGTCGCGCGGTGTGTTCGGCTCACCGTACGTGATCGTCGATGGCGAAGCCTTCTGGGGCTTCGACCGCTTTGACCAGATCGAAGCGCTGCTGCGCGACGGTCGCGTCTGAAGGAGTATGAAGAACGCCATGGCCATGACGAAAGGATTCCGCGCACTGGTGGACGAAGCCATGGCGCAGGTGCAAACGCTCTCCGTGGATGAGGCGCGTGCCTTGCTCGACGCCCCGCACGTGCAGTTTGTCGACGTGCGCGAGATCCAGGAGTTGGCACGCGACGGCGTGATTCCGAACGCGTTGCATGCCCCGCGCGGCATGCTGGAGTTCTGGGTGGATCCGGACTCCCCGTATTACAAGCCGGCCTTTGCAGAGGCCAAGACCTTCGTCTTCTTCTGCGCGGCCGGCTGGCGCAGCGCGCTGGCCACCAAGACCGTGCAAGACATGGGCCTGGAGCGCGTCGCCCATATCGAGGGTGGATTCACCGCCTGGAAGGCAGCCGGGGCCCCGGTTGCCGCTTACGAAAAACCAACAAAGAAAGCATGACTGCAGTCTCTCAATCCGCCCCCCGCCATCCTCGCTTTGACGCCATCCTCTTCGATTGCGACGGCGTGCTGGTGGATAGCGAACCCCTCGTCAACAAGCTGATCTGGCAGATGCTGAATGAACTCGGCATCGAGATCAGCCAGGAAGACTCCATCAAGCGTTTCCTCGGCAAGGCCATCCGCGAAGAACTGGACGCGATTGCCGAGATGCGCGGCGCACCGCTTCCCGCCAACTGGCTTTCCACCTTCCACGCCCGCCGCAATGCACTGCTCGAAGCCGAAGTAGAAGCCGTGCCCCACATTGCGCACGCCATTGATGTGCTCTCCAAGCTGGGCCTGCCGATGGCAGTGGCCTCCGGCGCCGATCGCGTGAAGGTGGAGTTGCAACTGAACCGCACCGGTTTGATCGAGCACTTCCAGCCGACGCATGTGCGCATCTTCTCGGCCACCGAGGTCGCGCGCAGCAAGCCCGCGCCCGATGTGTACCTGCTGGCGGCCAGCAGCCTGGGGGTCTCGCCGTCGCGTTGCCTGGTGATTGAAGACAGCCCCACGGGTGTGACCGCCGGCCACGCTGCGGGCATGACCGTGCTGGCCTACGCTGGCCGCAATGCGCCCGGCCCGCTGCTTGCCGCAGGTGCTACGCAAACCTTCACCGATATGCGCCACCTGCCGGAGCTGCTGGCCTGATGTCCGCCGCCCAAGCCAAGCCGATCCACCCGACCGACGCCTGCCCCTGCGGTGGCGTTGCGTACGCGCGCTGCTGCGGCCCGTTCCATGCGGGCAAAGCGGTGCCGGCCACGGCCGAGCAATTGATGCGCTCGCGCTACAGCGCGTATGTGCTGGGCGACACGGCGTATCTGCGCAACACGTGGCACCCGTCCACCTGCCCCGCTGATCTGGAAACCAGCGAGGCGGACGCCACCGCCACGCGCTGGCTCGGCCTGGACGTCAAGCGCCACACACCGCAAGACGCTGTTCACGCGACGGTGGAATTCGTCGCGCGCTACAAGGTGGGCGGCCGCGCGCATCGCCTGCATGAAACCAGCCGCTTCGTCCGCCTGGACGCCAGCGGCGCTGAATCCGCCGAAGGCCGTTGGCTGTACGTCGACGGCACCTTCCCTGACTGAACCTGACCGCACTTCCTGCACTGCTGCCATGCCGACGCTAGACACCAAGCTGAACCCCCGTGCCGAAGACTTCAAGGCCAACGCCGATGCCATGCGCACCCTCGTCGCCGACTTGCGCGACAAGGTCGCCCGCATCGCCCAGGGCGGCGGTGACGACGCCCGCGCCAAGCACCTCGCCCGCGGCAAGCTGCTGCCGCGCGACCGCGTGCAGCAACTGCTCGACCCGGGCACGCCGTTTTTGGAGTTCTCGCAGCTGGCGGCGTATGGCATGTACGACGACGCGGCACCGGGCGCCGGCATCATCACCGGCATCGGCCGCATCTCGGGGCAGGAGTGCGTGATCGTCTGCAATGACGCCACGGTCAAGGGCGGCACCTACTACCCGATGACGGTGAAGAAGCACCTGCGCGCGCAGGAGATCGCCGAGCAGAACCACCTGCCCTGCGTGTATCTGGTCGACTCGGGCGGTGCAAACCTGCCGAACCAGGACGACGTGTTCCCCGACCGCGACCACTTCGGCCGCATCTTCTACAACCAGGCCAACCTGTCGTCGAAGGGCATTCCGCAGATTGCGGTGGTGATGGGCTCGTGCACCGCCGGCGGCGCGTATGTGCCGGCCATGAGCGACGAGTCGATCATCGTGAAGGAACAGGGCACGATTTTCCTGGCAGGCCCGCCGCTGGTGAAGGCCGCGACGGGTGAAGTGGTGAGCGCCGAAGACCTGGGCGGTGCCGATGTGCACACGCGCCTGTCTGGCGTGGCGGACTACTTCGCCAACAACGATTCGCACGCGCTGGCACAGGCCCGCAGCATCGTCGCGCACCTGAACCGTCGCAAGCCGGATCAGGTGCAGATCCACGCGCCGGTCGAGCCGCGCTATCCGGCGGAAGAACTGTATGGCGTGATCCCCACCGACACGCGCAAGCCGTTCGATGTGCGCGAAGTCATCGCCCGCATCGTCGACGACTCCGCCTTCGATGAATTCAAGGCGCGCTATGGCACCACGCTGGTCTGCGGCTTTGCGCGCATCTGGGGTTATCCGGTCGGCATCATCGCCAACAACGGCATTCTGTTTTCAGAGGCGGCTCTCAAGGGCGCGCACTTCATCGAGCTGTGCTGCCAACGCAAGATCCCGCTGGTGTTCCTGCAGAACATCACCGGCTTCATGGTCGGCCGCAAGTACGAGAACGAAGGCATCGCCAAGAACGGCGCGAAGATGGTGACGGCGGTGGCCACGGCGCAGGTGCCCAAGTTCACGGTCATCATCGGCGGCTCGTTTGGCGCAGGCAACTACGGCATGTGCGGGCGCGCGTATTCGCCGCGCTTCCTGTGGATGTGGCCGAACGCGCGCATCTCGGTGATGGGCGGCGAACAGGCGGCCAGCGTGCTCGCTACCGTGCGCCGCGACGGCATCGAGGCCAAGGGCGGCCAGTGGAGCGCCGACGAGGAAGCCGCCTTCAAGGCGCCGATCCGTGACCAGTACGAACGCCAGGGCCATCCGTACTACGCCAGCGCACGCCTGTGGGACGACGGCGTGATCGACCCGGCGGATACGCGCAGCGTGCTGGGCTTGGGCCTGTCGGCCAGCCTGAACGCGCCGATTGGCGATATGAACTTCGGCGTGTTCCGCATGTAAGCGGACCGCCATCAAACATCAGACAAGGAACTTGCAGTGAACAGCAACACCGCGCGAACGTGGCGCAGCGCCTGGACAGCTATCGGCTGTGCGCTGCTGCTTGCCGTCGCGCATGCGCAGGACAAACCGTTCAGCTCACCCAACGCATCAAACGCGTCCGGCATCAGCGAAGAGGTGGTGGAGGTACCCAAGTCAGCGGGCATCTTCACCATCAAGCTGGAGACCACCGTCTACAAGCCAGCAGGCGCCGGCCCCTTCCCGCTCATCGTGCTCAATCATGGCAAGTCGCGTGGGAACGCGACCTTCCAGTCGCGTGCCCGTTACAGCGAGCAGGCGGCGGCGCTGGTCGCGCGCGGCTACGTGGTGGCCATCCCGATGCGCCAAGGCTTCTCCAAGTCGGGCGGCGCCTATATCGGCAGCGGCTGCAATGTGGAATCGAACGGCCTCATCCAGGCCGAAGACGTGGTGGCCGCGCTCGACTACATGACCACGCAGCCGTATGTGGACCGCAGCCGCATCGTCGTCATGGGCCAGTCGCATGGTGGCCTAACCACGATGGCCTTCGGCACGGTCAGCTACCCCGGCGTGCGTGGCCTGGTGAACTTCGCAGGCGGCCTGCGCAACGACACCTGCGCCGCCTGGGAGAACAACCTCGTGCGCGCCTTTGAGACGTACGGCCGCCAGTCGCGCTATCCGTCGCTTTGGTTCTACGGCGACAACGACAGCTACTGGCCCAAGCCGATGCCCGAGAAGATGTTTGCGGCCTACACAGGCGCAGGCGGCAAGGCGCGGCTGGTGGACTACGGCAACTTCAAGGGCGACTCGCACGGCATGTTTGCCAGCCATGCCGGCCTGGCCATCTGGCTGCCGCAGGTCGATGCCTTCCTGCGCGAACTCGGCTTGCCTGCAGGCCCTCTCACACCTGCAGCAGAAGCCTCGGGCGCCGATGACCCCAAGGGCGACACCAAGGTTGACACCAACAAGGATTCCGAATGAACGCTTTCGAGACCCTCGCCTTCGCCCAGCACGGCGCCGTTGCTACGCTCACGCTCAACCGGCCGGATGTGCGCAACGCTTTCAACGAGACCGTCATCGCCGAGCTGACCGGTGCATTCCGTGCACTCAGCGATGAGCCCAGCGTGCGCGCCATCGTCCTGTCGGGCAACGGCCCGGCCTTCTGCGCCGGTGCCGACCTGAACTGGATGAAAAAGATGGCCGGTTACTCGGATGACGAGAACCGCGCCGATGCGCTGCGCCTGGCCGAAATGCTGCGCGCCATCTACACCTGCCCCAAGCCCGTGATCGCGCGTGTGCAAGGCGACACGTATGCCGGCGGCGTCGGCCTGGTCGCTGCGTGCGACATCGTCGTCGCCGTGGACACGGCCAACTTCTGCCTGTCGGAAGCCAAGCTCGGGCTGATTCCGGCCACCATCAGCCCGTACGTGATCCGCGCGCTGGGCGAGCAGGCTTCGCGCCGCTACTTCATCACCGCCGAGCGGTTCTCTGCTGCCGAGGCGCATCGCCTGGGCCTCGTGCACGAACTGGTGAGTGCTGACACGCTCGACACCAAGGTGAACGACATCACCGCCGCACTCGTCGCCAACAGCCCGAACGCCGTGCGCGAGAGCAAGCGCCTCGTGCGTGAAGTGTCCGGCGCCGCCGTCAACGACGCGCTGCTGGCGGATACCGCTGAACGCATCGCCGCCATCCGCGCTTCGGAAGAAGGCCGCGAAGGCGTGCAAAGTTTCCTGGGCAAGCGCAAGCCGAACTGGCTGCTGCCGGCCTGACCCGCATAACTAGAAACCACGCATTACTTGAAGGAAGTCCTCATGCAACCCACTCCGCTCAACTTCGTTCCGAACGCCGCCAAGGTGCCCGTCACGCCCGGCCAGGCCCCCGATGCACGCTGGAGCCGCGAAGCCATCGAAGCGCTGTTCGCGCTGCCGTTCAACGACCTGCTGTTCCAGGCGCAGCAGGTGCACCGCGCCAACTTTGATGCGAATGCGGTGCAGCTCTCGACGCTGCTGTCGATCAAGACCGGCGGCTGCCCGGAGGATTGCTCGTACTGCCCGCAATCGGCGCGCTACGACACTGGCGTTGAGGCCGAAAAGCTGATGCCGATCGACGAAGTGCTGGAAGCCGCATCGCGCGCCAAGCAAAACGGTGCGAGCCGCTTCTGCATGGGCGCTGCATGGCGCAACCCGAAGCCGCATCAGCTCGATGCCGTGGCCGACATGGTGCGTGGTGTGAAGGCGATGGGGCTGGAGACCTGCGTGACGCTGGGCATGCTCAAGCAGGAACAGGCTGCGCAACTGAAGGACGCCGGGCTGGATTACTACAACCACAACCTCGATACCGCGCCGGAGTTCTACGGCGAGATCATCACCACGCGCACGTATCAGGATCGGCTCGACACGCTGGAGCATGTGCGTGATGCGGGCATCAACGTGTGCTGCGGCGGCATCGTCGGGCTGGGGGAATCGGTGCACGAGCGTGCTGGCCTGATTGCCGAGCTGGCGAACATGGAGCCGTATCCGGATTCGGTGCCGATCAACAATCTTGTGAAGGTGGAAGGGACGCCGCTGGCGGGCAACGAAGAGCTGGATCCGTTCGATTTCGTGCGCACGATTGCCGTGGCGCGGATCACGATGCCCAAGGCGATGGTGCGACTTTCCGCTGGCCGCGAGGCGATGGATGATGCGTTGCAGGCGCTGTGCTTTATGGCGGGCGCGAATTCGATCTTCTATGGCGAGAAGCTGCTGACTACCGAGAACCCTGAGGCGGATGCGGATCGCAAGCTGCTGGCGCGGTTGGGGATGCGGGTTGAGGTGCAGGATCACATGCATCAGAGCGCTGATGCTGCGCACTCGCATTCGTCGCATTGCCATATCGACATTACGCCGGCTGATTGATGGGTTTTGTGGGGGCCGGTTTTTGTTTTTGTGTTGGTGGTCTGCCTCCCTTTCGCCCCCTGCCGGGGCCGACTCACTTTCTTTGTCTTGCCAAAGAAAGTAAGCAAAGAAAGGCGCGCCCGAGATGGCGAAAGACTCCTTGAATTTATGTCGCAGGGAGGGGAAGGGAAAAACTCGCTTCGCTCAAACAGTTTCCCTTCCTTTTTCCTCCCTGCAACAGAAATTCAAGGCGCCATCTAGGGCAGGGTACGGCCACACCATCGGAGCACAAACGCAGTAGTGGGTACGCAGCAAGACGCAAAGCTAAGCCGGCAAAAGCAGTCGGGGATCGCGGGCGAAGCGAAGCAGCAAACAGCAAACAGCAAACAGCAAACAGCAAACAGCAGCAAACAAGAGCCTGACGGAGCACGCACACCAACGGTTTGGCCGTTGACGTTCCTGCCCTAGATGGCGCCTTGAATTTGTGTAAGCGGGCGGAAAAAAGAACGGGAACTGTCTGAGCGAAGCGAGTTTTCCCGTTCTCCGCCCGGTTACACAAATTCAAGGAGGGGGTCGCCATCTCGGGCGCGCCTTTCTTTGCTTACTTTCTTTGGCAAGACAAAGAAAGTGAGTCAGCCCCGGCAGGGGATGAAACAGCAGATGCACCACAAGTGCAAAAGACGCAGAACACTGGAGACAAACACCAAATGATCACCAAACTCCTCATCGCCAACCGAGGCGAAATCGCCTGCCGAGTCGCCGCCACCTGCCGCAAGCTGGGCATCCGCACCGTCGCGGTCTATTCGGATGCCGACGCCAACGCCCGCCACGTCGCGGCTTGCGACGAAGCGATCCACATCGGCGAACCCGCCGCCCGCGACAGCTACCTGCGCGCCGACCGCATCCTCGAAGCCGCCCGCGCCACCGGCGCGCAGGCCGTCCACCCCGGCTACGGCTTCCTCTCGGAAAACGAAGCCTTCGCCAAAGCCTGCGCAGAAGCCGGCATCATCTTCGTCGGCCCGCCGGCCTCGGCCATCGAAGCGATGGGCAGTAAGAGCGCGGCCAAGGCGCTGATGGAAAAGGCCGGCGTGCCGCTCGTCCCCGGCTACCACGGCGACAACCAGGACGCCGCCTTCCTGCGCACGCAAGCCGACCGCATCGGCTACCCCGTCCTCATCAAGGCCAGCGCAGGCGGCGGCGGCAAGGGCATGCGCGTGGTGGAATCGAGCGATGCGTTCGAAGCCTCGCTCGCCTCTGTCAAGCGCGAAGCCTCTAGCAGTTTTGGCGATGACCGCGTACTGATCGAGAAGTACCTCACGCGCCCGCGCCACATCGAAATCCAGGTCTTCGCCGACAGCTTTGGCGATGCCGTCTACCTGTTCGAGCGCGACTGCTCCGTGCAGCGCCGTCACCAGAAGGTGCTGGAAGAAGCCCCGGCCCCCGGCATGACGCTGGACCGCCGCCGCGCGATGGGCGAAGCCGCCGTGGCGGCCGCGCGCGCCGTGGGCTACGTCGGCGCCGGCACCGTCGAGTTCATCGTCGATGAAGACGGCACGTTCTACTTCATGGAGATGAACACGCGCTTGCAGGTCGAGCACCCCGTCACCGAAATGATCACGGGCGAAGACCTCGTCGAATGGCAATTGCGCGTGGCGTCCGGCGAACCGCTGCCGCGCTCGCAGGACGAATTGCACATCCACGGCCATGCGCTCGAAGCGCGTATCTACGCAGAGAACCCGGACCGCGATTTCCTGCCCTCCATCGGCACGCTGAAGGTGCTGCGCACGCCCACGGCGGTGGAGTTCACCGTCGGCGCGCAAGCCAATGGCGAACCGGCAGCCATTCGCATCGACGCCGGTGTACGCGAAGGTGATGCCATCAGCCCCTACTACGACCCGATGATCGCCAAGCTGATCGTCTGGGGCCGCGACCGCGAAGAAGCGCTCGCGCGCATGCTGCAAGCGCTGGGCAGCTTCCATTTGGTCGGGCTGTCATCCAACGTAGCGTTCCTGCGTCGCCTCGTGGCATCGAAGCCGTTCGCGACGGCGGACCTGGACACGGGCCTGATCGCGCGCAACCACGACACGCTGTTCCCCGCCGCGCCCGAAGTGCCGCAAGACGCCATCGCTCTGGCCGTTGCTGCGCTGCTGGCACGGGAGGCACGCAGCCTGCGCACGGATACGCGTGATCCGCATTCACCGTGGGCACGCGGCAGCGGCTGGCGCCTGAACAGCGCGGCGGAACGCACGCTGACGTTCACGCACGGCGAACATGCAATCGACGCCACGCTCGTCTACGGCCGCGACGGCTCGCGCCTGAAGACCAACGGCAACGAAGCCCCCTTCACCTCGCAGCGCCATGGCGAGACCTTCACCGTCATGCTCGGCTCGCACAAGGCGACGGGGCAAGTGCACGCCGACGGCGACGCCTTCCACGTCTTCACCGGCGGCGCACACTGGACGCTGGAGCGCCACGACCCCCTCGCCCACGCCGGTGAGGCCGACGACGAAGGCGGCAAGCTGACCGCACCGATGCCCGGCAAGGTCATCGCCGTGCTCGCCACGCCGGGGCAGAGCGTCACCAAAGGCGCGCCGCTCGTCGTCATGGAAGCCATGAAGATGGAGCACACGCTCACCGCCCCGGCGGACGGAGTAGTCGAGTCCGTGCTGTATGGCGTGGGGGATCAGGTGACGGAGGGCGTGCAGCTGCTGGCGTTCAAGCCGGCGGAGTGACGTCACAGGGGGCCACCGCGCACGTCGGCGGCCCCTGCTACACTGCTTGACGTATACGTCAACCACGCACTCCGAAGTCGCCCCACATGCACATCCAGATCTACACGCCCGACGGCAAGCCCCAACCCTGGCTCGATGGTTTTGCGCAGGCGCTGCCTGATGCACGGCTGTCGGTGTGGGAACAAGGCGCGGCGCAGGACGCCGACTACGCCGTGGTCTGGCAGCCTCCCGCTGACATGCTGCGCGGGCGCACGGATTTGCGCGCGGTGTTCAACCTGGGCGCGGGTGTCGATGCCATCCTCGGCTTGCGTGCACAGTCGCCCGATGCCATTCCCGAAGGCCTGCCGATCGTGCGCCTGGACGACGCCGGCATGGCTGCGCAGATGGGCGAGTACGTCACGCACGCCGTGCTGCGCTTCTTCCGCCGGCTCGACGAATACGAGCGCCAGCAGCAAGCCAAGATGTGGCGCTTCCTCAAGCCGTTCAATCGCGACGAGTTTGTCGTCGGCGTGCTGGGGCTGGGCGTGCTGGGTACGCACATCGCCAAGACGCTGGCGGGCTTCGGCTTTCCGGTGCGCGGGTGGAGCCGTTCGGCCAAGAGCATCGAAGGCATCGACTGCCGCGCCGGCACCGATGCACTGCCGGAATTCCTATCCGGCACCCGTGTGCTGGTGAACGTGCTGCCGCTCACCGCCGACACCGAGAACGTGATCGACGCCAAGCTGCTCGCGCAACTTGCGCCGGGCGCGTTCCTCGTCAACGTGGCGCGCGGCAAGCACGTGGTGGAAGACGATCTATTGGCTGCTGTGCGCAGCGGACAGATTGCCGGCGCCGCGCTCGACGTGTTCCGCAAGGAGCCGCTGCCCGCCGATCACCCGTTCTGGACCGAACCGCGCATCCACATCACGCCGCACATTTCGGCGCTGACGCTGCGCGAGGTGAGCATTGCCCAGATCGCGCGCAAGATCCGCGCACTGGAAGCCGGCGAACCGATCGCCGGCATCGTCGATCTGCAACGAGGTTACTGAGATGAGCTATCCGCATTTTGTGAAGGTGGTCGAAGTCGGCCCGCGCGACGGTCTGCAGAACGAGAAGGCGCCGGTCTCCACCGACACCAAGGTCGAACTGGTGAACCGCCTGTCAGACGCCGGTTTCGTCAACGTGGAAGCCGCGTCGTTCGTGTCGCCCAAGTGGGTGCCGGCGATGGCCGACGGCGCAGACGTGATGGCGCGTATCCAGCGCCGGCCGGGCACGCTGTATTCGGTGCTCACGCCCAACATGAAGGGCTTCGAGGCCGCAGCCGCCGCAGGTGCGGATGAGATCGTGATCTTCAGCGCGGCCAGTGAGGCGTTTGCGCAGAAGAACATCAACTGCTCGATTGCCGAATCGATCGAGCGCTTCGTGCCGGTGGCCAAGGCTACCAAGGATGCGGGCATCCGCGTGCGCGGGTCGATCTCGTGCTCGCTGGGCTGCCCATATCAGGGTGAGGTGCCGGTGTCAGCCGTGGTCGACGTGATCAAGCGTATGGCCGATCTCGGCTGCGACGAGATCGACATTGCCGACACCATCGGCGTGGGCACCGCAGGGCGCGTGAAGAGCGTGATGGAGGCCGCTGCGGCAACGTTCCCGATCGATCGACTCTCCGGTCACTTCCACGACACGTATGGCCAGGCGCTAGCGAACATCCTCGCCAGCCTGGAAGTCGGCATCCACATCTTCCACGCATCGGTGGCGGGGCTGGGCGGCTGCCCGTACGCCAAGGGCGCGACCGGCAACGTGGCGACCGAAGACGTGCTGTACCTGTTGCATGGCCTCGGTATCCGCACCGGCATCGATCTGGATAAGGTCGTGCTGGCGGGGGATTTCATCTCGCAAGCGATTGGCCGCCCGACCGCTTCGCGCGCGGGCCGCGCACTGCTGCTCAAGCTGCAGGACCAGATCGCCCAGGCCTGTATCTGAACCAACAAAAGAACAACGACGATGACCGCTACCGATACGAACGCCCCTCTGCCTGAATCTGCCCAGCGCGTGGCCGACCACCTGCGCACGCTCGGCTACGAAAAAGCCATCGTGATGCTGCCGGCCACGGGCAAGACGTCTGCCGAAGCCGCCGCCGGCCTGGGCTGCTCCGTGGCGGAGATTGCCAAGTCGATCATCTTTCGCCGTGCCAAAGACGACGTGCCGGTGCTGGTGATTGCCAGCGGCACCAATCGTGTCGACGAGGCAAAGGTTTCCGCGCACGTGGGCGCACTGGCCAAGGCCGACGCCAAGTTCGTGCGCGAGAAGACGGGTTATGCGATTGGCGGCGTGTGCCCGGTCGGCCATGCGGTCAAACCGGTCATGCTGCTTGACCAGGACCTGTTCCAGTACGCCAGCGTGTGGGCCGCTGCGGGGCATCCGCACGCGGTGTTCAACCTCACGCCGGCCGA
Organism: Ralstonia sp. RRA; assembly: GCF_037023145.1. Taxonomy (NCBI): domain Bacteria; kingdom Pseudomonadati; phylum Pseudomonadota; class Betaproteobacteria; order Burkholderiales; family Burkholderiaceae; genus Ralstonia; species Ralstonia sp. RRA. The sequence goes on along the minus strand of NZ_CP146091.1, from coordinate 161,472 downwards.
GTTGGAAGCGATGACCGGCGCGCCTGTGGCCGACATCGCCCAGCGTGATTGATCGAACATCGATGGACAGTTGCACCCGCGCACAACTGAAGCTCTCGCTGGGCAAGCTGCGCAATAGTCGTGCGCAGGCCGAGCGCGCGCAGCCGGTCACGTCGCCGTGCATCAGCGTTTGCAAGATGGATGACGCGCGTGGCCTGTGCCTCGGTTGCATGCGCACGATCGACGAGATCGCAGCGTGGTCCACCATGAGTGACGCTGCGCGACTTGCCGTGTGGGAAACGCTGCCTGAACGCGCGTGTACCTGGCTCAACGATATGCCCCGCGCCTGACCTCACACCAACATGGCCGAACACGACATCATCACCCTCCCAGATTCGATGCGCGTGTTCGAGCGCGGCTGGCTGTCGTCCAACAACATCCTCTTCTTCGACGACGACGCGCACGGCGGCTGCGCGCTGGTCGACTCTGGCTACCTCACGCACGCACCGCAAACGGTGGCGCTGGTCCAGCACGCGCTGCAAGGCAAGCCACTGCGGCGCCTGCTGAACACGCACCTGCACTCCGACCACTGCGGCGGCAACGCAGCGCTGCAAGCGCTGTACGACTGCCACACCCGCGTGCCCGCAGCACAAGTCGACGATGTGCGCCGCTGGGACACCGACGCTCTCAGCTATGGCCCCACCGGCCAGGAATGCGCGCGCTTCACACTGCCCGACAGCGACGCCGAGGCAAGCTTGGCTGACGGCATGACCGTGCACCTGGGCGGCTTCGACTGGCAGGTCATCAGCGCGCCGGGGCATGATCCTAATGCCGTCATCCTCTACAGCCCGGAGTCGCGCGTGCTGCTCTCAGCCGATGCACTGTGGGAGCGTGGCTTCGGCATCATCTTTCCCGAGCTGGAGGGCGAAAGCGGCTTTGCGGAACAGCAGGCAATCCTGGAGCGCATTGCACAGCTCGATGTGCGCGTGGTGATCCCTGGACATGGCAGGCCGTTCACTGAAGTCAACGCCGCCATCAACGCATCGCTCGGGCGGCTCGCGTATCTGCGTGCCGACCCCGAGCGCAATGCGCTGCACGCCATTCGCGTGCTGGTGAAGTTCAAGCTGCTGGAGCAGCAGGCGCTATCGCACGCAGCGTTGTTCGCGTGGTTCACGCAGACCACGCTGATGACAGGCCTGCAGGCGCGCTTCTTTGCGAGCCAGTCGATGACGGACCTGCTGGATGCCGCCATCGGCGCGCTGGTCAAGGCGGGTGCCGCCACGGTCGAGCAAGGGCAAATCCGCAACCGCGATTGAGCTGCCGGTCGCTACAATGCAGCGAAGCCGTTTCTCTTCGCCAGGCATGTCGACACCCGCAACACCCAACCCGCCAGAATCCACCACGCAAGCCGATGCACCGCGCCGCAAGCGCGGCCGCCCTGCGCAGGATGCCAATGAAGGCCTGCGTCGCGCACTGATTGAGCAATCCGCCAGACTGTTCCGCGAGAAGGGCTATGGCAACACCACGGTACGCGACATTGCCGCCGCCACGGGTGTACATGCGGGCAGCTGGTTCTATCACTTCAAGACCAAGCAGGACATTCTGCAGGCCGTGATCGAGCACGGCCTGACGGTGGCGCTCGCCGACATCGAAGCCATCGATGTCGAAGGGCTTCCGCCGCGCGAGGCCATGCGCCAGTTGGTGCGCGCGCACCTTTATACGATCCTCGCGCCCAACCAGGACTTCATCCCGGTGATGCTGTATGAGTGGCGTTCGCTCGATGCACAGGCGCAGGAACGCATCATCGCGCTCAAGGATCGCTACGAGGGCATCTGGAACCGCATCATCGACCGCCTGCATGCCTCAGGCGAATGGGCGCAACCAACGCCGGTGGACCGTCTGCTGATGTTCGGCGCGCTCAACTGGACGGCGCAGTGGTACCAGGCCGGCGCCGGCATCAGCATTGATGCGCTGGCCGATCAGGCGGTGCTCTTCATCCTGCGCACGCCGCCCCAGCCGGCGGCTTAGTCGTCCTTAACGGGCATCGCTCTCGAACAGCGTCTGATTGGCGCTGCGCAGCACGTGCTTCTGGATCTTGCCGGTGGCCGTCATGGGCAGCTTGTCGACCACGGCGATGTGCTTAGGCACTTCAAAGCTGCCGAGATGCTCGCGACAATGTGCCTGCAACGCTGTCGCATCCGCCTGCGCATCCGGCTTGAGGCAGACGAAGGCCGCCACTGCCTCCACCCAATGCGCATGCGGCAGTCCAACCACTGCGGCATTCGCCACGGCCGGATGGCGCAGCAGTACCTCTTCCACCTTGAGCGAGGGCACGTTCTCGCCGCCGGTCTTGATCATGTCCTTGATGCGGTCCTTGAACTGGAGCTGGCCGTCGGCGTCCCACATGCCCAGGTCACCCGTGTGGTGCCAGCCGAAGCGGCGCGCATTGGCTGTGGCCTGCGGGTCCTTGTAGTAACCGAGCATGACGTTGGGGCCGCGGTGCACGATCTCGCCCAGTTGGTTGGGGCCGAGCAGGTTGCCTTGGTCGTCCATCACCGCTGCCTCGTTGACCATGCAGGGCTGGCCCCAGTAGTTGCCGGTGCGCTGCAGTTGCTGGTCGGGCGCGAAGTACATCGTCATCGGGAAGATTTCGGTCTGGCCGGAGCCGAGTGCAAAGTTCTGGCAGACCTCAGCAATCAGCCGTTCGAGCAGCGGCTTGGCCATCGGCGCCATCGCGTATAGGCATAGGCGCAGGCTGGAGAGATCGCGTTGGGTACGCAACGGATGGTGCAGCAGCGCGGCGTACATGAGCGGCAGGCCGAACAGTTGCGTGATGCGCTCGTTGGCAATCGCGTCGAGCAGCGCCGTTGGGTCAAAGCCGCGCTGGATGACGAGCGTGGCGCCCACCGTCATCGCGGAAGCAGCGGTCGAAAACTGAGCGCAGTGGAACATCGGCAGGATGCACGAGAACACGTCTTTCTCGTTCAGGTTCAGGCCGGCGATGTTGGACATCAGCGCCGCGTGCACGGAGCGGTGCGAGTGCATCGCGCCCTTGGGCCGGCCCGTGGTGCCGCTGGTGTACATGATGAGCGCGAGATCGCGGTCATCGATCACCACGGCGGGCAGTGTGTCGGCGTGGCCTTGCAGCGCCTGCTCGACAGTCTGCGGGCCACCGGCAACCGGTTCGCCAAAACACTGGTGTGCGGGTAGACCGAGCGCCCCAAGCGTGTCACGCAGCACCGGGTACAGCGCCGCGTCGATCACCATGTGCCGCGCTTCGGCATGTTCGAGGATGTAGCGCACATCGTCCGGCCCAAGCATCGCGTTGATGGGCACCCACACCAGCCCCGCCTTGAGGATGCCGTAAGCCGCCACCAGGAACTGCGCCGAGTTGCCGCAAAGCATGGCGACCTTGTCACCCGGCTTGAGCCCGCTGGCCAGCAGGTGATGCGCGTAGCGGTTGCTGTCTGCATTGAGCTGGGCATGCGTCATGCGGCGCGGGCCGTCGACCAGCGCGACCTTCGCGCCGAACTTGCGTGCGCTGCGATGCAACGTATCGCCCAGCGTCACCCGGTTCAGCAGGTTGGCTTCAAGCGTGATGTCTGGCGTGGCTTCGGACATGGGACGTCTCCTGTGGACCGCATGAACTGCACGACGAAACGATGGACGACAACAACGACGATGCAGCCCTCAGGCCGCGGCAATCTCCATCAGCAACCCACCCGGCGCCACCTGTGCGCCGACCTGGGTGAACAAGCCCTTCACTTCACCAGCGAGCGGCGCGGCAATGCTGTGCTCCATCTTCATGGCCTCGACCACCAGCAATACTTGGCCGGCGGAGACGGCTTCACCTTCGGCCACGTGCACAGCCACCACACGGCCGTTCATCGGTGCGCTGATGCGGCCGCTGCCGGCTTGTGCGCCGTTGCGTTCCGCCTTGGCGTAGGTGGTGTCGATGACAACATGCTCGACGCCATCCAACACGAAGTGGCAAGCGGTTCCGGTGATCGCGTATTCGAGCGGATACAGCCTGTCGCCCAGTGCGAGCGTGAGGCGGCCACCGGCTTCGGACACGATCTCAGCCTGCGCGGTGCCACCGTCCCAGTTCACCTCCCAGCGTTGCGCGGCGAGCGCACGCACGCGCATCTCGATGGCTTCGCCGTCAAGCGTGAAGCGGCAGAGCGTGGGGTAGGTGCGGCTGCTGGCCCAACCTTGGAGCTCAGCGGGATAGCGGCGCGCGGTGTCCTTGCGCAAGTGCGTGAGCAGCACGGCGCCGGCCTGGCAGACCGCTGCATCGGGTACGGCCGCTTGGCGCATCACCGCCGGGAAATGCCGATCGATAAACGCGGTGGAGACGTCGCCAGCGAGGAAGGCCGGATGCGTCACGCATTGGCGCAGGAACGCGCGGTTGGTTGGCAAGCCCAGCAGCAGGCAGTCGTCCAGCGCGTACGCCAGCCGCCGGCACGCGTCGGTACGGTCGGTACCGTGCGCGACGATCTTGGCGAGCATCGAGTCGTAGTACGGCGAGACCACCAGTCCATCGGCGAGTGCGTGGTCTGTGCGCACCTCGCGCGGCGCACGCCAGCGGGCGACAGTACCGCTTTGCGGCAAGAAGTTCTGCTGCGGGTCCTCCGCGCACAAGCGCACTTCGATTGCGTGGCCGCCCTGCGCACGGCGCGCGTCAATCTCGTCCTGCGTGAGCAGCAACGGCTCGCCCAGCGCCACGCGTAGCTGCCATTCGACCAGATCGACGCCGACGATCGCCTCCGTCACCGCGTGCTCGACCTGCAGGCGCGTGTTCATCTCCATGAAGTAGAACGCGCCATCCGAGGCGAGCAGAAATTCCAGCGTGCCCGCGCCCACGTAACCGATCGCACGTGCCGCCGCCACGGACACGGCACCCATGCGTGCACGCAGTTCCGGCGATACGGCAGGCGACGGGGATTCCTCAATCACCTTCTGGTGCCGGCGCTGCACGGAGCAGTCGCGCTCGCCAAGGTGCACCACGTTGCCATGCGTGTCGGCAAACACCTGGATCTCGATATGGCGTGGCTCGATGATGGCCTTTTCGAGGATCAACTCGCCGGAAGCGAACGCGTTCTCCGCTTCGGAGCGTGCGGACTGCAACGCGGCAGCAAAGTCTTCTGCGCGATCCACGCGCCGCATGCCACGCCCGCCACCACCGGCTGCGGCCTTGATCATGACCGGGTAGCCGATGCGTTCCGCTTCCTGCTGCATGCGTGGATCGGATTGGTCTTCACCTTGGTAGCCGGGCACGCACGGCACACCGGCGGCCTCCATCAAGCGCTTGGCGCCGGCCTTATTGCCCATCGCGAGGATGGCCTCCGCAGGTGGGCCGATAAAGACAAGGCCCGCTTCTGCACAGGCATTGGCAAAGGCATCGCTCTCGGCCAGGAAGCCATAGCCGGGGTGCACAGCCTGCGCGCCAGACTTGCGCGCCGCCTCCAGCAACGCCGCAATGTTCAGGTACGACGCCTGCGGTTGTGACACGCCAATCGGCAAGGCCAGGTCCGCCGCGCGGCAATGCGGGGCATCACGGTCGGCATCGGAGTACACGGCAACGGTGCGCATGCCGAGGCGCCGCGCGGTGCGTTGGATGCGCAACGCGATCTCGCCCCGGTTGGCAACCAGTACTGTGCGGAAAGCAGCGTGCGGCGCGCCCATCGCTCAGCCCTTCTTGCCCGGCAGCGTGTTCATGTACTTGCAGATGATGCCGAGCATCACCTCGTCCGCACCGCCGCCGATGGAGCCCAGGCGCCCATCGCGGTAGAAACGCGAGACCGGGTTGTCCCACGTGAAGCCCATGCCGCCCCAGAACTGCAGGCAGGCGTCGGGCACGATGCGCGAGAGGCGCCCGGCCTTGAGCTTGGCCATCGATGCGAGTTCCGTCACATCCTGCCCGTTGATGTAGAGATCGCACGCGCGATACGTGAGCGCACGCAGCGCCTCCACCTCGGTCTTCAGTTCGGCCAGCTTGAAGTGCACCCATTGGTTATCGAGCAGGCTGGCGCCGAACAGCTTGCGCTCGCGGCCGTACTCGATGGTGCTGTCGATGCACATCGTCATCGTCTGCAGGCTGCTGGCTGCGGCCCACATGCGCTCCTCCTGGAACTGCAGCATCTGGTACGTGAAGCCCTTGCCCTCTTCGCCGATGCGATAGCGCTGCGGCACGCGCACGTCGTCAAAGTAGATGAGGCCCGTGTCCGACGAGTTCATGCCGATCTTGCGGATCTTCTTGCCGACCGATACGCCCTTGGTATTCATCGGCACGATGATGAGCGACTTGTTGCGGTGTGCCGGGTCGTCCGAGGTGTTGGCCAGCAGGCACATCCAGTCGGCTTGCAGGCTGTTGGTGATCCACATCTTGCTGCCGTTGATGATGTAGTCGTCGCCGTCCTTGCGCGCGGTGGTCTTGATGCCCGCCACGTCGGAACCGGCGCTCGGCTCCGATACGCCCACGCACGCCACCGCATCGCCGCTGATGGCGGGCGCGAGAAACTGTGCGCGCAGCTCGTCGGAGCCGAAACGCGCCAGCGCGGGCGTCGCCATGTCGGTCTGCACGCCGATCGCCATCGGCACACCGCCGCAGTGGATGTGGCCGAGCGTCTCCGCCATCGCCATCGCATACGAATAGTCGAGGCCCAGGCCGCCGAATTCCGTCGGCTTGGCAATGCCGAGAAAGCCCAGCTCGCCCATCTTCTTGAAGAGCGCCTTGGCGGGGAACATCTCCGCCGCTTCCCATTCATCGACGTGCGGGTTGATGTCGCTGTCGATGAAGCGTTTGAGGTTGCGCTGCAGTTCCTGATGTTCGTGGGTGAAGTGCATGGTGTCTCGCTCCGGTAGTCCTGGGCTGTTCGTATGGGATGGCGCTACGGTCGGGCAACGCCGAATTGGATGGGGTGCAGCGTGCGCCTGCGCGCTTCGTCGCACACGGCCAGCACGCAGGCCAGCACCTTGCGCGTGTCGCGTGGGTCGATCACGCCGTCGTCCAGCAGGCGGCCCGACACGGTGAACGCGCCGGACTGCCGCTCGAACGTGTCGATCACCTTGGCGCGCATCGCCTCGATGGCTTCGTGATCGACGGTCTGTGTCTTGCGCTGCATGCTCGCGGCCATGACGGTGGCCATCGTTCCTGCCGCCTGCTCGGCGCCCATCACGGCGGTCTTGGCGTTGGGCCAACTGAAGCAGAAATCTGGGAAGAAGCCGCGCCCCGACATGCCGTAGTTGCCCGCCCCGAACGACGCACCGCAATGCACGGTGATGCGTGGCACGGTGGCATTGGCCATGGCCTGGATCATCTTCGAGCCGTGCTTGATCATGCCCGCCTGCTCGGACTGCTTGCCGACGATGAAGCCCGTGGTGTTTTGCAGGTACAGCAGCGGCGTATCGGACTGGCAGCACGCCTGGATGAAGTGCACGACCTTCGTGGCGCCGGCCGGGTCCAGCGGACCGTTGTTGGTGATGATGCCGACTTGCATGCCGCAGATGGCGGCATGTCCGGTGACTGTGCCCGGCCCGTAATCCGGTTTGAACTCCAGGAAGTCAGAGCCATCGACAATGCGTGCGATCACCTCGCGCATGTCGAGCGGCTTGCGGTGGTCGGTCAGCGCAATGCCGAGCAACTCTTCCGCATTGAAGCGTGGTTGTGCATAAGTCCGATCAGCCGCCGGCACATCGCGATTCCAACCCAGCGCAGCAACGAGTTCGCGTGCGATGCGCAATGCATCCGCATCGTCTTCGGCCAGATACTCAGCGAGGCCCGAGGTGGTGGCATGCATCTCAGCGCCGCCCAGTTCCTCTTCGGTGGCGATTTCGCCGGTGGCGGCCTTGAGCAACGGCGGACCGGCAAGGAACGCGCGTGCGCGATCGCGCACCATCACCACATAGTCCGACAGGCCGGGCATATACGCCCCGCCCGCCGTGCTCGACCCATGCACCACGCTGATCACCGGAATGCCCGCCGCCGACAGCCGCGCAAGCCAGTAGAAACCGCTGCCGCCATGGATGAAGGTTTCCACGCGATACGTCAGCAGGTTGGCGCCGGCCGATTCGACCAGGTGAATGAACGGCAGCTTCTGTTCCAGCGCAATGGCCTGCGCGCGCTGAAATTTTTCGATGCCCATCGGCTGCACGGCGCCGGCATCGATGCCCGCGTCGTCCACGATGATCATGGCGCGCACACCGCTCACCCAGCCGATGCCGGCGATGAAGCCACCGCCGGGGATCGAGCGCGTCGGGTCCGCGTGGTCCAGGCAGAAGCCGGCCAGCGAGGACAGCTCAAGGAACGGTGCACCGGCATCGAGCAGGCGGCCGAGCCGGTCACGCGGCAGCAGTTGCCCGCGCTGCTCGAAACGCGCACGCGAGGCTTCGGACTTGTCGCGCGTACGGTTCTCCAGCGTGCGCAGTTGGTCGACGAGTTCCGTGAGCGCGGCGTGGTTCTGCTGGTACGCGTCGCTTTGCGGGACGATGCGCGATTCAAGCGCCGGCATCGTCGGTCTCCTTGTCCTGCAGCACCTTGGGCGTGGCGGCCAGGTGGAAGCCGTTGAACGGCGCGGCACCATGACGCGGTGCCTGCATGGGCGTACCGGGCCGCACGTTGGGCCGGCCACCGTCCACGCGCAGCGTTGTGCCCGTGATGAACGCCGCCGCTTCCGACAGCAGATACACGATCGCCGACGACACCTCCGCCTCGGTGGCAAAACGCCCGGCAGGCACGGTGCGCGGCATGCTGCGGATGGTCTCGGCCATCCACGGCGGATAGGCGTCCATGCCCGACGACGCCACATAGCCCGGCGCTACCGCATTCACGCGCACGCCGTACTGCGCCCATTCGAACGCGGCCGTCTCCGTAAAGTTGATCATGCCCGCACGCGCCGCACCGGAGTGCCCCATGTTCGGCATGCCACCCCACATGTCAGCGACGATGTTGACGATGGCGCCGCCGCGCTGCTGCATCGCCTGGTTCAGGCACTCGCGCGCCATCAGGAAGCCACCGGTCAGGTTGGTCTGCACGACCGCCTCCCAACCCTTGACGGAGATGTCCTTGAGCGGCGACGGAAACTGCCCGCCCGCGTTGTTGACCAGCGCGTCGATGCGGCCGTGCTCGCCGAGGATCTGCGCGATCGTTGCCTGCACGGCAGCCTCGTCGCGGATGTTGCAGACGTAGGCGTGCGCGGTGCCGCCGGCTTCGACGATCTCCGTGCGCACGGCAGCGAGCTTGTCCGCATTACGCCCCACCAGCGCCACCGCCGCGCCGAGCGACGCCAGCTCATGCGCCGTGCACCGGCCGATGCCGCTGCCGCCACCCGTTACCACCGCAACTTGCCCCAGGAATAGTCCCGGTCGAAAGACTGAGCGATACATGTGTGTCTCCTCAAACCCAACCAAGCTGGCGGGCAGCGAGATCACTCAGGACCTCCTCCGCGCCGCCGCCGATCATGTAGACCTTCACTTCGCGATAGATCCGCTCCGACTTCGTGCCGCGCATGAAGCCCATGCCACCCAGCAGTTGCACAGCGGTGTCCGCACAGAACTGCAGGCTCTGCGTGGCGAAGTTCTTGAGCATGCACAGTTGCGCGACGGGCGACTCGCCCGCCTGCATGCGGCGCATCAGGTCTTCGAGCAATGCGCGCGTGGCTTCAATGCGCGTGGCCATCGCCACCAGCTTCTGCCGCGCCACCTGGTGTTGCACGAGGCGCTTGCCGAAGGTTTCACGCTGGCTGGCCCATTCCACTGCTTCCGCCAAGCACGTGCGCGCAAGGCCGTAGGCTTGCATCGCCAACGCAAGGCGCTCGTGGTTGAAGTTGCGCATGACAAGCTCGAAGCCGCGGTTCTTTGCGCCGAGCAGATTGCCGATCGGCACACGACAGTTGTCGAAATGCAGTTGCGCCGTATCCGAACACCACCAGCCCATCTTCTTGAGCGGCGTGCGCGACAGGCCTGGCGTGTCACCATCCACCAGCAGCACGGAGATGCCGGCCGCTCCCGGTCCGCCCGTGCGTACGGCCACGGTCAGGTAGTCCGCGCGCATGCCCGAGGTGATGAAGATCTTGCTGCCGTTGACGATGTAGTGATCACCATCACGCACCGCACGCGCGGTCAGATTGGCGACATCCGACCCGCCCGACGGCTCGGTGATGGCCAGCGCGCTGATCTTCTTGCCCGAGAGGATGTCGGGCAGCACGCGCGCTTTCAGGTCCGCCGAGCCGCCCGCCACGATGGGCGGCGCGCCGATCGTGTGGCTGAACAGCGAAGCGAGCAGACCACCGCTGGCTGCACGCGTCAGCTCTTCGATCATCGCGAGTTCGAGGAACAGGTCGGCAGGCGTGCCGCCGTATTCCTCGGGAAAACCGATGCCGAGCAAACCGAGATCCGCTGCCTCGCGATACAGCTCGCGCGGAAAGGTTTCCGCCTCTTCCCAGGCATCGATGTTCGGCAACACCGCCTTGTCGACAAAGCGGCGCACGGTCTCGCGAAAGGTGTCGTGCTCGGCATTGAAGAGCACGGACGTCAGCAGGCCTGCGTACATGGTCGCCTCGTCGGTTAGGGGTGATCGACCGGCACGCGCACCGGCATCGTCAACAGCACCTGCGCCATGCCCTTGCCTAGCGGGTCGTTGCGCAGCGAGGCCATGCCACCGCCGCCCAGCGCCTGCTCGCAGACAAAGTTAAGGGCGTGAATGCCGGGCAGGTCGTAGCGTGTCACGGAACCCTTCACAACGTGTGCAAGGTAAGCGGCTACGGCGTCCTCAGTCAGCTGTGCGCGCAGCAGCGGCAGGTCTTCCGGCCGGCGTGCGATGACGCCGATGTTGGAGGTGTCGCCCTTGTCACCGCTACGAGCGTAGGCGAGTTCGATGAGCGGGACTTCACGTGTTGGGCCGCTCGGCAGTGCGTCCGTCACCGTCGCGGCGGTTGAGGCTTCCAATGGCGCGCCGCCCGTCGGTACAGCCACATCGAAGCTCTCGCCGCCGAGCAAGGTCACGCGCGGCTGCACGCGTGCCTTGTCGATCAGGAAAGCGTATTGCTTGACGGCAGGAACGACGCTCGGCCGCCCACCCGCGCCGGTCGTGCCAGGTGCCCACGATGTGCCGGCCGGCGCGATCTCGCGCGCGAACAGTTCGAGCGCTTGCTTGTTCGGGTGCGCAACGGCCAGCCACATCACCGATTCAAAACGCGGCACGCTTGGTTGATGCGGCCCGAACAGGTAGGCCGAGCCGAGCGTCTCGATGTGCGTGGCGCTGTAGTCGGGCAGGCCGAGCTTGCGGAACAGGCCGCGCGTGCGTTCCAGGATCGCCTCGGCTGTGCGATGCGCCTTGCGGTCTGCATCGATGCCGACGATGGTGAGCTGACCAGTGGCGCGGTAGCCGTCGGCGTAGGTGGCGCTCACCTTGTAGTCGGGTGTGGGGGCACGGCCGCGCGCACCCTGCACTGCAACGCGGTGCTCGCCGGCCTGCGTCATCGTCACCTGTGTGAAATCGCAGACGACATCGGGCAGTACATAGCGCGCAGGGTCGCCGATCTCGTACAGCAACTGCTCACCCACCGTGGCAGGCATCACCAACCCGCCGGTGCCTTCCGGCTTGCTGACGACAAAGCTGCCATCGCCACGACACTCGACGATGGGGTAGCCGCTGTGCGCCCAGTCGGGCACGGATTCCCAGTCGGTGTGCAAACCTCCGGCCCCCTGGCAGCCGCATTCGAGGATGTGTCCGGCGAGGCTGCCGGCGGCGAGCCGGTCGTAGTCATCCGCCGGCCAGTCGAACGTATGCATCAACGCGCCGAGCGTGACCGCGCTGTCGACACATCGTCCGGTGATGACCACCTGCGCGCCGGCATCGAGCGCCGCCTTGATCGGCAAGGCGCCCAAGTACACATTGGCGCTCACCACCTTGTCGGGCAGCGGACGGCCGCTTTGCAGCTCGCGCACGCCTTCGTCGCGCAGCGCGGGCAGCAACGGCATCACGTCGTCGCCCTCCACCACGGCAATGCGCACGCTCACGCCCAGCTCATCGGCCAGGGCTTGCAGCGCGGTTGCACACCCGCGCGGGTTCACGCCGCCCGCGTTGGCGATGATGCGGATGTTCTGCGCCAGCGCGTCCTTGAGCACCGCACGCATCGCCACGCTCACGAAGTCGGTCGCATAACCCAGCTCGGCGTTCTTCATGCGCGCGCTGGCCAGCAGCGACATGGTCAGTTCGGCTAGGTAATCGAAGACGAGGAAGTCGATGCGACCGGAGGCGACCAGTTGCATCGGCCCGGTAACACTGTCGCCCCAGAACCCACTGGCACCGCCGATGGAAACCGTGTCTTTGCGCATATCAGCGGGCCGTCCAGTTGGGGGCGCGCTTCTCGCGGAAGGCGGCCTGCCCTTCCTGTGCGTCCTCGGTCAGTGCAAACAGGCCAATCTGGCTTTCGGTAAAAGCCATCGCCTGCTCGAAGCTCAGATGCTCAACCTGCTTGAGCGTGTACAACCCGCGCCGGATGGCTGACGGCGATTTATCGAGCAGCCGCGCGAGCAGCGCATCGACAGCGGCATCGAGCGCTTCGGGCTCGGCCACGTCGTTGATCAGGCCGGCAGCGAGGGCGCGGTTTGCGCTCATGGGCTCGCCGGTCAGACACAGCTCGTTGAGCACGCGGCGCGGCAGTTGATGCTGCAACACGGCCAACACCTGCGCCGGGAACAGTCCGACCTTCACCTCCGGCAGCCCAAACATGGCGCTACGGCTGGCCACCGCCATGTCGCACATCGCCAGCAAACCCATGCCACCGGCCATGCATGCGCCATTCACCCGCGCGATGAGCGGCACCGTGCAGCGGCGCGCCTGCCGAAACAGATCCGCCAGGCCCTGGTGCGGCTGGGAATAGTCGAAGCGGAAGGATTGGCCGCTCTGCAGATCGGCCCCGGCACAGAAGGCGCGGGTGCCAGCCCCGGTCAGCACCACGGCGCGCACAGCGGTGTTGCGGCTGGCATCGGCCAGCGCCGCCGTCAGTGCTTCGAGCACCGCGCCGTTGATCGCGTTGCGGCGCTCTTCGCGCTGAATGGTCAACCACAGCGCCTGGCCGCGCTGCTCGATGAGGAGTTCCGGGTCCGTGCTCACGCGATGCTCACCTTCAAGAGAGATTCGGTTGGACAGCCTGCCCGGCAATACTAAATCATCTGCTTGAATAAATGGAAGTCTTCAAACACGAAACGTGCAGCGTTTTGCCGCACCCCGCAGCTCGCTGGGCATAACACATTGATTTATCGGAGATTTTCTTCATCCAATAAGGAAATCGACAGATTTCGCGTTGACTCCTTCACATGCGAACGATAACAATTCTCATTTGCATCAAACATGTAACAAGCTTTTTCAGGGGAGCGGGCACCAAGCCATGCAAGCAGCACAGACGGAACGCAAGCGCGCCGAACATTCGGTGGTGGGATACCTGACAGGGGCCATGAGCTTTGCCGTGGCGGCCACACCGGCCGTGGCGGAAACCAAGAAGGATTCGGTAACGGCCACCCTGCCGACCCACACGGTCACCGGCAGCAGTGGCTTCAAGACCGACGAAGCCTCGAGTGGCAAATTCACCGCGCCGCTGCTCGACACGCCCAAGTCCGTCACGGTGATCCCGGCGGAAGTGCTGCAGGACACCGGCTCCGTCACGCTTACCGAAGCGCTGCGCACGGTGCCCGGCATTGCATTTGGTGCGGGCGAAGGCGGTAACCCGGTGGGCGATCGCTCGTTCATCCGCGGCTACGACGCACAGGCCAGCACCTTCCTCGACGGGCTGCGCGACATCGGTGCGCAATCGCGCGAGATGTTCAACGTGGAATCGGTGGAAGTCATCAAGGGGCCGTCGGGCGCATATGAAGGGCGTGGCTCGGCCGGCGGGGCGATCAACATCGTCTCGAAGGCGCCCAAGCTGGAGCACTTCACCGAAGGCACAGTGTCGGTAGGCAACGCCGCGTACAAGCGCGCCACGGCCGATGGCAACTACCAGATCGGCGAGCACGCGGCCTTCCGCCTGAACGCGATGTATCACGACGCCGGCACGCCCGGCCGTGACGTGACGAGCTTCAGCCGCTGGGGCATCGCGCCGTCCATCGCCTTCGGGCTGGGCACGCCCACGCGCGCCACGCTGTCGTACTACCACCTGCAGTCGAACGACACGCCGGACACCGGCATCCCCTACAACAACGGCACGTTCAACCGCCGCACCGATGGCCGCCCGCAACTGTTCGCACCCGGCGACGGCTCGCCGGTGGGTGTCGGCCGCAACACCTACTACGGCCTGGGCCGCGACTTCCGCCGTGACCGCGTCGACATGGGCACGTTCTCGCTGGAGCACGATGTGTCCAGCGCGCTGAAGCTGCGCAACACCACGCGCATCGCGCGCACCAGCCAGGACTATGTCTGGACACAGCCCGACGACAGCCAGGGCAACATCTACTACGGCATGGTCTGGCGCCGCGCCAACACGCGCTACTCGGTGGCCAACACCGTCGCCAACCAAACGGAAGCGACCGGCAAGTTCGAGACCGGCGGCTTCAAGCACAGCTACGCAGCAGGCCTGGAGTTCTCGCGCGAGCACAGCAGCAACGACACCTACAACGTCCCGACCGGCAGCAACCGCTGCCCGAACGGGATCGGCGCGGCCGGCGGCTACAACTGCACGAGCCTGTTCAACCCGAACCCGAACGACCCGTGGACGGGCAACATCACGCTCGCCAACAACCCGGCCGAGACCACGGTGCGCACGCAATCGGCGTACGTGTTCGACACGATCGAGCTGTCGCCGCGCTGGCAGATCAACGGCGGCCTGCGCTTTGATCGCTACTCGGCATCGGCCACCACGTCGGCTGATGCGAAGGGCGTGCGCTCCAGCTTCTCGCGGGACGACAACCTGCTGAACTACCAGCTCGGCCTCGTCTTCAAGCCTGCGCAGAACGGCAGCATCTACGTAGCGTATGGCACGTCGTCCACGCCGTCGGGCTCCGTAGCCGGCCAGGGTGCCGATGGCAGCGCGCTCACGCCAGACCGCTCCGGCAACCGCGGCGACGTGCTCGCCCCCGAGAAGAACCGCGCCTACGAACTCGGCACCAAGTGGAACGTACTGGACAACAAGCTGGCACTCACCGCCGCCATCTTCCGCATCGAAACCACCAACGCACGCATCGTGCTGCAGGACGGCACCGCCGCCATGGCCGGCAACAAGCGCGTGGACGGCTTCGAGCTGGGCTGGTCGGGTGCGCTCACCAACAAGTGGCAGGTGTTTGGCGGCTACACGTACCTGAAGAGCGAGCTGCGCAACAACGGCGGCTCGGGCTCGGCCTTCGGCGCCACCAATGGCACCGAATTCCCCAACACGCCCAAGAGCAGCCTCAGCCTGTGGACCACCTACCAGCCGATGCCGAAGTTCACGCTGGGCGGCGGTGCGTACTACGTCTCGAAGGTGTGGGGCAGCGCCAACCCTGCCAACCCGAAGTGGGTGCCGGCCTACTGGCGCTTTGATGCAATGGCCTCGTACCGCATCGACAAGCACATGAACCTGCAGTTGAACGTGCAGAACCTGTTCGACAAGAAGTACTACAACCAGGCGTACGCATCGCACTACGCATCGCTCGCACCGGGGCGCGCGGCGATCCTGACGCTGGGTATCCGGTACTGATGGCAGCACTTGCCCAAACCACCGCAGCCGATGCTGCGGTGGTGGATGCCATCCACGCCGTGCTGACCGGCCCGGCCGATCGCGCGGCGGATTGGCTTGCCGGCGCCGCTCGTCGTGGTCATACCGAAGCGCAGACCATCCTTGGCCAATGGCTGCTCGATGGTCACGGTGTCGAACGCAATCACACCGAAGCCCTCTTCTGGTTCAAGACCGCCGCGGTGTCCGGCCACGCCATGGCCGCCAACATGCTCGGCCGCTGCTACGAGCACGGCTGGGGCGCCCCCGCCTGCGACAAGACCGCCGCGCACTGGTACGCCCGGGCGGCGGATGCCGGCCTCGACTGGGGCCAGTACAACTACGCCACCAGCCTGCAGCTCGGGCGCGGCGTGCCGCAGGACCGTGCGCAAGCTTTCGCCCTCTTCCAGGCCGCCGCTGCGCAAGGCCACGCCAAGTCGATTAACGTCGTCGGCGGCTTCTATGAAGACGGCTGGGAAGTCGAGGCTGACCTGGGGATGGCTCTGACCTGCTACCTGCGTGCGGCTGAGGGTGGTGACTTCCGTGGCCAGTTCAACGCGGCACGACTCTTCGCGCTCACCGACCGCGCCGACGAAGCCCTCACGTGGATGCGAGCCGTACCGCGCAGCGCGACACCCGCCTTCCTCGCCAAGGCGCATGACTTTCTGGCCGGCCACCCCGATGCGCGCCTGCGCACGTTGGCCAGCACACTCGAAACCGAATCGCCATGCTGTTGAAGATTCCCGCCGTCCTCACCAAGGATCAGGTTGCGCACTACCGCGCCATCATCGACGCAGCGGAATGGGTGGACGGCAAGGTCACCGCCGGCGCGCAGTCGGGCCAGGTGAAGCACAACATGCAGCTGCCCGAAGGCTCGCCCGCTGCGCGTGAGGTCGGCACCTTCATCCAGGATGCGCTGGCGGCCAACACGCTGTTCTTCTCGGCCGCGCTGCCCCTCAAGGTGTTCCCGCCGCTGTTCAATCGCTATGCCGGCGGACAGACCTTCGGCAACCACGTCGACAACGCTGTGCGCCATCTGCGCGGTACCGACTTCCGCATCCGCAGCGACCTCTCCTGCACGCTGTTCCTGGCTGAGCCCGAAGACTACGACGGCGGCGAACTCGTCATCGACGACACCTTTGGCGAGCATCGCGTCAAGCTCGCAGCGGGTGACATGGTGCTCTACCCGAGCAGCAGCCTGCACCGTGTCACGCCGGTCGCGCGCGGCGCACGGGTGTGTTCGTTCTTCTGGCTGCAGAGCATGGTGCGCAGTGATGCGCATCGCACGCTGCTGTTCCAGATGGATATGGAACTGCAGCGACTGATGGGGCTTTTAGGGCAGGACGACACGTCCGTCATTGCGCTAACGGGGACGTATCACAACCTGTTGCGGGAGTGGGCCGACGCCTAGCTCTGCGCCAAATACGCTCCAAGCTGGTCGAACGTACCGCCATACCCTTCGTTGAGCGAGGGCCGCAGGTCTTCGAAGTACTGGCGCTCCGCCGGCGTCTCGCCAAACGGCTGCGCGCGTAACTGCACCGTCGTCACACCATCACGCTCGGTGAACGTGACCGGTTCTCGATCTCCAGCGGACACAGCTCGCTGAACGGCGCCCGTGCGATGCCGCACTGCGCATTCGCAAACGAGTTCAGCCAGACGATGCGCTCACCCGCGACGATCTCGCGGTAGTTGAATCGCCCCCACATGGCGGGTGCGTCGCCAAAATGCATCGCGTAGTGGAAGAAACCACCGGGTTGGAACTCGAAGCGCAGCGCTTCGACGGTGCAGCCTTTCGGCCCCCACCAGCGCTCCAGTTGCGCGACATCGCTCCAGGCCTGCCAGACGCGCTCGCGTGGTGCCTTGAAGACGCGGGTGATCTCGAACGCCGCCTGCGCGGCGATCCGTTCATCGCTTTCGGTCATGACGCTTTCCTTTCGCAGAGGTGGGACCGTCCGATTGCAGCAGCGCATCGAGCCGGTCGAAGCTGGCCTCCCACACGTCGACGTAGTGCTCGACCCAGGTGGTCGTCGCCTTAAGCGTCGCAACTTCCAACCGGCACGGCCGCGTCTGCCCCTCCCGTCCGCGTGAAATCAGACCGGCGGTTTCCAGCACCTTCAGATGCTTGGAGATGGAGGGCTGCGCCAGATCGAACGGTTCAGCCAGTTCGTTGACGGTGGCCTCGCCTGCAGCAAGACGGGCGACGATGGCGCGGCGCGTGGGATCGGCCAGCGCGGCGAAGACGAGGTTCAGGTGGTCGGGAGACATTACATAGCCAATCAGGAATATATCCTGATCGGAATATAGAAACCCGCGCCCACGCCGTCAAGCTGGAAATCGCGTAGTGCCCTTTAAGCGAAGAAGCTGCGCATCTCCGTCAACAACGCCTCCGGCGCTTCCTCCGGCACATAGTGCCCGCATGGCACCGTGCCACCGCTCACGTCATTGGCCACGGCTTGCCACAGCTCCAACGGCTTGAAGCACCGCTGGATCACGCCATGCTCGCCCCACAGCACCCGCAGCGGCACGCTCACACGCTTGCCGGCGTCGCGATCGGCGCGATCGTGTTCAAGGTCGATGGTGGCCGCAGCACGGTAGTCCTCGCACATGGCGTGCACGCAGGCGGGCTCGCGCATGGCGGCAGCGTAGGTGGCCATCGCTTCCGGGGCGAACGGTTCGAGCCCCGCGTGGCGCAGGCCCATTAGCTTGCCGATGTAGAAGTCCGGCGTGGCATTGATGAGCGTCTCGGGAAACGGCGAGGGCTGGATCAGGAAGAACCAGTGCCAGTAGGCGGACGCAAACGCCATGTCGGTGTTCTCGTACATCGCCAGCGTGGGGGCGATGTCGAGCAGCATGGCGCGCTCCACGTGCACAGGGTGATCCACACACAGCCGATGCGCCACACGTGCGCCGCGATCATGCGCGCACAGCCGGAAGCGGCCGAAGCCGAGTGCGCGCATCACCTCTACCTGGTCCTGCGCCATCATGCGCTTGCTGTACTCCGCATGCCGGGCGCTGCCGGCCGGCTTGGATGACGCGCCGTAACCGCGCAAATCCGTCGCGACGACGGTGTAGTCGCGCGCCAGCTCCTGCGCCACCTTGTGCCAGATCACATGGCTTTGCGGATGACCGTGCAGCAACAGCAACGGCGGCCCGCTGCCACCAATCACACCGGCAATTTCCACCCCGTTGACCGTCTGGCGGAAGGGGCGAAAGCCAGGAAACAGCGCGGCATCTGCGGCGGCGGTGGCGGCGTCGATGGAAAGCGGCGTGGTCATGCAGGTCTCCGATGGTGTGTGATGCGCAAGGAATGCTCCGCATGCTAGCGCAGAAGCCGCCGGCACATTCGGCGGCAACACGTGGCGCCCGCTTCCTATAATCGAACGACGCTGTCTGCCTTCCTCTCCTCAGGAGACGCCATGCCCGCCGCCAAGCATCTGCCGCCCGCACTGCAACACCTGACGCTGCCGGTGATCGGCTCGCCGATGTTCATCGTCAGCTATCCGGAACTGGTGTTGGCGCAGTGCAAGGCCGGCATCGTCGGGGCGTTTCCGGCGCTCAATGCACGGCCGGCCGAGGTGCTGGACGAATGGCTCACGCAGATCAACGCAGACCTCGCTGCCCACCGTGCCGCACATCCGCACGCGGTGGTCGGGCCCCTCGCGGTCAACCAGATCGTGCACCACTCCAACGCGCGGCTGGAGCAGGACGTGGCCACCTGCGTCAAACACAAGGTGCCGATCTTCATCACCTCGCTGCGCGCGCCGGTCAAGGAGATCCTGGATGCGGTGCACAGCTACGGCGGCATCGTGCTGCACGATGTGATCAACCTGCGCCATGCGGAGAAGGCGCTGGAAGCCGGGGTCGACGGCCTGATCCTGGTGGCCGCGGGCGCGGGTGGGCACGCCGGCACGCTGTCGCCGTTTGCGCTGGTGGGTGAGGTGCGGCGCATCTTCGACGGGCCGATCGCGCTGTCGGGCGCCATCGCCACGGGGGATGCCATCCTCGCCGCGCAGGCCATGGGCGCCGACCTCGCCTACATCGGCACGCGCTTCATCGCCAGCAAGGAGGCGCATGCGGCGGAAAGCTATAAGCAAGCCATCGTGCGCGCGGCGGCGTCCGACATCATCTATACGAACCTCTTCACAGGGGTGCACGGCAACTACATCCGCGAGAGCATCGAGCTGGCGGGCCTGGACCCGGCAGCCCTGCCCGAGGCCGACAAATCGAAGATGAACTTTGGCGACGGCAGCTCCCGTGCCAAGGCATGGAAAGACATCTGGGGCGCCGGCCAGGGGGTGGGCCAGATTGCCGACCTGCCGCCCGCCGGCGAGATCGTCACGCGGCTCAAAGCCGAGTACGATGCCGCCAAATTGCGCCTCGCCCTGCATCTGCGGCTGTAGGCGCATCCGCATGCATCCTAGCGCGCACCCTACCGAGCGCACCCCACCGCACTTCGATTGACTTGCGAGGGCGGCACTTCTAAATTCAAAAGATGCTCAACAACAAGCGTGGCGTCGTGACGGGCGACCGCGCAACCGTATGCGCAAGCATCCTTTGGGGGGATGTTCGACAGGCGTCTGGTTTCCTGTTGCCGCGTACCGACAAGATGGAGAACACCATGACGCACTGCCATGCGCCCGTGCGCCCGCTCACAAGGCTGGCGGCGGTGGCGCTGAGCGCAGCGGCCCTGACCCTGACCGGCTGCGCCACCCAGAACCCCGACCCTGCCGCCGCCAACGAACTGCGCCTGCCGCAAGCCGGCGAGGCGCAAGTCCGCTCCGCCTATGTCTATGCGTTTCCGTTGATGATGACGGACGCGCTGATGCAGGTCACTTCCGCCATCGCGCCCGATGGGCGCTTCATGCACCAGCGCACGCTGGAAGACGAAGCCCTGCCCGCCGGTGTGCGCGCCCGTGTGGACGTGCTCGCCAGCAGCGCCTTCGTTGATTTGCGCAACGGGCCCGTCGTGCTGAGCGTGCCCGATGTCGGCCGCCGCCACATCTGGGTGGCCGTGCACGATGCCTGGACGGACGTGTTCGAATCCATCGGCAACCGCACCACGGGGGCACGTGCAGCCAGCTACGCCATCACGCCGCCGGGCTGGGAAGGCACACTGCCGGCAGGCGTCAAGCAGATTGCCGCGCCGACGAACCTGGTATGGGTCGTTGCCCGCACGCAGGTCGCAGGGCGGCGCGACGAAGCTGCCGCACGCCGCGTGCAGGATCGCTACCGCATCACGCCGCTGGACGCTTTCGGCAAACCCGGCGCACGCGAAACCGAGGCGGAAGCCAAGGCTGAGGCGACCAGCGCCACCGACATCGACGTCAGCCTGAGTGCTGCGCGCCGCCGTGTGACCGCGCTCGATGCCAACGCCTACTTCACCCGGTTTGCCGAACTGCTCAAGGACAATCCGCCGCACGCGGCAGATTCCACGATGGTGGCGTCGCTGCGCAACCTCGGCATCGTGCCCGGTGCGCCGTTTGACGCCAAGGCAGTGGATTCGACCAGCCTGAAGGTGATGGATGCCGGCGTGAGCGCCGCGCGCGAGACGCTCTCGATGGCGGCCAAGCAGCCGCAGATCACGCAGAACGGCTGGTTCATCCCGCGCATGATCGGCGCGTATGGATTGGACTATGCGCAACGCGCGATCGTCTCGTGGTCGGGCGGCGGTACCGACGTGCCGCAGGACATGCTGATCGCCACCGCCACAGCGGACGCCAACAGCCTGCCGCTGGACAGCACGCACCGCTACGTGCTGCATTTCGATCGCAACCAGCTTCCGCCGGAGAACGCCGGCTGGGCCGTGGCCGCCGTGCAGCAACCGCGCCGGACCGCCGAGCGCCCGAGCCTGCGCAACCTCCTCAGCGAAGCCGATCACCCGCGCCTGAACAGCGATGGCTCGCTCGACATCCTGATCCAGCGCGCGCCGCCCAAGGGCATGCGGAACAACTGGCTGCCACCACCGGTCGGCCCCTTCCTGCTGCGCATGCAGCTGACGTGGCCGAAGGAAGCGGCGCTGGATGGGACATGGCTGCCGCCTGCTGTGCAGCGGCGGGAATAGCGCGCCACGCTCGCCGGCCCAACGCTGGCGAGTGGTTCGCTTAAGGCTGCCCCTTGCAGGCAGCTGAGCACAGCACCTTGTCCACGCCCGCGAAAAAGCCATCGTAGACTTCCCGCTTCAGCACGGTCTTCGTGCGCGCATCGCCGTTGCTGTCCCACACTGTGCTGTCGAACCGGGCACGGACCAGCGTCGACTGACTACCCGTGCCCGCCTTGACCGCGATGACGGCCGACACGCGTTCGTGGTCCGGCTTGGCCGGAAACATGCCGGTGTAGTTCTTGAGCGCCCCACGCAGCAACTGGCGCCACTTGGGTACCAGCGTGTCACTCAGCCCTGCTTCCACCAGGCCGGTTTCGTTGTCGACCGACACTGGCGCGTAACCCAGTTCGGTCAACGCCTTGGCCACCGCACTCAGTGCACGATCCGGCGCGATGTTGGTGTACGTACGGTCGCGCATGGCTCGCAGGCTCTGCTGCTCCGCATCGGTCAGGTCCACGCTCACCTGGCGTGAGCTGTATCGCACCAGCGTTCCGCCGCTGCCGGTTTCACGCTCGTTGGGGGGTGGGCCTGAGCAGGCGACCAGTATCAAGATGATGCCGGCCAACGCCAGGTAGCGGCTGGCTTGACGGATCCTCCGCTGCATCCAAAGCGGCATCCAGCAACCGAACGGAAATGATCGCCACGCAGCGCGCTGCACCGATGTCTTGAGTAGGTTGGGTAATGCAATCATCATCTTCCAATCCAATGTGGCGCCTATGATAGGAAGCCGCTTTCATTGCCACAAACGAGTTTTTTTCCACGACGCTTTAGCTGTTCTTTGACATTGCGCCATGCGCCGACTCCCCCCTCTCAATGCCCTGCGCAGCTTTGAAGCTGCCGGGCGCCTGAACAGCCTGACCCTTGCCGCCGAAGAGTTGAATGTCACGCAGAGCGCGGTCGCCCAGCAGATCCGCGTGCTGGAAACATTCTTTGGACAGAAGCTCTTCGAGCGCGATGGACGCTCCCTGCGCCTGACCTTGCGGGCGCGGCACTACTTGGTGGATGTCGCAAGTTGCATCGGGCGTCTGACCGAGGCCACCGAGCAGATGTTCGAAGCACCGGACCGGCGCCAGATCCGGATCAATACTTCGTCATCGTTCGCCCATGGCTGGCTGCTTCCGCAACTGGCGCACTTTCATGTGCAGCACCCAGGCATTGAAATTGAGCTGGTGTCCACGCCTGACACAGACGTGGAGCGCATCGATGAGTCGAGCGATGTGGTCATCCGCCGCTACACGCCGGAGTTGCGACGGCGGGGGTTCGTGTCGAAGCCCCTGGTGGGCAACGTAGCGGTGCCGGTCTGTGCGCCGCATCATCCCGCGCTGGCGGCAGTGCACGCTCCGTCTGACTTGCGCCATGCACCGCTGCTGCACTACGCGGGCTTGCCGCAGGCTTGGCAGTACTGGTTTCACCAGGCAGAAGTCGCCATCGGCGAAACCCTGCGCGGGCCGTTCTACGACGAATTCGCCCTGCTGGTGAAGGCCGCGATGAGCGGGCTGGGGATCTGCCTGGCCCCGCGGGCAGTCATTCAGGACGACGTCAACCACGGGCGTCTGGTCATGCTGTTTCCGGAGGTCAAGCTGGAAGGGCCGCCGTTTCATTGCCTGTACCGGGATGCAGCGGACGACCGGTCGCTCAACAGCTTCCTCGCGTGGCTGTTCGAGCGCGCCGGCGAGGTGCATAGTCCCTCGTAGCCCGGGCGGCACTCGCCCCAGTTGCCGAGGCGAAGCGCCTTCCCTCAGGCGGTAGTGGCCGGTGCAGACCGTGGCCGCACGATACGTTGCCGAAGCGCGCGGTTAAGCGGCTCTGCGTAGTACCGCGCAATGCCCGCCGCCAGCATGAACGAGAACAGCATGAACGCCGCCAGCAGCACGAGTTTCTCGTCACCGAGAACCGTGGCGCGCGGGAACCCTGTTTTGAGTACCGCCAGCGGAATCAGGTGAAACAGGTACAGCTCGTAGCTGTTCTTGCCGCACCATGCCACCGCTGCACCAACGCGGTTGAAGCGCTGCGCACCACTCGCCACTGAACGCTGCACCGGCCACAGCAGCACCGCCGTACCAAGCGCCATCGCCGTCACACCCAGGACGTTGCTCTGTGCGATCGGCCACCACAGATAAAGAAACGTCATCAAGGCCACGACCGCGGTTTGTACGAACCAGGTCGTCATGCCGGCCAGGGCGAACCGCCTGGAAAGAACGGCAGCACCGCAACCGATGGCGATGCCGTCAAAGCTGGCGAAGTACGCGTAGAGAAATCCAGCCTCATCCCCCTGGTGGGTCAGCCGGTACAGCGGGCCGACCGCAATGATCGCCGCCCAGAACAGGCAGAGCAGCGACTCACGCCGAAGCACGAGACACAGCAACGGGAACGTGAGGTAGAACACCTCTTCCACTGAGAGCGACCACAAGACGCCCAACGGATAGTTGACCCATCCGACCCGCGCAATCAGCACGTTCATAGTGAAGGTCAGGCTCGCCAGATTGACGTGCCATAGCGGAACGGGCTCGCCCGTTGTGATGTGGTTCTGGAAGATCGCCACACCACACAGCGCGAACACGTTGACGATGGCGAGCAGCAACAGCAGACACGGCACGATGCGCGCGATGCGCAGTCCGTAGAACGCCCACGTGTCGATGCGCCCCAGTTGCCCCCAACGGCGCAGGGCATTCGAGGTGATCAGGTAACCCGAGACCACGAAGAACAGGGTCACCCCATAGTTGCCGTTGCGGGCCAGGGCCTGCACCAGTTCCGGCCCGAGCACGGCAGCAAGCGACGTATCGCTCAGGCGGTAGGCGATGTTGAAGTGATGAAACAGGACGAGCAGGATGGCGACCCCACGGATCACGTCGATCCGCCTGTTGCGCATATCGGTGGGCATGGTTGTCCTATCGCGTCACGCCATCGGCCAGCGATGGCAACTCGCTCAGCAGCGCATCGCGCGTACGCATGCCGGCGGGCGTCGGCTGCATTTGTGCGTCCTGGGTCAAGCGTGCGAACACCAGCGTGCGCGGCCCCTTCGTTGCCCAGCCGACAAACCAGCCGTAAGCGCGCGCGCGGTCGTAGTCGCCCTCATGCGTGATCGGCGCACCCGGAGAGCCCGTGCCCGTCTTGCCGTGAATTGCCCATCCATCCGGGCGCGTGGCGATTTCCGTCACGCGCCAGGTCATGTCCAGGGCGTTAGCGCTCACCGGGAGCGTGCGGTTGGCCACCTTGCGCAGGAAGGCCACCTGCTCCAGCGGCGAGATCTGCAGCGACGAGTTGATCCACGCACCGGCGTTACCGTTGTGCTTGCCCGGCTCGCCGGAGACGTCTCGGTTCCCGTAGTCGAACACGTCGGCGTAATGCTGGAAGCGGGTGTCGCCCAGCGACTGCGCCACCCGCTGCGAGAACCAGACCACCGAGTACTGGATCCACCGCGCGGGGTCCGTGGGCTGCTGCCACGCATCACCACCCCACGCGACATCGCCGTCACGGTAGGCCAGCGTGGGCGTATGTTCATCCTTGAGAATGCCGGCATCGAACCCCATCAGGCTGAGCGCGATCTTGAAGGTGGAGGCCGGCGTCACGCGCGTGGCGCAATCGCCCTCTTGCATCAACACATTGCCCGATGCCGCATCCGCAATAACGGTGCAGAGGGTTCGGGCATGCGCCGTCGGGCTCACCAGGTTGACGGCCAGGACGGCCGCCGCGATACACCAGCGTTTCATACGTCTCTCTCTTGAGAGTGCCCCGATCCGGTTGCCGATTCGGCAAGGATGAGGCGGGGTTGCAGGTTAAAACTTCAGACGAACGCCTCCCCACCCGGCCGAACGCAATCGGCCAGACAGGAAAACAAAACACGGGAACAAGGCGACGGACACCGGCCACTCAGGCGGGTGCCGTGGCGCGCAGGATGCAGATCAGGACATGGTCGGAACGGTCACAGCCCGGTGCCCATTGAGCAGGACCATCGTGATGCTGGTGCCCGCAGACCGGATCTGCATGATCAGGCAGCGGCCGGCGTCCTCGGTAAAGCCGGTCTTGGAGAGCTGGATGTCCCAGCCGCGCGCGCCGACCAGCGGATTGGTGTTGCGGTACTCCACCGGCTGGCCGTTGATCTGGAGGGTCTCGCTCGCGTCGGTGGTATCGCGGCGGATCTCCGGATAGTCCGCCGCTGCCTTGGCGATGATGGCAATGTCGCTGGCCGTTGACCGGTTGTGCGCCGACAGGCCCGTCGGTTCATTCAACGCGGTATGCGTCAGCCCCAGTGCGGCGATCTTTGCCTGCAATGCCCGCTCGAACGCAGGCAAGCCTCCGGGGTAGGTTCGCGCCAGGGCAAAGGCGGCCCGGTTGTCCGATGACATCAGGGCAAGCTGCATGACGTCGCGCAGCGGCAGGTTCGTCCCGACAGGCACCCCCGCGCGACGCAACGCCGGCGTGCCCGCATCGGCCGGGGCGATCTGCACCACGCGATCCAACTCGGGCCGCGCATCCAGCACCACCATGGCGGTCATCAGCTTGGTCAACGATGCAATCGGGACAACACTGTCTGCATCGCGCTGGAGCAAGACCTTGCCGCTGCCGTCTTCCACCACGTACACATGTTGGGATTGGATCAGGCCGACAAGCGCCTCGACCTTGCCGATGGCCGAAGCGTGGACGAGCATGCGCTGCGCATCATCCGACACCGACAACGCCTCGCGGGCAAAGGCGGCGCCAAAGTACTGCGGCACGATGACCGCCGACACCACCAGTGCAGTGCCCAGCGCCGCGGTCAAGCCAACCGAAGTCCATCCGGCGTGCCGCTGCGGCCTGACGAGCCGGCGGATGCGCTCCGACAGCGCGCCGCCATGCGCCCACAGTGCCGCGCCCGCCGGGGCCGCCTCCACGCCCTGCTGCTGACTCAGTTGATTGAGTGCCAGCGCCAGATGCCGCGGGTTGCCGGTCAGGCTCGCCGCCAGCGCATCCGCAATCAGCTCCCGCTCCACACGGATGCGGCCGGACAGCCACCACACGCCCGGGTGATAGAAGAGCAACGCCTCGATCGCCCGCTGCATGAGATTGACGAGATAGTCGAAACGGCGGATGTGTGCGACCTCGTGCGCCAGCAGCGCTTCGATCAGGTCCGGCGGCATCTGCGTCAACAGTGAGGCCGGCACCAGTACGACGGGGCGCCACCAACCGGCAGCGGCCGGACTGGGCAGGTTTGGCACTACCCGAAGCCGGACCGGGCGACGGATTCCGCAGCGTTGCGCAAGTGCAGACACACAGGCCTGCCACGCATCGTTGGCGCAGGCATGCGACGCATGCGCGAGCCGATGCACCCAGGCCAGGCCCACGATCACACGCACCATCATCAGGCCGACGCCGCACAGCCAGGCCATCACCACCCACAGCATGGGCTCTTGCGAGAAGGCGGGCGCTACGGTGTGCTGTATCCAGACGGGCAACGCTGGCACCGGGTTGATGGCGGCCATTGCCGCGAACTCGCGATAGCCGTCGACGAGCGGAACCACCACGCACAGCGCCAACGCCATGCACAGCACGATGTACCGGACCTGCGGACGACCGCCGCGCGTCAACCGCAGGAACAGCGCGGCGGCAAGACTGAGCAGTGTGCCCTTCCAGAGGAAGTGCAGCAGCGCCCAGCCCACTGCCGGAACCAGGATGGCAAGCGTTGTGCTCACAGGTCTTCCTCGCGCAGCAACGCCTCGATCTCGGCGCGCTCTTCCTTGGTGACATGCCCGCGCAACGCCGCAAGAACCAGCGCCTTGCCGGAGCCCGCAAACGCCTTGTTGATGAACTCGTTCAGCAGACCGCTCTGCAGAACGTTCTGGCGCTGCGCCGGCGCATACACGTGCGAACGCTCACGCTCGTCGCGTACCAGCATCCCCTTGGCATGCATGATCTGCAACTGGCGCAGCACCGCAGCGTAGGTCGTCTCCGGCTTCTCGACCTGCACCGCCTGATGGACCTGCTTGACCGTGCCCGGCCCCAGTTGCCACAGCACACGCAGGAGGTTCAACTCAGCAGTGGTGGGCTTGATGCGAGGCGAGGTCTTGGTCATGGCGATGCGTCGGTTCTGTAGCGATCGGCATGTAGACTAACTTTTCTAGAAAAACTTGTCTAGAAAATCCTGTCTACTTCCCGCACGACGTCTCGCGCAAAACCGCATAGCAATCGCCCCTTTAAATTCCAGTTTACTGGATGAAAATTTCCATTAAACTGACTCTCATGGATATCCACCACCGCATCGCCCACCGCCTGCGCGAACTGCGCGACGCGCAGGGCCTCTCGCTCGACGCCCTGGCCGAACGCAGCCAGGTCAGCCGCTCAGCCATCTCCCTGATCGAGCGCGGCCAGAGCAGCCCGACGGCCGCCGTGCTCGACCGGCTCAGTTCTGCGCTGGGCGTGACGCTCGCCTCGCTGTTCGAAGAAGGCGCGGCGCCGGCCGCCGAACCTTCGCCCGTGGCACGCGCGGCCGACCAGCCCGAATGGACCGACCCGGGCTCGGGCTACGTACGCCGCAACCTCTCACCGGCCGCGCGTTCGCCCATCCAGTTGGTGGAGGTGCACTTTCCGCCCGGCCAGCGCGTGGCCTATGACACTGGCGTGCGCGATGCCGAGGTCTACCAACAGGTGTGGATCGTCGAAGGCACGATGGAGATGACCGTCGGCGACGTGCACTGGCGCCTCGCCGCGGGCGATTGCCTGGCGATGCAGCTGGACCGCCCAATCGTCTTTCACAACCCGACGCAACGGCCGGCGCGCTATCTGGTGGCACTCACCACCGTCGCCTCGGTTGGCTGGAGAACCAAATGACCGACACCGTGATCGTGCGCCGCGTGGGCGCCAATGAGGCAAGCGCCTGCGTCAATGCGCTGGCCGATGTGTTGGTCGATTGCGTGGCGGGTGGTGCGTCGGTCAGCTTTATGTGGCCGTTGTCGCATGACAAGGCGCAGGCGTTCTGGCGCAACGTGGCCGAAGGGGTCGCTCGTAACGAGCGCGCGTTGCTGATCGCGGAAGATGCGGACGGCGCCGTGCTCGGCACCGTGCAGTTGGTTCTGGCGCAGCCTGAAAACCAGCCGCACCGCGCAGACGTGGCGAAGATGCTCGTGCACCGCCGCGCGCGTCGGCGGGGCATTGCGCAGCAATTGATGGCGGCGCTGGACGACATCGCACGCGCCGAGGGCAAGACGGTGCTGGTGCTCGACACCGTGACCGGCGGCGATGCCGAGCGGCTGTACACACGCGCCGGCTGGCAGCGCGTGGGCGTGGTGCCCAACTATGCCTTGATGCCCGACGGCGCGCCTTGCGGGACGACGTTCTTCTGCAAGGAATTGAACGCCGCCGCTTAACCCGTCAGATCGTCAGCGTGCCGCGGCCGACCTCGATCACGCGGCCACCCACGTGGATGGTGCCGTCGGCATCGACTTGCAGCGTCAGGTGACACGGCCGCCCCACCGCAGCACCCTGCTCGATGCGATAGCTTGCCGGCAGCGTGTGGCCGGTCGCACGCAGCCAGCCGCCCAGGTTGGCGCATGCCGAACCGGTGCCCGGGTCTTCCCACAGACCGGTGCCGTATTCGAAGAAGAAGCGCGACACCACCGGGTCATCGCTGCCCGGCTTGGGCATGGTGAACACGTAGGCATTGCGCCCATCATTGCGGCTGCGCGGCCACGCATCGAAGGCGGCGGGGTCTGGGCGGGCGCGCTCCACATCGGCACGCGTCTTGACCGGCACCATCAACTGCTCAATACCGGCATCGACCCAGAGCGGCGTGCCCGCCAGCGCGTCGGCATCCAACCCCAGCATCTTGGCGATGGCCGGATCTTCCTCCCGCGTATTCAGCGCCCCCGAGCGCGGCGGCACCAGAGACCACCCCTCGTCCTGCGCCGTCAGCGAGACGATGCCCGACTTGCAGCGCAGCGTCAGCTCATTGCCGGGGCCGTACAGCTCACGCACCACCTGCGCGGTGCCCAGCGACGGATGCCCGGCAAACGGCATCTCGTAGTCCGGCGTGAAGATGCGGAAGCGCGCCGTGGCGCCCTCTGTGTCATCGGGAAAGATGAAGGTGATCTCGGACAGGTTGAACTGGCGTCCGATGGCCTGCATGGTGGCGTCGTCCAGGCCGCGCCCGTCTTCAAAGACGGCGAGCTGGTTGCCGCCAAAGGTGGATTCAGCAAAGACGTTGAGCAGGCGGAAGGCGTAGCGCGACATGGTGGCGTCCGGTGTGTGGGAATGAAAAAACGGTGTGGCGATGCGTCATCATCAACGCACCGCCACACCGCCTCCATGCACACTTGCGGACAGTTTGCGCGAATCCCGCCTGACAGTTGGCGGGCAGCCGTTACAGCAGCCGGTAGTCGTCCGTACGGGGCGTGCCTTCCATCACAGCAAACAGCGCTGGTGGTGGCGCGGCGACCTTGCGTTCGGCAAGGTCAAACCACGCGCACATGCTGGTGATCTCCGCGCACAACTCGCCCGCTTCATCGCGGATGCGGTTGACCATGATGAACCGCGAGCCGCGCTCGTTGCGGCCCGCCGTCTCCACGCTCACGGTAAAGGTGTCCATCAATCGCAGTTCCTTGCGATAGGCAACGCGGTCTTCAAACACCACCGGCCCGAGCTTGTGCTGTGCAAAGGCTTTCGGCCCAAACCCGTGCTCAGTCAGAAACCGAAAGCGCGTGTGCGCCGCATAGTCCAGATAGCGCGTGTTCTTCAAATGCTGGTTGCCGTCCAGATCGGCCCACAGCACTTGGTACGTATAGATCGACATGGACAGCTCCGGGTGCAGGCGCTTACTTGCGGTAGTCGTACACGCCGCGACCGGTCTTCCGCCCCAGGTAGCCTGCCGCCACCATTTCGCGCATCAGCATGGCCGGGCGGTATTTCGGATCGGCAAACTCGGTGTACAGCACTTCCATTACAGCCAGCATGGTGTCCAGGCCGATCATGTCGGCCAGAGCCAGCGGCCCGATCGGGTGGTTGCAGCCAAGCTTCATGCCCTCGTCAATCTCTTCCGGGCTCGCCAGGCCCTCGCCCAGCACGCAGAACGCCTCGTTGATCATCGGGCACAGGATGCGATTGACCACAAAACCCGGGCTGTTCTTGACCGTGATCGGCGTCTTGCCGAGTTGCTTGGCCAGCGCCTCGACGTCGGCGTGCGTGGCATCGCTCGTCTGCAGACCGCGGATGACTTCCACCAGCGCCATCATCGGCACCGGATTGAAGAAGTGCATGCCGATGAAGCGGCTGGCATCCTGCAGCACGGCAGCCAGCTTGGTGATCGAGATCGACGACGTGTTCGACGCGACGATGGCGTGCGGTGCGGCCACCGCTTCGAGCTGCTTGAGGATCTTCACCTTCAGGTCGAAATTCTCGGTGGCGGCTTCGATGACGAGGTCGGCGCGCTTCAGATCGTCGTACGACGTCGAGCCCTGGATGCGTGCCAGCGCTGCCGTCTTGTCGGCTTCGGTCAGCTTGTCCTTCTTGATGAGGCGGTCCAGGCTGCCGGCCACGGTCGCAATGCCCTTCTGCACAGCGGCATCGCTGATGTCCACCATCACCACATCCAGCCCGACCACGGCGCACGCTTGCGCAATGCCGTTGCCCATTGTTCCGGCACCGACGATGCCGACGACTTGAATTGCCATGACTGCTCCTCGCTTGGTATTGGAATTGGCGTTTTGAATACAACAGGTTGCAGAGGATAAACGACACGGCGATGCGCAGAAAAGCCCGCCGGCGGGAACATCACATTCCACCCGATCACCGTATGATGGCTGCCGTCGCGCCACCCTTTTGAGCCCAGGCGCCAGGACGCTGGAAATGGACCGCTTTCTCAGTATCGAAGCCTTTGTGCGCGTGGCCGAAACGCGCAGCTTTGCCGAAGCCGCACGCCAACTCGGCGTGACCAACTCCGTGGTCACCCACCGCGTGCAGCAACTGGAGCGCTTTATCGAGGCGCCGCTGTTCCACCGCAGCACGCGGCATGTACGGCTCTCGGAAGTGGGCGAGACCTACTACAAGCAATGCGCCGAAGCCGTCTGCATGCTGACGGACCTGACCGACCAGATGCGCGGCCTGCGCGCCACGCCCGCCGGCAAGCTGCGCATCCGCATGCTGCCCGGTTATGCGCTGAGCCACTTTGCCGCGCCGCTGGCCAGGTTTGGCGCGCAGTACCCCGACATCCAGCTCGACGTGGTGGTGGACGACAGCGTGGTCGACCCGATTGCCGAGGGGTTCGACGTGGCCTTCCAGATCTTCCCGCCCATCAATGATTCGCTGATCGAGAAGCGCCTGTTCGTGCTGCGGCGCGTGTTCTGCGCGACGCCCGCCTACGTTGAGGAATACGGCCTGCCGCAGCAACCGGCGGATCTGCTGCAGCATTCACTCGCGCTGTACTCCGGCTACCCCACCCGCAAACGCTGGACGTTCACGCAAGGCGGTGAAGTGCGGGCGGAACTCGATCTGCCCGAGCAGGTGCGCTCGAACTCTGTGCACTTGCTGCGCGACTATGCGCTCACCAGTGCCGGCATTGCCTGCCTGCCCACGCTGGTGGTGAGTGACGACCTGATCGCGGGCCGGCTTGTACCGGTGCTGGCCGAGTACGACCTCGCCCCGCTGCATTTTTCTGCGGTTTATCCCGCAACGCAGCGACAAGCCGTCAAGGTGTGTGCGCTGATCGACTGCCTGGCCAACCATCACGCAGGAGAACTGGCCTGGGACGTGCCCCTGCTTGAGCGCGGCTGGGTCCGCTAGCGGCGGGCGAGCCGGTTCCAGCGGCCGGCGCGGGTGCAGGTTAGTCGCGCAATATTTCGCGAAGCAGCACGGATTGTTCGTCAATCGCAAAAACTGCACTCGCCATTTCTGACGTTGTGTACGGGGCGCAACTTCCTATGATGGATGGGCCGCTGATTGCCGTGGGTTCCGCACGGCACCCGCACAGCACCCGCATGACACCCATGCGACAACCACACGGCGGCACTCTCTCATTTGCATCACGCCCCCAAGGGATACGGCCATGACGAACCCCAAGCTGGAAGTCCTCACCCCGCAGAACTGTCAACTGATCTTCATCGACCATCAGCCGCAAATGGCCTTCGGCGTGCAATCGATGGATCGACAAACGCTGAAGAACAACACCGTCGGCCTTGCCAAGGCGGCGAAGATCTTCAACATCCCCACCACCATCACCACCGTCGAGAGCGAGAGCTTCTCCGGCTACACCTACCCTGAGCTGCTCGACGTATTCCCGGGCAAGGAACTGCTCGAACGCACCTCGATGAACTCGTGGGATGACCAGAAGGTGCGCGACGCGCTGGCCAAGAACAACCGCAAGAAGGTGGTCGTCGCTGGCCTGTGGACGGAGGTGTGCAACTGCACCTTCGCGCTGTCGGCCATGCACGATGCCGACTACGAGATCTACATGGTGGCCGACGCCTCGGGCGGCACCTCCAAGGAAGCGCACGACTACGCCATGCAGCGCATGGTGCAGGCCGGCGTGGTGCCCGTGACGTGGCAACAGGTGCTGCTGGAATGGCAGCGTGACTGGGCACACCGCGATACGTATGACGCCGTGATGAAGCTGGTGAAGGAACACTCCGGCGCCTACGGCATGGGCGTGGACTACGCCTACACGATGGTGCACAAGGCACCGCAGCGCACCGCCACGCCGCATGAGGCACTGGCGGCGGTGCCTGCCCGCTGATCGCGCTGTCACCCAAGCCACATCCCTGCCCTCGGGCGACGCCTGTGCAGCAACGCTGCTGTCGCACGCGCCGCCCGATTCGCCATCACGCACACCTCCATTCCCATCATGCAAACGATCACGACTCAAGACGGTACGCGCATCTTCTACAAGGATTGGGGCACCGGTAAGCCGGTCGTCTTCTCTCATGGCTGGCCGCTCAACGCCGACGCCTGGGACGCGCAGATGCTGTTCCTCGTGCAGAAGGGCTTTCGCGTCATTGCGCATGACCGGCGTGGCCACGGCCGCTCCGACCAGCCGTCGCAAGGCAACAACATGGATACCTACGCCGACGATCTGGCAGCCCTGCTCAACGCCCTCGACATCCAGGGTGCCACGCTGGTCGGCCACTCCACCGGCGGCGGCGAAGTCGCGCACTACATCGGCCGACACGGCACCAAGCGCGTCGCGCGCGCCGTGCTGATCGGTGCCGTGCCGCCCATCATGCTCAAGACGGCATCCAACCCGAAGGGCTTGCCGATGGAGGTATTCGACGGCATCCGCAAGGGCGTGGCGGACAACCGCTCGCAGTTCTATCGCGATCTCGCCACGCCGTTCTTCGGCTTCAACCGGCCGGGCGCGAAGGTTTCGCAAGGCACGATCGACGCCTTCTGGGCGCAGGGCATGACTGGCGGCATCCACGGCCAGTACCTGTGCATCAAGGAGTTTTCGGAGGTCGACTACACCGAAGACCTGAAGAAGATCGACGTGCCCGTATTGTTCCTGCACGGCGACGATGACCAGATCGTGCCGATCGACGATTCGGCCAAGCTGGGCGTGGAGCTTGTGAAGCACGGCACGCTGAAGGTCTACCCGGGCGGCTCGCACGGCATGTGTGTGACCGAGGCGGACAAGGTCAACGCGGATCTGCTGGCGTTCCTGTCGTCCTAAACTGGGTGAGCCGGTGCGCCAGCGCGCGTGCACCGGCCCCCGACGACTCCGACAACCGCCCGACTGGAGGCCTCATGAAGCCCTATCTCATCTCGATTGGCGTCGGCATGCTGGTCGGCGTCATCTATGCGTTGCTGCACGTACGCTCGCCTGCGCCGCCTGCGATTGCGCTGGTCGGGCTGCTCGGCATGCTGATCGGCGAGCAGATCGTGCCGACCGCGCAGCGCCTGCTGGCGGGGGAGCCGATCACAATGGCATGGTTCCGCCAGGAGTGCGTACCCAAGATCACGGGGGCTCCGCCCATGGCACCGGACGCCGATGTGGCGGTGGCGGCGGATCGCACACCGCCCAATCCAACGTAACTGGACAGAGGCGA
Source organism: Ralstonia sp. RRA (assembly GCF_037023145.1). Taxonomy (NCBI): domain Bacteria; kingdom Pseudomonadati; phylum Pseudomonadota; class Betaproteobacteria; order Burkholderiales; family Burkholderiaceae; genus Ralstonia; species Ralstonia sp. RRA. Next base: position 126,706 of record NZ_CP146091.1, on the reverse strand, counting down.
TAGCCATGACACGCCTTTCGCTCGATTCGACCAACGCCGCAGTACCAGCCGACACCACGCTGCATGCTGGCTTGCTGTTCCTGCGCGTCACCGGCAGCGCACTGCTGATTGCCGTGCACGGCCTGCCCAAGGTGCTGCACTACAGCCAAGAACTCACGCGCATCGAAGACCCGTTCCACCTGGGTGCCGCCCCCACGCTGTTGCTGGCGATCCTGTCGGAGACCGTGTGCCCGCTGCTGATTGCGCTGGGCGTGCTGACGCGCCTGGCGTGCCTGCCCATCATTGCCACGCTGCTGGTGGCGATGCTGGTGGTGCATCCTGACTGGTCACTCGCTGACGGGCAGTTCGGCTGGATGCTGCTGATCATCTTCACCACCGTCCTGATTGCAGGGCCGGGACGTTTCTCGCTGTTTCCCAAGTACTGACACCGACACCATGACTGCCGACCTCATCCTGCACAACGGCCGCATCCACACGGTCGACCGCGAACGCCCCACCGCCAGCGCCGTTGCCGTGCGCGATGGCCGCTTTATTGCCGTGGGCGACGATGCCACGGTGATGGCGCAGCGCGGCGCCACGACCCAGGTGATCGACCTGCGCGGGCGCACCGTCATCCCCGGCCTGAACGATTCGCACCTGCACCTGATCCGGGGTGGGCTGAACTACAACCTGGAGCTGCGCTGGGAAGGCGTGCCGTCCCTGGCCGACGCGATGCGCATGCTCAAGGAGCAGGCCGCGCGCACGCCGTCTCCGCAATGGGTGCGCGTGGTGGGCGGCTGGACGGAGTTCCAGTTTGCCGAGCGCCGCATGCCCACATTGGAGGAGCTGAATCAGGCCGCGCCCGACACGCCCGTGTTCGTGCTGCACCTGTACGACCGCGCACTGCTCAACCGCGCCGCGCTGCGCCAGGTCGGCTACACCAAGGACACGCCGAACCCGCCGGGCGGCGAGATCCAGCGCGATGCATCCGGCGAGCCCACCGGCATGCTGATCGCCAAGCCTAACGCGATGATCCTGTACTCCACGTTGGCCAAGGGGCCGAAGCTGCCGCCCGAGTACCAAGTCAATTCCACGCGCCAGTTCATGCGTGAACTCAACCGCCTGGGCGTGACCAGCGCCATCGACGCAGGCGGTGGCTTCCAGAACTATCCGGAAGACTACGAAATCATTCGCGAGCTGTCGGCGCAGAACCAGCTCACCATCCGCATCGCCTACAACCTCTTCACGCAGAAGCCGAAAGAGGAACTGGCCGACTTCAAGAACTGGACCGGTAGCGTGCAGTACCGCCAGGGCGATGATTTCTTCCGCCACAACGGTGCGGGCGAAATGCTGGTCTTCTCCGCAGCCGACTTCGAAGACTTCCTGCAGCCGCGCCCCGACCTGCCCGAGACGATGGAGCAGGAGTTGGAGACCGTGGTGCGCCACCTCGTCGCGCAGCGCTGGCCGTTCCGTCTGCACGCCACGTACGACGAATCCATCTCGCGCATGCTCGACGTGTTCGAGCGCGTGAACCGCGACATCCCATTCAACGGCCTGCCATGGTTCTTCGACCATGCGGAGACGATCTCGCCGAAGAACATTGAGCGCGTGCGCGCGCTCGGCGGCGGCATCGCCATTCAAGATCGCATGGCCTTCCAGGGCGAATACTTTGTCGACCGCTACGGTGCAGCCGCTGCTGAACAGACACCGCCCATCAAGCGCATGCTGGCCGAAGGCGTGCCGGTGGGTGCCGGCACGGATGCCACGCGCGTGTCGAGCTACAACCCGTGGACGTCGCTGTACTGGCTGGCGAGCGGGCGCACCGTCGGCGGCATGGCGCTGTATCCGGAAGGGCTGCCGCGTGAAGTGGCGCTGGAGCTGTACACGCACGGCAGCGCGTGGTTCTCGGCAGACCAGGGCAACAAGGGGCAGATCAAAGTCGGGCAGCTCGCCGATCTGGCGGCGCTGTCGGCGGATTTCTTCAGCGTGCCTGAGGCCGACATCAAGACCATCGAATCGGTGCTGACGGTGGTGGGTGGGCGCATCGTCTACGGCGCGGCGGAGTTCACCGAGTTCGGCCCGCCGCCGATTCCGGTGCTGCCGGAGTGGTCGCCCGTGTCGCGTGTGCCCGGGCACTGGCGACCGGCGGCGCCGCTGCAGCAGCAAGTGCACCACTGCGCGGGCACTTGCACGGTACACGGCCACGCGCATCAGAAAGCGCGCACGGCCAACGTGCCGACCACCGATTTCCGCGGTTTCTGGGGCGCCTTCGGGTGTTCATGCTTTGCCTTCTGAAATCGCAGCAACGCCGGCGGCAGCGTCGCCGTCGGCACGCTTCCTGATCGCGCAGGGCAGCCTGCTGGCCTTCGTGGCGGGTTATGTGGATGTGGTGGGCTTCGCTGCGCTGTTCGGGCTGTTCACCGCACACGTCACGGGCAACTTCGTGATGATCGGGCTGGAATTGGCCGGCACCGGACAAGGCGTGCTCGCCAAGCTGCTGGCGCTGCCAATGTTCGTGCTGGCCGTGGCCGCAACCAAGTTGGCGGTGGCGGCGCTCACGCGGCGCGGCGTGGCACCGCTGCGGCCGCTGCTGCTAGCCCAGGCAGCGCTGCTGCTGGCATTCATGGTGGCGGGGTTGCTAGCGCTGCCGATTCAATCGGCCGATGCACCGGCCACGATTGTCGTCGGGCTGATCGGCGTGGCGGCCATGGGCGTGCAGAACGCCAAGGCGCGCATTGTGCTGTCGGAACACGCGCCCACGACCATCATGACGGGCAACACCACGCAGATCGTGATCGATGTGGTGGAACTGCTGTCGCCAGGAAGTACGCAGAAGGAAGCGGCGCGCACGCGGTTGCGGAAGATGGTGCCGCCGCTGTGCGGGTTCGCCATTGGCGCGGTGTTGGGGGCGCTGGCGTTTTCTTTCTTGTCGTTCTGGTGTGTGCTGCCACCGGTGTTGATTTTGCTGGCGCTGGCACTCATGCAGCGCTAGGCCATCGCCCTGCCGCCTGTCAGACCTTGACGCGGTGGAACAGCTTGGAGAAATCGATCGCCTCCACTTGGCGCGGCTCAATCTCCAGCGCGGCGATGTACTCCCCAAGGTGCTCGCCCATCAGCCGGGCGGCGCGCTCGCCATCGCGGCGCTCCACCGCATCCAGAATGGCCAGGTGTTCGTCATGGCCGCAACTGGGGCGCGCCGGAGATTCATAAAGACCAATCAGCAGCGAGGTGCGCGCCACCAGCGTGCGCAGCATCGACGTGATGATGGGGTTGCCGTTGGCCTCGGCCAGCTGGATGTGGAAATCACCCGAGAGGCGAATCCAGTCCCGCCAATTGCCGGATTCGCGGGTGGCATGTTCGGCAGCCGCCAGCGTGCGCAACTCGGCTAATTGCTGCGCAGTCGCGTGCTGTGCCAGTTCACGTACCGAGCCGGTTTCCAGAATCAGCCGCGCACCAAAGACCTGCCGCGCTTCCGTGGCGTCGTGCACGGCAATCGTCGCGCCGCGGTTGGGCTGCAGCTCGACCACCCCTTCATGCGCCAGCTTCACCAGCACCCGGCGCAATGTCCCCCGCGTGATACCGAAGGCCTTGCAGAGTTGCGCCTCGACCAGGCGGGTGCCCGGCGGCAGCTTCTGTTCAAGGATGGCGTCGTACACCGCATCGGAAATGCGGGCGTCGACTTCGGCGTTGTTGCGGCGGGGGGTGGAGGTCATGGGCTCGGGCATCTCGTCATTCTAATCGAGCAAACCATGATTGGATTGTGCACAAACCTGAGGCCAATTCGGCCAACGTTGGTGCGACACCCTCAAGAAAAATCCCCCGCCCCCTAGTGTTTTTGCACCAGAAGCAAGCGAAACCCCGCGATTTTGCTTGGCACGGTTACTGCATAGTGACAAGCGTGATTGTGCACAATCCAAACGAAGCTTGTACTCAACATAAAACGCAATGCCGGGAGCGGCCACTGACCTTGCAAAGGCGGTCGCGCCAATTCTTTGAGGGGAATCACCTGTCATGAGCACCACTATCAAGCTGGGCGTTGCCGCCCTGGCATTCGGGCTGTCTGGCGTGGCCGCTGCGCAATCCAGCGTCACGCTGTCGGGCGTGATCGATACCGGCGTGAGCTGGACCAACCATGCCGGCAACGGCTCGCAAAGTCTGACCGGCGTGTCGGACAGCATCCTCGGCGTGTCTAACTTTGGCCTGAGCGGCAAGGAAGACCTGGGCGGCGGCGTGAGCGCGCTGTTCAACCTGCAGGCCGGTTTCAACCCGAGCAACGGGCGCATGTCGTCCAACGGCACGCTGTTCTCGCGCAATTCGTATGTCGGGCTGACGTCGGCATCCGGCACGCTCACCGCCGGCAAGCAATGGAACTTCAACGACGACTGGCTGGTGGGCAGCGTCTTCAAGGGCGGCTACAACTCGGGCTCAATCTTCAAGTTCAGCGAGTTCGACGCCGTGAGCGAGCTGTACAACAACACGGTGAAGTACGTATCGCCCACGCTAGGCGGCGCGCAGTTTGGCGCGATGTACGGCTTTGGCGAAACGGCAGGCTCGCTGTCGCAAGGCTCGCTGTTCAACCTGGCGGCACGCTATAGCGGTGGCCCGGTGTACCTGGCCGCCAGCTACGACCAGGAGCGCGATGGCAGCGGCACAGGCTCGCTCTACAAGCTCTTCACCGTGGGCGGCAGCTACACGTTTGGCGCGGCCAAGCTGCGGCTGGGCGCAGCGCGGGCGGATGTGGGCGGCACGGGGGCATTCCAGTCGATCCCGAGCATGTCGGCACGCAAGGCCTACGCAGTGGAAGGCGGCGTCGATTACGCCTTCACCACGGCCTTTACCGGCTCGGCCGACGTGCTGTATCGCCGTAACTCGACGCTGTCGAACAGCTCGATGGTCTATCGCCTGCTGGGGCTGTACAGCCTGTCGAAGCGTACGACGCTGGTCGCCAACGTGGCGTACCTGAAGAACTCGTCAAGCGCGACGGAAGCGCTGGTCAACACCACGTCGGGCGCCATCGGCGGCGGTGTGGCGGGGACGAGCCAGACGTCGGTCGCGCTGGGCGTGCGCCACACCTTCTGACCCACGCGCAAGCCACCACGCCACGTGCCCCGGTATGTGGCGCGGTTGCCCTCCGATGCGACGGCACGCACCAGAACGACGCATGCCACGCGTGCGCGCGGCGAAATGGCCACGCGCAGACAGGCACACCTATTGCACCACCCCGACATGACCCGCGCACCCACCGCCCCCACCGACTCCCTCGAACTCGTTGCGCTGACCAAGCGTTACGCACACGACGCTGTGGCCGTCGACGCCATCAACCTGCGCGTGCCGGCCGGCAGCTACTGTTGCCTGCTTGGGCCATCGGGCTGCGGCAAATCGTCCACGCTGCGCATGATTGCCGGCCACGAGCACGTGAGCGACGGCGACATCCTGCTGGGCCACCGCAACATCACCAACCTGCCGGCAGCCGCACGCGGCACGGCCATGATGTTCCAGAGCTACGCGCTGTTTCCGCACCTGAGCGCGCTCGACAACGTGGCCTTTAGCCTGAAGATGCGCGGCATCAGTGCGGGTGAACGGCGCAAACGCGCGCAGGCCCTGCTGGAGCGGGTGGCCATGGGGCACCTGGCGCAGCGTCGGCCAGGCGAGTTGTCGGGCGGCCAGCAGCAACGCGTGGCGCTGGCACGCGCGCTGATCATGGAGCCGCGCGTGCTGCTGCTCGATGAGCCGCTCTCCGCGCTCGACCCATTCCTGCGCACGCAGATGCGCGCCGAGCTGCGGCGCTGGCAGCAGGAGCTGGGCCTGACCTTCGTGCACGTCACGCACTCGCAGGAAGAAGCGATGGCGCTGGCCGATCAGATGGTGGTCATGAACCAGGGCCGCATCGAACAGGCCGGCAGCCCGCGCGAGGTCTACAACCAGCCGGCCAGCGCGTTTGTCGCCACCTTCATCGGCGGACACAACCTGCTGGAAGACGCGGATGGGCCAGTGGCCGTACGCATCGACCGCATGGCATTGCATGCCGATGAATCCACAGCCGGAGATCGGCCACGCGTGCGGGGCCGCATCTGCGACATCGAATACCAGGGCACGCACGTTCTGGTGGGGATGGAGGGCGTCACGCTGGCGCCCTCGCAACGCCTGACCGTGAGCCTGCCCGAAAGCGACAGCGCCATCCCCCACCTGACGCTGCATCAGCCGATCTGGGCTTCGTGGGATGCCGCGCAGGCACATCGCCTGCCCGCAGCCTGACACCCGGTCTCAACCATTCCAATCCGCAGCCTGACGGCTTCAGGCGATGCCTTCACCTTCCTATCAGGGGTTGCTTCATGTCTGACGATTCCATCGACTTCAAGGCCGGCCGCCGCACCGCACTCAAGGGCATGGCCGCCATTCTGGCCACCGGCGTGGCGCCAGTCGTCCTCGCGCAGGAAAAACCGACGCTGCGCTACCTCGGCACGGCGGTCAACCAGGACAAGGCCATCGCCGAGAAATTTGAAGCCGACACCGGCATCCGCATCCAGTATGTGGCCGTCACCACCGATGAGGTGACCAAGCGCGCCGTGACCGCGCCGAGCAGCTTCGACCTGATCGACACCGAGTACTTCTCGCTCAAGAAGATCGTGCCGACCGGCAACCTGCTGGGCATCGATGCGCGCCGCATCAAGAACGCCGACAAGATCACGTCGCTGTTCACCAAGGGCGAAGTGGCCGGCAAGAAGGTGGGCGACCAGGGCACCGCGCCGAAGAAGGTGATGTACCTGCCGGGCGCGAATGCAACCACGTTTTCCGCGTCGCCTACGCAGTTCATGACGTTGATCCCGACCGTGTACAACGCCGACACGCTGGGCATCCGCCCCGACCTCATCAAGCGCCCGATCAGCTCGTGGGCCGAGCTGCTGAACCCGGAATTCAAGGGCCGCGCGTCGATCCTGAACATTCCGTCGATCGGCATCATGGACGCGGCGATGGTGGTGGAGGCCAAGGGCATCCACAAGTACGCCGACAAGGGCAACATGACCCGCGCCGAGATCGACCTCACCATCAAGACGCTGATCGAAGCCAAGAAGGCCGGCCAGTTCCGCGCGCTGTGGAAGGACTTCAACGAAAGTGTGAACCTGATGGCCTCGGGCGAGGTGGTGATCCAGTCGATGTGGAGCCCGGCGGTGACGGCCGTGCGCAGCAAGGGCATCGACTGCACGTTCCAGCCGCTCAAGGAAGGCTATCGCGCGTGGGCAGCCGGCTTTGGCATTCCGAAGACGGTGTCGGGCAAGAAGCTGGATGCGGCGTACGAATTCATCAACTGGTTCCTCGACGGCTGGGCCGGTGCGTACCTGAACCGCCAGGGCTACTACAGCGCCGTGCTGGAAACGGCCAAGGCCAAGATGGCGCCATACGAGTGGGCGTACTGGATGGAAGGCAAACCCGCCGCGAAGGACATCAAGAGCCCCCACGGTGACGTGCTGGCCAAGGCCGGCAGCGTGCGCGATGGCGGCAGCTACGAACAGCGCATGGGCGGCATCGCCTGCTGGAACGCGGTCATGGACGAGAACGAGTACATGGTCCGCAAGTGGAACGAGTTTGTCGCTGCCTGATCGCCCCACCATCGTCATGACGCCCACCACACCGCCCACTCCGACCGCTGCCGGTACCTTGCGTCCGGGCCTGCAGGCGCTGCCGTTTGCGGCGGTGTTCGTCGTGTTCTTTCTCATCCCGCTGGGGCTGGTCGCGATGGTCAGCTTCTGGGATTTTAACGAGTACGCGCTGCTGCCAACCTTCACCTTGCGCAACTACGCCAAGCTGTGGGAAGGCTGCAGCCATCTCAATGAATACGGTGACTTGTGCGTGACGGCGTCGACGTATCTGTCGACGCTGCGCTTTGCGCTCGGCACCTGGGCGCTCACGCTGGTGCTGGGTTTTGCGCTGGCGTATTTCCTGGCGTTTCACGTGCGATCGGCTGCGGTGCAGACACTGCTGTTCGTGATCTGCACGGTGCCATTCTGGACCTCCAACGTGATCCGCATGATCTCCTGGATCCCGCTGCTGGGCCGCAACGGCCTCGTCAACCAGACGCTGCAGGCCATGCACCTCATCAACCAGCCGCAGGACTGGCTGCTGTATTCCAACTTCTCGGTGCTGCTGGCCTACGTGCACCTCTACACCATGTTCATGATCGTGCCGATCTTCAATTCGATGATGCGCATTGATCGCGCCCTGCTCGAAGCCGCGCGCGACGCCGGCGCCAGTGCGTGGCAAACGCTGTGGCACGTGATCGTGCCGCTCTCACGCAGCGGCATCCTGATCGGCTCCATCTTCATCCTGACCATCGTGATGGGCGACTTCGTCACCGTGGGGGTGATGGGCGGCCAGCAGATTGCGTCGGTCGGCAAGATGATCCAGGTGCAGACGTCCTACCTGCAGTTTCCCCTGGCGGCCGCCAACGCCGTCGTGCTGCTGCTGACGGTGCTGATGATCATCTGGGGCCTGACCCGCGTGGTCGACATCCGCAAGGAGCTCTGACATGCGCCCACGTTTTCGTGAACCACGCGCCCCTGGCTTCTGGCCACTGGCGTGTCTCTTCGCGCTGTTCGTGCTGTTTCTCTACGGCCCCATGCTGACGATCTTCGCGCTTAGCTTCCAGGGGCCGGAGGGTGGGCTGACGTTTCCGATGAACGGGCTGTCGCTGCATTGGTATCGGCAGCTTGCGGAGGGGCTCGGCGTGGTCGACATCGGCGCGGCATTCCGGCGTTCACTGGCGCTCGGTGCCGTGGTGATGGCGCTGACCATGGGGCTCTCGCTGCTGGCGGCATTGGCGTTTCGCAAGCGGCTGCGCGGCGGCGGTGCGCTGTTCTACGTGACGGTGGCGAGCCTGATCATGCCGTCGATCGTGGTGTCGCTCGGCATCGGCCTGCAGTTCCGGTTGGTCGATACCGGCATCAAGGCGCTGCTCACCGCCTTCGGGCTGGGAGAGCAGGCCGACAGCTTCGGCTCCTCGCTCGGGCTGTGGACATCTGCGCTCGGCGCGCATCTGACATGGACGCTGCCCTTCGGCCTGCTCATCATGTTCGCCGTCTTCAACCGCTTCAACCCCGCCTACGAGGAAGCCGCGCGCGACCTGGGGGCCACGCCGTGGCAGACCTTCCGCCACGTGGTGTTGCCGTTGATCGCGCCATCGCTCATCGGCGTGGGCACGTTCGGCTTCACGCTCAGCTGGGATGAAATCGCACGCACCTCGCAGGCCATTGGCGATGTCAACACGCTGCCGCTCGAACTGCAGGGGCTGACCACCACCGTCACCACGCCGGCCATCTACGCGCTGGGCACGCTCACCACCGTGGTGTCGTTCGTAGTGATGGGGCTGACGATGCTCGCCATCGTGCGGCTGCGCCGTCGCCAGAGCGCAGGACGCGTTGACTGAACCCACGCGAATGACCATGGCTCCTGAATCGGCCGGCCAGCGCCGACTGTTGCTGATCAACCCGAACACCACGGCCGCACTCACGCAGACGCTTGCCCGCTTCGTGCAAGCCGCGTTGCCGAGCGATGTGGTTGTGGAATCCGTCACCGCCCGTTTTGGTGCGCCGTATATCGCCACCGAAGTCGGCTACGCGGTGGCCGCGCATGCGGCGCTCGACGCGTGGACGACAGCGCTGCAGCGTCCACCCGACGCCGCCATCATCGGCTGCTTTGGCGACCCGGGGCTCTTCGCGCTGCGCGAGGTGGCGCCCTGCCCCGTCACCGGCCTCGCGGAAGCTGCGCTGATGGAAGCGGCCACGCACGGCACTTGCGCGGTCGTGACGGGTGGACATGCATGGGGGCCGATTCTGGAGCGCTTGCTCCCAACGCTGGAACACGGCCACACCGTGCGCGACATCCATACCGTGGAACTCGACGGCGCAGCGCTGTATGCGGCGCCAGACGCAGCGGAGCAGATCCTGCTGGGCGCGTGTACAACGGTGCTGCGCCGCCAGCCGGTGGATGCCATCGTGCTGGGTGGTGCCGGGCTGGCGGGCATGGCGCAACGCCTGCAGCCCTACGTGCCCGTACCGCTTATCGATAGCGTGACAGCTGCGGCGCGCCAGGTGTGGGATGCACCGCGCGGGGGGCATGGTGCGCTACCGGCGTGGGTCGCGCACGCCATGCAGGCGTGAGCTCACACAACGCAGCTACATGTTGCGACGGTACTGCCCGCCCACCTCAAACAGCGCATGCGTGATCTGGCCGAGCGAGCAGACGCGCACCGCCTCCATCAGCACCGCAAACACGTTCTGATCCTCAATCGCAGCGCGCTGTAACCGTTGCAACATGGCGGGCGCCTCCCCCGCATGCCGCGCATGGAAATCCTGCAAGCGAGCAAGCTGACTCTGCTTCTCCTCCTCGCTTGAGCGCGCCAGTTCAATATGCGGCGGCACCACGTTTTCCGCCTCCGGATTGCGGAACGTGTTCACCCCAATGATCGGCAGCGAGCCATCGTGCTTGCGCTGCTCATACAGCATCGACTCTTCCTGAATCTTGCCGCGCTGGTAACCAGTCTCCATTGCACCCAGCACGCCACCGCGCTCGGCAATGCGCTCGAACTCCTGCAGCACGGCCTCTTCCACCAGGTCGGTCAGCTCGTCGATGATGAAGCTGCCCTGGTTCGGGTTCTCGCACTTGGCCAGCCCCCACTCGCGGTTGATGATGAGCTGGATGGCCAGCGCGCGCCGCACCGATTCCGCCGTGGGCGTGGTGATGGCCTCGTCGTAGGCATTCGTGTGCAGGCTGTTGCAGTTGTCGTAGATGGCGATGAGCGCCTGCAGCGTCGTGCGGATGTCGTTGAAGGCAATCTCCTGAGCGTGCAGGGATCGGCCCGACGTCTGCACGTGGTACTTCAGCTTTTGGCTGCGCTCGTTCGCACCGTACTTGTCGCGCATCGTCACCGCCCAGATGCGTCGGGCCACGCGGCCGAGCACGTTGTATTCCGGGTCCATGCCGTTGGAGAAGAAGAACGACAGGTTGGGCGCAAAGTCATCGATGTGCATGCCACGCGCAAGGTAGGCCTCGACATACGTAAAGCCGTTGGCGAGCGTGAATGCGAGTTGCGAAATCGGGTTCGCCCCGGCCTCGGCAATGTGGTACCCCGAGATCGACACCGAGTAGAAATTGCGCACCTGCTGGTGCACAAAATATTCCTGGATGTCGCCCATCACCTTGAGCGAAAACTCCGTCGAGAAGATGCAGGTGTTCTGCCCCTGATCCTCCTTGAGGATGTCCGCCTGCACCGTGCCGCGCACGTTCTGCAGCACCCATGCGCGGATCTTCGCCTCCTCATCGGCCGTCGGCTCGCGCTGGTTGTCGTCGCGGAATTTGGCAAGGTTCTGGTCGATGGCGGTGTTCATGAACATTGCCAGGATCGTCGGCGCAGGGCCGTTGATTGTCATGGAGACCGACGTATTCGGGCTGGTCAGATCAAAGCCGTCGTACAACACCTCCATGTCGTCGAGCGTGGCGATCGACACGCCCGAATTGCCGACCTTGCCGTAGATGTCGGGGCGCACGGCCGGGTCTTCGCCGTACAGCGTGACCGAGTCGAACGCGGTGGATAGCCGCTTGGCCTCCATACCCTCGGAGACGAGCTTGAAGCGGCGGTTTGTGCGGAAGGCATCGCCCTCGCCCGCGAACATGCGCGTGGGGTCTTCGTTCTCGCGTTTGAAGGCGAACACGCCGGCGGTATAGGGGAACGATCCGGGCACGTTCTCGCGCATCAGCCAGCGCAGCACTTCGCCGTCGTCTTCGTAGGGCGGTAGCACGACCTTGCGGATGACGGTGCCGGAGAGCGTGGTGTGCGTGAGCGCGGTGCGGATTTCCTTGTCGCGGATTTTGACGACGTACTCTTCGCCGGAATACGCGCGGCGCAGGTCCGGCCACATGGCGAGCAGCTTGCGTTCGGTGGCACCGAGTTGCGCATCGCGCTCGGCGGCTTGCTTATCGAGCGCGGAGAGCGTCTGCACGCTCGCACCTGCGCGTTCCAGCATGAGCCGGCTGGCCTGCAACTGCTGACGCTCGCGCGCGAGGCAGCTTTGCATCTGCACGCGGCGGTGATAGCCGCGCACCGTATCGGCCAGTTCCGCCAGATAGCGCACGCGCGCAGGCGGCACGATGGCGTCATGGCTGGTCGAGCATTTTCCCGCTGGGCGCGGCAACGTGCGATCGTTCAGCGCCATACCGCGCTCAGCCAGCCCGTCCGTCAGCCGGTCGGCCAGCGCGTGATACAGCGCCGTCACGCCATCGTCGTTGAAGTGCGAGGCCTGCGTGCCGAACACCGGCATGTCTTCGGGCCGGGCGTGCCATTGCTCGCGGTTGCGCTGCACCTGCTTGGCGACATCGCGCCATGCGTCCTGCGCGCCCTTGCGGTCGAACTTGTTGATCGCCACCAGGTCGGCAAAGTCCAGCATGTCGATCTTTTCCAACTGGCTGGCGGCGCCAAACTCGGGCGTCATCACGTACAGCGACAGGTCGACGTGCGGCACGATGGCCGCATCGCCCTGGCCGATGCCGGAGGTCTCCACGATGATGAGGTCGAAGCCCGCCGCGCGGCAGGCGGCAATCGCGTCGGGCAGCGCCTCGGAAATCTCGCTGCTCGCCTCGCGCGTGGCCAACGAGCGCACGAAGATATTCGGATGGTTGATCGCGTTCATGCGGATGCGATCGCCCAGCAACGCGCCACCCGACTTGCGCCGCGATGGGTCAATCGAGATGACAGCGATGCGCAGCCGGTCTTGCTGATCGAGCCGGAAGCGGCGGATCAGCTCATCGGTCAGCGACGATTTACCGGCACCGCCCGTGCCCGTGATGCCGAGCACCGGCGTATGCGTCACAGCGGCGCGCTCGTGCACGGCTTGACGCAATGCCGGATCGACGCGGCGCGATTCCAACGCTGTAATCAGTTGCGCGAGTGCACGGCGATCGCCGTTGACGATCGGCTCCAGCGTGGTCGGCGCATAAGTGGAGAGGTCGATATCGCAGCGCCGCACCATGTCGGCAATCATGCCGGCCAGGCCCATGCGCTGGCCGTCTTCTGGGCTGTAGATGCGCGCCACGCCGTAGTCCTGCAGCTCACGGATCTCGGTGGGCACGATCACCCCGCCGCCGCCGCCGAACACCTGGATGTGCTCACCGCCGCGCGCGCGCAGCGCGTCGATCATGTACTTGAAGTATTCGACGTGGCCACCCTGGTAGCTCGACACGGCAATGCCCTGCACGTCTTCCTGCAGCGCGGCGTTGACCACCTCGTCCACCGCGCGGTTATGCCCGAGGTGGATCACCTCGCAGCCCATCGACTGCAGGATGCGCCGCATGATGTTGATCGACGCGTCGTGCCCGTCGAACAGCGAGGCGGCCGTCACGAAGCGCACCTTGTTGCGCACCGGGGCAGGTTCGCTGACGGGCGTGGGATCGGCCGCGCGGGCAGCGGAAAGATCGGTCATGTCTCCACCTTCGTTGAGTGGGCGCCGGCGTTGGATGTGTTGTGGGCCGCACAGGGCGCGGCATGCCGGTCGGAAGATCGAATAGACAGTATTTTCGGGGTTGACGTAAACATCAACTCCCCCTGTGATAGCAGCTTGCAAACAACCTGCCTTTTCTATATACCGTCCACTTTTCATCAAAATAAACCAGTGGCATAGATTGCCGGGGGCTGAGGTTCGCGTCAGTCGCTCTATCGCTACCATCGGCATGCATCCGCGCTGGAAATACGAAAATCATGGCAGTTGGCAGCCCCGCAGAAAGAACAATGCCCAGGCTTGGCTCGGGTGCGCCAGAATCCGAGTCCCTAGCCTCTCCGCAACAAGCCGTCTCGCCAAAGAAGTCCAGCTACTACCGCCCAGATATTGACGGTCTGCGAGCAATCGCCGTACTCGCTGTGATTCTGAGCCATGCACAGATTGCAGGCTTCGCTGGCGGCTATATCGGAGTCGATGTCTTCTTTGTGATCTCAGGTTTCGTGGTCACAAACTCGATCCGGCGCGACCAAGTGGCGGGAATCTTCTCTCTTGGTGATTTCTACGCAAGGCGGGTACGTCGGCTCGCGCCAGCGCTGTATTGCATGGTCGGCGCGACGCTTGCGTTCTGTCTGCTCTACCAGTTCCCCGCAGAGAGCTTCGATACCCTGAAGAACGGGCTGTTCATTGCCATTCTGTCTTCAAACATCTTCCTAGCTCGCAAGACTGGATACTTTGATCCGACGGCCAATCAACTACCTTTCCTGCACACCTGGTCCCTGTCAGTGGAGGAGCAGTTCTACCTGATGTTCCCGCTACTGCTGATTGGACTCAGGAGGCTCAAGCCGGCAGCCCTGTTTGGTGTGATGTGCGCCCTCTTCATACTGTCTCTCGCGTACTCGCAGTATGCCGTTTCGCATTTCTTGCCAAGATCCTATTTCCAGATTCAAACCCGGGCATTCGAGTTCTTAGCCGGCGTCCTGCTGGCCTGCCTGCCCACGCGCTGGCAGGAGGTGAAACCACGGCTTTACCACGATGGCTTGTTGCTCCTGGGCCTCGCGATTGTCGTTGCATGCGCAGTTGAATTCACATCAAACACCCCCATGCCCGGCATGTATGCGTTGCTGCCGTGCCTGGGGGCAATGCTGGTCATTGCGTTCGGTTCTCGGGCGGCCATCCTGGGCCCAGTCCTTACAAATCCGGTGATGGTCTATTGGGGAAAGCTGTCATACACCCTCTACCTGTGGCACTGGCCAGTATTCTTCGCTCTCCGCAAATTCCATCTGACGTCTAACGCATGGGTTGTTGGCGGAATTGCGCTGTGTTTCGCCATTGCTGTGCCGACGCACCATTTGGTGGAACAACGCGTTAGGCATGCTCGATGGTCCAAGCTGAAAAGCTTGTTGCTCCTGCTCCTTGCGCCAGCGGCCTTGCTTGGGGCACTGACCCTCGCCTCCAAATGGACGAACAACTTCGAGGCGCTATACCCGGCGCCCCTGCGTCAAACCTTCGAACTGACGGGCCGGTCCATTTTTGATGGCGAGCGATCCCAGAAATGCTGGAACAAGGTCGAGATCACCTCACCGGAAGACTGCACCGTGGGAGATCCGCAAGCGGCTACGCATGCAATTTTCTGGGGTGACTCCCACGCGTATCACCTGATCAGTTTCATGGACAGCCTGGGGAGAGACTATGGGCTCTCCATTCATGATGTCACCCACACGATGTGCCCCCCTATGAGCGATGGCCCCGCTCGCGCGGGCACCCCCTTCCATCAAACACAGCGAGAGAACTGTCTCAAGCACAACCGTTTGGTCATGGACCATGTGCTATCGCACCCTGACATCACGGTGGTCATCATGTCGGCTGTGTGGCCAAACTACATCAACCAAGCCACGGGAGACCACGTTCAACCGACTCTCCATGGTTTCATGCCAGGCGACCACTATCTTGAAGATACCGTCGCCAAGCTGCATGCCGCTGGGAAGCGCGTCGTTCTTGTTGATGACATTCCAGGGGCCCCGCCCGAACTCGAAAACTGTGGGGCGAATCGCCTATACGGGATTAGCTTGCCGAACGGTGACTGTTCCTATCCCGCCTCGTATGCGAAGGACATGCATCAATCGACCGAGGCGTTGTTCGCAAAGATCACGAACGCCTTCCCTGAGGTCAAAGTCATTCACACATACTACGTACCCTGCGACGGCGAGCGGTGCACAACCGTGCTTGACGGCATCGATCTGTATAAGCACAACGACGTTGGCCACCTCGGATTCGGCGGCAGCGTCTCCTACTACCGCGCTTATCAAGCCCGACACCCCAATGAGCTAGCGGAAATTTTCTGCAGCGTGGGGCGGAATTGTTCGTACCGGCCAGAGGGTAGCCAACCTCACTAGGACCGCCCAGCACCCGTGTCATACCCGTGAAACAGCGAGGCCGCCATCACGAAGCGCGCCTTGTTGCTCACCGATGTGGGTTAAACGTCCACCGTCCTGGTGCGACGGGCACCTGATCAGCCGGCTCTTGTTTTCGGACCAATCCTAGCCACCTCCAGGCCGCCTTTCGGACTAATCCGACGGAAACCTCAGGCCGCTTCGCCCAACATTCCCGTCACACAAAACTTCACGGGAAATCACGTTGGGCCCCAAGCAAGGGCCGGGCGAGCCTTGGGCTCGGACGTGTTGACGTCGTATGGCACTCTCTTCTTCTTTAGTCACCAAGCTTCGCGGTATTGCCACCGGTGTGGCGCTCCTGTTCGGCGCATCGCCCGCCTTTGCCGACATCTTTGAACCCGGCGACGAAATCTCCGTCCAGGCCAGCATCTACAACATGCACTACAGCCGGGACGACCACTACATCAAGTACTCCCCGCTGCTGGGTGTTGAATGGCGCCGTGACAACGGCTGGCTGGTGGGCGCGGCGGCGTTCCAGAACTCGTTCGGCCAGCCTTCTCAACTGGTGTATGGCGGCTACCTGTGGAACCTGGGCAATACCAACTTCTACGGCAAGCTGACCGGCGGCATCCTGCACGGCTACAAGGGCGAGTACCAGAACAAGGTACCCCTCAACTACAAGGGCTTCTCGCCTGGAATCCTGCCGACGCTGGGCTACAAATATGGCCAGATTCGCACTGAGGTTCAGTTCTTCTGGACCAGCGGCTTCATGGTGACGGTGGGCTACTCGTTCAAGTAGGTCGCTGCGCCGCGCTTATTTGCGCAAACCGCGTCAGCGTGGGCGTGCGCAATCCGTGCACGAAGAACACAACGCCCCCCCTCCTTCCTTGGGGCAAGCCCCGTCTTGCGCACAATCCATACATATCGCTAGAGTCGGACTTTGGTCGGAAACGGGTCCGGCCACAGGGGGATATTCGAATGCCAAGCCGCGCAACGATGCGCTGGTGTCTGACCGCCATGCTGGCGTGCTCCGGCCATGCGCTGGCGTGGGACTACACGCCTGGCGCCATCCCCGGGCTGATCAGCGTGCTTGGCTTTCTGACCGCGCAAACGCAGGCGCTGGACCGCGCCATCCAGCGGTTCCCCGGCCAGCGCGAAGAGCTGATCCGCGCGCGCAACCAGTTTGACAACACCTTCCCGCAAGCGCTGGCACGCACACGCCGCCTGATCGCCGGGATTCCGCTGACGGATGATGAGCGCCAACTGTTGATCGAGCGGGCGCTCGACCTGCACCAACCCAGCGTGGCGATCTCCACGCAGACCCCGCAAACCGCCCACGCCCTGGCCCAGCGCGTAACGGACCGCGCCCAGGGCAGCCAGGACCGCCCGACGCTGCAGACGTTGCTTGCGGTGGTCTACGACGACCGGCCCGCCGAGGAATTGAGCAGCCGCTTCACGCAAAGCATCACGCTCTCTGACTGGCCGAACGCCAATGGCGCGAACGTGGCGCTGCGCTTGCCGTTTTCCTGGGAGCGCGTGCCACCCACGCCGCCGCGCAGACCTGATCCGGCGCGCGTGGCGATTGGCGCCTGGGCCAACCAGGGCGGCGCAGGGCTGTCGCGCATCGAGCTGATCGTGCGCCCCACGGAAGGCGAGCCCGAAGCTGTGCCTGACAGCCGCGAGCCCCGCTGGATGCGCGATGCCATCCGGCAGGCCGTGGCGCTGCCCTGCCGGATGACAGGCTGGGGCACACAGTCATTCGGCGGGCGCCCCGGCATCTGGGCCAGCTACATCGGCGATGCCCCCGGCCCGCACGCGCCGCGCGCCACGAGCAACACGTTCATCGGTCGCGTCTATATCGTCCCGACCGATGGCGCACTGGTGATGCTGCACATGCAATCCCCCGCCGCCTCACCTGAACAGGCCGGTGTCCTGCGGCAGCGCTACGAGCCGCTCTGGACGGCTGTGGCCACCTCCTTCGCCGTGTCCGTGCCCAAATCCTGACGGCACGCGCACCATCCGCGCGCACATCGCGGACCATTCGCACCAAATCAAGGCAGAAACGCACCGAAAGCGGGCTCAAGTTGGGCCGCGTTCGGACTCACTGGGCGAGCGCACGGCCGTGGTGCGCCAATTCGCGCTTCTGCACAGAGTTGGAACAACTTTTGCATCTGTCGGCGGCTTTTGCGTCATTTAAGGGCATCCTGCACTTGAACGGCGCTGGTCCCAACCCGCACGACAACCATAATGAACACCATCAAAACCGGGGGCGACGCGCTCTTCATCCTGCTGGGCGCGATCATGGTGCTGGCCATGCATGCCGGCTTCGCGTTCCTTGAGCTGGGCACCGTCCGCAAGAAGAACCAGGTCAATGCGTTGGTCAAGATCCTGGTCGACTTTGCCGTGTCGACCATCGCGTATTTCTTCATCGGCTATTCCGTGGCGTATGGCGTCAACTTCTTCACCGGCGCCGATGTGCTCGCGCAGCAAAACGGCTACGAGCTGGTGAAGTTCTTCTTCCTGCTGACGTTCGCGGCGGCCATCCCGGCCATCATCTCGGGCGGCATTGCCGAGCGCTCGCGCTTCGAGCCGCAACTGGCGGCGACCTTCGTGCTGGTGGGCTTCGTCTACCCGTTCTTCGAAGGCATTGCCTGGAACCAGCGCTTCGGCATCCAGCACTGGCTGCAGACCACGACGGGCGCGGAATTCCACGACTTTGCCGGCTCGGTGGTGGTGCACGCGGTGGGCGGCTGGATTGCGCTGCCGGCGGTGCTGCTGCTGGGCGCGCGCCATGGCCGCTACAAGGACGACGGCCGCATCGCCGCACATCCTCCCTCGAACATCCCGTTCCTGGCGGCCGGTGCGTGGGTGCTGGCGGTGGGCTGGTTCGGTTTCAACGTGATGAGCGCACAGACGCTGGACAAGATGAGCGGGCTGGTCGCCATCAACTCGCTGATGGCCATGGTGGGCGGCACGCTCACCGCGTGGTGGATAGGCAAGAACGACCCGGGCTTCTCGTACAACGGCCCGTTGGCAGGTCTCGTGGCGGTGTGCGCAGGGTCTGACGTGATGCATCCGCTGGGCGCACTTGCCACCGGTGGTATCGCTGGCGTGCTGTTCGTGTGGATGTTCACACGCGTGCAGAACGTCTGGCGCATCGACGACGTGCTCGGCGTGTGGCCGCTGCACGGGCTGTGCGGTGCGTGGGGCGGGATTGCAGCCGGCATCTTCGGGCTGAAGGCGCTGGGTGGCCTGGGCGGCGTGTCGTTCTGGGCGCAGGTGGCGGGCACCGCGGGCGGCATCGTGATCGCGCTGATTGGCGGCACGGTGGTGTACGGCGTGCTGCGCAAGCTGGTGGGCCTGCGGCTGGATCGCGAGGCCGAGTTCATGGGGGCCGACCTGGCCATCCACCGCGTGTCGTCCACACCAGAGAGCGAGACGCACTGGTAACACCGGCGGATGGCGTGCCGGCAATATCCGGCACGGGCCAACACGGAAGGCGGTCTTCCACTAGAGTGAGAGAGCGCCCCGCACCAGCGGGGCCGCATCCTTCGACGCAGGAGCACCGCATGCCCGATACCGCACTCGCATCCCCCATCATTGTTGAAGCCAATCCGCGTCGCGTCACGGTCACGTTCAACGGCCACACCATCGCCGACACGCGCGCCGCGCGCACGCTGCGTGAGCGCTCGCTCCCGCCCGTGCTGTACATCCCGCGCGACGACGTGCGGATGAACCTGCTGGAGCGGACCCAGCATCACACCCAATGCCCGTACAAGGGGCAGGCGTCTTACTACACCATCGTGGCCGGCGACGAACGCGCCACCAATGCGGTCTGGACGTACGAGCACCCCATTCCGGCAGCCGAAGCCGTGGCCGGCATGCTCGCGTTCTATCCGAACATCGTGACCATTACCGAGGCGTGAGCATTGCGCGTTGGGCGTTGACACGCCGGTGTCACGCGCACAGCGCAGGATGTGCTCGTTCCTCTTCTCACGGATCCTCATCCGTGAAAGTTCTGAGCCCGGCGCGGGAGTCACCTGTGGCCGGGTATTTTTTTGGGCAGGCGCCGGTACGGCCCTCGCCCGATCACGGTCGTTTGGTGAATTTGACACCGGTACAGACTCCCTGCCGTCGGTTCGAAAGCCCAGTACGCCGACATTGCAAACCCGCCTAGACCATGCGCAAGAACGCGAGTGCAAGTCGCAAGAAAGCCGACCGCAGCATCACCACGTTACTGTTTCCGGGCGAGCACTGACTGCAGATGTGTCCATTGACCGGAGCGCTTTAGAACTGCTTGCCAATGGACACGCCGGCAGTATCCTCGGCCAGGCGGACATTGGCGTTGCCGCCCCCGAATGCTGCCGGAATGGAGTTCGCGCCGTTGACCGTCTTTCTGAACGCGTGCCCGTAGAACACGCTGATTGAAGTCTTGCTGTCGGTCATCCAGGTGGCACCGATCGTTGCTTGATCTTGCACAACACCCGGCGCCAGGATATTCAGAAACGTCTCGGTGGATGCCACAGGCTGGGTCGAATGACTGTAGCCGGCGCGCAGCGTCAGATGGCTGTTGAATTCGTAGCTGGTGCCGACCTTTATCACGTTCGTATTGCGCCAACCGAAACCCGGGCCGTTTGCAGAACCGAGCGGATTTCCCGCGAACAGATTGGCGAGAGGATTGGCGATTGAATTCACATCGCCGTACAAGATCCTCTGGAAATCGGCAGCCACGGTCCAGGCGGGCGTCACCTTATACGAAATGCCAACACCAAAGTTCTCGGGAATATCGAAAGATCCACCATCCGCAAAAAGACCTCGGTATTTGTCAAAGCGGCCGTGAATCTTCGACGCCCACGTCACGCCAATGGTGAGAGCAGGTGTGATCTGGCCGGTGTAACCGAGGTGCACGCCGACCCCTACCGTCGAGTCGGCCCCCTTGTCAGTGACGTTGTCTGGTGCGACCGACATGCGGGCAAACGGCTGGAGACCGCTCGCTGTGAAGCGCTGATACGCGAAGTTCAGACCCAAGCCAAATGCGTGCCGATCTAACAGCTTGTAGGCAATCGTCGGCGAGAGAAACACCTGTGCCAGGTCGACCCCAGCAGATCCAGTGGCACCGAACGCTCTATACGGGTTGTTCGCGTAGCCGGTATCGAGCCCGCCGTTTGCATAAAGCGCTAAGCCTGCATAGATATCCGGAAGAACCCGGTAAGTGACGCCGAACTCCGGAATCGCAAAGACCGAACGGTTGTTGCCATCGTAGTGACCATTGACACCAAAGCCGTTACCCGTGACGTCTGTCCCCCGCTTGGGGAAGAAAAGGCTGATGTCGCCATCGACGCGGTTGCCCACAAAAGCGATGCCGGCAGGGTTGGCCGCTGCAGCCAGCGAATCTTGTGGCAAGCCGATGCCCACGCCCGCCATGCCTTGGGAAGAAATCCCATAGCCGTTGGAAAAATAGCCGTTCGTGGCCCACGCAACGGCTGGCGTTGTCAGTGTGACAGCCAGCAACGCGCGAGCGATCCTCCGCAAACTCATATGCTCCCCCGAAGACCGATTGATATAGGTAATGGGGACACAGAGTAGCCATCGCGACTGGCGCAACGAACGAACCTTTTCCTCAAAGGTTATGACGAAGACGCGTGTACGTCCTGGTCTCGCATGTTCAGCGAGTTGCGCAACGCCAATCCGTGGTCGGCGGCATATCTGACCGATGCCTCCAGTTGGCGCCGGAGGTGGCCTCCCCCCTGAGTTGGTCAGCGGTCGAGAAGCGAATAAAGGAGTACGCTACCGGCACAAAATAACCCGTTGGAAAATGTGCCCTGAAGATGGTATCTACCGGATTGTCAAATTGAACAGATAAGTCATGCTGGACTTCCGCACCTACGGCCTGGCCGCTCCGCCTCACGCACATGACTTTGTGCAAGTCGTGATGCCCGCGCGCGGCGTGCTGGAGATGGACGTGGACGGCCGCGGCGGCTGCGTCGATGTGCACCACGCCGCGCTCATCCCCGCCGATGCCACACATGCCTTCGAAGCTGCCGGGACGAATACCTTCATCGTGCTGGACGTCGCCGCGCAAGCCGTTGAGGCGCCTGACCTGCGTGGCCTGGCCGACCGCGTGTTCTTCCCGCTCACCCCCGGGCTGCGCGCGCTGACGGCGTGGTTGCAGAGCGCACATGCGCCCTACGCACCATCGGCCGGCCCCGTAGTCGATGCCACCCTGGCAAACGCGTGGTCGACCCTCGCGCTGGCGACGCTGGCCGCGCATCCGGCCAATCAATCGACGCAGTTGCGCGCACGCACCGACGCGCGCGCGGAGCAAACCTGGCGCACCATCGATCAGCGCTATGCCGATCTGCTGACCCTCGACGAACTCGCTGCCGATGTGGGCCTGAGCACGCGGCGCCTTGCCACGCTGTTCCGTGCTGCATACGGCACCACGCTGCACGCACGCCTGGCGGCGGTACGACTGCACCACGCGTTGTCGCTGCTCGAAACCACCTCGTTGCCCATCGCCGAAGTTGCCGCACGCACCGGCTACTACGACCAGAGCGCGCTCACGCGTCACCTCAAGGCCACGCACGGCATCACGCCTGCGGCTGTGCGGCGCGGCTGAATCGCCCCCTCTCGTTTCCATTTCCGTTTTTGCCTAAGCGCGGCCGTCTTCACCAAGACGGATGACACGCGCACGCGCAGAGTGCCGGTTCGATTGATCTTCCGGACCAGGCTCTCCACATGGCTGTTGGCGACACCTCCACCGCACCACACCTCGTGCAGGCGCAGCACGACGCACGGCGCGACCACCTCATGGGCCTGGGCTGTGGCGTGGCCGCGGGCGCCCTGTGGGGGATCATCTTTGTGGCGCCCAAGATGCTGCCGCAGTTCTCGCCCCTGGCGCTGTCGGCGGCGCGGTATGTGCTGTATGGCGTGCTCTCTCTGGCGCTGGCCTTGCCTGTGTGGCGCACGCTGTGGCGCAAGACGACACGGCGTGATTGGGTGGCGCTGCTGGTGCTGTCGTTGCCGGGCAACCTGCTGTACTACCTGTGCGTGGCGGGTGGCGTGCAGCGTGCGGGCGTGGCGCCGGTGTCGTTGATTGTCGGGCTGCTGCCGGTGACGGTCACCCTGGCCGGCGCGGCGGAACACGGCAGCTTGCCGTTGCGGCGGTTGGCGCTGCCGCTGCTGATGGCGGTGGCGGGGGTGGTGTGCATCTACCTGGATGCGCCGGCCATGCGTGCGGATGCCGGTGGCAGCACGTACCTCATCGGCTTGCTGATGGCGGCTGGGGCGTTGGCGTGCTGGACGGTGTATGCGGTGTGCAATGCGCGGTATTTGCGCAAACACCCGCAGTTCACGAGTCGGGAATGGTCCCTGCTGACGGGCATTGCGACGGGGGCGCTGTCGTTGGTGCTGGCGGTGCCGGCATTTCTGATGCCGGGAATGGCGACGGCGTCTGCTCAGCCGGCATCGGCGTGGGTGCTGTTCTGGTTGATCAATGCAGGGGTGGCATTGGGGGCATCAGTGCTTGGCAACAGCCTGTGGAATGCGGCCAGCCGGAAGCTGCCTTTGACGTTATCCGGGCAGATGATTGTGTTTGAGACGGTGTTTGCGCTGCTGTACGGATTTGTTTATGAGGCACGCTTGCCTCATGGGTTGGAGGTGGTGGCTGCGGTTTTGTTGGTGAGTGGGGTGGCATTGGCTGCTCGGCGGCATGTTTAGGTTTTTTTGTTGGTGGTTCATCCCTTGTTTCATCCCCTGCCGGGGCCGAAACAGCAGCAAACCACCAACACCAAAACCCCAACCGCAAAAAAACCAATCTCCCCCGTTTGACGCCCCCAAAATTTCATGGATAACTGGTGGCTCATTCCCAACAACAAAGAGACCCCACCATGACCCTCCACACTTGGCTCGCCTTCATCGGCGCCAGCATCATCATCCTGCTGATCCCCGGCCCCACCATCCTGCTGGTGATTGGAGATTCGCTGGCCAACCGTGGCCGCTCGGCGTGGAGCACGGTGGCCGGCGTGGCCGCCGGTGACACCACCGCCATGGCTGTGTCCCTGGCCGGTGCGGGCGCCCTGCTCGCCGCGTCCGCCACGGCATTCACGGTGCTCAAGCTCATCGGCGGTTCGTACCTCGTCTACCTGGGCATCAAGTCGATCCTCAGCGCCCGCCGCCTGCGCGATGACGCACCGGAAGCCACCATCCCCGTGCAGCAGAAGTCCGGGGGCCGCCGCTTCTTGTCCGCGTGGACGGTCACGGCGCTCAACCCCAAGAGCATCGTCTTCTTCGTCGCCTTCGTGCCGCAGTTCATGTCGGCCGACCAGACCTTCCTGTCGCAAAGCGTGATCCTGCTGCCGACCTTCGTGTGCCTGGCCGCCGCCAACGCATCGATGTACGCGCTGGCCGCCAAGCTGCTTGCCAAGCGCCTCACCAGCGTGGCCGCGCAGCGCCGCTTTGGCTACACCGGCGGCGCGGTGATGGTCGGCGCAGGCACGCTCACGCTCGGCATGCAAGCCTGATCACTGAACCCCCGATGCCCCGCAGCTACCTCCGCCCCGCGCCCACCGGCGCCCACGGCCACCACCGCGTCACCAACATCGAGCTGTTCTTCGATCTGGTGTTCGTGTTTGCCGTGACGCAGCTCTCGCACCTGCTGATCGGCAACTTCACGCTCGAAGGCGGCGCGCAGGCGCTACTGCTGATGCTGGCGGTGTGGTGGGTGTGGATCTTCACGTCGTGGGTCACCAACTGGCTCGACCCCGAGAAGCTCGCCATCCGCATCCTGATGCTGGTGCTGATGACGGCGGGGCTGCTGCTCTCCGCATCGCTGCCACAGGCGTTCGGCTCGCGCGGACTGGCGTTTGCGCTGGCCTATGTGTTCATGCAGTTCGGGCGCACGCTGTTCTTCCTGTGGGCCGTGCGCCATGAATCGTTGAGCATGCGGCGCAACTTCCAGCGCATCGGTGTGTGGCTCGGCATTTCGGCGGTGCTGTGGCTGGTGGGTGGGCTGTCGGACGTGCCCGTGCGCTGGGTGTGCTGGATCCTCGCGCTGGCCATCGAATGGATCGGCCCGTCGACGGGCTTCTACACGCCAGGCCTGGGCCGCTCGACCACCGACGACTGGAATGTGGAAGGCGGCCACATGGCCGAGCGCTGCTCGCTGTTCATCCTCATCGCGCTGGGCGAGTCCGTCACGGTGACGGGTTCGACGTTTGCCGGGCTCGACTGGAACGCCGCCAACATCGCGGCGATGGCGGTGTCGTTCATCGGCAGCCTGGCGATGTGGTGGCTGTACTTCGACACGATTGCCGAGCGCGGCGCGCACACCATGTCGCACTCGGCAGATCCAGGGCGCCTGGCGCGTCTGGCGTACACCTACATCCATGTGGTGCTGGTGGCGGGCATCATCATTGGTGCCGTGGCCGATGAGTTTGTGCTCGCGCACCCGGTGGGCCATCCGCATGCGGGCGCGGCGCTGGCGGTGCTGGGCAGCGCGGGGCTGTATCTGCTGGGCAACCTGCTGTTCAAGTGGGCGATCTTCGGGCGGGTACGCCCGGCGCATGTGGTCGGAGTGGTCGCGCTGGGAGCGGCATGGCTGGTGGCGGATGGTTGGTCTGCGCTGACGGTGTCCGCGCTGGCAACCGGGGTGCTGTGCGCCACCGCTGCGTGGGAGTGGTATGCACGCTCGTGCGAGACGCCCGAACCCGCACAGGTGCACGGCCACTGAACCAAGTGGCCACCCAGAAATTCCGATTTCTGGTCATTACAAAAGGCCACTCACGCACCTAATCTGTCAACCAACACGACAGAAACACGAGGGCCCCGCCATGATCGACCTCTACTACTGCGCCACCCCCAACGGCCTGAAGATGGCGCTGTTCTTTGCCGAAACCGGTTTGCCGCACCGCGTCATCCCGGTGGATATCAGCCGGGGTGACCAGTTCAAGCCGGAATTCCTGGCCATCTCGCCCAACAACAAGATCCCGGCCATGGTCGATCACGACCCGGCCGAGGGGACCGAGCCCGTGGTGCTGTTCGAATCGGGCGCCATGCTGCTCTACCTGGCCGAGAAAACCGGCCAACTGATCCCGCAGGACCTGCACGGCCGCATGGAAGTACTCAAGTGGCTGTTCTGGCAGGTGGGCGGCCTGGGCCCGATGGCCGGGCAGATCGGCCACTTCAACGTGTACGCCCCCGAGCGCGTGCCCTACGCCATCGAGCGCTATACCAAAGAGACCAACCGCCTGTACGGCGTGCTCGATCGCCGCCTGGCCGATCGCCCGTACATTGCCGGTAACGACTACACGATCGCCGACATCGCGGCCTACCCGTGGATCGTGCCGCACGCCGGGCATGGGCAAGACCTGAACGACTTCCCGCACCTGCAGCGCTGGTTCGAAGCCGTCGGCGCCCGCCCGGCCACGCAGCGTGCATATGCCGGCGTAGAGCGCGCCTACTCGCGCCGCCGCGAAGACATCTCCGACGACGAGCGCGCCGTGCTGTTCGGCCAGACTGCCGACACCACCGCGCGCTGACGCCTGCGGAGCCGCGCGCTCCGCCCCTCCCCCGCTTTCCTCTTCTGACAGGAGCCGACCATGCCGGCATCGCTGTGGTGGTTGTGCCTGGGCGCGTTCGCCATCGGCACCGAAGGATTCATGATTGCCGGACTGCTGCCGACGCTCGCCGCAGACCTGGGCGTGAGCGTGCCAGCGGCGGGGCAGCTCGTCACCGTGTTTGCCGTGACGTATGCCGTGGGCTCGCCCGTGATGGCGACGCTGCTCGGCAACGTCGACCGGCGCCGCGTGCTGATCGGTGCGCTGGCGATCTTTGCGGCGGGCAACCTGCTGGCAGCCAGTGCGCACGGCTTTGGGCAGTTGATGGCGGCGCGCGTGCTGCTGGCACTGGCCGCCGGCGTATTCCTGCCGACGGCCAATGCGGTGGCGACCTCGCTGGTGCCGGCCGCCCGCAGCGGCTCGGCGCTCGCCATCATCACGGGCGGCGGTACGGTGGCGGTGGCGCTGGGCGTGCCGCTGGGCGCGTGGATTGCCGCCCAGGGCGATTGGCGTTCGACGTTCGTGGCGTGCGGCGTGTTGTCTGCGCTGGCAACCGCGGGCCTCGCCTTTGGCTTGCCGCGTGCGCTGCCGCACAGCGTGACCACGCTGGCGCAGCGCCTGAGCGTGGCGCGCCGGCCGGGCATGCTCGGTGCACTGGCCGTGTCCGCGCTGTGGGCGGCGGGCGGCTTTACGTTCTACACGTATGTCGCGCCGTTCTTTGTGCAGGGGTTGGGTTTCCAGCCGCAGCATGTGGGCATCGTGCTGTTCCTGGTGGGCAGTTTTGCAGCGCTGGGCACCGGGTTGGGCGGGCACATGACGGACCGTGCAGGCGTCGCCCGCGTGCTGGCGGTGAGCAGCGTGGGCATTGTGTTGGCGTTCTCGGTGCTGTCATTGACGGTGCAGGTACTGCATGGCGCACCGGCTGCCGCCATTGCCATCGGCGCGGTCGTGCTGTGGGGCATGGCGGGCTGGGGCTTCGGGCCGGCGCAGGCGACACGGCTGATCCGCCTCGCGCCGGAGGTGTCGCCAATCACGCTGTCATTGCATGCATCGGCGGTGTATGTGGGGATTGCGCTGGGGTCGAGCGTGGGGGCGCTGGCACTGGCCCACGGCGGGCCGGGCATGCTGGGCTGGGCGGCAGCGGCATGCCATGTGGTGGCGGTGGTGCTGTGGCGGATGGGTGCGCGGCCTACGCCGCAGACCACCCCGCCCGTTCGAAATGCGGAGCCCAGCGCTTAGGCGTCAGGCTCGTGCGACCGGGACTTCGCAGCCCGCACGACGCGCGCTGCGCCGATCCACATACGGCAGCACAAACATGACCAGCCCCGTGATCATCAACAACGCCAGCGGCAACAGCGGCGCATACGTGATCCACGCGGGCGGCGTCCCGCGCGTCATGGCGACAAAGTTGGCGATGACCGTCAGCGTGAAGGCCATCGACACCCAGCGGTGAAACTGGCGAAGTCCGGTGCGGGCGCTCATTTGGCGCCGCCAGCCGCCTGGATCATCTTCCAGCCGTTGCCGGCGGGGTCGCGAAAGCCGGCATCGACGCTGCCGAAGCGCTCGACCGGCTCCTGCGTGAACTCCACGCCGCGCTCGCGCAGTTGCTCGTAGGTGGCGCGGCAGTCCGCCACGGTCAGCACCAGCGGCGGCATCGCACCCTTGGCGACCATCGCGCGCAGCGTCTGCGCGGTGGCTTCGTCGTGGATGGGCGGCCCGGGCTGGAACAAGCCGAGCTGGAATGACGGCTGCTCCGGATGCTGCACCGTCAGCCAGCGGTACGGGCCGTTGCGCACATCGGTATGCACACGGAAACCCAGCTTGTCGACATAGAACGCCAGTGCAGCGTCCTGGTCGTCCACATACAGCCCGACTACGTTGATCCCTTGGCTCATCACCGCTCCTTGTTGTTGGTGGGTGACGGATTTGTACCCTCCGCCAGTTGGCGGCGCTTCTCCGAAACTGCTGTGACGAGGTCGGGCCGCTGCGCCGCCTTCAGCACGCAGGCGGGCACGCGGTCGAGCTGTTGCTGCGGTGCGGTGGCCTGAGCCTCGCGGCGCAGGGTGGTCGGGCTCTGCCCGGTGATGTCGCGAAAGATGCGGCCGAAGGTGCCCAGGCTCTCCCAGCCGGTGGCGAAGGCAATCTCGATGATGAGCAGGTCGGTATCACGCAGCAGCGTGGTGGCCTGCTCAATGCGGCGCGTGAGCAGGTAGCGGTGCGGCGGAATGCCGAAGGCCTGCTTGAAGGAGCGCGCGAAGTGCGCCTCCGACACCCCACTCACCTCGGCCAGCCGCTTGACGGGCCAGTCCTCGTGCGAGGCGGCGTCCATGCGGTCTTTGGCGCGCAGCAGGCGGCGCAGCAGTGCCGGGGCTTGCTGCGCATCGGCGGCGCCCGGTTCGGTGGTCGTCTTCACCGGGCGCCTCCGCGGGCCGGGTCAGGCGCGCTTGACTTCAGCGATGGCACCCGCCAGCTTGGCGATGCCCTCTTCCACCTGCGCGAGCGACGAGGTGGCATACGACAGGCGCAGCGTCGAGCGATCCGGATCGACCGCGTAGAACGCCGCCCCAGGCACGAAAGCCACACCGCGCTCGATGGCAATCTTGGCCACGTCAGCGGCATTGCGGCCCGGCAGGCGGCCCCACAGGAACATGCCGCCGCGCGGGCGGTTGAAGGTCAGTTCGCTCTCGGGCAGCAGCGCACGCAGGCCATTGGCCATGGCGTGTGCACGCTCGGCGTAGGCAGCACGCGTGCGCGGGAGCACAGTCTCCAGACGGTTGCTACGCAGATAAGCGGCCGCCGTAGCCTGCGCAAACGTGGAGGTGTGCGCATCGGCAAACTGCTTGACCATGACGGCGTTGCCCAGGAGCAGCGACGGGGCGATCATCCAGCCCACACGCAGCCCCGGCGCCATCACCTTCGACAGGCTGCCCAGATAGACCACCCGGCCCTGTGCACCTTCCGTCTGCTGGGAGAGTGCATACAGCGACGGCGGCGGCGGTGCATCGAAGTACAGCTCGCCGTACGGGTCGTCCTCGACGATCAGCAGGTTGTGGCGCACGGCCAGCTGCAGCAAGCGCTGACGGCGCTCCAGGCTCATCAGCGCGCCGTTGGGGTTGCCGAAGTTGGGGATCACGTAGAGGAACTTTGGCTTGCTGGTGGCGAGCGTCTTTTCCAGCGCATCCACATCCAGGCCGTCGGCATCGGTCGGCACGCCGGCCACCTTGGCGCCGTACAACTTGAACGCCTGGATGGCGGCCAGGAAGGTCGGCGCCTCCACCAGCACCGTGTCGCCCTCACCGATCAGCACCTTGCCCAGCAGGTCCAGGCCTTGCTGCGAGCCGGTGGTGACCAGGATGTCGGTGTTGACGATGCTGACGCCGCGCGCCTTCATCAACGTGACGATAGCCTCGCGCAGGGGCTCGAAACCTTCGGTGGCGCCGTATTGCAGCGCGCGGGCGGCATCAGCGGTGAGCGCGCTGTCGGCGGCGGCCTTCAGGCCTTCTATGTCAAACAGGGCCGAATCCGGAAAGCCGCCGGCAAACGAGATCAGGCCCGGCTTGCCGAGCACCTTGAAGAGTTCGCGGATGGCGGAGGTTTCAACGTTTTGCAGGCGCGGGGCCAGCAGCGATTGCAGGAAATCCATGGCGTGCGTGTCTCTATATGGTTCGAGTGCCCGCCACTTTACGTGATGTGCGCCGGCGCTGCATGCGAACAAGCCATCACAAGGCTGACTACAATGCCGCAGTCCATTTCCGCCCACCCCAGACAGGAGCGCAGCATGGCCGTCCGACGCATCGTCCCCAACCTGCATGCCCCCGACCCGGCGCGCGCCCGCGCGTTCTATGCCGACCTGCTCGGCCTGGAAGCCGTGATGGATCACGGCTGGATCGTCACCTTTGCCGACACCCATGCCACGATGGCACCGCAGGTCAGCATCGCCACCGAGGGCGGCTCGGGCACCCCGGTGCCGGCGCTGTCCATCGAGGTGGACGACGCCGATGCCGTGCATGCCCGCGCCCTGTCGCTGGGCCTGGAGATCGTCTACCCGCTCGTCGACGAACCGTGGGGCGTGCGGCGCTTCTATGTGCGCGATCCGTTCGGGAACGTGGTCAACATCCTCGCGCACCAGTAAGCGCGCAGCACACACAGATACGAAAACGCCCGCATGTCGGTAGACGATACGGGCGCGGATTGGCTGCGGTGACTTCGCTGCAGCTACTTCGATTTGGCCTTCGGCTTGTGCTTGCCCTTGTGCGTCTTGTGCGCCTTGGGCTTCTTGTCGATCACACGGGTGATGCCGCTGGTGGCGGGCGGGTCGCTTGCCGGGAAGGTGCCTTCCACGGCCTGCTCGATCAATTCCTCACGCTTGTGGGCGTGCGGGTGCGTCTCTTTCTTGCCGCGTTGCATGGTGGGCTCCGGTTCGCGTTGGTATTCAAGCCCACGCGAATGCCGTGCCCGCCCGGGTCAGCAGCCGGCCGTCACAGCACGCGCACCAGCACGGGGGCACCCGGCCCGACGGTCTCCACATCAAACGCCACCGGCAGGAACTTCTCGATCACGCTGAGGTTGGTCAGCAGATGCGACGAAGCCGCCACTGCGGTGAGGCTGCCGGCACCGGCCAGCGCCATCGGCAAGACAAGCTGATCGGCCAGGTATTCGTCCACCGCCGCCGTGCTTTGCAAGTAGCGCAGTGCTGCGTGGGCGACGTCCTTACCGATGGTCTCGGCCGTCACGCCGCGCTCGCCGAACCCGGTCAGCACCTCGGTGACGTGCTCGTGCACGATGTCGAGCACGAGCGCATTGCCGGGGCCTTCTGCATTGCCGAGATCGCGCACCGTGCCATCAACACCGGGCACGAGACGGCCCAGCATGTCCAGCTCCCGCCGTGCTACGCCGCCGCGCACACCTGCAACAATGCCTTCGGCACGCAGCGCCTGTTGCGCGCCGCGCTCGGTCAGATGCAGTGCATTCAGCTGGCCTGCGCA
The DNA here is from genome assembly GCF_037023145.1 of Ralstonia sp. RRA. Classification (NCBI taxonomy): domain Bacteria; kingdom Pseudomonadati; phylum Pseudomonadota; class Betaproteobacteria; order Burkholderiales; family Burkholderiaceae; genus Ralstonia; species Ralstonia sp. RRA. Next base: position 95,312 of record NZ_CP146091.1, on the reverse strand, counting down.
CGGCGTGATCGTCGCCTGTACCTCGCCGCCGCCAGCCGGGTAGAAGCCGTGGCGCTTGAGCGCGAGCGTCTGCGTCACGCCCATGCGCGCGACCAGCGGCAGCCACGCGCGGATGAGGAAGTCGACCGGCGGCGCCGCGCGGTTGTGCGTGCCGCCGCTCACCGACACGGTGCTCGGCGCATCGGCAAACCATAGCGCGGGCAGGATGGTCTGCAGCACCAGCGTGCAGCTGCCGGCCGTGCCGATGGCGAAACGGTAGTCGCCACCACGGATGGCGCCGGGCGTGAAGCGCAGCGTCTGCGAACCGGCTTCTGCGCCTTCCACGGTGGCGCCGCTGATCTCCACAGCGGCCTGCACGGCGGTCAAATGCTGACGCAGCAGACCAGGCTTGGAACGCTTGGCGCGAATGTTGTCGATCTGGAACGGCGTGCCCGTCAGCATCGACAGCGTGAGCGCGGTGCGCAGGATTTGTCCGCCGCCCTCGCCCTGCGCGCCATCGAGTTCGATGCAGGTGGCGGGTTGCGATTGAAACTGCAATTGGGTGTTCATGGTTTGTTCTTCTTGTTCGTTTGCGCACCCGCCAGAGGGGGTGCGCGTCAGGTTGTACAGGGGGTGCGCGTCAACACGGTGTCGTAGAGGAACGCGTCCAGCGCTGTCGGATTGCCTGTCGCCTGGCGGAAATCTGCCGGCACGTCTTCCTGCGCCAGCGCCCGTTCGATAAAGGCGTGGATGCGCGGGAAGCGTGCACCGTATTCGGCCTCGCCGGATTCCATCTTGATCGCCAGCAACTGGTTGATCTCGTCGCGCAGCGCGGTGTCTCTCACCATCACGTCAGCCAGATCAGCAAAGCGCATCGGCGGGATGCCGCGCCCTTCGTCGATCCACTGCGCGGCCAGCAGGGGACGCAGCACGTACAGATACTTCTTCATGCGCACGGTCTCGCCCTGCAGATAGCCGCGAAAGTTTTTCGCCGCCATCGATACGTAGTGCCAGCGCCCCTTTCGCTCGGAGAAGAACGTCGGCGCGAGCATGCGCATGCGCTCGGCCAGCGCCGCGTCCTGGCGATACACCACCGGCGAGGCGAGCCACTCCAGCAGCGTCGGGTTGGAGCGGTGCATGAGCTGCAGCGCCTTGCGCAGTTCCCAGCCGGAGATGTCGAGCTCGTCGCTGATCGGCAGTTCGATCACGTCTCGCTGCGGCTCGACGCGCAGATACCACTCGGGTTGGTGCACGTAGACGAAGCGCACATCGTAGTCGCTGTCGGGCGAGGCAAAGCCCCAGCCGCGGCTGCCGGATTCGCAGGCGAATAGCACGCGGACGTCGTGCTGCTGCTCGATGCTGGACAGCTCCGCCAGCACGCGCTCGCGGATGGCGTCGGAGACGGGGTGGGAATACAGAAACGTCATGGTGTTCACTTGTTGTTCTTGTTGCATGAAACGCGGTCGGGCACGGCGGAAAACCACCGTGCCCGCTGCAGGCAAAAAGACCGCACGCGAAGGGGGAGCCTACCCCTTCACACACACCACCTGGCGCAGCGTATGCACGATCTCCACCAGATCCGCCTGCGCGGACATCACGTGGTCGATGTCCTTGTAGGCCATCGGGATCTCGTCGATCACGTCGGCGTCCTTGCGGCATTCCACGTGGGCCGTGGCGCGAATCTGGTCATCGACCGTGAAACGCTTCTTGGCCTGCGTGCGGCTCATCGTACGACCCGCACCGTGGCTGCACGAGCAGAAGGCCTCTTCGTTACCCAACCCGCGCACGATGAAGCTCTTCGCCCCCATCGACCCCGGAATGATCCCGAGCTGCCCCTTCTGCGCTGACACCGCACCCTTACGCGTCACCAGCACGTCGCGCCCGAAGTGGGTTTCGCGCTGCACGTAGTTGTGGTGACAGTTCACCGCTTCCACGTCGGCCGCGAACGGCTTGGTGATGACCTTGCGCGCGGCCGCGATCACGTTCTGCATCATCGTGGCGCGGTTGCGGCGCGCGTAGTCCTGCGCCCAGCCAACGGCTTCAACGTAATCGTCAAAGTGCTGGCTGCCTTCTTCAAAGTACGCCAGGTCACGGTCCGGCAGGTTGGCGATGTGCTGTCGCATATCGGCCTGCGCCAGTTCGATGAACAGGTTGCCGATGGCGTTACCCACCCCGCGCGAACCCGAGTGCAGCATGAACCAGACGCGTTGCTCTTCATCCAGGCAGACCTCGATGAAGTGGTTACCCGTACCCAGCGTTCCCAGGTGCTTGTGGTTGTTCGTCTTGTTCAGCTTCGGGTACTTGTCGGTGATGCGCTTGAAGCCGTCGACGAGTTCACCCCACATCGCATCGACCGTTTCCGGCGGCGTGTTCCAGGCGCCCTTGTCGCGCGGCCCCGGCGTACGGCCGTGCGGCACCGCGGCTTCGATGGAGCTACGCAGGCCGTGCAGGTTGTCCGGCAGGTCAGTTGCCGTCAGCGTCGTGCGCGCGGCCATCATTCCACAGCCGATATCCACACCCACTGCCGCCGGGATGATCGCGCCCTCGGTCGGGATCACGCTGCCGATGGTCGAACCCTTACCCAGGTGCACGTCCGGCATCACGGCCAGATGCTTGAAGATGAACGGCATCTTGGCCGTGTTCATCAGCTGCTTGCGGGCGTCGTCTTCGACCGGCACGCCGTTGGTCCACAGCTTGATGTCGGCGCCGTTTTCGACGTGGAGGGTGTTGTACTTGCTCATGATCTTTCGTTGCTTCCGTTCTTTTCATTATGGGGCCCGATGTCGCATTGGCAGTGACATCGGGCGTTGCATTGGGGGCGGCGACTAAAGTTGGCGAAACATCGTGCTCGACTTAACGAGCACACGCGCTCTATCCGCTGAGCTACGGTCCCCCTGATTTGGGACCGGCGGGATTCGAACCCGCGTCTCGATCGTGACAGGATGTAGTTCCACCGGGCATTCGCCGAAAAACTAAAAGGTGGTGCGACTAGGGGAGCGAGTGGTCTCACGCTTTCGCGCGGGTCGGGTTCGAACCGACTAGATACCGATGTACACCCGCAGGCATTCGCACCTGGCGCGTCAGGACAAGCTCTTCAGCATTCGTGACGCGCCGGTAAAACGTTGTTGTTCATCACATGACGGCCTACAGCACCGTCGCCTCAATGGCCTCGACCCAATGGCCAGCGCCAAAACTGCCAGACGCAAACTGCGCGATCACGTCGAACACCGCATCGCCAAAACCGCCGACGTTGAGGATGTCCTCACGCTCCATCGCCTGCGTGGTGCCGTACGGCTGCAGGTCGATGCAGACCAGCTTGGCTTGCGGGTTACGCAGCTTCAGCAAGTCCCACTGCAGCATCGTTTGCGTTGCGCCGTGACGCGTGGCATCCACCCACGATTCGTTGTCCGACACCAGGATCACCACATCGACCTTGGCGCGCTCTGCCACCAGCTTGGCCAACGGCGCCGAGCAGTTGGTACCGCCGCCACCGATGGCCGCCAGCTTGTCGGCATTGGTCATGACCGAATCACGGGCGTTCAGGCGCACATCCACCACACGCTGCTCGAACGGCAACACACGTGCCTTCGGGTGCGAGCGCAGGATGGCGGCGGCCACCAGCGCAGCCACGTCGATACAGCGCACGACCGAAGTCGCGCCTTGTCGCCAACCCGTCACCGGGCTGCCCATCGAGCCGGACACGTCCGGACACACGACCACGTTGCCCTCCAGCTTCGGCACGTTGGCCAGCGACACATCCAGCGCGTCCTGCAGCGCTTCACGCACCGCCAGCGGCACCGGATCCACCGCTGAACGATAAGCCGCCAGCAGCTGGTACGGATACACGCGCGCCTTGCGCACCTGCGCCGCATCCGCCAGACGGGCCGCCACACGCTTGGTCACACCCGGCAGGCTGAACGCACCTTGGCGGCCCAGCGTATTCAGGTTCATGCGCAGCGCGTGCCAACCCATGCGCTCCGACAACACCGCCCATTGCGCGGCGTTCAGCGGCGCGTTGGTCAACAGTTGAAACGGCACATCCGGCAGCGCCTTCGACTCACCGGCGCGGAAGGCACACAGCTCACGCGTTAGCGGCGGCAGTTGTGCAGCGTCATGCGGCTTGCCGATCAGCCACGCGAAAAAGGCTGCACGCCAGGCTTCCGCCGGCTTCGGGTGCACCATCTTCACGACATCCGCTAGCGACGGCGCGCTGCCCACAGCAGCCTTCAGCAGCTGCACTTCCGTGGCGGTATTCAGCCACGTCTGCACGAGCTTCTTCGGACGGCTGCCGAGCGACTTGCGACCGGTGGCGCCGCTGCGCACGATCTGCACGAAATTGCGCAGCATCTTGCCGGTGTCGATCGTGCGGCTGAACACCGTCGGCAGCAGCGCACTGCCCTTGGCCGCCAGCACGGCGGTCAGCAAGGCCGGCATGTCCTTCATCAGACCGCGCTCGCGGCTGTACACCGCGGTCTTGGCGATGAAGGCGTCGTCCACTTGCAGCGCCAGTTGCAGCACGTCGGCCAGTTGCGTCTCGGCCGAAGCGTAGAAGGTGTGGTTCAGGCAGCCCGTCATGGCCAGTTGCGCCAACTGGTGCTGGGGCGACATCGCATACGCCGGAGCGCCTGCCTGGTTGATCGCGTCGGTCGTATTCGCCTGGACCGTCTTCGCGAGCAAGGTCTGGAACAGTTGCTGGTTAGCCATTTGGCATCTCGCGTTGTGTTGTTGATGCCTTCTCTAGTGCAATGGGTGTGCCAGGTCACCTCCAGCTTGCCGAATCTCAACCTATCTATTTGATTTTATTGGATTTACGACGAAACAACGCAGATGTAGGCACGCCAAACTTCCTGAAATCGCGATCCATTGATATATTGATTTATCTTTTTGGATAGCACCTCAGCATGCGCAAAACCGTCGCCATCGGCTTTGTCGGTACCACGCTCGACTACGTGGGCAAGGGCGCCCAGCGTTGGGAGCGCTGGCGGCCCACCGTCGGCCTGTGTCAGCAGGACGACCTCGTTATCCACCGGCTGGAGCTGCTGCACGACGCGCGCAGCCGCAGCCTGTTCGAGCGCCTGCGCGATGACATCGCCGCCGTGTCGCCCGAAACCGAAGTGCGCAGCGTCGAAATCGCATTGCGCGACCCGTGGGACTTCGAAGAGGTCTACAGCACGCTGCACGACTTCACGCGCGGCTACGCCTTCGACACCGAGGCCGAGGACTACCTCATCCACATCACCACCGGCACGCACGTCGCGCAGATCTGCTGGTTCCTGCTGGCTGAGGCGCGCTATCTGCCAGCGCAGCTCATCCAGACCGCGCCACCGCGCAAGAAGGAACTCGGCAACATCACTGGCAGCTACAGCGTCATCGACCTGGATCTCTCACGCTACGACAAGATCGCCACGCGCTTTGCACGCGAGCGGGAAGACACGGTCTCGCTGCTGAAGTCGGGCATCGCCACGCGCAACCCGGCGTTCAACCGGATGATCGAGCAGATCGAGCGCGTGGCGTCGCGCTCCAAGGCGCCGATGCTGCTGTTCGGGCCGACAGGTGCCGGCAAGTCGTTCCTCGCGCGGCGTGTGTATGAAATGAAGAAGGCGCGCCACCAACTCGCCGGCCGCTTTGTCGAGGTGAACTGCGCCACGCTGCGCGGTGACAGTGCAATGTCTGCGCTCTTCGGCCACGTGAAGGGCGCCTTCACCGGTGCGCAAACCGAGCGCGCGGGCCTGCTGCGCAGCGCGGACGGCGGCCTGCTATTCCTCGACGAAATCGGCGAACTGGGCCTGGACGAACAGGCCATGCTGCTCAAGGCCATCGAAGAAAAGCGCTTCCTGCCCTTCGGCAGCGACCGCGAGGTGGAGAGCGATTTCCAGCTCATCGCCGGCACGGTGCGCGACCTGCGGCAGTGGGTGGCGAAAGGCCGTTTCCGCGAAGACTTATACGCGCGGATCAACCTGTGGACCTTCGATCTGCCCGGCCTGGCTGATCGCCCGGAAGACCTGGAGCCGAACCTGGATTTCGAACTCGCGCGTTTTGCCCGCGAGCACGGCGAACAGGTGCGCTTTCACACCGAGGCGCGGCGCATCTATCTGAAGTTCGTCACCTCGCCACAGGCACGCTGGACGGGCAACTTTCGCGAGCTATCGGCCTCCGTCACGCGGCTAGCGACGCTGGCCGAAGGCGGCCGCATTACCGAGGCCGATGTCGCTGACGAGATCGCGCGTCTGCAGCGCACGTGGGCCGAACCGGATTCGGCAGGCGAGGACGGGGCGCTCGCAGATCTGCTCGGCGACGAAGTCGCATCCATCGACCTGTTCGACCGCATGCAGTTGGAAAACGTGATTGCCACGTGCCGCGAATCGGCATCACTATCGGATGCCGGGCGCCGGTTGTTTGACGTGTCGCGCACCGAAAAGGCCAAGGTCAACGACGCCGACCGGCTGCGCAAATACCTAGCGCGGTTCGGGCTGGATTGGGCAACCGTGCGCGCAAGCTAGGTGCTCGGTGAGATGGCCGTCCATCCCTCGCCGTTCCCGTCGAAACCTGCCGCGATAATCCACCTGGGAAACCTCACCATCTTCATGATGGGCGCGCAGCACGCGGGACAACAGCCGCGCGACGCAGATTCAGTTTCAACGCCAGGCAGAAAATCCCACCCTGTCCGTCAACGCTGCATGGAAGCCGCCAGCGTCTTGAGGTTGACCGGATCCACATGCACAAACCCGCCGCGCGGGCTGTCGATGTCGGCAATCAGCATGAACGACAGGGCCAGTACCAAGGGCAGCAGCAACTGCAGCACCCCGCGCATGCGTGCGCTGCGCGTGCCGTAGCCGACCATGAACGTACCGCATGCCCCCACCATGAACAGCAGCACCCAGGCTGCCACCGGAATACGGTTGCGCCATGCGGCTTGGGTATAGCCCTGCGCGTTGAGCACGTCGTTCATGCCACTCACGGCCAGTGCAACGATGGGCGTGGGTTGTGCGGCGGCGGGCCCAAGCACCGCCGCCCATAAGGCGTCTTGCTGGCGCGAGGTTTCCACCTCGAGTGCGGGCAGTTGCCTGGTGTCGTGGCTGCTGTAGAGCTGGATGCGTACATCCACATACTTCGCCAGCAAGCCGCGCAGGTTGGCGGCATCGGGTGCGGGCAGCAGGCTGGCACGCGCATATTCGGTGCCGATTGCGTTGGCCTCTTCCTCTTCGTAGTTCTTGCGCGTGTCGTATCGGCTGATGGCCATCGAAAACGTGAAGCCGATCATCAGGCCGAGCAGCGTGAGCGTGGCCGCCTGAATCACGTCAAAGTCTTCGTGCGTGCTGCCATCGAGCGCACGGCGCTTTGACACGGCCGAGCCGATACGCGCTGCCCCCGCCAACACGATCAGCGCCATGAGGAACACCTCGATCGGATGATCGATCACCACGCCCATGAGACCCTCACCGGTGTATTTGTGACGGCATGAGCATACGGCTTCTGCCACCAGGCGGGCACGGTGTCAGGCGGTCGGCATGGCGTGCGGGTCGACGCTGCAGCTTGGGTGATCTTCGTTGTGATGGTGCTCGCGCAGGGCGCTGGGAATGCCGGTTCCTGCCAGGCCATCTGCCGCCAGCCACGCGGCGGTGGCAGCAGCGGCACGGTCGATCAGCTCGCCGCAGCGGGCATAGTCATAGGGTGATACGTCAAGCGGGCACAGCGGCGGCACCACGGCAATCGGCACCTGCCCCGCCCAGCGCTCCAAGTCCTGCACCAGTTGGCGCGCCACCAGCAATGACAGCGCGTTAAGCGCGTGCTCGATGGCGCTGCGCGGGGCACGCCGGTCTGCGCAGGCAAAGCCGGCCGGCAGCACAACCACACGCGTGGCACCCAGGCGGATGGCGGCGGAGATCGGCGTGTTGTTGGCGACACCGCCATCGATCAGCAAGCGATCGCCCACGCGCACAGGCGGAAACACCCCAGGAATGGCCGCACTGGCCAGCACCGCCTGCACGATCTGGCCCGACGACAGCACCACCTCGGCGCCCGTCTGCATGTCGGTGGCCACCACGTGCAGCGGCAACGCCGCCGCCTCCAGCATGGCCTCCGAAAAATGCCGCGTCAGCAGCCGTGCCAAACCGGACGCATCCACCAGATGCGCACGCCTGCCGCCCAGCATGCCGAACATGGCACGCCACGACCATGGCATCACATCCGCACGGCGCACGCCGCGCCAGAGCGCTTCGAGCTGTGCTGTGCCTGCAGCATGCGGGTTGCACGCGAAGAAAGCGGCATTGATGGCGCCGGCCGACGCGCCAATCACCATGTCCGGGACGACGCCCGACGCTACCAGCTCGCGCAGCATGCCGGCCTCGATGGCACCCAGGCTGCCGCCGCCGGCAAAGACAAACGCTGTTCGCTCCGCTCTGTCCATGATCGATTCCGCGCCGCAACAAAGTCGGAGCGCTGAGGGGAAGACTCGATCAGAGTAGACCGCGACGGCGGTTGCGGCTAGGCGTGCGAGAGGCGATCAGCGTGCGTTCCGGGCGGCATCCGCCATCGGCTTCCAGTGCAGGAAGCCAAACAGCAGCGTCAACAGCACACTGTCGAACAACGGTCCTTTGTGCAGCGCGATCTTCCGGAAGCAGAACATCACTTCCAGCACATGCGCGGCCAGCAGCACCAGGGCCGCGATGCGCACCCCATAGATGACGTCCGGCGAGAGTGGCAGCGGCGTGACATAGCTACCCAGTGCAACGCCATACACGACGAGCAATAGCACCTTGTTGAGGAAATAGAACACGCGGACGTCTCCCGAAGTGTGGGTATTGAATACGGATTCAGCGTCACGGCAGCATAACGGGCGCGTGACCGGGCGCGGGCGCTTTAAACGCGACACATCTGCGCGCAGACCTCGCCCCCTCCCGTGAACTGCACGATCGATCGCAGCGACGTGCAGACTAAGGTGATGCGCTTCGCAGAGACAGATCTGGATGTACCGTCCCGTGAAGCCGAATTGCGCATGCACGGCGTGTACGCAATCTTGCCCCCGAGCTTCGGGCAGCCGGAGTGATCATCGCCTGCCGCGCCAGGTCAATCAAACTGCCTCATGGGGGGGGGGTGACGCCATGCGGTTCGCCAGCAGGCGCCACCTTGAGCAATTACCAGGTGTATGGGAAGCGTAGCGTGAAGACGTAGTTGGGGGCATCCGGTGTCAGACCCATCGCCAACGTCGCGCTGATCGACAGATTCTTCGTCAGCACATGGCTGATGCCGAAGGTCATCGTGCCAACGTTGGTCTTGCTGCCTACGACCGATTGCTCCGCACCGCCGTCCGGCGTGATGTGGGTGTTGCCTGAGAACGCGGTGCTATACGCCATCGTCAGCGCCGTGCGGTCGTTCAGTGCCAGCGCCAGCCCCCCGCCCAACGTGATGGTATCGCCCAGCTTGACCTTGCCCGGCTGCACCACGCCCGCCGTGGACGAGAGGTCGGCAAACGAGCGCGGCACAAAGTACGTGTAGCTGGCATTGGCAAACAGCACCACCGGGTCGTACGTCTTCAGAAACGACATGCCCAGCGTGCCGCTCCACACACCGTTGCCCGTGGGCAGTTGCTGGTCGATGATCAGGTTGTTGTTATTGCTGTCGGCCTGGATCAGCTTGATGCCGAACGGTGAGCGCCCCGTGGGTGCACGCACGCGGAAGCTACCCACAATGTCCGGCCAATCCGCAGACTCTTTGACGAGTTGGTAGTAAATGCCGGCACTCACGTCGCCCAGGCCAGCGGAGGACTTGTCTGCCTCGCTTACCGTGCTCGACGCCCCGCCCGCGCCGCCGCTGAAGAACGTGCTGGAACGGTACACCGCCGGCACCGTGAAATCCGCACTCAGCCGATCGCTAAAGCCGTAGCGGCCTGTGATGTCGAAGGTGGTGACGTTGGCCTTGGTTTGGACCAGGTTGATCTGCCCGAGGAAGATCGCATCCAACGCCAGAAAGCCCGAAAGCGCGAGATTGCGGCGATCGTAGTAGCTGTAGCTGATGCCGGTATCGAGCGTGAAACGTCGCTCGAATAGCGGAGCATGCTCAGATTGGAAGACAAGGTCCTTGCTCTGGATGCGAGGCTTGTCATTGGGATCTGGGCGGGCGGCGGTTGTGCTTTCCGATGCAGGCGCCGTGCTGCCGGATTGGGCAACCAGTGCGGCTGAAGGCGTTTGTGTTGCTGTCGTTGAGGCTGCCGCTGGTGCCCGTGTGTTGCCGCCGCCGACACCTCGACCGCGCACGCGCACTAGCTCCAGATCGCCGACACGCTCTTCCAACGCGTCAATGATCTTCTGCTGCCGTTCAATGATGCGCTGCAGGCGCGCCAGCCGCGCGTCGAAGGAGTTGTCGTCGGACTGTGCCGATTGCGCCCAGGCCGCTGCAGGAAGCAACGACCAACATGCCACTGCCCACGCCACTGCCGTGCGTCGGTGTCCCATGTTTCCCCCCGGAAAGCAAGGCGGAGGCTGAAAAGCCCCCATTCCGGCACACTGGCCCAATTGCCAAGCGCCGACTCTCAGCCTGCCTGTGCGTTCTTTTATTGCGTCGTTATAGGGAATTCTGCCTCGCCAAGTCTAGCGGCGTAAACCCGCCACCGACTGCAATGCCTGCGCCACGCCGATCTGTGCCAGCTGTTGGCGCGACATTGTCTGAATCTGCAGCTGGATCGACAACTGGTTGGCAATCAGCTGCGCATTGCCCGCCATTTGCGCCACCTGCATCACGCTCCCCGCCGCCCCGGCCAGATTGGGTGTCACCGACTGCGAGGCAACGCCCATCGGGCTGGTGATGGCAACCTGCACGCCGCCCGCGCCCGCCTGGGCCTGAGCGGTAAATCCATTCTGTGCCGCCGTCGCCAACGCACTGCCCGAAGGCAGTGTAGGCAATGGAGCGGTCTGCATCGAGATGGATGTGGTGTTACTAGCCAGATTGTTGTTGCCAGCCACCTGTGTCACCTGGCCGACACCGTTGACCTGTACCCCTGCCCCACCTGAGGCGGTCGCCCCGGATGAGGCGCCTGCTAGCGCGCCGGCGCCCATCTGCACGGATGCCTGCGTGCTCGCCGCAACATTGGCGGTACTGCTACGCAGATTGGTCGCCAGCATTCGGGCTTCAGCCGCTGCCTGACCGGCCTCGTTGCGCCATTGCGAGGCCATTTCAATCATGAAGCCGCTCACAATGCTGGCGCCCAGGTATTTGCCGCGCTGTTGCGCCAGCTCGCCATCATCGGCCAGCTCGACAACGGTACCGGAATGAAACAACACGGCACTATCGTGCGCATCGGACGCCTCGGCAAGGTTGGGAAGCGTCCCTGCGCTGGCGCCGGCACACCAGCCGGCATACGCCAGCGGCAGCATCCATGCGAGTGTCTTGGTTTTCATCAGAACAGGTCCCACCGAGCAGGCCCGAATTCCATCTGGATCGGCAGCGCCCCACCGGAGAACGCGGCATTCTCACGCGCACGCAGGGTAGGAGCATTGGTCTGCATCAATCCGGAATCGGCCTGAACGGACACGTCGCCGACAATTGCGAAGACAAGGCCGTTCCACGCAGGCGCAAATTCCCATTCCTGCATGATGCGGTTACCCAGCGCGGGGTCGGCGATGAACACCCGCCCCTGGGCCGCACGTTTGACGACCACGAAGTGTTGGTACCCGTTCAAGCTCAGCAAGACGATCACCGGGATCGCCAGATCACGCAACGCCGCCATATCGACACGGTAGCCACGGCCGCGAAAGCCCAGTGTCTGCACGTAGTTGCGCATATCGAGCATGGAGAATCCCTGCTCGGCGACCTGCTTTGGGTCGCTCACGTTCATCATGTCAGCAATCACCCGGCGCTCGTCGATGTCCATGCCATAGCCATAGCGCAGCAACGTGCCGACCGCGGCAGCCCCGCAACTGAAATCCTGCTGCTGGCGCATCACGCTGCGATAGCGCAACTCCGCCATGCTCTTGACCGGCTTGTTCAACGGCATCTCACTGTCCGCGCGTAAAGCGATCGCGCTCTCCTGGGCGCTTGCCTGCGCTGCCCATAAACCGCATGTGCAGACGAGACACAGCCCAATCGTGCCCATTGATCGCCGGTTCAGTCGCATGACTCCCCCCCAAGGGGACCAGACACCCGACCGCTGGCTCGCGGCCGGGTGAACGGACGTTGCTTTAGTTCGCGCCCTTGGCGGTGGCGATTGCCAGACCGTTGTGCTGCAGGTTACCCGCGCCAGCGGCGATGTTCACGCCGATATTGCCCATGGCGTTCATCAGCGCGGTACCGTTCAGCGATGCAACGTTGGTCGGATCGCAACCGTTCAGACGCAGCGAGTTGTTGTCGGCCGACTGTTTGTTGTAGTCGGTTGCCTTGGCGATACGGCCCGAGCTGTTGGTCGAGGCCGCCAAGCCGTTCTCTTGCAGCTCGCCTGCACCCGCGGCAATGTTCACGCCGATGGTGCCCTTGGCGCCGTTGAGTGCGCTGCCGCCCAGCGATGCCTTGTTGACGGCATTGCCGATTGCCAGAGACTCACCCGGGTCCGACTGGGTGTTGAACACCTGCGCGGAGGCAAACACCTTGCCTGCATCCACTGCAGCCAGTGCCACGTCGTTGGACTGCACGTTGCCTGCGCCTGCCGTTACGTTCACGCCAACCGCACCCTGCGCGCCCTTGAGCGCTTGCCCATCAACCGTCGCCTTGTTGCTGCCGCGCGGCAGGTCGACCGAGTTGTTGTTGCTGGTCTGCGTGGAATCGACAACGGCCGACGATTCCGAGCTGAACGGCACAAAACCCAGTGCCAGGCCGTAGCCCCGCACATAGATGTCATTGCTGATCTCGGTCACGTTGCTGATGACCGCCCCGGATGAGCGCGGACCTTCGTCGCGGCCCTGGGCCTGGGCGGCACCTGCAGCAAGCAGGGCGAGTACAGCAATGGCAGTCAGTTTGGCTTTCATGGTGATCTCCCTTCCTTTGTTGCCGTTAAAAAAGAGTGCCCGCCGGGGGACGGAGCACAAAGACGTTGGACACGACATTCCCCGTTCCTGCCGCCTGGTTCACCTGCACAACGCCGGAGGTATTGCGCAACGCGGTCGATGCAATCGACGCGTCTTGCCTGCCCTCCGCCGCGGGCGCGGCATCCTGACGACGAGACTGCGCAGCTACGCCAGACAGCGCACTGTCGGCGAGCGACTCAATATGGTGGGATTGCTGTTGCACAACAGAAGCGGTGGGGGCGATCACCGCGACGTTCACTTGCGCATTGCCGGCACCGCTGGCCTGGTTGATCGACACGAGCCCCGCCGCGCCATTGAAGGAAGACCCCGCCAGGCGGCTCGATGCCGACAGGCCCGGCGCGGCTCGCCCGACAACCTGGGATGACACGACGCCGGCTGCATCGGTAGACAAGGCCGCCAGGTTCGCCTGGGCATTACCGCCCCCCGACACCTGATTGACGGCGATGCGTCCGGCCGTGTTGGCAGCGGCATCCCCATCAATCACGGCAGACAGCGGTGTCCCCTGGGCCCATGCCGCGCCGGTCGCCACGATGCTCATCGCCACCACAACGTGGGGCAGCGTTAGCGACTTCACGGCTGACCACCTCGTGAGAGCGGCGCCAGCGCACCACTGATCTGCGAAGCGATGCCGGCCGTGGCCTGCACCACTTGGCCACCCACACCGCCAACGGCCGCACCACCTACGGCGGTTCCAACTGCGAGCCCGCCCGCTGCGGGCTGCACCCCGCTCGACTGCGAAGTCAGCACATGCTGCAATCCGGCGGTGGTGTTGGCGGCGGATGCATGCGACGTGCTGAGTTCTCCGTCAGAGAGCACAGACATGACCGACCCAACGGATTGATTGAACGCCTGGGTAGGAAACGGGCTAACCGCGGTGCGCACCGGCAAGGAGTCAGTGGACACGCCCCGATAGGCGATGCGCGGCGTGACATCGCGCTGGACGATGATGTCGCCCTCATCCGCAAGCGCGGGCGTCATCGCTGGGCCTGTGGCCAGTACGGCTAGCGCGATCGCGCAATTGATTGGCAAGCGCCAGACATGGCGCTGCGAGGTGATTGTCGGCATGGCTCGCTCCTCCCCGGGGGGGCGTATAGCGACATCTATGCCATGGCGACTAACCTCTTGATTCGCTTAGAAATTCACCCTAGCCCAATGACAGTGTGTTGCTCAAGCACGCATTTTTGTGTCATGGCTGAAACAGGCAGGTCATTGAATTTTTGGAGTCGCAAGCTGGCGCGAACTGGAAATCGCCCGCATTCAGCACATCACCACATGGTGTTTGAATCTCGTTGTTCTGGCTGGATGCAACCTTGTCGGGCAACAAGCTTGCTCATGCAATGAATAGGCAGCCCCACCGCATCACGTCCTGTTTCGCGCGATGCATGGGTGGTTCGGATTTGTCAGGCGGCTGCAGGTCGACAGCCACCTGCCCCTAAGGGGTCCTTAGCGGCGTTGCTCGTCCGGCGCCCGCGGGGCCAGTTCGCTGAGGCGGGACAAGAACAGCTTGAGGATCGGTGAAGCGTTGGATCGGCTGTGGCCGACGACGAGATCGATCATTGGCACGTCTCCCGCCAGCGGCCGGCTCACCACGGACCACGGCAGCAGGTTCTCCACATAGTCGGGAATCAGTGCAAGCCCCCGCGTCGAGGCCACCAGCGACATCACCATTGCCGGGTTGTCCACACCCTGCGTGGGCGTCAGCGACACGCCTTCGCGCTGCAGATAGTCCTCCACAACCGCACGCAGCACCCGAGCCTTGTTGGCCATCCCCACAAAGGGCTGCCCCACCAGTTGTTGCGGCCGGATGCGCTCTTGCGCGGCCAGTGCATGGTCGCTCGGCATCAACACGACCAGGGGCTCGCGCCCGACCGTTGTGTAGTCCAGATCAAAGCCCGGCTCGGCGCGCAGAAAAGCCAGGTCGAGCCGGCCTCGCGCCAAGGCATCCGCCAGGTCTGGTGAGTAATCGCTGGAGACCGTCACGTCGATATTCGGCAGCTCATCGCGCAGCAGGTGTAGCGCCTTCGGCAGCCAGGTCATCTCCTGTCCCGTCAGGAAGCCCAGCGCGAAGCGCTGTTTGCTCGGCTGCGCGGCCCGACGCGCAGCCTCGATTGCCGCATCGACCTGGCTCAGCGCCAATCGCGCGTGATCGATGAAGGCCTTCCCCGCCGGCGTCAGTTCGACACCGCGCGCGCTGCGGCTCAGCAGTTCCACGCCCACTTGGTCCTCCAGATCGCGGATCTGCCGGCTCAGTGAAGGCTGGGAGGTGTGCAACCGCCGCTCGGCGGCCACCGTCAGGCTGCCGGTCTCGGCCACGGCGATGAAGTAACGCAGATGTCTCAGTTCCATACGTGCCCCATGCATTTCAGGCATCCCCACCAGCTTACAAAGTCTTTTTGTTCCGGGGCGGAAATCCCTAAATTCTCTTCCATGGCGACGGGGGCAGCGGCTTCCAGACAACGGAAACGGCCCCTCGCCCCATGCATCCACAGTCATACCTCAAGGAACCTATCATGAACCATCCCGTCATTCTCATCACCGGCGCGCTGACCGGCATCGGCCGCGCCACCGCCCTGGCATTCGCCGACAGCGGCGCCCGTCTCGTCATCTCTGGCCGTCGGCCGGCCGAAGGCAAGGCGCTGGAGTCCGAACTCCGTCAGCTGGGTGCCGAAGCCCACTTCATCCAGGCCGACGTCCGGCACGACCGCGAGGTTCAGGATCTGGTGGACCAGACCGTGGCCCACTTCGGGCGCCTTGACGTGGCCGTCAACAACGCCGGCACCGAAGGCCAGCCCGGCCTGATCGTCAACCAGACCGCTGACAGCTACGCCGCCACCTTCGACACCAACGTGCTAGGCACGCTGCTGAGCATGAAGCATGAGCTGCGCGTGATGACCGCCCAGGGCAGCGGCAGCATCGTCAACATCTCGTCGACCTATGGGCACGAAGGTGCGGCTTATGCATCGGTGTACGCCGGCAGCAAGCACGCGGTCGAAGGCATGACCAAGTCGGCCGCACTCGAAGTGGCTGCCTCGGGCGTTCGCGTCAACGCCGTGGCCCCCGGACCGACCGATACCGGCATGCTGGACCGCTTCACCGGCACACCGGAGAACAAGGCCGCACTCGCTTCGGGCGTGCCGCTGGGTCGCGTCGGCAAGCCGGCTGAGATCGCGGCGGCCGTGCGCTTTCTGGCCTCGGAGGCCGCAGCCTTCGTGACCGGCCAGATCGTCACGGTCGACGGCGGCAAGACCGCCGGCTGATCCGAGCCGCGCCAAGCCGGCGCGGCCCTTCCCGTCTTCCACGCAACGCCCCGGTTTACACCGGGGCCGGGCAGCGCTTTGCCCGCTCAAGGATTGCGCCAACCTCATCAGGAACACGACCATGCCTACCTTCACTCACCACACCGCCCCGACCCAACACGTCGAGGCCAACGGCATCCGCTTCGCCTATCGCCGGTTCGGCAAGTCGGGAGGCGTGCCGATTATTTTCAACCAGCACTACACCGGCACCATGGACTATTGGGACCCGGCCGTAACCGATGGCCTGGCCCAGACGCGTGAGGTGATCCTCTTCAACAACGCCGGCGTGTCCAGTTCATCCGGCCAGACGCCGACCAGCTTCCCGGAGATGGGCGCCAACGCGATTGCCTTCATCCGCGCGCTCGGCCTGGAGCAAGTCGATGTGCTGGGCATCTCGATTGGCGGCTTTGTCGCACAGGAGATCGCACTGCAGGGTGGTGATCTCGTCCGCAAGATCATCCTCGTCGGCACGGGCTATCGCGGCAACGACATGACGGCCAGCCGTTCGGCAGAGATCTTCGCCGGCAGCTACGAGCCGCCTGAACATCTTTGGCTGGCGGTGCACTTCGCACCGTCCGAGGCCAGTCAGAAGGCTGGACTCGCCTTCCTCGAACGCAAGTGGCTTCGTAAGGATCGCGATCCGGAGGTGAGCGCGCAGACCGTCGCTGCCCAGGGCGAAGCGATCGGCAAGTGGATCTCGTCGGATGAGAACGCGCTGGCCTACCTGAAGTCGATCAAGCAGCCCACGCTGGTCGTTCAGGGCAGCAACGACGTGATCATCCCGACGGCCCACTCGGTCACGTTGCAGCAGCACCTGCCAAACGCAGAGCTGGTGATCTACCCCGACGCCAACCACGGCTCGATCTATCAGTACCCGGACCGCTTCGTCGCGCACGCCGAACAGTTCCTGTCCTGAATGAACGCGCAACGTCTTTGGAGATCGCCATCATGAACTCACTCACAGGCAAGACGGCGCTCGTTACTGGCGCCTCGCGCGGAATCGGCCGCGCCACCGCCCTGGCATTGGCCGCGGCCGGCGCCCAGGTCCTGGTCCACTTTGGCAGCGGCGAGAAGGAGGCGGCCGCGGTCGTCGACGAGATTCGCCGCGCCGGCGGCAAGGCCGAGAAAATCGCGGCAGACCTGCGCGCGTCGGAAGGCCCTCACCAATTGGCCGAGCGTGTTCGCGCCATCATCGGTGGACGGCTGGACGTGCTGGTAGCCAACGCCGGCATCGCCAAGGCCGCGACGCTTGAGGAGACGACGGTCGAGGACTTTGACGCACTCTTCGCCGTCAACGTGCGTGCACCGTATTTCCTCGTGCAGCAACTGCTGCCCGCACTGTGCAAGGGCAGCAGCATCGTCCTGCTGTCTTCCCTGGCGGCACACGCTTCGGTCGGCACGCTCTCCGCGTACTCAGCCACCAAGGGTGCGATCGACACGCTGGTGAAGCACTGGGCTGCGGCGCTCGGGCCGCGTGGCATCCGCGTCAACGCGGTGGCACCCGGCGTTGTCGAGACCGAGATGTCCAGCTTCACCAAAACCGACGCTGGCCGCGAGGCGACCCTGGGCATGCAGGCCCTGCAACGCCTGGCCCAACCCGAAGACATCGCCAGCGCCGTCGCATTCTTGGTTTCAGACCAAGCGCGCTGGATCACCGGCGACACGCTGCGCGTAGATGGCGGCTCCAAGCTCTGAGGCGCACGCCCTCTTTTAATCTTTCAAGGAATTCAAATGAAGCTCTATCACTCCACCTCGTCTCCCAATTCGCGCCGCGTGCGCATCCTGCTGGCCGAGAAGGGCCTGACACCCACGTTGATCCCCGTCGACCTGGGCAAGGGCGAACAGCATGGCGACGCCTACCGCGCCATCAATCCGCGCCGCGTGGTGCCGACGCTGATCATGGATGACGGCACGGCCATCGGCGAAGTGCCCGTCATCAGCCGCTACCTCGATGACATCCATCCGACGCCGTCGCTCTTCGGCACGACGCCGGCGCAGCAGGCCGTCATCTCGATGTGGGATCGCCGCATCGAGCAGGAGGGATTCGCTGCCGTGATGGAAGCGATCCGCAACAAGGTCGCTGGATTGAAAGGCCGCGCAATATCGGGACCGCATGACTACGAGCAGATCGCCCAGTAGTCCATGCCAGACATAAGGCCCGCGACAACAGACTCCTTGGCTGCAGAAGCGTCGCGGCTTGCAGTTGATGTTGATTTGCACGGAATCCTGACCCACCCGAGGTAGGTTTTTGCATCGAATGTTGACCCACGTATAGAACACTGTCCCGCTCGGCAACGAGCGGGAGATCGGAGTGATCGACGTGGCCATACTGAGCATCATTCGACGCTGGCATCTTCGCGACCAGATCCCGCTGCGCGAGATCGCCAGACGCCTGGGCATCTCCAGGAACACGGTCAGGCGCTATCTGCGCGCTGACACCACGGCACCGGCCTATCCTGCACGGCAGAGTCCGAGCAAGCTCGACGGCCATGCCGCCAAGCTCTCCGCTTGGCTCAAGACCGAGGCCAACAAGCCACGCAAGCAACGGCGCACACTCAAGCAGATCCACACTGATCTGTGTGCCTTGGGCTTCACCGGCTCCTACGATCGCGTTGCCGCATTCGCTCGCCGCTGGCGCCAGGAGCAACAGGAGCAAGCCCGCACGTCGGGGCGAGGCACCTTTATCCCACTGCGCTTCGCAGAGGGTGAGGCCTTCCAGTTCGACTGGAGCGAGGACTGGGCGGTCATCGCCGGCGAGCGCACCAAGCTGCAAGTGGCTCAGTTCAAGCTCAGCCACAGCCGCGCATTCTTCCTGCGCGCGTATCTGCTGCAGACCCACGAGATGCTGTTCGATGCCCATCACCACGCCTTTGTGGCCTGGGGCGGTATCCCGCGTCGCGGCATCTACGACAACATGAAGACCGCCGTGGATCGCGTGCGCCTGGGCAAGTTGCGTGACGTCAACTTGCGCTTCAGCACCATGGTCAGCCACTACCTGTTCGACGCCGAGTTCTGTAACCCGGCCTCGGGCTGGGAGAAGGGGCAGATAGAGAAGAACGTGCAGGACAGCCGTCACCGCATCTGGCAACGCATCCCTGCATTCGGCTCTCTGGCGGCACTTAATGACTGGCTGGCCGACCAGTGCGTACGGCTGTGGCAGCAGACCCGCCATCCTGAGCTGGACATGACCCTCTGGGAGGCCTGGTCGCTGGAGCGGCCACACCTGATGCCCGTGGGGCAGCCGTTCGATGGCTTTGTGGAGCACACCAAGCGCGTCTCACCAACCTGCCTGGTGACCTTCGAGCGCAACCGCTACAGCGTACCGGCGTCGTTTGCCAACCGGCCCATCAGTCTGCGCGTCTATGCCAATCGGCTCGTGTTCGTGGCCGAAGGCCAGGTGATTGCCGAGCACGTGCGGCACATCGACCGTAGCCATCTTCCGGGGCGCACAATCTATGACTGGCACCACTACCTCGCGGTGCTGCAGCGTAAGCCCGGTGCGCTGCGTAACGGCGCACCGTTCGCCGAACTGCCAGAGGGCTTCCGACGCCTGCAATCCACACTGCTCAAACGCCCTGGTGGCGATCGCGAGATGGTCGAGATCCTGGCGCTGGTGCTGTTGCACGACGAACAGGCCGTGCTCACTGCGGTGGAGCTCGCACTGGAGGCGGGTGCCCCGTCCAAGCAAACCATCCTGAACATCCTCAGCCGCCTCCTGGAAGGCGAGCCCGTGGCACCGATCACCTCACCACAGGCACTGGCGCTGCACGTCGAACCGCAGGCCAACGTCGGCCGCTACGACAGCTTGCGAGATCGGGAGGTGCATCATGCAGCATGAAGTCATGTTGGAGATGCTCAAGTCGTTGAAGCTGCACGGCATGGCACAAGCGCTGGGCGACCTGGCGGCGCAGGACTCGCCGGCCTACCAGTCGGCCGTGGCCATCCTGTCGCGTCTGCTCAAGGCCGAGCTCACCGAGCGCGAGGTGCGCTCGCTGGCCTATCAGATGAAGGTGGCGCGCTTCCCAGCCTACCGAGACCTGACCGGCTTCGACTTCAGTTGCAGCGAGGCCAACGAAGCACTGGTGCGGCAGCTTCACCGCTGCGAGTTCCTCGAGTCGGCGCACAACATCGTGCTGGTCGGCGGCCCAGGTACGGGCAAGACCCATCTCGGCACCGCCATCGGCGTGCAGGCCGTGGAGCACCATCACCGTCGAGTGCGCTTCTTCTCGACCGTGGAGCTCGTCAACGCGTTGGAACTGGAGAAGGTCTCAGGCAAGCCGGGACACCTGGCCACGCGACTCATGTATGCCGACCTGGTGATCCTCGATGAGCTGGGCTATCTGCCGTTCAGCCAGACCGGCGGCGCATTGCTGTTCCACCTGATCAGCAAGCTCTACGAGCGCACCAGCCTCGTCATCACCACCAACCTGAGCTTCGGCGAATGGTCCAGCGTCTTCGGGGACGCCAAGATGACCACCGCGCTATTGGATCGCCTCACGCACCACTGCCACATTGTTGAAACCGGCAACGATAGCTATCGTTTCAAGCACAGCACCACCCAGCCCAAGAAGGAGAAACGCACCGCCAAACAACCCGCACAAAGCGACACCTAACAGCCTTTGGGGTGGGTCAGTTTTCGATGCAAATCCTGGGTCAGGATTCGGTGCAAATCAACACAGTTGAATATGGCTGTTCTAGCGGAAGAAGCTTCGTGCCCGCGTGCTCGCGTCTATTTTCGCTCATAGTGTGGGCTGCATTGCCGATGCGCGCTGTTGTCAATCGACCGCCGCTGGCCGAGGGCGGACTTCCGGCACCGGAACTGGCTTGCCATGGTTAGGCAGCCGCTAATTCTCCCTCAACATGGTTGAGGATTATTGCCAGCGAGGTCGGTGGGCTCGTCTTGAGCGCGTCCATACCAATCTCGTAGGGGTCAACTTGCGCGTGTCGGTTCGATACCTTCGCAAAGTTGCCGACCACATATCGGCCGAAGTAACGTGAACCCTCGATGTCATTGACTGACCAGGAACCACTATAGCGGACGACCAGGTACTCGCCAACGTAGTAGGCCAAGCGTGCAAGAAGCCAGGCTCGGTCGTCGCTGCTAACCTCTTGCCGTTGGAGCCAAGCGTCCAGGCCCGGCAGAAAGAGTGCCGGCTCGTTGAGGATTCGGTATGGCTCAGCGAACCCAAGTCGTTCAGCGAAATCGACAAGGACCGGCATTCTTTCAGCAAGAAACGACGGAAACTGAGACTTGCGCGCTTCTATCAATGCACCCTCCGACGTCAGTTATAGACTCTCTCGACTGCCGCTGACCGCCAAGGCCCGCGAGTTGTCGATTCAACTCATATCCTGCCACAGACGTCGACATCTGCTCCTCGCCGAAAGAGGTCAATCCGCGCTGGCCTGCTAGCATCGACGCTAGAGACCTTTGAGGCCAAGCCCATGTCCTTCACCTCGTGCGACAGAGTAGGCATCAAAAGTGTCTACGCTGAATAGAACGTACACGAGTTCCCCGTTGCTCTCCCGACGAAATCCGAGCTGGTCGCCGAAGCAGGTCTCGGCAAAGAAGACCGGCCCGCCATCGCGCGGCAGTGGGTAGATGCTGCGCCAAAAATCTTTCCCATTCCAGGCGAGAAGGGAGTCACGAGGGGCGCCTTCAACTTGGTCTCCAAAGAAGTAGAGGACCCGGTCACCAAAGTACCCTGCCCCGATTTCCCGCCAGAAACTCACTATCTCTTCTGGAACAACGCAACCCAGCTCACGTTGAATCTGGCCGGCCAACGAAGCCCAGTTGACCGGCGCGGAGAACTCATGCTCCTGCGGGAATGCATTCAGAAAATTCTCGAACACCTGTTCAGTCAGGTTCTAACTAGCCGGTACGCACTGCTAGACGAAGAGAGATATGACGCGGTGCGAATGGCACTAGGCCTTCCCGCCAAGGGTATGCACTATTCCCCTCTAATCAGCCCGATGCTTGGCGGCTCGCAAACATCCCATCGCGCAATACTGGCTCCCATACGACTTCATCGTGGAAGTGCGCGCTCTGCGCGAACGCTGGAATCGCTGAGTCGCGTTGGGTAGCGCCATTGGGCGTGCGCTTGGGGGACGCTGGGTGGAGAGGCGAAAGAGAGAGGCTCGATAGAGAAGAACACCCGACGCAAATCCGGACGTCTGCCCGGTCCACCTGGCGTTTCAGTTAATTGTTGCGCCGCTGGGAAACCCAATGTCCACAATGCATTCGCGGACGGCGGCGCAACAACTTCTGAAACGCGGCGCAACAACTATTTCAAATCGCTACTTCTTTTTTGCACAGCGACCGTGTTTACTCGACTGTGACCGACTTGGCGAGATTGCGCGGCTTATCCACATCCGTCCCACGCGCCAGCGCCGTGTGATACGCCAGCAATTGCAGCGGCACCACGTGCAGGATCGGCGAGAGCTGCCCATAGTGCTCCGGCATGCGGATCACCTGAATACCATCGCTCGACTGGATGTGCGTGTCGGCATCGGCAAACACATACAGCTTGCCGCCACGTGCACGCACTTCCTGGATGTTGGACTTGAGCTTCTCGAGCAGCGCGTCGTTCGGGGCCACCGTCACGACCGGCATCTCGTCGGTCACCAGGGCCAGCGGGCCGTGCTTGAGTTCACCGGCCGGGTAGGCCTCGGCGTGGATGTAGGAGATTTCCTTGAGCTTGAGCGCGCCTTCCAGGGCAATCGGGTAGTGCAGGCCACGGCCCAGGAACAACGCGTTCTCACGACGGGCAAACTCTTCCGACCACGCGATGATCTGCGGCTCCAGCGCCAGCACGGCGTTCAGTGCAGACGGCAGGTGGCGCAGGTGGCGCAGGGCGTCTTCTTCCTGCGCGTCGCTCAGATGGCCGCGCAGTTTGGCAAACGTCAGCGACAGCATGTACAGCGCAGCCAGCTGCGTGGTGAACGCCTTGGTGGAGGCCACACCGATTTCCGTGCCGGCACGCGTGAGGAACTTGAGTTCGGTCTCGCGCACCATGGCGCTGGTCGCCACGTTGCACACAGCCAGCGTGTGCTTGTGGCCCAGTTCGCGTGCGTGGCGCAGCGCGGCCAGCGTGTCGGCGGTCTCGCCCGATTGCGAGATCACCACGACCAGCGCGTTCGGGTTGGGCACCGTCTCGCGATAGCGGTATTCGCTGGCGACTTCCACCTGTGTCGGGATCTTAGCGATCGACTCCAGCCAGTACTTGGCGGTGCAGCCCGAGTAGTAGCTCGTGCCGCAGGCCAGGATCAGCACGCTGTCGACCTTGGACAGCACCTCGGCCGCATTCGGGCCGAACAGGTCGGGGCCAAAGCCCAGCACGCCATCAATCGTGTCGCCCAGCGCGCGCGGCTGCTCGAAGATTTCCTTCTGCATGAAGTGGCGGAACGGGCCGAGTTCCACGGCGGCGGCGTACCCACCAACCTCCTTGACCTCGCGCTCGGCCGGCTTGTCATGCACGTCCACCACGGTGAAGCCCTCGCGGGTGATCTCCACCACGTCGCCTTCTTCCAGGTAGGCCATGCGGCTGGCGGTGCCGGCCACGGCCAGCGCGTCGGAGGCGAGGAACGACTCGCCATCGCCCAGCGCCACCACCAGCGGCGACCCTGCGCGCGCACCCACCACCACGTCGGGGTTGTCGCGAGCGAACACGGCAATCGCGTAGGCGCCATGCAGGCGCTTGACGCTCGCGCGCACCGAGGCAAACAGGTTGCCGCGCGTGGCGCTGCTCGGGTACGTATAGGCCTGGTGGATCAGGTGGGCGACCACCTCGGTGTCGGTCTGCGATTCAAAGCCGTAGCCGACGGCCTTGAGCTCGTCGCGCAGCGCTTCGTAGTTCTCGATGATGCCGTTGTGCACCAGGGCGATGGTGTCGCCCGAGAAGTGCGGGTGGGCGTTGACGGTATCCGGCTTGCCGTGCGTGGCCCAGCGCGTGTGGGCGATGCCGATGGCGCCGTCCAGGTGGCTGGTCTGCGCCTGCGTGTCGAGGTCGGCCACGCGCGACACGGTGCGCGCACGCTCGAGCTGGCCATCGCGCTGCACGGCAACACCGCACGAGTCGTAGCCGCGGTATTCCAGACGGCGCAGGCCTTCGATCAGGACGGGAACGATATTGCGCGTGGAAACCGCGCCGACGATACCGCACATGTTGATTTCTCCAGTTTGAGCACAGCGCCGTGATGCGCTGTACTCGGTACGCATTCAGTATCGATGCTCGTGCGCCGCAGCGGCATCCGCTGTTCGGCGCAGGCGGGCATCCGACGCCGCTTCAGGCGCCCTTCTTCTGTTTGACCGGGCGCTGCCAGCTGTCAATGGTGACTTGGCGCGCACGCGAGACCGTCAGCTTGCCATCCGGCGCATCCTTGGTCAGCGTGGTGCCGGCACCCAGCGTTGCGCCCTTGCCCACGCGCACCGGCGCGACGAGCTGCGAGTCGGAGCCGATGAAGGCGTCGTCTTCAATGACGGTGCGGAACTTGTTCGCGCCATCGTAGTTGCAGGTGATGGTGCCAGCGCCAATGTTCACGCGTGAGCCCACCGTGGCGTCGCCCACATAGGCCAGGTGGTTGGCCTTGCTGTGTGCCGCGACCTGGCTGTTCTTGACCTCGACAAAGTTGCCGATGTGCACATCTTCGGCCAGTTGCGTGCCCGGGCGCAGGCGCGCATACGGGCCGATGCGCGAGTCGGCGCCCACGCTGGCCTGCTCGATATGGCAGAACGGCAGGATCTCGGCGCCGGCATGGATGGCCGATTCGCGGATCACGCAGTTGGCGCCCACATGCACGCCGTCCGCCAGCGCCACACGGCCCTCGAACACGCAGTTCACGTCGATCACCACATCGCGGCCGCAAGACAGGTGGCCGCGGATATCGATGCGCGCCGGGTCGACCAGCGTAACGCCGTCTTCCAGCAGTTGCTGCGCGAGGTTGCGCTGGTGAATGCGTTCCAGCTCGGCCAGCTGCACCTTGCTGTTGACGCCCAGCGTTTCCCATTCGGCCAGCGGGTGAGCGGAAGTGATTGGCACGCCGTCGGTGGCGGCGCGCTCAATCACGTCGGTCAGGTAGTACTCGCCCTGCGCGTTGTTGTTCGACAGCGTGGCCAGCCACGTTTTGAGCTTGGCCGTCGGGCAAACCAGAATGCCGGTGTTGACCTCGTGAATGGCAAGCTGTGTTTCGTTGGCGTCCTTCTGCTCGACGATGCGGGTGATGCGGCCGGCAGCGTCGCGCACGATGCGTCCGTAGCCGGTCGGGTCATCCAGGTGCACGGTCAGCACGCCCAGATGATCCTGCCCGGCCGCACCGACCAGCGCATTGAGCGTTTCTGCGCGGGTGAGCGGCACGTCGCCATAGAGCACCAGGGTGGGCACGCTCTCATCCAGCTGGTCAAGCGCCTGCATGACGGCGTGGCCGGTGCCGAGCTGCTGCTCCTGCGTCGCGAAGGTGACATCGGGCGCGCCGACCATCTCACGCACGCGCTCGCCGCCGTGGCCCACCACCACCACCAGGCGTGTCGGCGACATGGACCGCGCGGTTTCGATCACGTGGGCCAGCAGCGGTTTGCCGGCCAGCGGGTGCAGCACTTTCGGCAGGGCGGAACGCATGCGTTTGCCCATGCCGGCGGCAAGGATGACGATATTCACAAGGAGGTTCCTAGAGTGACTCGAAGCGATAGCCTGCGGCGGGTATTCGGGCATGCCAACAGCCGCCCGGAACCTGCTGCCCGCCACCTCCCCTCAAGTTGGCCGGACCGCCTGCAAACCCTTCTATGGGGCGCATTTGCGGCGTATAAGACACAGATGAAAAATTTTAACATGGGGCCTCCCCCCCAGCTGAACCCGTCAAATGGTCGAATTGTTGCAATTGCGCCATTGCCAGGCCGGTTAGTCCGCTGGGTGGTCGTGCTGGCGGCGGTCGTCTCGTTGGGGTGCCTGCAGGCCTGCAGCACCATGAAAATCGGCTACCAGCAAAGCAGCCGGCTCACCTACTGGTGGATCGACGGGCAATTCGACCTGCAGGACGCACAGACCGCTCCCACGCGCGAGGCCATCGCGCGCTTCTTTACATGGCATCGACAAGATCAGCTGCCTCGCATGGCTGCCGTGCTTGAGCGCGCACAAAGCGACTTGCAGCAGCCTGTTTCCGCGCAGCAGATACGCGTGTATCAAGACGCTTTCCAGCAGTTCGGGCGCGCAGCCTTCGACCAGGCCAAACCCGACATCGCCCGCCTGCTGTTGAGCACCACGCCTGCACAGCTCGCGCATGTACAAAAGAAGCTGCAGGAGAGCAACGACAAGTTCCAGCACCGCTATTTGGACGACGATGCGGAAGAACGCCTGCGCGCTCGCCTCAAGAAGGTCATGGAAGACGCCCGTTTGCTGTACGGCAATTTCTCGGCCGCACAGGAAGAGGCCATCCGGTCAGCCATCGCCCCGATGGTGGACAGCACCCCCGCCCGATACGACGAGCGCATCGCGCGCCAGAAAGTCTGGCTGGCACTGATTGCCCGCGTGCAGCAGGAGCACCCGGACGAAGCGACCGTCGTGCAGTGGCTCACCGCCTATGCCGACCAGTGGCAGCACGCGCCCGGGGAGCGCGGCGTCCAGCAGCAACTGCGACGGGAAGCGGACACCGCGATGCTGGTCACCATCGCCAATCTGACGACGCCGCGCCAGAAACAACATGCGCGCGAGCGCCTGCAGGGTTGGATCAACGATGTGCGTGACCTGATGCGCGACGGCGAGACCGGCGCCGCGCATCAGGCGCAGAACAATTGAACGCCGCGATCAGTTCGCGGCGGCTTCGTCAGCGGCGGCCGTATCGGCGGGCTTGCGCTCCGAATTGCGCTCGAAGCGCACGAACTCGATGCGGTCGTCATGCGAGCCGGCAAACACCAGCGGCGCCTGATCGTACGAGGTCTGGCCGAACAGCGAGTCCTCGCCGATCTTGGCCAGGCCCGTGGAGAGGCCGTTGAAGTCGAACAGCTCCGTATCGGCCAGGTGCGAAGGCACGACGTTCTGCAGCGACGCGAAGATCTTGTCGGTGCGGCCCGGATGTTGGCGCTCCCACTCCAGCAGCATCTCCTTGACCTTCTTGCGCTGCAGGTTTTCCTGCGAGCCGCACAGGTTGCACGGGATGATCGGGAACTCCATGGCGCGCGCGTATGACGCGATGTCCTTTTCCGCGCAGTAGGCCAGCGGGCGAATGACGATGTGGTCGCCGTTGTCGGTGGCCAGCTTGGGCGGCATCGCCTTCATCTTGCCGCCGAAGAACATGTTCAGGAAGAACGTGTTGACGATGTCGTCGCGGTGGTGGCCCAGCGCGATCTTGTTGGCGCCCAGTTCCTTGGCGGTGCGGTAGATCACACCCCGGCGCAGGCGCGAGCACAGCGAGCACGTGGTCTTGCCCTCGGGCACCTTCTCCTTGACGATCGAATACGTGTCCGCCTCGACGATCACGTACTCCACCCCCGTCTTCTTCAGGTAATTGGGCAGCACGTCTTCCGGAAAGCCGGGCTGCTTCTGATCGAGATTCATGGCGATCAGCTTGAAGTTGACGGGCGCGCGCTTTTGCAGCGCCATCAGGATCGACAGCATCGTGTATGAGTCCTTGCCGCCGGACAGGCACACGAGGATGGTGTCGCCGTCCTCGATCATCTTGAAGTCGCCGATGGCGCGACCGACCGCCGACTGCAGGCGGGTTTCGAGGCGGTGGAAGTTATTGGAAAACGTCATGGCATGCTGACCCCGCCAGCGCTGAATAATGGCCGAACGGGCGTCAAATCGTGAGGAAAATCAGTATTTTAGCGTGCCCCGGCAGCCTGCGGGGGCACCGTCTGCAGGCTTGGACGAACCGGCCTAGAATCGTCTGCTTCATCCCCTGCCCAACATGGAGACAGCAATGCGGATTCTGGTACTCGGCGCCGGCGGCACCGGCGGCTATTTCGGCGGACGGCTCGCCCAGGCCGGCGCAGACGTGACCTTTCTGGTACGCCCGGCGCGGGCGGCACTGTTGCGCGCGCAAGGTCTGGTGATCCGCAGCCCGGCGGGCGATGCGCAGTTGCCCGTCCAGATCATCACCGCCGACGAGGCTAGCGCCTGGGGCCATGCCGATCTCATCCTGCTGAGCTGCAAGGCCTATGACTTGGACGACGCAATTGCCGCGATCCGCCCCACGGTGGGCGAGCGCACTGTCGTGCTGCCGGTGCTCAATGGGCTGGCGCACTTGGAGCGGCTCGATGCTGCGTTTGGGGAATCGCGTGTGCTGGGTGGTTTGTGCCACATCAGCGCCACCACTGCGCCTGACGGTGCAGTGCTGCACCTAGGGTTTGGACAAGGCCCGGCGGCGCAGTCCATCACCTTTGGCGAGCGCACGCCGCATGCCCCACGTGCGCGCACCGAGGCCATCCGCAACGTGTTCGCCACGGCCAGCTTTGACTCGGTGCTGGCCGACAATGTGATGCAGGACATGTGGGAGAAGTTTGTCTTCCTGACCTCGCTGGCGTCGATGACGTGCCTGATGCGGGCCAACGTGGGCGAGATCGTTGCCACGGATGAGGGTCGTGCGCTGAACGAGGAAATGTTTGCGGCGTGCCAGGCGGTGTCGGCTGCATCGGGGTATCCGATCCGTACGCAGGCGCGTGAGCGTGGTCAGTTGGTGCTGACGCAGGTGGGGTCACCGCTGACGGCATCCATGCTGCGGGATCTGGAAAACGGTGGCCGCGTGGAGGCGGCGCATATCGTCGGGGACATGCTGCAGCGGGGGCGCAAGCTGGGGGTGGATGTTTCGCTCCTGCGGGTGGCTTATGCGCATTTGCAGGCGTATCAGCAGCGGTTGTTGCGGCCTGCTGTTTGAGCGGTGGTGTTTTTTTGGGGAGGGTTGGGGCTTGGTGGTTCACCTCCCTTTCATCCCCTGCCGGGGCTGACTCACTTTCTTTGTCTTGCCAAAGAAAGTAAGCAAAGAAAGGCGCGCCCGAGATGGCGACACCCTCCTTGAATTTCTGTCGCAGGGAGGGGAAGGGGAAAACTCGCTTCGCTCAAACAGTTCCCCTTCCTTTTTCCTCCCTGCAACAGAAATTCAAGGCGCCATCTAGGGCAGGGTACGGCCAAACCACCTGGAGGCAGGTGTTGGGGCAAAGTTCATCTCTTTACTGCCAACCGCCACCTAGTGCTTGCATCAGGGCGGCGGAGTCCAGCAGACGATCGGCACGGCTCTGTACCTGTTGCAGCGTTGCCTGATCAACCTGGCGCTGTGCGTCCAGCAGCGTGAGCGTGCTGATGCCACCGGCGGCGTGGCGAGCTTGGGCGGCTTGCAATGTCTGCTGGGCCTGATCGGTTGCCAGTGCTCGCGCCTGCAGTGCTTGCGCGTCGTTGTGTACGGCGTGCAGGGCGTCGGCCACTTCCTGCAAGCCTTGCAACACGGTCTGCTTGTACGCCGCGCCTGCTGCGTCATAGGCCGCCTCAGCCTCACGCTTCTTGGCGCGCAGCGTGCCGCCGTGGAAGATCGGCTGCGTGAGCCCGGCACCCAGGTTCCAGATGCTGGAGCCGGCGCCCAGCACATTACGGAAACCCGTCGTCTCAGAACCCAGCCCTGCGGACAAGGTGATCCGCGGAAACAGGTTGGCCGTGGCAACACCCACATTGGCACTCGCTTGGTGCCACATCGCCTCGGCGGCGCGGATGTCGGGTCGGCGCTGTGCGAGCGTCGATGGCAATGACACGGGCAGCGGGTCAGGCAAGCGCAAGGCATCGAGCGTGGGCAAGTCCGGCAGCCCTGCCCCTGGCTCACGACCAAGCAGCACCGACAACCGATGCCGCATCTGCGCAGCCTGCTGGGCGAGCGGTGGCAGGGTTGCCTCCGTCTGCGCGACGAGGGTGCGTTGCGAGAGCACGTCAACGTTCGCCACACCACCCAGGTTCAAGCGACGCTCAGTAATCTCGAGTTGCCTGCGCTGCTCGGCCACCAACCGCTGGGTGGTGGCGATCTGCGCATCGAGCGAGGCGATGCGCACCACCGACGTCACCACATTGCCCGCGAGTGCCAGGCGTGCCGCCTCCAACTCATAGCGCTGCGTATCCACTTCCGCACGCGACGCTTCCAAGGCCCGGCGCACGCCACCGAAGATGTCCAACGCATACGACACCGACAGCGATGCCGAGTACAACGTGAACGGCCCCGGCTTGGGTGTGTTGAAACCAAACGCTTCCGGGTTGACTTGCTGGCGCACGGCAGACACGGTGCCATCCACCGTGGGCAGCGCATAGCCGAATTGCGCCTCGGCTTCAGCCTGGGCCTGGCGCAGGCGTGCCTCGGCTTGTGTCACCGATGGGCTGGCACGCAACGCTTCATCGACCAGCGCGTCGAGCGCTGGAGATTGAAACAGGTGCCACCAATCGGCCGGCACATTGGCGTCCGCCAAATGCTGCGTTTCACCACCGGGAACGGGCGCCGACGCCGTCTCGCGCGGCACGGGCTGCGCCGAGTAGCCCGAGGCCACGGGTGCAGCGGGCGTCTTGAAGTCGGGGCCGACGGCGCAACCGCTCATCGCCAATGCAACAGCCAGCACCGTACTCAAGCCCAACGCACGCGCCACCTGCAATTGCCCAAGCGCCAACACATGCCCACTGACGGTTTGGCCGTACCCTGCCCTAGATGGCGCCTTGAATTTTCGTAAGCGGGCGGAAAAAAGACGGGAAACTGTTTGAGCGAAGCGAGTTTTTCCCGTCTCCGCCCGGTTACGGAAATTCAAGGAGTCTTTCGCCATCTCGGGCGCGCCTTTCTTTTGCTTACTTTTCTTTGGCAAGACAAAGAAAAGTGAGTCAGCCCCGGCAGGGGATGAAACAAGGGATGGACCACCACGGCCATCACTGCGAAACATCAGAAACATATGCATGGCCGCCACCTCAATCCAGCGTCTTGCGATAAAACCGCAACGCAATACCCAGCACCACCACCGTAAACACCATCAACGGCCAGATGCTGGGCCACAGCTCAAACCACCCATTGCCCTTGAGCAAAATCCCACGCGTGAGCCGGTTGAAGTACGTCATCGGCAGCAGGTTGCCAATCACCTGCGCCCACTTCGGCATGCCCACAAACGGAAACATGAACCCCGAGAGCAGGATGTTCGGCAGGAAGTAGAAGAACGTGAGCTGCGTCGCCTGCAACTGGTTCTGCGCGAGCGACGACAGCGTGATCCCCACCGTCAGGCTCGCCACGATGAACAGCAGCGCTGACACGTAGACCATCCACACACTGCCGACAAACGGCACCTGAAACACGAAGTACGCCATCAGCAGAATGATGGTCACCTGCACCAGCCCGATGAAGATGTACGGCACGATCTTGCCGGTCATCACCTCCAGCGGATGCACGG
Source organism: Ralstonia sp. RRA (assembly GCF_037023145.1). Classification (NCBI taxonomy): domain Bacteria; kingdom Pseudomonadati; phylum Pseudomonadota; class Betaproteobacteria; order Burkholderiales; family Burkholderiaceae; genus Ralstonia; species Ralstonia sp. RRA. The sequence continues at coordinate 63,642 of NZ_CP146091.1, read as the reverse complement.
GCGTAGCGAGCAGGTTTTCCATGGTGCCGCGCTCGCGTTCGCGCGTCATGGCCAGGCCCGTCATCATCACCATGGTCATCGTGAGGATGGTGCCCATGAGGCCGGGGATGATGTTGTACTGCGTGACGCCTTCCGGGTTGTAGAGCTTGTGGACGCGCACGTCGAATGGCGGTGCGTTGCTCGTCGCACCACCGGTGCCGCCAGCCAGCGGTGCCAGCGCGCCCTTCATGTCCTTGTCGACCACGCCTTGCACCAGTTGTGAGAGCGAGGCTACCGCCAGGCCTGTCGCGGCCGGGTCAGTGGCATCCGCCTCGACCAGCAGCGAGGGCTTCTCGCCGCGCACCAGCTTGCGCGTGAAGTCCGGCGGGATGGAGACCACGAACTGCAGTTGCCCCTTAGCCAGCGCCTCGCGCCCCGCCGTTTCGTCGGGCAAGGTTTTGGCCAGGTCAAAGTAGTTGGAGTTGCGCATGCCGGCCAGGAAGCTGCGCGTGAACTCGCTCTGATCCGCCGCAATCACACCGGTCAGCAGGTGCTTCGGATCGCTGTTGATGGCGAAACCGAACAGAACCAGCTGCATGATCGGAATGCCGATCATCATGGCGAACGTCACGCGGTCGCGCCGCAGTTGCAGGAACTCCTTGAGCACCACGCTCCACCAGCGCTGGAACGAAAAGCGGTTGCCGTTGAGGGTGATGCTCATGGCTGCGCTCCATAGTTGTCGGACGAGCCGCGCATCATGTGGATGAAGACGTCTTCCAGGCCGGTGTCGATGGGCTCCACGCGCACGCCCGATTCACTGGCCAGGCCGCGCAGCGTGGCCTCCAGCGCCTGCGCATCGGCGCCCGTCACATGCAGCACGGAGCCAAACGCAACGGTCTGGTCCACACCGGGCTGGCCCTCGAGCTTGCGCCCCAGGTCCACCAGATTGCCGCCCATCACCGACCACGTTGACAACCGCTGGCTGGCAATCACCTCGCTGGCGGTGCCTTGCGCCAGCAGTTCACCGTAGGCGATGTAAGCAAGCTTGTGGCAGCGCTCGGCCTCATCCATGTAGTGCGTGCTGACCAGCACCGAGATGCCTTGTGCAGCAAGACGATGCAGTTCTTCCCAGAAATCGCGGCGGGCTTTCGGGTCGACACCGGCGGTCGGTTCGTCGAGCAGCAGCAGCTCTGGCTGATGCAGCATGCAGGCCGCCAGCGCCAGCCGCTGCTTCCAGCCGCCCGACAACGCGCCCGCCAGTTGCTTGGCACGCGAGGCGAGACCAAGGTTCTCCAGCGCATGATCCACCGCCTCACGCCGGTTCGGCATCTCATACAGACGCGCAACGAAGTCGAGGTTCTCGCGAATGGACAGATCATCCCAGTACGAGAAGCGCTGTGTCATGTAGCCGACGCGGCGCTTGATCTGCGCGGACTCCTTGAGGATGTCGTAGCCCAAACACGTACCGCTGCCACTGTCGGGCGTAAGCAGCCCGCACATCATGCGGATCGACGTGGTCTTGCCGCTGCCGTTGGGCCCGAGAAAGCCAAAGATCTCACCGCGCGCAACCTGCATGGAGAGGTCTTTCACGACGTGCTTGTCGCCGAAGTGCTTGTTCAGTACGCGCACGTCGATGGCGTAGTCACGCCCACTCGCACCGCCGTCGTTGTGATGGCCCGAGGTGGTCATGGCAACGTCACCTCAACGGGCTGCCCCGGGCGCAGCTTGGGGCCATCGGCCGCCGTGGGACGCGCTTCCACCATGAAGACGAGCTTGTCGCGCGTGGTGTTGCTGTAGATCACGGGCGGCGTGTACTCGGCCTCGTTGGCAACGTAGGTGACGGTGGCGTTCACATCTGCCGCGCAGCCATCGCAGTGAATGCGCGCCGCCTGCCCCGGCTTGAGCGAACCAACCACGCCCTGGGGCACGAAGAAGCGCACCTTCACGTTGGCCGGAGGCAGCATGCGGACGACCGGGCTGCCGGCGCCCACCCATTCCCCTTCTCGATACAGGGTGTCGAACACAAGGCCGCCTTGGCTCGCCTTCTGCGCCTTCTGGTCGAGCCGCCATTGCGCTTGCGCGACGGCGGCACGTGCGGCCTCAACCTGTGCCGCTTGCGCGCGGATCTGGTCATTGCGTGCTGGCAGTCGAGCGATGCGCAGTTGGTTGGTCAGCTCGCGCACGTGCTGCGCGTTGGTCTGCGCGGTGGACCGGCTGGTATCAAGCTGCGCCTGCGGGATGCCGCCCGCGCGGAACTGCGCTTCGTCGCGCGTGAGCTGGATGGCCGAGAGCTTGTCGGCCGCCACCGCCTGCGCCAACTGCGCACGCACGGCATCCACTTCGGGCACACGCTTGCCGAGGTTCAGATCGGCCAGTTGAGCTTCGGCCGATTGCAACTGCGCCGCCGCCTGCTGGCGCGCCGCGGTTTCATCGACGGACTCGAGCACGAACAACGGCGCCCCAGTACTGACGGTCTGCCCGCGCTGCACGCCCAGGTGGTCCAGCCGCCCGCCTACGGGCGAGGCGACATAGACGAACTCGCCCTCTACATAGCCTTGATAGGTGTTGGCGTCCTGCTTCGCACAGCCACTCAACGCTGCAACTGCCGCCGCAACCGCGACCAGACACGCCGTTCTACCGTTCCACAACACTTGCCGCATACCGTGCTCCGCCGGAATGGATTGATGCGATTGATCCGTTGCTATGCCCTACTTGTGCGTCTTGCTCTTGGCTGCCTTGGCTGTCTTGGCTGTCTTGCCACTAGCGTCCGCTGCCGCTGCGCCCGGGCCGATGCCGTGCAGCAACAGCGCCGCCACATGCCGGCCAATGGCCTCGTCATCCACCTGATCTGCCAGAGGCAAGCGCCCCCAAAGCGGCCGCGTGGCCAGCGGCAGCATCGCCAGGCCGATCACCGAAAGCATCAACAGCGGCGGCTGCAAGGCGGGGTTCACTGCTCCGGCAGCCTGCGCTCGGGTGATGCGCCCCACGATCAGCTTGGCGCGCTCCAGTGCGATGCGCTCAAACACACGCTCGCGCAACTGACCACCCTCGCTGGCGATCTCGCGAATCCATAGCGTCGGAAACCACGGCGTGCTCGCCGCCATCGCCACCATGCGCTGCGCCACGCCCGCAATCGTCTGCGCCAAGTCAGGCAAGTGACTGTCGTCGGCAATGCGTTCCAGCGCCGGCCCCGTCACCTGATCGATCAGCGGACGGATGCGCGCCTCCACCACCGCGTCGAGCAGTTGATCGCGCGTCTTGAAGTGGTAGTGCACCATCGGCGCCGTCACGCCAGCCTCGCGCGCGATGGCGGCGAGCGTGGTCGGGCCGACACCATCACGTGCGAACAACGTCACGGCCATGTCGAGCAGGCGGTCGCGCAGGTCGTCCGGCGTCGCGCCATCGCGTCGGCGGGGACGGCCTGGGCCGCGTGGGGAAGGTTTGCGTGTTGCCATGCGCCGAATATTAATTGTCGAATTAATTAATTTCAAGGCAAGGACACGGTGCCGAGCAACTCAGAGAGATCGACTGCGCATTCGGGGAGGCGAGCGAGACTCGTACGGTGGCTGGAAGCAAGGCGGAGCCGGGATAGCGTCAGCACTGCCGCTACGACAGCCGCATCCGCTTCGACGCGGCTCTCGCCTCAGCCATTCGCGGTTGCGGCATCGAGCTGGGCAAGGCGTACGAGCAGACGATCCTGCGCTTCGCTCGGGAAGCTCGACGTGCGGCGCACGGCAAACACGGTGTTCAGGCAGCGCCGCGTTGTCGTCGGCCGCACGACTTGCAGGCGTCCGCGCTCCACCGCTTCCTGAATGGCATGCAGCGGCAGCACGGACCAGCCCACGCCCGCCTCCACCAGCGTACTCACCTCCTCCAGGTCCGACACGTGGTGCGCGCTGACGGTGGTCTCGGGCAAGCGGCGGAAGAGCGCCTTGAACCACAGGCCGTACACCGCATCGGACTCGTCATAAGTGACGAAGGGCAGCGCAGCGCAGTCAGCCAGCGTGCGCGGGGCGCCCTGCTCACGCAGCGCGCGCGCACTGCACGCGAGCACGAACTCCTCGGTGTAGGCAGCGTGGTGCTCGAACAGGCGTGAAGTGCGTGGTGTGTAGACAAAGCCAAGGTCTGCGCGGCCGGACTCGACATGGCCGAAGACTTCGTCATCGCTGCCGAACGCCAGCTCCAGACGCACATCGTCGAGCAACGGCGCGTCGGATTCCGGCGACGGCGTCAGCAGTGCCGGCATCAGCACATAGCGCCCGAAGCTGGAGCCGCTGGCCAGCTTGAGCGACACGCGCTCCATCTCGCCGCTGTGCAGTGCGGCGCGCAATTCATCCAGCCCGGCAAACGCATCACGGCACCACGCACGCACGGAAGCACCGGCCCGCGTAAGCACGAGCTTGCGCCCCGAGCGCTCGAACAGGGGCACGCCCAGCCATTGCTCCAGCTGCCGCATCTGGTACGACAGCGCCGGCTGCGACACGGCCAGGCGGTCAGCCGCGCGCACGAAGCTGCCCTCGTTGGCGACGGTCAGGAAGCTATGCAGATAGCGCAGCGGCGAGTGGGACATGGGCATCGCCGCTCACAACGCTCCCCTGGCGTCGTTGCGCCGACTTGTCGTACTTCAGTACTGCCTACGTCGGCGCGCCTAGCCAGGAGAGCGTTGTGAGCGGCTCCTTAATTGATCAAATTTTTGGATCGAAAAACCAAAAACATTCGATTTGATTTTGAGTTTGTCAGATCGCAGAATTCGCCGCAAGTGAACGACCAACGTGCCCGGAGGCCATCATGACGACCGCACTGCAACATCCGAGCTATGCCCTGGAAGCCGCCTACGGCGCGCGCAACTACGCGCCCCTGCCGGTCATGCTGGAACGCGGTGAAGGTGTGTGGCTGTTCGATACCGATGGTCGCCGCTATCTGGACATGATGTCGGCGTATTCAGCCGCCAGCTTCGGGCACTCGCATCCCAAACTGGTTGCGGCGCTTGTGGAGCAAGCCGGCCGGCTGACGCTCACTTCGCGCGCCTTCCACAACACCGAACTCGGCCCCTTCCTGGCTGACGTGTGCCGCATCACGCGCATGGATCGCGCGCTGCCGATGAACACCGGCGCCGAAGCCGTGGAAACCGCCATCAAGGCCGCCCGCAAATGGGCGCGTGATGTGAAAGGCCTGGCGCCCGACGTGGCCGAGATCATCGTCTTCGAGAACAACTTCCACGGCCGCACGACCACCATCGTCGGCTTCTCGTCGCATGACCAGTATCGCTACGGGTTCGGGCCGTTCGCGGGGGGCTTCCGGCGCATCCCGTTTGGCGATGCCGATGCGTTGCGCGCCGCTATCGGACCCAACACGGGTGCCATCCTGATGGAGCCCATACAGGGCGAAGGCGGCATCGTGGTGCCACCACCGGGCTACCTGACACTCGCGCGGGAACTGGCAACGCAGCACAACGTGTTGCTGGTCTGCGATGAGGTACAAACCGGCCTGGGCCGCACCGGCGATGTCCTGGCGAGCTGGCACGAAGGTGTGGAGGCCGATCTGGTGGTGCTGGGCAAGGCATTGGGCGGCGGTATGGTGCCGGTGTCGGCCATTGCCGGGCGCGAGTCGGTCATCGGGGTGTTCCAACCGGGCGACCACGGTTCGACCTTCGGCGGCAACCCGCTGGCAGCGCACATCGGCCGCGCGGCACTCGCCTTGCTGATCGAAGAACAACTGCCGCAGCGTGCGGCGCGCCTGGGTGACGCCTTCATCGCCGAGTTGAAAACGCTGGTCGGGCACGGCGTGCGCCAAGTGCGCGGCCGCGGCCTGATGATCGGCCTGCAACTCGACGCCGACATCGAAGCCCACGATTTTGTCGTGGCGCTGGCCGAACACGGCGTGCTGTCCAAGGACACCTACGGCAATGTGATCCGCCTCACACCACCGCTGGTGATCGGTCAGGCCGAACTGGAGCTGGCGCGCGACGTGATCCGCCGCACGCTGGCCGACTGGCCGCGCCGCAAAGCGGCATGAACGACGACTGCATCAAGGGGAGCAACACATGACCATCATTGACCTGATCGGCGCGGCCATCGGCTGCGGCGCGCAAGACGACGGCTGCAAGGACGGCCCGCGTGCGCTGCTGCAGGCCGGCGCGCTGGCGCGGTTGCAGACGCCGGATACGCACGGTGGCTTGGTCCACGACATCGAGCTGGCAACGTCGGCCGGGCACAACCGGTCTGCGCGGCTGGCAGCGCTGCCGGGCGTGGCGGGCTTCTCGCGTGCGCTGGCCGATGCGACGGCGCACAGCGTGCGCGAAGGGCACGTGCCGGTCGTCATCGGCGGCGATCACTCGTGCGCGATCGGCACGTGGTCGGGTGTCGCGCATGCCTTGCGCCCGAAGGGCCCGCTCGGCCTGATCTGGATCGATGCCCACCTCGACAGTCACACACCGCAGACGAGCGACTCGGGCGCGATCCACGGCATGCCGCTGGCAACGCTGCTCGGCCACGGTGCACCGGCGCTCACGCAGGTGCGCGATGCCGCGCCCAAACTGCTGCCGCAACACGTCGTGGTGATTGGCGCACGCAGCTACGAGCCGGCCGAACGCGCGCTGCTCGATCTGCTGGGCGTGCGTGTGATTGATGCCGCTGAAGTGGCACGCAACGGCTTGCGTGCTGTGATGGCGGACGCCATCCGCTTGGTCACGTCAGGCACGGCGGCCTTTGGCGTCACGCTGGATCTGGATGCCTTCGACCCCGAAGTGGCACCGGGTGTGGGCTCACCCGAGACAGACGGGCTCACCGCGCAGGGCATGACGCAAGCGCTGGCCGCCTGCGCACGCGACGCACGATTTGCAGCATTCGAACTGGTGGAATACAACCCGCGCCATGACAAGGGCGGGATCACGGCGCACCTGGCGCTCGACCTGCTGGGCAGCGTCGCGGGCGCGTTGCACGCCCAGCGCCGTGAATATGCGAGTGCTGCTTAATCCTTGATGCGGAACACTTCCACGCCCACCGATTCGCAATCCGGATAGACATCCGGCTTCTCCGTCGACACCCGGGCGGCGCGCACGTGCGGGTGCTTGAGCATCGCCGCCAGCACGTCATCGCACAGCGTTTCCTGCAGGTGAACGTGGCCCTGCGCCATGCGGCGCGCCACGGTATCGCGCATGAAATCGTAGTCCACCACTTCATGCAGCTTGTCCTGCGTGGGCGACGAGTATTCCAGCGGCACGTACAGCTCGATGTTGATCAGGACGCGCTGCTCGCCCTTCTTCTCGAAGTCGTGCACGCCAATGTTGATCTGCACCTCGTAGTTGCGCAAAAACATGCGGCGGCAGTTCGACAGGCGCGGGTGGGATAGCAGGGAAAGCATGAGAGGCGTCCGGGGGAAAAATTATTCAGTGAGGAACATCACGTCGCGGGCCAGCGGCATCAGGTGCTGGCCTCCGTCGACGAACAGCGTGGTGCCGGTCACGGCACGTGCGGTGGCGAGGTAGCACACCGCCTCGGCAATGTCTTCCGGCGTGGACGACTGGCCCAGCGGCGTCATCTGATGCGCGCGCGCAAACCCACCTTGCGATTGGTCGCCCGACACCATGGTGATGCCGGGGGCCACGCCCACCACGCGCAGCGCGGGGGCCAGCGCTTGCGCCAACTGCATCGTCGCGGTGGACAACGCCGCCTTCGATAGCGTGTACGACAGGAAATCCGGGTTCAGATTGTCGAGCTTCTGATCGAGCAGGTTGATGACCACGCCACGCACGGCGGTGCTGTCGGGCTGCTCGGCAACCAGCGCCCGATGCAACTCGCGCGACAGCAGCAGCGGCGCTGCCACATTGGTGCGCATGTGCGTATCGAGCGATGCGTAGCTGAAGCTGGTCGCCACGTCGTACTGGAACAGCGACGCGTTGTTGACCAGGCACGTGGGCGTACCCAGTGCAGCGATGCAGTCGCCAATCAGGCGGCCGGCAGCGACCTCATCCGACAGGTCGGCCTGCAGCACGGCGGCACGGCGGCCCATGGCGGTGATCTCGGCGGCCACGGCATCGGCCTCGGCGCGCGAGCGGTGGCAATGCACAGCCACATCCCAGCCGTGGCGGGCCAGGGCCAGGGCAATCACGCGGCCCACGCGGCGGGCGGCGCCCGTCACCAGCGCAATGCGGGCTGGTGCGGTTGATGCGGCATTCGATTGAGTCGGCGTCTGCGCCATTGTTTACAATCCGGCAATGAGCAAAACCATGAGTTTACCGCTTCCCAACGAGGCGGCGCAGGCGCAATCCGCGCACCTGTTCGCCCTGATCGCCGACGCCATTGCGGCCGCCGGCGGCTGGCTGGCATTCGATCGCTACATGGAACTGGCGCTCTACGCGCCGGGCCTGGGCTACTACAGCGGCGGCGCGGCCAAGTTCGGCCGCCGCGTGGAAGACGGCGGAGACTTCATCACCGCGCCCGAACTGACGCCGTTCTTCGGCCGCACTGTCGCACATCAGATCGCACAGGTGCTCGAAACGCTGCCCGAGGGCCAGCGCCACGTGCTGGAATTTGGTGCCGGCACCGGCAAGCTGGCCGCCGACATCCTCACCGAACTCGATGCGCTGGGTATGCGCCCCGACAGCTACGGCATCGTCGAACTGTCCGGCGAGTTGCGCCAGCGCCAGCAGGAACGGCTGGCCGCGTTGGGGCCGGAACTGGGCGCCCTCGCGCAGTGGCACGACACGCTGCCCGCGCCGTTTACCGGCGCGATGGTCGGCAACGAAGTGCTCGATGCGATGCCCGTGTCGCTGTGGGCGCGGCGTAGTGGCGTGTGGCACCAGCGCGGTGTGGTGCTCGACGCCGAAAACGGCCTGCAGTGGGAAGACCGTCTCGCCGATCCGTCTGAGGTGCCCGCCAAGCTCGCCGCCCTGCCCGGCACGGACGACGTCATCACCGAATCGCACGAAGCCGCCGAGGGCTTCATCCGCAGCACGGGCACGGCGCTCGCGCGCGGCTTGCTGCTGCTGATCGACTACGGCTTCCCCGCAGCCGAGTACTACCACGCACATCGCGCCAACGGCACGCTCATGTGCCACTACCGTCAGCACGCACACGACGACCCATTCTGGTTGCCGGGCCTGCAGGACATTACTGCGCACGTCGATTTTTCGGGGATTGCCCAAGCGGGGCACGAGGCTGGGCTGGAACTGCTCGGCTACACGAGCCAGGCGCGCTTCCTGTTGAGCGCGGGTGTGGGGGAGCTGTTGATGACGCTCGACCCATCCGATCCGATGCAATTTCTGCCGGCCGCAAATGCCGTGCAGAAGCTGCTCTCGGAAGCGGAGATGGGCGAGCTGTTCAAGGCCATCGCGCTGGGCAAGGGCATCGATGCGGCGCTGCCGCTGGCCGGCTTTGCGGATGCCGACCGCTCGAACCGCCTAGGCTAGCCAATCAGGCGGACGCTGCCTTGGCGGCCTTGGCTTCCAACGCGCGTTCGTTCTGCTCGGCCTCGTAGCGGCCGATCGTGCCGCGCATCCACCACAGCAGCGCCACGCCTGGAAAGGCCAGCGCCACCGACATCAGATAGAAGGTCGGCCAGCCGTAGGCTGCCACGAGGTAGCCTGCGGTTGGCCCGACGTACACACGGCCGATGGAGGCCAGCGCCGACAGCAACGCGTACTGCGTCGCCGAGAACGACCGGTTACACAGCGCCATCAGCAGCGCCACAAACGCCGCCGTGCCCATGCCGCCGCAGAGGTTTTCAATGCCGACGGCCAGCGCCATGCTCCACAGGTGCTTGGGGCTGACCGACAGCGCCCAGTAGGCAAGGTTGGACACCCCTTGCAGCACGCCGAACAGCAGCAGCGACCTCACCAGCCCAAGGCGCACCATGAGCGTGCCGCCGTAGAGCGCGCCGACAATGGTGGCCGCCAGCCCCAGCGTCTTGTTCACGATACCGACCTCGCCGGCCGAAAAACCGACGGCGCGAATCAGGAAGGTCGTCGACAGGCTGAGCGCAAATGCATCGCCCAGCTTATAGAGCACGATCAGCGCCAGCAGCGCCCAGGCGCCACGGCGCGAGAAGAAATCCCTCAGCGGGCCGAGCACCGCTTCCTGCAGGCTGCGCGGCGGGCGCGCCGACACCTCCGGCTCGGGCGACCACAGCGTGGTGAAGATGCCCAGCGCCATCAGCCCGGCCATCAGCAAATACATGTTGCTCCAGCCCATCACACGATCAGCCAGATACAGCGCCAGGCCGCCTGACACGAGCATCGCCAGCCGGTAACCGAGCACCTTCACGGCCGCGCCGACACCGCGCTCGCTGGCATGCAGCACATCGGTGCTGTACGCGTCGAAGACGATGTCCTGCGACGCCGACAGGAACGCCACCAGCACCGCCAGCCCGGCCAGCGCCCACAGCGCGGCATGCGGCGGGGTGAAGGCCATGGCGGCAATCGACACCACCAGCCCGGCTTGCGTGAGCACCAGCCAGCCGCGCCGCCGGCCCATGAGCGGCGGCGTGAAGCGATCCATCAGCGGCGCCCACAGAAACTTGAAGATGTACGCCTGCCCCACCAGCGAGAACAGCCCGATGGTGCGGATATCCAGCCCCTCCACCGTCATCCACGCCTGCAGCGTGCCCGAGGTGAGCGCCAGCGGCAGGCCGGAAGCAAAGCCCAGCATCAGCATCGCGCCGATGCGGCGGTTGCGGAAAATGTCGAGGTAATCGTGGAAGGTCATGCGGCGGGCGGAGATGCGATGCGGGTTGCCACGTAGCGTGGGCGGGTGCGTTGGCCGATATTATGTCTCAGTCGATTCCGCTCACTGCTTCCATGCCACGTGTCTCACGCGCCCTGCTGACAATCGCCGGCTTCACCCTGGCCACATGGGCCACCGCCATGGACGGCCCGTTGCCGGTGCCTGCCGACGGCGTGAAGCTGGAAGCGCCGACCACCACCTCGCCCAACGTCCGCCTCGTCATTCCGGCCGAGGAAATCGAGAAACGTGCGCAGGCCGAATACAAGGGCATCATCGGCAACGCTGCGCACGAAGGGGCGCTTGCCCCAGACAACGTGCCGGACCTGATCCGCATCCGCGCCATCGTCAAGCGGCTCACGCCGCAGGCACCGCGCTGGAACCCCGACGCTGCCCACTGGCAGTGGGAGGTCAACCTGATCGGCGCCTCCCAGGTGAATGCGTTCTGCATGCCGGGCGGCAAGATCGCCGTGTTCTCCGGGCTGGTGGAACAGTTCAAGCTGACCGATGACGAACTCGCCATGGCGCTCGGGCACGAGATCGCCCATGCGCTGCGCGAACACGCCCGCGCCCGCGCTGGCCAGCGCGAGATCACCAACCTGGGCGCCAATGTCATCTCGCAGCTCTTCGGCTTCGGCAACCGCGGCGACACGGACCTGGGCGAAGGCGCCAAGATGCACCTGCTGGCGTTCTCACGCGCAGAAGAAACCGAGGCCGACCTGGTTGGCATGGACATCGCCTCGCGCGCCGGCTACGACCCACGTGCCGCGCTCACGCTGTGGCAGAAGATGGGCTCGATCGGCGGGGCGGAGCAGAAGCAGTTTCTTTCCACGCACCCGTCGGGGCGCACGCGCATGGTGGTGCTCTCGCGCCATCTACCGGAAACGCTGCCGCTGTTTGCCGACGCCATGCAAATGCCGATGGCCAAGCTGTCGGCCTATCGGTCGAACATGCAGTATCTGGGGGCGGCACCTGTTGATAATGGGGATGAGGCGCCGATGCGGCCGATGGTGCGGCCTTAGATAATCAAACGTTAATCAATGCGTGTCCGTTTTCCGAGACGCTTTGCTTTATCCAATCCCGCGTCAAAATCGCGACGACGATCCAGCGCGCCGGCTCGCCAAAACCCAGCAACCCCGCCAACCGAATGGTTTCGCGGGGTTTTTATTTGGCACGATCACGCTGCTGACGCTCGGCTGCAGAAAACCCGCGTAGCCCACCAGCTAGTAGGGATCGCCATTTCCATAAGGAAATCCTAAGAAAACAATAATGCCCGCCTTGTACGCTGCGCCCCGCAGCTTTACTGCACACAAATCTCCACAAAAATCAGGGATAAGAAGAAATGAATACTTGGGGCAAGGGATTCACGGGAATCGTGCTGGCGTGCGCGCTGGCCGCTTGTGGCGGCGGCGGTGATGGTGGCAGCAGCAACGGCGGCTTTGCCGATCCGAATGGCTTCACGATGAGTGCCACCGTCGGCGGCACGAAGGTGCAATCGTTCAGCGCGGGTAGCGGCCAGACCACCGCGCTGACGGTCAAGTCGGGCCAAGACTTGCGTCTGGACACGACCGGCGACGTCAACTGGACATCAGGCAACGCGACCAGCAATACCGTGGTCTCAGTCAAGGGTGCCAGCACACAAAGCTGGACGGCCGGCCTGATGAGCCCGCCGGGTGGCACGTTCACGATCACCGCGACGTCGGCCAAGGATGCGAGCAAGTCGGCCAAGCTGACGGTGACGGTGACGCCGCATGAGTACACCTCCGGCGCGCCGCAAACCGCTGGCCGTGTCACAACCTGGACGGAAACGACCGCACGCCTGAGCGGTGGCGCGCCAGAAGTCCACGAGCGCGTGAACACGACGACTAACGTCGACAGCACGACGGGCTATGCCACGATGCCCTCAACCGTCGACGGCGTGGCCGACGAAACCTACACGCAAGATGCTGACGGCAACCGCATCAAGCGCAAGCGTACGGACGGCAGCATCTGCACGTACACCCCGAAGCGCACGCTGGTGAGCTTCCCCCTGTCGGTCAACAAATCATGGACGTCGGCATGGACGTACAGCTGCGACACCGGCTATCAGGAAACCGTCAACGCCACCTCGACCGTGGAAGCCTATGAGCCGGTGACGATCGCTTCCGGCACGTTCAACGCGCTGCGCATCCACCACGTGCAATCGATTACGAAGTCCACAGATGGCAATCTGCCAAGTGGTACGTACGGCATCGATATGCGCTGCTGGTGGGACGTCGCTGGCCAACGCACCGTCAAGTGCGACCAGAACTACACCTACAAGGACACCGCTCCGGCGAACTACGTGAAGACGTTCTCGCAAGACCTGAAGTCGGTCAAATAAGCACTGCGCACAGCATCACCGCACTATCGGCCCCGCAGGCTCTCCTGGCCTTGCGGGGCTTTCTATTTGTGCGCTCGCCTTTGCGCGGCGCGACAACGCCATCCCCGCCACCGTCGCCCCCAGAATCAGCACTGCGCCACCCGCCTGCACCGGGCTGAACCACTCGCCCAGCACCAGCGCACCCAGCACAGTCGCTGTCAGCGGGCTCAGCAGCGAGAGAAACGTCACGTCCGCGCCCAGCACACCGATACCGCGAATCCACAGCCAGTAGCCCAGCGCCGTGCCGATCACGATCAGGTACGCAAAGCCAACAGCATTGCGCGCCGTGAGCACAGGCGGCAGCCCCTCCACGAACAACGCGACCGGCAGCAGCACCAACCCACCCAGCGCGAGTTGCCAGGCGGCCACGGCCAGCGGCGTGCCGATGCGGCCCCAGCGCTCGATGAGCACCGTACCCATTGCCATCGACAGCGCAGCGGCCAGCGCCGCCGCCACGCCAATCGCATCCAGCTTGGCCGCCGGCCCGAGAATCAGCAGCCCCACCCCCAGCGACCCCGCCAGCGCCACCACCAGTTGCACCGGACGCGGCTTACGTGCGAGCAGCGGCCACGCCAGCAACGCCACCACCAGGGGCTGCGCAGACATGATCGTTGCCGCCACGCCCCCCGGCAGGCGCTGCGCCGCTACGAACAGCAGCGCGAAGAACACCCCGATGTTGGCCAGCCCGAGAAACAGCAGTGGCAGCAGCTTGTTGCGCGGCGGCAAGCCGGGGCCGAGCAGCATCAGCAACACACCAGCGGGCAGCGCACGCAGTGCGCCCACCAGCAGCGGGTGGTCGACCGGCAGCGTCTGCGTGAAGACGAGATAGGTCGTACCCCACAACATGGGCGCCACGGCGGTGGCCAGCATTGCGGTCAGGCGGTTGAACGGCATGATGAATCTCCACGTCACGTAATTTGATATCGAATTAAATAGATAAGAGAAATCAGCCTGGAAAACGCCCGCTGAACGCCAGTTCGCTGATCGGCTTGCGCGGCGTGGGGCCTTCCACCGATTGCAGCGGTGCCGGCAACGACGCCACATAGCCGCGGCGGCCTACAGCCACAGCAATCTCGATGCGGAAGCGTTCCGGCACGTGCAGCACGGCACGCGCCCGCTCGTAGTCCACGCCCGCCATGCCGCGCGCGTGGTAGCCGAGGCTGACCGCCTGCAGCCCCAGTTGCGCCCATGCGGCACCAGCATCGAAGCTGTGCGTCTGCGACGGCACTGCGCTGGCTGGGTCATCGCGGTGAATACGCGTGTCAGACAGCACGAAGATCAGCGCCGAGGCGTGTTGCGCCCAATCACGGTTCATGGGTACGAGCAGGCTGACGAATTCGGTCCAGTGCGCATCGTTGCGGCGGGCGTAAAGAAAGCGCCATGGCTGGTAGTTGTAGGCCGAAGGCGCCCAGCGTGCCGCCTCCAGAATGCGCAGCAGATCGGCCTCGGGCATGGGCTGGCCGTCGTAGGCGCGCGGCGACCAGCGTGCCAGGAACAGCGGATCGATCGGGTGATCGGCAAGTCGTTCAGTCATGATGGCTCTCATGTAAAAGTGCGGCGGGATGCCCGATTGCTTCGTACCGGCAAACCCGATACGCTTCCAAGAATCTTGATATCAAATAGTTTGATGTCGAAATATTAGGACGAGGTTTTCGATGGGTCAAGGTGATCCCACACCCACACAAGGGGGACCGATGGACGGCATCCTCGCGCAATGGCGGCGCGAGCGCCCGGACGTCGACGCCAGCCCGATGGCCGTCTGCGGCGAGGTCTGGCGCGCAGGTGAACGCCTACGCCAGGGCGTGATTGCCAATATCGCCAGCGCCGACCTGGACATGGCCGGCTTTGACGTGCTGCTCACGCTGCGCCGCAATGGCCGGGAGCAGGCGCTGTCGCCCTCCGCGCTGGCCAAAGACATGTTGCTGTCCACCTCCGCCATGACCAACCGGCTCGACCGGTTGGAAAAGCGCGGCCTGATCGCCCGCAAGACCGATCCGGATGACCGGCGCGGGCTGCAGATCGTGCTCACCGACGACGGTTTCGCCTTGGTCGACGGCTTGGTCGTCTCGCATGTGGAGACGGAGGAACGGATGCTCGCGGCGCTGAGCCAGGCCGAGCGGGCGATGTTGCGGGAGTTGCTCGGGAAGATTGGCGGGGCCGATTGACACGCCACCCGAACCAGCGGAATCAGCAAAGCGCGCCTATTCTTAGGACGCGCTTTTTTTGTATCTCAAGAGGCAATTGCATTCGTATACGTTTGTATGCGTTTGTACTATATTGGTTTGCAAGCGAGCTTGAGAGTGGGTCCTGTCATGCAAACCGTATCCGTACGCATTCCTGAAGACGACCTCGCGTGGTTGTCGAATCTTCAACTGGCCGGCGCCTCCAGCCCGAGCGACAAGATTCGCGCGCTGCTGTCCGAGGCCAAACGGCGCGCTGGCGGAGAGAACGATTTCGCAAGCTGCGTCGCGCTGCTGCGCGAACAGGTCCGCCCACTGCAAGACGCCGTCCAGACCCACGAACACACCTCGCACAGCCATTCCGAGATCGTGTCGCTGCTGGCCGCGCAGTTGCCGGAACTCATGGCGACCCTGATCACGTCGGCACCGGAAGGCAAGCGGCTGGCCGAGACGGCGGTAGAGCTCGAAGCACGGTTGACCGCCAAGGCCATGCGCATCCTGCTGGGCCTGCTGCGCCTGGCCGTCACCCAGCGCCCACCGGTGTATCAGAGCACGGTACTCAACCCCTACGTGGCCGAGGTTCAGGAACTGGCGCAGATCATTCAGCCTGCGCGCGAGCCCTCCTGAGCGAAGGCCCGTCATTCCTACGCATTTCCACATCGCCCCGCCCCCGCTGTTCTTGCCTGGAAAGGAGCCAAGCACCATGACAACCGATCGCCTGGGAACCCGCGTCAAGCGGCTGCTGAGCGCCAACGTGCACGCACTTGTCAGCTCGCTGGAAAGCCGCGCCCCACAAGCGGTGGCCGAGCAATACCTGCGCGAGTTCGACGAGGTCATCGCACAGGCCCGCAACGAACTGGGCAAGCACGAGGCTGCGCGCTACCAGGCCGGCAAGGCCATCACGCGCATCAACAACGAAATCGAGCGGCTGACCGAATTGACCGCCACCGCGCTGGCCAAGGGCGACGATGCCGCTGCCCGCGCCGGTGCAGAACGGCAGATCGACCTGGAAGACCAGTTCGGCGCGCTGTACCAGACACTGCAGGAATCCAATGAGCGTGCCCAGACCGCCGAGTCGGACCTGCTCGGCCTGCGTGCCAAGCGTGCCGAAATGGAGGCCGCGCTCAACGAGATGATTGCGGCCCGCGCGGCGGTGCAAGGCATGTCGCAGACGGAATCGGCCGCGGGCTCCACGGTCGGCACCCGCGCCGAACAACTGGAGAGCGGCTTCAACCGCACCATGGCCGGCGCGACCGGTGCACTGGGGCTCGGCACCGGCAAATCCTCTGCCGATCCGCTCCTGCTCAAGCGGCTGGAAGCCATTCACAAGGCCGAGCGCGTAAGCGAGAGGCTTGCCCGCCTGAAGAATGCTCGCACTGGCCAGGCCGATGCCGCCGCGCCGTCGTCACTGGTTCAACTTGGAGCCATCGACAGCCATGAGTGATCTGCTGCTGCCCGGCAACGCACCCTTCGTCGTTGCCATTGGGTTGATGGTGGTGATTGGCGCGCTGGAGAGCCTCTCGTTGCTGCTGGGGCTGAGCCTGACCGAGCACGCCGGCAATCTGCTGGTCACGCACTTCGGTCTGGACCACGGTGACACAGGCGCCGAACCGGGCGCGGTCGGCCAGTTCCTCGGCTGGTTGCATGTCGGCCGCATTCCGTTGCTGATGGTGCTGATCCTGTTCCTGCTCGGCTTTGCGGTGGTGGGGCTGTCGCTGCAGCAGGTGCTGCGCGTCCTCACTGGTTGGATGGCGCCGCCGGGCTTTGCAGCCATCCTGGCAGCTGCCGGCGCGTTGCCGTTCGTGCGCCAGATGGGCGGACTGATCTGCCGCTACCTGCCGCAGAACGAAACGACGGCGGTGTCGGAAGAGGCCTTCATCGGCCGCACTGCGCAGATCGTCACCGGCACCGCATCGGAAGGGGTACCCGCCGAGGCCAAGCTCGTCGACGAATTCGGCCAGCCGCACTACGTGCGCGTTGAACCTGACGAGCCCGAGCAGTCGTTTGCACGCGGGACCACCGTCCTGCTGGTCTCGCGCGTATCGGGCTCGCATTACCGTGTCATCGCCAACCCGCATCCTGATCTGCTGTAACCCGCATCACCTCGCCTCGATGGCGAAGCAAGCCTGAGACGCGCCGCTGTTCCTTTCTTCAAGGGAGTCAAAAAATCAATATGGACGCCATCATCTACTGGGGAGCCCTGGGGCTCGCCGTCATCATCGCGTTGTGTGTCATCGGCCTGATCTTTGCGCGGCTCTATGTGCGGGCCTCCGCCGAGCGCGCGTTCGTGCGCACGGGCCTTGGCGGGCAGAAGGTCATCATGAGCGGGGGTGCCATCGTGCTACCGGTGTTTCATGAAGTGATTCCGATCAACATGAACACGCTCAAGCTCGAAGTCAGCCGCGCCTCGCGTGACAGCCTGATCACCAAGGACCGCATGCGCGTTGACGTCGTGGTGGCGTTCTTCGTGCGCGTCAAGCCGACGGCGGAAGGTGTCTCGACAGCAGCGCAAACGCTCGGCCAGCGCACGCTGTCGCCCGAGAACCTGCGCGCGCTGGTTGACGACAAGTTTGTCGACGCGCTGCGCTCGACTGCTGCACAGATGACCATGCAAGACCTGCAGGACGCGCGCGAAAAGTTCGTGCAGGGCGTGCAGAACACCGTGTCCGAAGATCTGACGAAGAACGGCCTGGAGCTGGAAAGCGTCTCGCTCACCAACTTCAACCAGACGTCCAAGGAGTTCTTCGACCCGAACAACGCATTCGACGCCGAAGGCCTGACCAAGCTCACGCAAGAGACCGAACGCCGCCGCCGCGAGCGCAACGAGGTCGAGCAGGATACGGAAGTGTCGGTGCGTGAGAAGAACCGCGATGCGCTCTCCAAGAAGCTCGAGATCGAGCAGCAGGAAGCGTTCATGAAGCTGGAGCAGGAGCAGCAGGTGAAGACGCGAGCCGCCGAGCAAGGCGCGCGGATTGCCGTGTTCGAAGCCCAGCGCCATCAGGAAGCCGAGCAAAGCCGCATTGCGGCCGAGCGCCAGGTGCAGGAGTCCGAGATCCAGCGCGAGCAGGCCGTGCGCACGCGCAAGGTCGAAGCCGAGCGTGAGGTGCGCGTGAAGGAGATCGAGCAGACCAAGGTCACGCAAATGGCCGCCATCGAGCAGGCCAAGGTGACGGAGATCGCGCAACAGGACAAGGCGATCGTCATTGCCGAGAAGTCGGAAGCGCAATCGCAGGCACAGGCACGCGCCAACGAATCGCTGGCTGAAGCCGTCAAGGCCGAGCAGCTGGTCGAGACCACGCGCCGCACCGCAGAAGCAGACCGCTCGAAACAGGTGGCGCTGATCGAAGCCGCGCAGGAAGCCGAAACGAAGGCCGTGCACATTACGACACAAGCGCGTGCCGAGAAGGAAGCCGCACAACTGCAGGCGACTGCCATCGTGGAACTGGCCGAAGCCGCCCGCAAAAAGGGCTTGGCCGAAGCCGAAGCCCAACGCGCGCTGAACGACGCCATCAACGCGCTGTCGTCAGACCAGACCAGCCTGAAGTTCAAGCTCGCGCTACTGCAGGCACTGCCGGCAGTGATCCAGCAGACCGTCGAGCCGATGAAGGCGATCGACGGCATCAAGATCATTCAGGTGGACGGGCTCAACCGCACGGGCGGCAGCGGCGCCGATGGTGCCGGCCCCGCACATACGGGCAGCAACCTGGCCGAGCAGGCGATGTCTGCCGCGCTGTCGTATCGGGCCCACGCGCCGCTGATCGACTCGCTGCTCAATGAGATCGGCTTGAGCGGCGGGTCGTTGCAAGGGCTGGTGCCGGGCGTCGCTGGTCAGGAAAAGGCGGCAGCAGCCGATGCGGCGAAGATCGGCGTCTCGCCGCAACCGCACGCGGCACACAAGGTCGATGGCGCGCCCGTCCGTAATGGGCAGGACACCAGCAATCCGTCGGCCTGAAGCGGCGTCAAAAATGCACTCAGGAAGAACGCGCCTTCGGGCGCGTTTTTTGTAGCGCGAATACCGCGCGGTCACCGTCCCCTGGCGGTAATTTCCCGCAACACAAACCTCAAATTCCCCACCCGCAAGCAGCGCGACAATCGATCTCATCAAGCTCGATTGCGAGTCGCCCATGCTCCGCACCACCCTCTTCCCCCTGGCCTGCGCCGCCGCCCTTGTTGCGGCACTGCCACCCCCGGCCGTTGCCCAAACAACCTCCGCACCGGCTGAAGACAACGAAGCCCTGCACAACATCCAGAGCAACTTCGCCCACATGGCGCCGCCGCCACGCTCGGTGGAGTCGATCAACAATGACCTGCAGCAAGCCAAGGCCGCACCGGTCAACCGCCAGGGCCGTGGACGCGGTGGACGGGGCAAACGCCAGCAGCAGCAACAGCAGCAGGACAACACCAGCCCCGACACCAAACAGGCGACGCAAGACGTGCCTGCACCGTCAGCCAATCCGCAGCCTTCTGCCACGCCGGCAACAACCCCGTAAGAAGACGGGTCGCGCGGCTGGCCATTCCTCTTTACGATGGCACCTCATGCACGCGCGTGGCGTGCCCTGATGTGCTGGATGGGAGAAACCTGTGAGCCTGGCCGTGCTGTGTGTGCTGGTGATCGTGGCGATGGTGTGCGCGGCGCGTGCACGGCGCCGGGCTGCGCGCACGCTGACGGCGCTCTGCGTGGTGCTGGTGGTGGCCATCGGCTGCGGACCGGTGCCGGCGTGGCTACTCGACTCCCTGGAAAAACCCTTCGAGAACGCGCCGCAGATCAGTTGGGGCGCGCGCAACGCCATCGTGCTGCTGGGTGCGGGCACCTTCCGCATTGGCAAGACGGTGGAGCCGGGCGTCTTCTCGTACGCACGCATTGTCGAGGCCGTGCAGTTGTACCAGTCCTGCAAGAGGGCCAGCGGCGGAACCGCCGGTGACTGCAAGATCCTCGTGAGCGGTGGCGACGCACGCCACCATGGCGAAGCCGAAGCGACGGTCTATCGGCGCGAGATCGTCGCACTCGGTGTCAACAGCGACGACGTGCTCATGGAACCCAAGAGCATGAACACGTGGCAGAACGCCCAGTTCTCGCGCGCAGCGCTGGCCGACTACGCGCCAGATCGCACGCTGCTGGTGTCTTCCGCCATCCACCTGCGACGCAGCCTGCTGTATTTCGCGCACTTCGGCATGATGCCGATTCCCGTGCGCGCCGATGATCTGCAGGCCACCGCATCGCCGCTGCCGATGGCATACAACTTTGCGCTGACGGACTACGCGCTGCACGAGTGGATCGGCATTGCGCGCTATCACGTGTACAACGCGCTCGGCTGGAATCCGGAACGCGTCCATCCGGGCCAAGCCTGACCCCACTGCACCATTCGTGCAGTTGAAGCACGGCTCTAGTGCTTCCGTAGGGCAGCAAAAATCCGGCGCCGACCTATACTTTGTGCATCGCAACATCCGAGTCTTGCAATGCGCCACCTCGGTCGTATTGACGCTCACCGCCTCATCACCATTGGCAAGCTCGCTTGCCAGCACCCGCCCACCGGGCGCGGCCATCCCTGACGGGAATCGCTGACGATTCCTGCGCCAGCAAGCGGGCCGCTGCGTAAAGCAAATAACGCAGCGCCCGCCCCGCCAGCCAACACCTCAGAAGCAAACCTATAAGCAAGGGGAACCCTCATGCCTCAAGTCACGGCAAGCAAACTGCCGGTCAAACTGCTCGCGTTCGTCTTTGGCGCCATTGCGGCGCTGGTGATCGCGCGGACTTTCCTGCTGAACTGGCAGATCATTCCGCCCGGCTATACGGGTATCAAGATCAACCGGCTGGTCGATCGCGGTATCTCGCGCGAGAACGTGGTCACCGGGTTCGTGTTCTACAACCCGGTACAGACGGTCATCATCCAGTACCCCACGTTCGTGCAGCGCGTGGTGTGGACGCAAGACCTGAACGAAGGCCGGCCAATGAACGAAGAACTGACCTTCAACACCAAGGACGCCGTGCCCGTCAACGTGGACGTGGCCGTCTCATACCAGCTCGACCGCGACAAGGTGCCGGCGTTCTACACCAACTTCCGCGCCGACCATATTGAGAGCTTCACGCACGGCTATCTGCGCGACACCGCACGCAACGTGATCGTCGCCATCGGTTCGGAATACAACTTCGACGACGTGAACGGCGCGAAGAAGGAGGAGTTTGTCGCACGCCTGACCAGCGAACTCGATGCGCGCCTCACACCGCTGGGCGTGTCGATCAAGCAGTTCGGGATCGTCGGTTCGCTGCGCCCGCCGCGTACATTGCTTGACGCGGTGAGCGCCAAGACCAAGGCCATCCAAGACGCCATCCGCACCGAGAACGAAGTGCGCTCCGCCCAGGCCGAGGCCAAGAAGAAAGTGGCGATTGCCGAAGGCGAAGCCGCAGCCAACCGCGCGCTGGCTTCGTCGCTGGATGATCGGCTGCTCGCATGGGAACGCCTGAAGCTCGAGCGTGCCGCCATCGAGAAGTGGAACGGCGTGACGCCGAATGTGATGGCGGGCGGCAATGGCGGCGGGATGTTGTTCAACATTCCGGCCGGGGCGCAGAGCAAGTAAGTCGCGCCACCAAAGAAAAACGCGCCCGAAGGCGCGTTTTTCGTTTCAGCTCAAGCCGCGATCAGCTCGCGAAACCCGGCGCAGCTTCGCGCACGGCATGTTCGGCGCCGGCCGCGGGAATCTGCGCTTCCACCTGCAGACTGGTCGCTTCGTCCACACCCAGGTGAACGTTCATGCATTGCACCGCTGCGCCGGCTGCACCCTTGCCCAGGTTGTCTAGGCGGGCAGTCACGACCATGCGCTCGTCCGAGCCGAACACGAACAGGTCAGCACGGTTGGTGTCGTTGGCGCCCTGCACGTCGAAGAAGCCGTTGTCGAGCGTCGCGACGTTATCGGCCGGGGCCACGCGGATGAACTGCTCGCCCTGGTAGTAATCGGCGAAGACCTTGGCGATGTCCGCCGGGCTGACCTTGCGTGCCAGGTGCTGCGGGTGCAGGCCGATCGTCACGGCCAGACCCTTGAGGAAGTTGCCGACCACCGGCGTGAAGATCGGCGGCAGGCTCAGCTTGCTCTGCACGCGCATCTCCGGCAGGTGCTTGTGCGCCAGCGCCAGCGCGTACGGGCGCGGGCTGTCGAGCTTCGGGTTATTGGCGGCCAGGTAGTCGGCAATCATCTGCTTGCCACCACCGCTGTAGCCGGTGAGCGAGAACGCGGTGACCGGGTAGTCGGCCGGCACGATGCCCGCCTCCACCAGCGGACGAATCAGCAGCACGAAGGCGCTGGCGTGGCAGCCCGGCACGGCGATGCGCTTGGTGTTGCGCAGGCGCTCGCGCTGGCCCTTGTTCAGCTCGGGCAGGCCGTAGACCCAGTTGTCATCCGTACGGAACGCGGTGCTGGCGTCGATGATGCAGGTGTTCGGGTTGTTGACCAGCGAGACGGCCTCGCGCGAGGCAACGTCCGGCAGGCACAGGAATGCGACATCGGCGGCATTCAGGAATTTGGCGCGCTCGGCCGAATCCTTGCGCTTGTCTTCGGCGATGCGCAGGAGCTCGATATCGTCGCGTTGCGACAGATAGTCGAGCAAGCGAAGGCCGGTGGTGCCTTCCTGACCGTCGACGAAAACCTTGAATGCCATGGCGATCTCGCTAAAAAAACTGGAGCAGAAAAAACGCCGGCACTCGCCGGCACGTGAGTTTTGCATTGTAGCGGCTGCCGAAGAAATTTCTGCGGCAGCGCAATAAAGTGCTTACCAGTGCACCTTGGTGTCGTAATCGATCGTCAGCGGTGCGTGATCGCTGAACTTGATGTCCTTGAAGATCGACGTGCGGCGCGCGGTGGCGGCAATGCCCGGCGTGGCGATCTGGTAATCGATCCGCCACCCGACGTTCTTTGCGTAGGCTTGGCCGCGATTGCTCCACCACGTGTACTGCTCGGGGCGCTGGTCCAGTGTGCGGAACACGTCCACATAGCCGACCTCGTCGAA
This sequence comes from Ralstonia sp. RRA, assembly GCF_037023145.1. Classification (NCBI taxonomy): domain Bacteria; kingdom Pseudomonadati; phylum Pseudomonadota; class Betaproteobacteria; order Burkholderiales; family Burkholderiaceae; genus Ralstonia; species Ralstonia sp. RRA. The sequence goes on along the minus strand of NZ_CP146091.1, from coordinate 40,365 downwards.
CAGCTGGGTCAGCCACGCGCGCTCTTCGGGCAGGCAGCCGGAGTTCTTCTGGTTGCCCTTCCAGTTCTTGATGTCGATTTCCTTGTGGACGATGTTGACGTCACCGCACAAGACGACCTCGCGGCCCTTTTCGTGGCGCAGGTCTTTCAGGTGCGCCATGAACAGATCCATGAAGCGGAATTTGGCCTGCTGGCGCTCTTCGCCGCTGGAACCCGACGGCACGTAGACCGAGATGATCGACAGCTTGCCGTAGCGCGCTTCAACGTAACGGCCTTCGGCGTCGAACTCACCGTTATCGAAGCCGATGATGACTTCGTCCGGCTTGTGACGCGTGTAGATGCCCGCGCCGCTGTAGCCCTTCTTCACCGCGTGCTGGAACACGCCGTGGTAACCGTGCGGCGCCAGGAATTCGGGCGTCATGTCGTCTTGCGCGCATTTCAGTTCCTGCACGCAGACGAAATCGGCATCCTGCTTGCCCATCCAATCGAAAAAGCCTTTGCTGGAGGCGGAGCGAACGCCGTTGAGGTTGGCGGAAATGATGCGTAACATGGCGGGACTTTTTTGCAGACCAGAGAAAAAAGATGAGCCAAAACAGCGAGTTGCGCCAATCCTTCATCCGCTTTGCGGTGGAAGCCGGCGTGCTGTCGTTCGGGGAATTCGTGACCAAGGCGGGGCGGACGTCGCCCTATTTCTTCAACGCCGGCAAGTTCGCAGACGGCGCCCTACTGGGCCAAGTCGCGCAATTCTATGCGAAAACCCTGCTGGACTCGGGCGTGGAGTTCGACATGCTGTTCGGGCCGGCCTACAAGGGCATCACGCTGGCATCGGCCACGGCGGTTGCGCTGGCGGGCATGGGGCGCAATGTCGGCTTTGCGTACAACCGCAAGGAAGCCAAGGACCACGGCGAAGGCGGCAGCCTCGTCGGCGCCAAGCTGCAGGGGCGCGTGATCATCGTCGATGACGTGATCTCGGCCGGCACCTCGGTGCGCGAGTCGGTGGAGTTGATTCGTGCGGCGGGTGCCACGCCGGCCGCCGTGCTGATCCTGATGGATCGGATGGAACGCAGCGGAAATGCTGTCGACATCGGCGAGCGCTCGGCGGTGCAGGATGTGCAGGCTCAATACGGCATGCCGGTTGTGTCGATTGCCAACCTGGATGATTTGCTCGGGTATCTGGATGGCGCTGGGGACCCGGCGCTGGCGGGGTACCGTGAGAAGGCAGCGGCCTACCGCGATAAGTACGGCGTGAGCGCGATCTGATTCTGCGTGCGCAGCGATAAAAAAACCCGGTGAAGGATCTCACCGGGTTTTTTCTTTCCAACCCGCTATTCGATCGTCAACCCCGCAACCTCGGGATTCCCCGCCGGATACTTCGGCTTCATCGCCTCCAGCGTCTGCAGCAGAATCTCCGCCACCATCAGGTTCCGGTGGGTCTTGGAGTTGGCGGGAATCACGTACCACGGCGCATGGGGCGTGGCGGTGGCGTTGATGGCGTCTTCATACGCGCTCTGGTAATCGTCCCAGAGTTCGCGCTCCGAAATATCGGACGGGTCGAACTTCCAGTGCTTGTCGGGGTTATCGACGCGCCCCTGCAACCGCGCCCGCTGCTCGTCTTTCGAGATGTGCAGGAAGCATTTGATGATCGTCGTGCCGGTGTCGGTCAGCATCTGTTCGAACGCGTTGATGTGGTCGTAGCGGCGCTTGCACTCGGCAGCGTTGATCATGCCGTGCACGCGCGTGATGAGCACATCCTCGTAGTGGCTGCGGTTGAAGATGACGATCTCACCGCTCCCGGGCGTTTGCGCGTGCACACGCCAAAGATAATCGTGCGCCAGCTCCTGCGGCGTCGGCGCCTTGAAGCCGACCACGCGCAGGCCGAGCGGATCCATCTCGCGAAACACGCTGCGCACGGTGCCGTCCTTGCCGGAGGTATCCATGCCCTGCAGGATCACCAGCACCTTGCGGCGGTGCTCGGCGTAGAGAACGTCCTGCAGCGTGTCGAGCCGGGGCCCAATCTCGGCGAGCCGCTCCAGGTCGCCAGCCTTGCTGCCGGTGGAAAACGGCTTAACGGCGGCATCCGACTTGGCAATCTTGAACTTGCTGCTGCCGTCGTACCGCCAGTCGTCGATCAGGGTCTTGCCGTTCGATGCCATGGAGTCTCCTTATTGTTCTCGTGGATGCGTGTGTATGCCGCTCAATGCGCAGCGGTGAGCTTCAGTGCGTCCAGATCCAGCGTGCCTTCAAAGACAGTCGTGGCGGGGCCCGTCATCATCACCGGCTGATCGACACCGGCCCAAGCGATGGTGAGATCGCCACCATGCGTGGCCACCTTCACGGGCGAATCGAGCAGGCCGCGCCGGATGCCCGCCACCACGGCTGCGCAGGCGCCAGTGCCGCAAGCCAGCGTCTCGCCCGCGCCGCGCTCGTACACGCGCAGGCGCACGGAATGACGATCGACGATCTGCATGAAGCCCGCATTCACGCGGCGCGGAAACACGGCGTGCGATTCGATCAGCGGGCCGTCTTCCAGCACGGGGAAGGCCTCGGTGTCGTCCACCACCTGCACCGCGTGCGGGTTGCCCATCGACACAGTGGACAGCCACTCGGTACGGCCGTTGATCTGCAGGGCGTGGAGCGTGTCGTCGCCTTCGGTGCGCGTGAGCAAACCTTCCGGCAGGAATGGCAGACGCGCGGCTTCGAAGACGGGCGCGCCCATGTCAACGGTGACCTGGCCGTCGTCCTGCATCGTCAGCGTGGCGATGCCGCTCATGACTTCCACGCGCACGGTGCGCTTGTCGGTCAAACCCCGGTCTGTGACGAACTTGACGAAGCAGCGCGCGCCGTTGCCGCAGTGCTCCACCTCGCCGCCGTCGTGGTTGAAGATGCGATAGCGGAAATCGACGTCGGGCCGCGTCGAGCGCTCGACCAGCAGGAGCTGGTCTGCCCCCACGCCAAAGTGGCGGTCCGCAATGGCCGCCCATTGCTCGGGCGTGAAGTCGATCGGGGTCTGGATGCCGTCGAGCACGACAAAGTCGTTGCCCGCGCCGTGCATCTTGGTGAAGTGCAGTTTCACGATGGTAGGCCGCCCAAGGTAACCCAGGCGGCGGTGAGCGTTCGGAAAGCGCCCATTCTAAAGCGAGCCGGGCCGGCCCGCCCCGGGCGTCAATAAATGCCGGGCACGCCTTCCGGGCGGTGCTTGAAGCGCTTGTGCACCCAGTAGTACTCGGTAATGCGCGGGCGGATGGCGTCTTCAAAGAAGGCGTTCATGCGACGCGTGTCGGCGGTCAGGTCGCCGGTGGGGTAGTTCTCCCACGCAGGCAGGATGCGCAGCGCGTAGCCCTGGTAGTTCGGCAGGATCTCCGTGTACATCGGCACGACCTTGGCGCCGGTCATCGACGCCATGCGCGGGATGGCGTTGAGCGTGAGCGCGGGCACCCCAAAGAACGGTACGAACTCCGAGTCGCGCTCGCCGAAGTCCATGTCGGAGATCAGCTGCAGTGCCTCGCCACGCTTGATGGTGCGCATGATCTGGCGGATGTTCTCGTTACGCGAGACCATGGTCGCGCCAAAGCGGCTGCGCAGCGCCTTCACCGCATCGTCGAGCGCGGGGTTGGCCATGCGCGTGTAGAGCGAGCAGCCTGCGTTGCCGGTGTTCGTGCGCAGATACTCCGTCAGCGCCAGCGCGCCGATCTCCACGCCCGACAGGTGCAGCGTGACGAGAATATGCGGCTGACCATGCAGCGCCGGCAGGTTGGCCTGATCGTCGATCTTCACCACGCGCATCAGGCGCTTCTCTGATGCGAACCACGCGAACGAGCGTTCGGCAAAGCTGCGGAAGACCTTGCGGAAGACCTCGTGCGCCATCGCCTCGCGCTCAGCGTCGGATTTCTCAGGGAAGCACGCCTTGAGGTTGGCCAGCACCACACGGCGCCGGCCATTGGGAATGCGATACAGCAGCCCACCCAGCCCCTCGCCAAAGCGGGCGACGAAGCTGTAGGGCAGGAAGGACAGCAGCCATAGAAAACCGAGTCCGAGTTTGGCAGTGAAACGTTCCATAAAGTGCAGCAGTCTCGTCAGGCAGCGGGCGGAGCGTCCGCGCCCTTGGGGTGCTTGTAGCGGTTATAGCCCCACAGATATTGCGTCGGCGCCACGGCAATCAACTGCTCGATGGCGGCATTGATGCGGGTGGCAGCTTGCGTTGCGTCTTCAGGCAAATCGCCGATGTCGTGCACGTGCAGGCGATAGCCGCCGCCGCGCGGCAGGCGCTCGGCAAACAAGGCGACGACGTGCGCACCTGTCAGCCGATGCAGGCGGTGCACCAGCGTCATCGTGTAGGCGGGCTTGCCGAAGAACGGGGCCCACACGCCTTCGCCGCCGGTCGGCGTCTGGTCGGGCAGGATGCCGATGGCCTCGCCACGCTTGAGTGCGCGCACCAGCATGCGCACACCACGTGGGTCAGCCGGCGCCATGGACATGTTCGGTCCGGCGCGCATGGTCTCGATCCAGCCGCGCAGGCTTTCCTTGCGCGGCGGCTTGAACAGCGAGGTGACGGGATGCTCACGCGCGTAGGCCTGCGGCAGCACTTCAAAGCAGCCCAGGTGCGGCGTCAGGAAGATCAGGCCGCGTCCGTCGGCGAGCGCACGCTCAATGGTCGCGCGGCAGACATCGAACAGGTCGGGCGCGACCGTCGCCCCGTTCTTGCGCACCCAGAAATACGGCATCTCGAAGACCATGCGGCCGGCAGATCGCCCGGCCTCCTTGAGCATGGCGGGCGTGGCGTCCGGATAGGCGTGGCGGAAGTTGGCGATGAGCCGGTCGTGATAGCGGCCGGGCACCTTGGCCGCCAGCGCCCCCAGCCAGCCGCCCAGCGCCTGCAGCGCGGATAGGGGCAAGCGTGAAAACAGCCAGAACAGGAAGGTCATGCGTGCGGTCGCAGCAATGTGTTGGTCGCAGTCGACAGAGGAGCAGGGTCTTGGGCAGCCCGTGCTGCGGCCCCAAAAAGTGCCGCGTATAATAGCGCGATTCGCCGAGTTAACTGACAACTTGCGGGGCGAATCCTTGTCGGGCCACAAACCCGGGCAAGGTTACTAAATACCGCTAAAGCGTCGCCGGCCGTGGCTCAAACGGATGGCGCGTAATAGCAAGTTCGCCATTCTGGAGCTTACAACCGTGTCAAACGACTTCCTCTTCACCTCGGAATCCGTTTCCGAGGGCCATCCCGACAAGGTCGCCGACCAGATTTCCGACGCCATCCTGGACGCTATCCTCGCCCAGGACAAATATGCGCGCGTCGCCGCAGAAACGCTGTGCAACACCGGTCTGGTGGTGCTCGCGGGTGAAATCACCACGACGGCCAATGTGGATTACATCCACGTCGCGCGCGAAACCATCAAGCGCATCGGCTACGACAACACCGAGTACGGCATCGACTACAAGGGCTGTGCCGTGCTCGTCGCTTACGACAAGCAATCGCCGGATATCGCCCAGGGCGTCGACCGTGCATCGGACGACTACCTGAACCAGGGCGCCGGCGACCAGGGCCTGATGTTCGGCTACGCGTGCGATGAAACGCCCGAGCTGATGCCCTTCCCGATCTACTACGCACACCGCCTGGTCGAGCGCCAGTCGCAACTGCGCCGCGACGGCCGCCTGCCCTGGCTGCGCCCGGACGCCAAGTCGCAGGTGACGGTGCGTTATGTGGACGGCAAGCCGCACAGCGTGGACACCGTCGTGCTGTCGACCCAGCACGCACCGGAAATGTCGCAAGAGGCCATCCGCGAAGCCGTGATCGAAGAGATCATCAAGCCGGTGCTGCCCTCGCACATGCTGGCCGAGACCAAGTACCTGGTGAACCCGACCGGTCGCTTCGTCATCGGCGGCCCGCAAGGTGACTGCGGCCTGACCGGCCGCAAGATCATCGTCGATACATACGGCGGTGCAGCCCCGCACGGCGGCGGCGCATTCTCGGGCAAGGACCCGTCGAAGGTGGACCGCTCGGCTGCGTACGCCGCGCGCTATGTCGCCAAGAACGTGGTGGCTGCCGGTCTGGCGCGCCAGTGCCAGGTGCAGGTGAGCTACGCGATTGGCGTGGCGCGTCCGATCAACATCACCGTGTACACGGAAGGCACCGGCGTGATTCCGGACGACCAGATCGCCAAGCTCGTGCATGAGCACTTCGACCTGCGTCCGAAGGGCATCGTTCAGATGCTCGACCTGCTGCGCCCGGTCTACGAAAAAACTGCCGCGTACGGCCACTTCGGCCGCGAAGAGCCGGAGTTCAGCTGGGAAGCCACCGACAAGGCCCTGCTGCTGCGCGAAGCGGCTGGCCTGGCAGGTGAGCCGGCCAAGGCATTCGCCTGAGCCAGCATTGCTGCAAAAACGAAACCGCCCCTCGGGGCGGTTTTTTATTGCGTGTGCAACGACGCCACGCTTACGGGATTTTGCTGAGAATGCCGTTCATCTCATCGGCGGAAAACGCCCGCAGCGTCTGGGAACGGACATTGCCCGCCGAAGCGAGTGCCAGCCCGAACGCCGTCATTGCGGCGTCGTCCGGCCCTTCGCAAATCACCACGAGATCGTACTGGCCCAGCGTCCAGTAGGTTTCCCTCATGTTGATGCCGGCCGACTTGGCCAGCTCACGGGCCGCGGCGGCCCGTTTGGTGGTGTCCTTGATGGTGCGGATGCCCTGGTCGGTGAAATTCAGCAGGGCCAGAAAAGTTGCCATGGTGCGTCTCCTGATCGGCGGGAGTCCGGGGGTGCAGCATCGCGTGCCGCCGAAACGCGCGGAAGGAAATACGCTGCAATGAGCGCGCCATCCCTGAAGGCGCGTGCCATGCGTGCGGGTGAGGCCCCTGCCGGGCGGCAAATGCAGCCACAATTCGGTCGAAATTGTTTCAGTTGCGATACACCGGTCACCGCCCTGGCGAGTCAGCAATTTCGGTCAGGCGCACCAGCCACCCACGCGCTACCGTAGCGCCACCCAGGAGCCTTTCCCCGTTGACCACCACTGCCACCGACCGCTACCTCGCCCGCTTCCGCGCCGTGCTCGTCCATATCGACGCGCATCTGGAGGACGCGCTGGACGTGGACGGGCTGGCCGAAGTGGCGACGTTCTCGAAGTACCACTTCCACCGCCAGTTCACGCTGCTGTTCGGCATGAACGTCGGGCGCTACGTGCAGTTGCTGCGGCTCAAGCGTGCCGCGCACCAGCTCGCCTATCGCGATGCGGCGCGCATCACCGACATCGCGCTGGTATGCGGATACGAGGCGCCGGAAGCCTTTGCGCGCGCGTTCCGCAAGCAAACAGAGCAATCGCCGACGGATTTTCGGGCCACGCCGCAATGGGGCACCTGGGCTGCCGATCTACAGGCGCTGCGCGCCCTCAGGAGCGAACACATGCCCGCACAACCGCAACCCCATTCCGTCGAGATCGTTGAACGCAACACCGTACCCGTTGCTGCAATCGAGCACCGAGGTGACCCCGCGCGCCTGGGCGAGACCATCCGCACGTTCATCGCCTGGCGCCGCGCGCACCGGCTGCCCCCGTCCGTCTCGGCCACCTACAACATCGTCTACAACAACCCCGACGACGTGCCGCCCGACGCGTTCCGCATGGACATTTGCGCGGCGACACGCGATGTGATTGCGCCGAATGCAGCGGGCGTGGTGCCGAAGACGCTGGCCGGCGGGCGCTACGCCGTGCTGCGCCACACGGGCTCCGACGACACGCTCGACCAGAGCGTCGCCTACCTCTACGCCGAGTGGCTACCCGCCAGCGGCCAGGAATTGCGAGACGCGCCGCTGCTGTTCCAGCGCGTGCGCTTCTACCCCGACGTGCCCGAGCACGAGGCCGTGACGGACGTGCTGCTGCCGCTCAAGTAAGTGATCAGGCGTCCAGATGGATCTGGATGCCGGTGGCCGTGTAGATGGCCGTGGCCTTGAAGCCGTCCACCACCACGGAAGAGAACTGGCGGTTGCTGCCCGCGCCATCCACGACGGCAATCGTGTCGCCCACCTTCGGCGTGTAGCCGTTTGCGAACGACACGTGCAACGTGCCGCCGGCAATGGTGGTGAGACCTGCCACGCTGAGCTTGCCCTGGCCGTTCGGGCCGATGACGAGGTTCAGCGTCGTGCCCTGCAGTTGCGTGAACTTGCCGGCAATGGCCACCGCTGCCGGTGCGTTGACCGCCAGCGTGCCGGCACCCAGGTACACATCGCCCGTACCAAATGCGTTGGCGGAATCGGCTTCCAACACGCCCCCGGCGATTTGCGTGCCGCCGGTGTAGGTGTTGGCGCCCGCCAGACGCAGCGTGCCCGTGCCTTGCAGCGTGAGCTTGCCCGCGCCCGAGATGGCATTGCGCCACGTGTCCGCCGCATTGAAGCCACCTTGGCTGGCGTCCATCGACACGATCACGTTACCGTTGAAGGCGCCATAACCATCGGCTGCGGCAAACAGGTTCAGGCGGCCCCAGCCTTCCGCATCGTCAAGCACGGGGTAGCCGGAGGCCAGCTCGGTGGTCTTGAGCACCACGCGGCGCTGGTCGGCACTCAGATACGGGAAGCGCGTTTCGAGCAGCACCTCGGCGCCCTTGGGCACCACGGGCGCCAGGGCGCCGCTGTTGATCTGCGTGAAGCCGAACGTCATGCGGCGCGTGAAGTTGCCCTGGTTGGTGGCGTAGTCGGCAAAGCGGTCGGTGGCTGTCGTGCCGGATTGCGCGAGCGCCGGGAAGCTGGTGGCGTCGGTGCCCGTCTGCGCCATCAGCGCGGTGTGCGCTTGTGTAAAGGCGGTGGCCTTGAGCGTGGCGTTGGCCGGGTCGTTCAGGTTGGCGGCCACGGCGGCAATGCCGAGCATGCGCCCGGACATCACATCCAACGGTGAATGCATGCCGGCCAGGATGCGGTTCTCGCCCAACTCCGTGCCGCGCGTGAGCATCTGCTGGAAGCGCTCGGGCACCAGGTACGCCATCGCCACGGCATCGCGCATGGCTTCGGCGGAGTGGCCGCTGATGAAGCCGCCGTCGGTGCCGGGGGTCGTGCTTTCGGCCGGCACGAGTGCCGGCACCACGACCACGCTGCTGCTCCAACGGTACGGGCGCGCATATTTGTAGAAGCGCTTGGCCGGCTCGGTGGAGGCGTTGTTGCCCATCGTGTTGATCAGGTCGACCACCTTGCCGAAGGTGGCGTTGCCGCCCGAGGTGCCCACGCCCGTGTTGTTGCCGCTGTCGTTGTACAGCACGGTGGTGGCATCGGCCGGCACGGTGGTGATGCTGGTGGTCTGCTGCGTGAGTGTGCGCCACGCGGTGGTGAGCGGGCCCATGCCGTCGGTCACGCTGTAGCCCTTGCCGCGGCGGTCATCAAAATAGGCCGCATCGGCCTGGGCCGGCGTGCGGTTGGTGGTGGCATTCACCACGTATTGAATGTTGGCGTTCAACACGGGCAGATTGAGCTGCGTGCCGCCCGCCGTGCCGTCATTGGGCAGGCCCGTCCAGGTGGAGGCGACCACGGCCGGGAACGACCCATTGGCCGGCGCCGGCGCACCCGCATCGACGATTTCCGTCAGCGGCTGCCAGAGGTCGAGAAACCGCGTGAACAGGCGCACACCGGCATTGGTGCCGAGCGTGGCGTAACGCGCATCGCCGCGTTGGTTGGTGGCGCTGTTGTCGACGAACGCCGGCACGCCGCTGGCCACCGCCGCCGTGTCGACAAAGCCCGGATCCGTCGGCGGCGCGGGAATGGCCTGCGTGGTGGCGACCGGTGCGGTGGAGGTGTCATCACCGCCGCCGCACGCGGTCAGGGCAAGCGCGCCAAACAGGGCGACGAGACTGGCGCAAACGCGCGGGCGGGCAAGCATGGGACGGGCAAAAGCAGACATGAGCAAGCGGGCCGAAGCCCGTAGAGGCGCTGGAAAAGCCCCGCAGTCTCGGCCTGCGCCATGAAATTCGCGTGACGATTGCGTTACAAAATGCAAACGATTGCGCCCCACATTTGGGCACGTCGAGCAGGCGTGTCGTGGGCAGTGCCGCGCCCTGCCGTTATGTCACAGCGTGATAGAATTCACGCCACAATTTTTGACTCTGGTGAAGCCTCAGCCGTGTTCGCGGGCCATCGCCGTCCGTCGACCATGTCTGCCTCACCGCTCCAACGCTCCGCCCTGCGTCGCTGGCTCCATAGCTTTGTCCCGGCCCCTGTCACGGTTCGCTGGGGCGAGCGCCTGCGCTCTGCCGTGGGCGCGCTTGTCGGCATTCTGCTGACCGGCACGATGATGAAGCTGGTGCCGGGCGCGTCCACGCTGATCCCGCTGCTGGTGGCGCCCATGGGCGCCTCGGCCGTGCTGCTGTTTGCAGTGCCGGCCAGCCCGCTGGCGCAGCCGTGGTCGATCATCGGCGGCAACCTGGTGGCCGCCACGGTGGGCGTGACGTGTGCGCTGCTGGTGCCGGATCCGGTGCTGGCCTCTGCACTGGCGGTGTCGATTGCCATTGCCGGCATGTTTGCGCTGCGCTGTGTGCACCCGCCCTCAGGCGCAGTGGCGTTGACCGCCGTGATTGGTGGGCCGGCCGTGCACGCGCTGGGGTACACATTCGTGCTGGAGCCAATCCTGATCCAGTCGGCGCTGCTGCTGGTGGGCGCGCTGGTGTACCACGCCGCCACGGGCCACCGGTATCCGCACGCGCAACGCTTGCCCGCCGCTGAACGAGCCCCCACCGCTGGGGGCTTCACCCGCGCCGACATCGTCGCCGCGCTGCGCCGCCAGAGCGAGCTGCTCGACATCGACCCCGAAGACATCGAAGCCGTGCTGCGCGAGATGCAGCTCCAGGTTTACACACGCACCTTCCAGACGCTCACCTGCGCGGACATCATGTCGCAGCCGGTCATTGCCGCGACGCCGGCCACGTCGATCCCGCGGGCGCTGCAACTGCTGCGTCAGCACAGCATCAAGGCGCTGCCGGTGGTGGATGCGGGGCGGCGCGTCATCGGCATCGTCACGCGTGCGGATTTGCTCGGCCTGAACCCGCGTGACTTCCGCCAGACGCTGCGCCACTGGTTCAGCATCGGCGCGCTCACCCCGCCGCGCGTGGCCGACCACATGAAGACGCATGTGCAGACCATTGCCGCCACCGCGCCCATGTCAGACCTGGTGCCGCTGTTTGCCAGCGCGGGGCACCACCACATTCCTGTGATTGACGCCCATGGCCAGTTGGCCGGCATCATCACGGAATCGGACCTGGTGGGCGGGCTGTACCGTCAGGCGACGATCCAGCCGCAGGCCGCCTGAGCGGCCCGCTGATTCACGCGATCCGTCACTCCGCGTCGATCGGCCACGCGCGAAACACCTCCAACTGCTCCGCCGCGGCCGACAACGCCGCCACGCGCGGGTAGCTCGCCGCCGGCACGCGGTCCGGCAGCATCAACTGGATAAAGCCCCAGGCCACGGCGGTCGTCACGCCGGCTTGCGTCAGCGCACTCGCATCCGCAGGCAGCGGCGCACCCTTCCACTCCGCTTCCAGCGCATCCAATGCGGCGTGCAACTGACCGTGCACGCGGTCCACCCACGGCGCATGCACCTTCTCGGTCGGGCGCAGGTTGTGTTCGTAGACGATCTGCATCGCCTTCTCGCACGCGGCCAATGCCAGACCGATGACACGCAACGCGTGCTGGCGCGCAGGCAGTGCGGCAGGCATCAGGCTGCGGCCGGCCAGCGTCTCGGCATAGTCGATGATGAGCGTGGAATCGATCAGCACGGTGCCGTCATCGCACACCAGCGTGGGCGCCTTCACCACCGGGTTGATCTCATGAAACCGGTCGAAATGTCGAAACACCGACACCGACGCATGCTCGAACGACAGGCCAAGCAGCTTGAGCGAAATGGCGGTACGGCGGACGTAGGGCGAGTCGAGCATGCCGATCAGCTTCATGGGGTCTCCTGGGGTGGTTGGGCTGGGTGGATGATGGAACGTCCATGATAAGCAGCGGCGCTGGCACGTCTAAGCGGTTTCCATCCAAAATCAGGGTTCCTTGCCGATGATTCATCGGTCACATCCCCCCGCCACCCAGACCCGCCATGCCCCTGGACAAGAAAGACTGGCTGATCCTCGAAGCCCTGCAGGCCGACGCCCGCCAGAGCCTGGCCGCGCTGGGCAAGCGCATCGGCCTGTCGCAGCCGGCCATGAGCGAGCGCGTGCGCAAGCTGGAAGACGCCGGCGTGATCGAAGGCTACGGCGCACGCGTCAACCTGCGCAGCATCGGCATCGGGCTCCAGGCCTACATCCACATCGAGACCACCCACGCGCACATCCGCAAGTACCTCAAGCTGTTTGAAGAGATGCCGGAGGTGCTGGAAGCCAGCCGCGTGACAGGGCAGCACTGCTTTATCGTGCGCTGCGCGATTGCCGAGCCTGGGGATTTGGAGCGCGTGGTCGACAGCCTGGCCGTGCATGGTTCGGTGACGACCTCGCTGGTGCTGTCCAACCCGGTGGCCAAGGCGGTGACGATTCACGCAGCCAGAAAACCGGGCGACACCGAGGCCGCATGACGATCGCCTGTCACAAACGCTGCCCCGCATCCGTCTAGGGAATACGATCCCTAGACGACACCGCCCAGACCATGACGACCTCCAAGCGCACCCAGATCGGCACCGACAGCGAAGACACCGCCTTCACCGCGGCCCGCCCGCGCCTGTTTGCCATCGCCTACCGAATGCTCGGCACGCGCGCCGATGCCGAAGACGTGCTGCAGGACGCGTGGATGCGCTGGCACCAGGCAGACCAATCCGCATTGCAATCGGCCGAGGCGTGGCTCGTCACGGTCGTCACGCGCCTCTCGATCGACCGCCTGCGCGCCGCCAAGGCCGAGCGCGAGGCCTACGTGGGCTGGTGGCTGCCCGAGCCGCTGGTGGAGGCGGAATCCAATGCCCCCACGCCCGAAACCGCCGTGGAGCTGGCGGGCGACCTGTCGGTAGCGCTACTGTGGGTGCTGGAGCGCCTTTCGCCCGAAGAACGCGCGGCCTTCCTGATGCGCCAGGTGTTCGACCAGGACTATGCGGAGATTGCCGCCCTGCTGGGCAAGAGCGAAGCCGCCTGCCGGCAGATGGTGCATCGCGCATCTGACCGCGTGCAGCAGGATCGCCCGCGCTTTGACGTATCTGCCGACACGCACCGCGACTTGCTGGAGCGCTTTGCCGAAGCCTCGCGCAGCGGCCAGCGTGACGCCATCCGCGCGCTGCTGGCCGATGACGCGCACCTGGTGGGCGACGGCGGCGGCAAGGTGCCTTCGTTCACGCGCATCATTCAAGACGCCGAGCAGATCACCAAGATCTACTGCGAGCTCGTGCGCGCGATGGGCAACGTCCGCTACCAGCATGCCCGCGTCAATGGCGAGCCGGGCCTGCTGCGCTATGTGGATGAGAAGCTGGAATCGGCGCAGTCGTTCGTCATCGAGAACGGCCGCATCGTCGCTATCTACGTGGTGCGCAATCCCGACAAGCTGGCGCACATCGGCACCGGCGCATAAAGAGCAAAAAATGTCGGCCGGGCCTGTCACAACCCGGCCGCGTGAGGCGTCTTAAGGGTATGGAGCCACGCAAAACACCCGTGCGCGAACGCTCCAGGTATCCAACCCAACCCCAGGAGCCTCTCATGTCGCAAGCACCCCGCATTGCCTACTACCAACTCGCACCGAAGTCCTTCAACGCGCTGCTGAACCTGTCCAACGGCCTGCGCCGCGATTTGCTGGGCGCCAAGCTGGTTGACCTCGTGCTGCTGCGCGTGTCGCAGATCAACGGGTGCGCCTTCTGCATCGACATGCACTGGAGCGACCTCATCAAGATGGGCGAAGACCCGCGCCACCTGAACGCCGTGGCCGGCTGGCGCGAAGCCCCGTTCTTTACCGAGCGCGAACGTGCCGCGCTGCGCTGGGCCGAGCTGGTGTCGCAGATTCCGGCCACCGACCCGAGCGATGAAGAATTCGCCAAGCTGCGCGCGCACTTCAGCGATGAAGAGATCGCCGCGCTGAGCTTTGTGATCGTCACCATCACCAGCTGGAACCTGTTGAACGTGAGCCTGCGCAACCCGGTGCCCGCCAAACCCTATGCAGCGGAAGCCGCGTAAATTGGCAAACGAACGCCAGGCCGTGCCTACCTGTTCACGTAGGCACGGCGCTTACTCCCGCAGGAAGCGCACCATCAGTATTTCATCCGCGTAACCACCGGCCGACTTGAGCGCACGTGGCTCGATGCCATAGGTTTCAAAACCGCAACGCTCGTACAGCGCCAGCGCCGCTGCGTTGCCTTGCACCACCGACAGCGTGAGCTGCTCGACCACGCCCGTGGCCGCGGCCACGATGCCATCCACCAGCGCCGCACCCACCCCGCGCCCACGCACCTCGGGCGACACGTAGAAGCCCCACACAAACCCCTTGTGCGCCAGCTTGGCAATGGTCTGCTGCTTGAAGCCGACCATGCCCGCGATGCGCACGCCGTCGTACGCCCCCAGCACCGTTGTCGTCGCAAGCCGGTCGGCAAAAGCCGCCTGCGAAAGCCCTGCCTCGGCTTCATACGTTGAACCGAAGGCTTCGGGCGAATCCTTGAGCGCGGCCAGGCGGATGGCGCGGTAGTCAGCGACGTCGGCAGCATCAGACGGCGAGAGTTGGCGAAGGGTGATGGTGTTGGCGTTGGTGGACATGACGGTGACTGACCGGGCAAACAACGAGCGGATCCCAGTATCGCGCCAAACGCTTGCAGGGGCGTGTAACGCATGTCCCCATCCATGCAGCGGAGGGCGTTGTCGGTCAACTGGCCTATGTCGGCGTGTGGCCCCGAGTTTCTATGCTTCGGGAAAACACAAGACCACACACTGCGCGTCAAGAACGGGGGGAGCCATGGCCGAGCTATCAATCGCCCAAGCGGAGGGCATCAACAGCGCAGCAGCGCAACCGCTGCCGGCGCCAATCCCACCAGCCCACCTCCGATACCCGCATGGCGTGCATGGCGCGGCCTTGGTGATGGCCGCCGCGCTATCGCTCGGGCTCACTGGTTGCGGTGGCGGCGGCGACGATGCCAGCTCCAGCACGACACCGCCGACGAACAACGTCACACCCGCGCCAACACCGGCCCCCACTCCGACCCCATCGCCCGCGCCAGCACCAAAGCCGGCCCCCGCACCAGCACCAGCACCAGCGCCGGCACCCACCTACTCAGTAGGCGGCACGGTGAGCGGCCTGAGCGCAGGCAAGACGGTCACGCTGCTGGACAACGGCGGTGATGCCGTCATCGTCAATGCCAACGGCAACTTCCAGTTCCCCACCAAGCTCGCACAGGGCAAGCCATACGCTGCTACGGTGGGCACACGGCCCTCGGGTGAGAACTGCACCGTCACCAACGGCAGCGGCACGGTGGGCACGGCCAACGTGACCAACATTGCCGTGGCCTGCACACTGCGCCCGCTGTTCGGCTACGCGGTCAACTCGAACGACGGCACGATCTCTGCCTTCACGCTGGATCCGACGACCGGTATGCCCACGGCCATCGGTTCATCGGTGCCGGTGGGGCAAGGGCCGCTATCGCTCATCATCGACCCGGCGGGCAAGTTCGTCTACGTGGCCAACGCCAACGACAACACCATCACCACGCTGTCCATCGACCCGAGTACCGGGCTGCTGACCGTGGTGGGCTCACCCACGGCCACCGGTACGCAGCCGTACAGCATCGCGCGCACGCCCAACGGCAAGTTTGCGTACACGGCCAACTACGGGGCCAACACGCTCAGCGCGTACTCGGTCAACACGGGCACGGGGGCACTCACTGCGCTATCGGCCATCACGGCCGGCGCCAACCCGTACACCATCACCATCAACAGCGCGGGCACGTACGCGTATGTCGTGAACGCCAACAGCGGCGGCACCACCGGCACGGCCATGGCGTTTGCCATCAACACCAGCACGGGTGCCTTCACGCCGGCAGGCACCGCAGTCAACACCGGCAACACACCGCAGTTCATTGCCGTCACCCCTGCGGGCAGCTACGCGTATGTCGCCAACTCGGCAGACAACACCATCGGCATCTACAGCATCGGCAACACGGGGGCGCTTACCGCGTCGGGCACGCCTGTGACGGCCGGCACCAACCCGTTCTACATCGCGATATCGCCATCGGGCGGCTTCATGTACGTGGCCAACGTGCTCAGCAACAACGTGAGTGTGTTCTCGATCAACCCGGCCAACGGTGCGCTCACCCTGGTGGACACCACCGCCACCGGCAACGCCCCCGTGACGGTGCTGGTGAACCCGGCAGGCACCTTCGCCTACGTGGTGAGCGGCATCGACAACACCGTCACCGCATACAGCATTAATGGCACCACCGGCAAGCTGACGGCTGTCACCAATGGATCGGCTGGCACCGGCAACATCCCACGCGGTATGGCGATTGTGGCAGTGCCCTGAGACCGGCCAGGTTGGTCAGGCGCGCGCCCGGAGCCCCTTGCTTGTGCAAGGGGCTTCGTTTTTGAGCGGGCACGCCTCACACATCGATTGCCGCAGTCGACTTCACCTTGCGGCGCAGTTCGTACTTCTGGATCTTGCCTGTCGATGTCTTGGGCAGCGGGCCAAAGAACACCGCCTTGGGCACCTTGAAGTTGGCGAGCAGCGTCTTGCAGTGCGCGATCAACTCTTCCGCCGTGGCGGTGGCGCCGTCCTTGAGCTCGACAAACGCGCACGGCGTTTCGCCCCACTTCGCATCAGGCTGGGCAACCACGGCGGCGGCCAGCACGGCGGGGTGGCGATACAACGCGTCTTCCACCTCCACGCTGGAGATGTTCTCGCCGCCCGAGATGATGATGTCCTTGCTGCGGTCTTTGATCTTGATATAGCCGTCGGGCATGCAGACGCCCAGATCACCGGTGTGGAACCAGCCGCCCGCAAACGCCTCACGCGTGGCCCGCTCGTTCTTCAGGTAGCCCTTCATGCAGATGTTGCCGCGGAACATGATCTCGCCAATGGTTTCGCCATCGGCAGGCACGGGCTGCAGGGAGTCCGGATCCAGCACCGCCACCTGCGACTGCAGGTGATAACGCACGCCCTGGCGCGCCTTCATGGTGGCGCGGTCGTGCTCGGGCAGCGTGCGCCATTCGTCTTGTTCTGCGCAGACGGCGGCGGGGCCGTACACCTCGGTCAGGCCGTAGACGTGCGTGAGCTCAAACCCCATCGCCTCCATCTGCGCCAGCACAGCGGCGGGCGGCGGCGCACCGGCCACCATGCCGCGCACGGGCCCGCGCAGGCCTTCTCGCCATGACGGCGGCGCATTCACCAGCGCGGTGTGCACGATGGGCGCGGCGCAGTAGTGCGTCACGCCTTCATCGCGCATGAGGTCGAACACCACCTTGGGCTCGAACTTGCGCAGGCAGACGTTGACCCCCGCGCGCGCCGCGATCGTCCACGGGAAGCACCAGCCGTTGCAGTGGAACATCGGCAGCGTCCACAGATAGACCGGGTGCTTGGGCAGATCCCACTCCAGGATGTTCGACACCGCGTTGATGGCTGCGCCGCGATGGTGGTAGACCACGCCTTTCGGGTCGCCCGTGGTACCCGACGTGTAGTTGAGCGCAATGGCATCCCACTCGTCTACCGGCCCTTGCCACGCGTAGTGCGGATCGCCCGAGGCGAGAAACGACTCGTAATCGGTCTCGCCAAACGGCTCGGCCTGCGGGCCCAGCGCGTCGTGCACAGCGATCACCTTCAGGCCGGGAATCTCCAGCGCCATCTGCCGCGCCAGGTCGGCAAACTCGGTGTCGGCCAGCAGCACGCGCGCCTCGCCATGGCGCAGCATGAAGACCAGGTTGGCCGCATCCAGGCGGATGTTGAGCGCGTTGAGCACCGCACCCGCCATCGGCACGCCAAAGTGCGCCTCCACCATGGCAGGCGTATTGGGCAGCAGGGCTGCAACGGTATCACCGCGCCCCACGCCCGCCAGTGACAGCGCGCTGGCCAGACGACGTGCCCGCGCGCAAGTGTCGCGCCAGTTCTGGCGCACCGGGCCATGCACGATGGCCAAGCGGTCGCCATACACGTCGGCTGCGCGGGCCAGGAACTCGATGGGGGTGAGCGGTACAAAGTTGGCCGCGTTGCGGGCCAGACCTGTGTCAAAGTCAGTGGGCATTGCTGTGTCTCCGGTGCGTCGGGCGCTATGGCTTTTTGTTTGGCAACGCTATCATCGTGCAGCTCCCGCACTCTGTCATCCGGATGACAAACCACCCGGAAACCCAAGCCAGACAAAGGCTGACAGGATTCTTACAAAGCGAAGGCGGAGCCCCACGCGCCCTCACCCAACCCGCCTTTGCCATGACCGCACCCGACACCCTGTCGCCCGCCACGCAATTGCAAACGCACGCATGGTTCACCGCGCTGGCGCCCGAACACCAGGCACTGGCCGCGCGCGAGACCCTGCTCCAGCAGTTCGAACCCGGCGCCTTCATCGCCCGCCGCGGCGAGCCCTCGCGCTACTGGATCGGTGTGGACAGCGGCCTCATCAAGCTGGCCGTGTACACCGCCGACGGGCGCGGCTGCACGTTCTCCGGCGTGCCCGAGGGCGGCTGGTGCGGAGAAGGCAGCGTCATCAAGCGCGAAGACCGCCGCTATGACGTGATCGCCATCCGCACCTCGCACGTGCTGCTGGTGCCCGAGCCCGTGTTCAACACGCTGCTCGCGCAGAGCCTGCCGTTTGCCAGCTTCGTCGTCCGCCAGCTCAACGAACGCATGGGGCAGTTCATCGCCACCGTGCAGAACGACCGGCTGCTGAGTGCCGATGCGCGCGTGGCGCAAGCGATTGCGCAGCTCTTCCACCCCGCCCTGTACCCACGCACGAGCACCGTGCTGGAGCTGTCGCAGGAAGAGATCGGGCTGCTGACGGGGCTGTCGCGCCAGCGCGTGAACCAGGCGCTGCGGCGGCTGGCCGAAGCCGGCATGATCACGCTCTCGTACCAGACGATCCGCGTGACCGATCTGCCGGGATTGCGCCTCTTCGGTCTCTCAGAGTTGTAACGGGCCAGAACACGCTCGCCCGAGTGTCACCGGAACGACATTGCCAGGGTTGCGCGCAGGCCTAGAATCCTGCGACAGTGGCGGGCCGTTGGTTTGCCCGCTGTTCTCTGCCGTTTCCTGCCGCGCCCCCATGCCGCTCATCAGCCGTGCCCACGTTCGCATCTCGCGCCTGCGCTTTCCCTTTGCGGTGCGCGTGCAGGCCGAGCAGGGCACCGCCTGCCTGCGCGATGCCAATGGCCGGCGCGAGGTGCGCCCGGGTGACCCGTTTGTGGTGCCCGCCTTCGCGCATTTCGGCTGCGAGCTGCCGGGCACGCTGTGGCAGCCCAGCGCCATCTCGCTGGTGGCCGTGCCCGATGCCGGTTGCCCACGCATGGCGGCCATCCACCACGACAAGCCCTGGTCACGCACGCTGGCCAACCTGGTGTTCGACCACCCCGCACAGGCGTGGAACGCGGCATTGCTGAGCGAGTGCTGGCAGATCGGACCGCGACAGGTGCGCGCCCGCCTGTTTGCTGAAGGCGAAGCGCTGCTTGCACTGGTACGCGAGCAGCGGGCCGCGCGGGCGCTCTACGCACTGGCCGCGCTGGAAGGGAACATCGCCTGCCCCACCGAGGCGCTGGAACAGCTTGCCCGGCGAACCGGCCTGCGATCTGCCCGCACCTTGCAGGACACTTGCGCCAGCCTGTTCGGGGTTGCACTCAGCCAGCTGATGGCCGCCACCGCTGAAGACACGCACACCGCCACGCCCATCGGCCCGACCGCCTGGACAAGCTGGCACGCGCCTGCGGCGCTGACGGCGTAATACCGGCGCCCAGCCCAGCACGCCGGCGCTTTCTCAATCGAAGATGACGCGCTGCCCCGCGCTGCCGCTGGGCAGGCTCGGCTCGCCCATCAGGTCACGCACGGCGTCTTCAATCACGATGGACATGGCGTTGAGCGCAAGGTCGTTGTCTTCGGTGCCGAAGGGCTCTTCGATTTGCGAGGCGATGGCCTCGTGCGCCATGAAGGTGTACGCCACAAACACCGCAAACACCGGCGTGAAATTGCCGATGCTCTGCACCAGCCCAAACGGCAGCGCCGCGCAGAAGAAGTACACCGTGCGGTGGATCATGACCGAGTACGCAAACGGCAGCGGCGTTGAAACAATGCGCTCGCACCCGCCGATGGCGTTGGTCAGCTCGGTCAGGCTGCGATCAAACGCCAGCGCGGCATAGGCATCCAACGCACCGGCCTGGCCGTTGTGCTGCGGGTCGCGTTGCGGGTTGCGTTGCGTCCGGCGTTGCACCCACTCGCCCAGCCACAGCGTGAGCATGGCGGGCCGGTAGCGCGCGGCCATCACGCGATCGAGCAGCGGCGCGGGCAGACGGGTGGCCAGGTCTTCACGTGGGTCAGTACGGCGCAACTGGTGGCGCAGCGCATGCGGCACCGCGCTCAGCACCTGCGTGAACTCGCGCACATCGTCGGCAGACACCGCACCCTGCGGCAACTGCGACGGCAACGTCAGCGCCTGACGCGTGAGCGCACGCGCGCAATTGAGCAACTGGCCCCAGAGCTTGCGCGCCTCCCAATAGCGGTCATAACTGGCGTTGTTGCGAAAGCCCAGGAACACCGCCAGCGCAATGCCGACGAGCGAGAACGGCGTGGTGCTCAGGTTGACGGAGATGGGCAGCCAATGCGCATGCACCGCTATGGCCACCAGCGAGATACCGAAGATCAGAAACAGGCGCGGCAGAAGCTGCGGCAGAACGGAACCGCGCCATGCAAGCAGCATGCGGAACCAGTGCAGGTGGGGGCGGACAACCATGGTGGGGAAGCAGAGGCGGGAGGGCGGGATTATCGCAGATGGCCTATCGCGCACGGGCTCGACGCCGAGGGCGTGGCATGGCACCCGTTGGGTGATATCCCCACCCCGCAACGGGCACCGACTTGCTGTGGTGCTGTGAGGGCTAGTGTGGACGCATGGCGCGCAGGCTCACTGCACCGCCCCAATGAACGCCGCCAGCTCCGCCGTCTTCGGGTTGGCAAACACGTCCTTGGCGGGGCCGCTTTCATGGATGCGCCCCTGGTGCATGAACACGAGCTGATCGCCCACATCCCGCGCGAAGCGCATCTCGTGCGTGACCATGATCAGCGTCATGCCCTCGGCGGCAAGCTGCTTCACCACGGCCAGCACCTCGTTGACGAGCTCCGGGTCCAGCGCGGAGGTGATCTCGTCGCACAGCAGCACCTTCGGCTGCATGGCGAGCGCGCGCGCAATGGCCACGCGCTGCTGCTGCCCGCCGCTGAGCTGATCGGGGTACGCATCAAACTTATCCGCCAGGCCCACCTTGGCCAGCATCTGGCGTGCGAGGTCATTGGCCTCGGCCTTCTTCATGCCCTTGACCACCACCGGCGACAGCGCCACGTTCTCACCCGCCGTGAGGTGCGGAAACAGGTTGAACTGCTGAAACACCATGCCCACGTTCAGGCGCAGCGCGCGCAACCGCGCGGGCGTGGCCTGCGAGCCCTGGAGCACCGCGTTGTCCACGACGATCTGGCCGTCGTCGATGGTTTCCAGCCCGTTGATGGACCGCAGCAGCGTGCTCTTGCCCGAGCCGCTACGCCCGATGATGGCGACCACCTGGCCGCTTTCGACGCGCAGGTCCACGCCCTTGAGCACATGGTTGTTGCCGTAATGCTTGTGTACGGCGCACAGATCAACGAGCGGCATAGAGCTTCTTTTCCAGATGAGAGGCACAGAGCGACAGCGGCCAGCACAGCGCGAAATACGCCAGCGCCACCAGCCCATAGATGAGGAACGGCTGGAACGTGGCATTGGCCAGCACCGAGCCCAGCTTGGACAGATCTTCAAACCCGATGATGGACGCCACCGCCGTGCCCTTGACGATCTGCACGGAGAACCCAACCGTGGGCGCAATCGACAGCCGCACGGCCTGCGGCAGCACCACATGCCGCATCTGCTGGAAATAGCCCATCGCCAGGCTGGAAGACGCTTCCCACTGCCCGCGCGGAATGGCTTCCACACAGCCGCGCCACACCTCGGCCAGGTAGGCGCTGGTGTACAGCGTCAGGCCGATGGCGGCGGCTGTCCACGGCGACATCTCAAACCCCGCCATGGACGCCCCGAAGAACACCAGGAACATCTGCATGAGCAGCGGCGTGTTCTGAAAGACCTGGATGTAGACCTTGCTCACGCGCTGCAGCGTGGCGTTGCGCCCCACGCGGGCAAACAGCACCACCAGGCCCGCCGTGCCGCCCAGCACAAAGGCCATGAGCGACAGCATGAGCGTGGCGAGCAGCCCTTCCCCCAGCTTGAGGAGAATCGGCAACAGAGGGATATCGGCGATCATGCTGCGGTCTCCGCAGGGGTGGTGGTGACGGTGCGCGCAGCCACCGGCCCGACCGGCACCCGGCGCACCACGACAAAGCGCTGCCCCACCCACGCCAGCAACTGACGCAGCAGCAACGCCAGCGCAAAGTACAGCGCGGTGACGATCAGGTAGGTTTCAAACGCGCGGAAGTTGCGCGACTGGATGAAGTTGGCGGCAAAGGTCAGATCCTGCGCGGCAATCTGCGAGACCACCGACGTGCCCAGCATGACGATCACGATCTGGCTGCTCAGCGCGGGCCACACCTTCTGCAGCGCGGGCCGCAGCACCACGTGCCGGAAGATCGCCCAGCGGCTCATCGCCAGCGCATTGGCCGCTTCCAACTGGCCGCGCGGTGTTTCTTGAATGCCCGCGCGCACGATCTCGGTGATGTACGCGCCCAGGTTGACCACCACCGTCAGTACGGACGCCTGCCACTCGTTGATCTGCACGCCCAGCGAAGGCAAGCCGAAGAACACGAACATGAGCTGGACGAGGAACGGCGTATTGCGGATGGCCTCCACATACACCTTGAACAGCGCGTTGAAGGGCCGGATGCGCCAAGCGCGGCACACGCCGCCGGCAATGCCGATGGCACCGCCCGCCACCGCGCCCGCCGCCGTGAGCGCGAGCGTAAAGCCCACACCCTGCGCCAGCTGGCCGCTGTAATCGAACACCGCGCCAAAGTCGAATTGATAAGCCATAACGAAACTCCACGCGCCAAGCCATGCCCGGGCTCCGCAGCCTGCGGGCCCGTGCACGCCTGGCGTGCTGACATGCTTACGGTTTTACAGTTGGGCGGGCAGCGGCATCTTGATCCAGCGCTGCGACAGATCGTTCAGGCGCCCGTCTGTCTTCAGCTTGGTGATGGCGGCGTTCACCTTGTCGAGCAGCGCGGGCTCACCCTTGGCCACGCCCACATAGCAGGGCGTGTCTTCCACGGGGAACTTCAGGTCGAGCTGGCGCAGCTTCGTGCGCTCGTTCACCGCGTTGGCCACGATGTTGCCCACCGTCACCAACTGCACCTGGCCGATCAGGTAGCTCTGCGCGGTGGCGTTGTTGTCTTCATAGCGCTTGATGGTGGCCGAGGCCGGCGCCACGGCCGAGAGGGCCAGGTCTTCCGTCGAGCCGCGCGTCACGCCGATGGTCTTGCCGGCCAGGTCCGCCGGCTTCTTGATCGACGCATCCTTCGGGCCGTACACGCTCTTGGGGAACGGCGCATACGCCTGCGTGAAGTCGATCACCTTGGCGCGCTCGGCGTTCTTGCCGAGGCTGGAGATGACGATGTCCACCTTGCCCGTGGTCAGGAACGGAATGCGGTTGGTGCTGGTGACGGGCACCAGCTCGGCCTTGACGCCCAGCTCCTTGGCGACGAGGTTGGCCATGTCGATGTCATAGCCCTGCAGCTTGAGGTCCGGCCCCAGCGAGCCGAACGGCGGAAAGTCATTCGGGATCGCCACGCGGATCACGCCCGCCTTCTGGATGTTGGCCAGCACATCGGCATGCGCCGGGCGGCCCGGCAGCAACGCGACCACGGCGCTGGCCGCCATGACGGCGTGGAGGAAGGTGCGGCGCGAGGTGTGGTGCAAGCGGGAGAAAGCGGCGATGCGGGTCATTCAAGAACTCCTTCAGAAATCGAGACAGGCGAAACAAGGCGAAAGGAAACGGGATCGATCACCGCGCGATCAGACGCGGCCAGATCAATACCGCTGCGGCGTGCGGCTGACAGCAGATGGGCGCGCATGGCCTCTGCGCTGGCGGCGGCATCGCCCGCGGCAATGGCCTGCACGATGGCGTTGTGCTCGTGCGCGGGGTGGTCGTCTGCGCCGTTGCGGGCAAAGGGCAGGCGCAGGCTGTGGCCGATGGCGTGTTCCAACTGGCCCGCCATCGCCATCAGGCCCGGGTTGCCCGACAACTGCGCCAGCAGCATGTGGAAGTGCAAATCCGCCTCGGCCGCGCTCAGCAGGTCATTGCGCGCCAGCGCATGGGCCAACTGCTGCTGCAGCCATTGCAGGTGGCGCAGGCCGGCGGCCTGCATGCGCGCGGCGGCCAGCGCCGTCCAGCCGGGCTCCAGCACCAGGCGCAGCTCAATCAACTGACGCGGCGACAGCGTGCCCAGCGCCGGCGTGGCAAACGGGCGATGCAGGCGATCGGCACTTGCCCGCTCGGCGCCCACCTGCGGGCCGCGCACCACCACGCCCCGGCTGGGCAGGATGTCGACCAGCCCCAATGTCTCCAGCACCGTGAGCGCCTCGCGCAACGACGCGCGGCTCACGCCCAGGCTTTCTGCCAGCTCACGCTGCGGCGGCAGACGGCTGCCGCTGGGGTAAGCGCCGCTCAGGATGCCTTGCTGGAGTGCTTGCGCAACGGAAGAGGGAATGCTGTGCATGGGCCGAAATGGGAGAAAGACCCGGTCGTGGTCTGACCGGTCGCCCACGGCTTATGCGAGTTTTGTGCCATGCAGCAATGCGCGGCGTTTTGTGCGGTACTGCGGCGGGTTGATTGCCTGGGCCGTGCCCTTGCGCGAGGCATGCGCCACGGCTTGGGGCAGCCGTGGCTTGGAGTTGGTGCGTGGCCGCACCGGTTTGGAACACCCCCCGTTTTTGGGGACCCAAGCCCCCACCTCGCATTGCAATGGCAGTGCAGCAGCGCGGCGCTGGTGCCGTCACCAGAAGCGGGACCACACCAGGCACGATAGACAACTTAGGCACATAGCGCCTACCGCGCCCACGCGCGGCAGTGCTCCAGATATTGCCGTTCGTGCAGGCCAATCAAATCGACAATGGACGTCCAGAGCCAGAACGGCGCGTTGATGGATTTGCCGTGCCGGGCTTTCAGATCGCGGCGCCACGCCTGTGCCACATCGCTCGGCATCTGCTGCCCATGGGCCAGGCCCACCACGTGGCCAAGGTTGGTGGCCAGCGATACGGCGTCTCGGGTGTCCAGCGTTTCGACATCGAGCTTGAGGTCTTGCGGCAACAGCTCACGCACGAAGAAGCTCGTGCCAAGCATGCGAACCTGCGCCATGCGGTTGCCCAATTCGGGGCAGACGTGGCGCGCGCCAGTGACCACGCGCTCGCCGTTGTGCCGTGGCATGACTGCCCCCGGTGCGCGCGGTGCGGCGGGCGCCACGGCCTCTTTGAAATCGAGCAGACGGTAGGGACGTTCGGCACACCCCCTTGCCGACAGCAACACGGCGTAGCGCCGCCTGCCGAGCGAACTGCAGCCTTTGACCCAATAGGCCGCGTCAACAATTTCCGCGTCGTCCCGATGACTGCCGTAGAGATGGCCGACCAGCTCCAGCAGCCCGGGCTGCTGCGTCAGTTGCTTCAGCTCGCGCAGCTCTTCGCGCGCCAGCGGCCAGAAGCGCTTGCCCAGCGGGATGGTCGGGGATGCGTCGTCCAGCCGATCACGGGCGAGTTGCTTCCACGTGCGGGCCGTGGCGGCCTTCATGGCGGTGTGCACAGGGGGGGGCCGCTCGGGCAGCGCGATTGCGCCGTCCGGGTTGATGCCGTCGAGGTAGCCCGTCATCAGGCCTTCGACCATGCGCGCGGTGACGATGCCGGGCAGGTCTGAACCACGCGCCGCCGTGGCCAACGAAACGCCCAGCCGGATGAGGTCGTGCGCCGGGTTGCCGATGACCGTCTGGTCAAAATCGCGGATCTGGATGCTCGTGCTGCCCCGCATGTCGCCAATGGGGCCGAGGTTGCCGACATGGCAGTCGCCGCAGATCCAGATATCGGGCCCGTCGGGCAGCAGGTGCGGCTGCACGGTGGCCAGCCATTCATAGAACTTCTCGGTACTGCCGCGCACGTAGGCGTGCACGGACTTGGCCATCTTCGCCTGCCGCAGGCGCATCAGAACGGAGCCGCGGTCTTTGGGCTTGACGGCTTTTTTGGAGAGTTTTTGCCTGGCCATGCCGGCCTCCTGTTTTGAGGGCACAACGGTGCACGTGGGTCTGCCCATGCCCTAGCAGTAAAAGGGCCTGCAAGGTGAGGTGCAAGGGCGACCAGCACCATTGGCACGAAGGCGCCGATGCCATCCAGAAAGCCCGCGCGATATGCCGGTGGGCGCAAAGCGGTGGGCGAGATGGCCGTTTTCTGAATCCCCCACCGTGGCAATTGGCGTTGGCCCTGGGGCCCACGGCTTGCAGCACAATCTGACCGCACTCACCCAACAACCGCCGTGCAGCACGGCCACGCCATGCCCCATCTGACACTGGAATACTCCGCAAACCTCCACGCCTTTGACGCCCAAGCGACCCTGCTGGCCATCAATACGGCCCTTGCCGCCACCGGGCATTTTGTAGAGGCGGACATCAAAAGCCGAAGCCACCGGTGCGACACGTTTGCCGTGGGCACCTCCAGCGAGCCGCGCGCATTCGTACACGCAGACCTCGCGATCTTGAGCGGGCGACCGCTCGAGACCCAGCGCGAACTGTCGGCAAGTGTGTTGGCGGTCTTGCAAGCGCAGTGCAGCGCGCCGGCGGGCGTGCACCTTCAGCTTTCTGTGCAAGTGCTTGAGATTGCGCGCGAGTCGTATGCGAAGGTGAGCATCGCAGCGCACGCTTGATGGATGGGCACCCCGCCCGTCTCGGGGGACCGTGTTGCTGTTGTTATTGGCTTTCGCCAGCCCGCTCTAGGGCGGTAAGCACTTCCCACGTTTCAGGGTTGATCTGACAGCCCTCCAACACCATCGACACGAAGGCGCCGATGCCATCCAGAAAGCCCGCCCGATATTCCGGCGCGTGGATGCTGGTGTGGGCCAGCGCCAAGCGCAGGGTGTCGGGGCGGAGTTCACGATGGATGCGCAGATCGGCTTGCGTGCGGCGGAGGTAGTCGCGCGCGGCCAGGGCGCCGGTTAGGTAGGTTCGGCGTTGGGTGGGGGTCATTGGGTGCCTCCTGAATTGCGAGGACAGGGGCAATACAACGGTGGGGAGGGATACGAAGCAATAGGCATAGAGCCTCCGTGAGTAGGATTGGAGGCCCGCCAATCGTCGCCAAACGAGGTGGCGGGCCCGACGGCAGGGTTGGCGAACCGGTACTCACGGCAACCGGCAGACCCGAGGGTCTCCCCACCCGGCCCGCCATGGGAGGCATTGCGCGAGTGAGCCCGAGCGTATCCGCCAAGCGGACGCTCGTTGTGAGTATGTCGGGTCGCCAAACCCGGCTGCCGTTGGTGCGGCAGCGGGGGAATTATAGCGACTAGGGTTGTGGAGGCTCCTCCATTTCTGACGTCGAGCCAGCGACGCCTCGTTACGGCAGTTGCCGCCTTCCGACCACCCTCTCGAATCAACTTTTAGGAACTGGGATGTGCAGAGATCCAGTGCAGCGTCCCTACCGCCCCGCCAGAAGAGCACGTAGCGCCTGTAGGAGTGTAAGCACGCGAAACCCGGAACTCTCTGTGCGATCCCAAAGACCCAGCGCACACTCAATGATTTCGCGCTCGATATCTGATGCCTGCGGGGGTTTCTGGAGAGATTGAGCTTCCTTTGCATATTTGCATAATTTAAGCGCATTTCCTTGCACGCGCTTAAAATCACCTGCGATAAGGCGACTAATTTGACTCTGGCTAATCCGGGTCGCTCTGTGAATGTCCTCTTGGCGCAGGTTCATATCCCCCAGTTGAGATAGCAGGACCTTTGCCTCATCAAGAGACAAAACTTCTTCTTTGCGGGCATTGCGCTCTTTTCGCATAATGCATAAAATTATATGCAAAAATTGTCATGAGTGCACGCATGCGGAAGTTGAACGTCGTTGAGTTGTACGCAGGAACAGGGCGAGCGTCCGCACCATTTCGTCGCTGGCGACGCGCGAATGTAGGCCTCCTGGTCGATTGGAACGAGCACGCTCGCCTCACGTACCTGCACAACTTCAAACGTGCCAACTACCAGCATGCAGACTTAGGCAACCTGCGACCTGACTCGCTCCGCACGCTTGCCGGCGCTCAAATTGATATTCTGCTTGGGTGCCCGCCATGCCAGGGCTTCAGTGAAAGCGGGGAGCGTGACCAAACTGATCCGCGCAACGATCACGTGGTGCACTTTGCCCAGATGGCCGCGGCACTCCAGCCGCTAGCCATCGGCATGGAAAACGTGCCGCTTGCCGGAATCTCCCCGCACTTCAAAAAGGCAATGGGAATTCTAGAGTGCGCAGGGTACTCGTGGACCGCTGGCGTATTGAATGCTGCCTTGTACGGTAGCGCACAATCGCGACATCGCCTGGTGATGATCGCTCTCCGCAACGATTTAAATGTCGCCCCATCGCTGCCGGAGCCGACACATCTGCCTCGAGGACGCTATTTCGATTACGTATCCCAGTCGCTGCGCGACTACGACGACCTCGATGACGATCTAATCGGAACCACATCAAGCGCGCGCCGCGTAGCCTTGGTGTTACAACCAACCCTCCATAGGGTCGGTAGAACGAGTCCTATCCCAACATTCGAAGATGCAATCGCTGGATTGCCAAGGGAAGGGAGCGCCGAAGCCTCTGCGCTAGGCCATGTGCCCTGGACTCACGGTACAAACATACTGGAAGCGATGAGGGATGTGGAAGAGGGCGGCCGCAGAAGGACGGTAAAAAGCTACTACGGTGCGGCATACGCTCGATTACATCGATACGGCTTAGCGCGGACAATTACGACGTATTTCTCCAATGCCGGCAGCGGACGTTATTGGCATCCAACAGCCAATCGCGCCATTACCCTGCGCGAAGGCGCACGACTGCAGGGATTCCCCGATGACTTCAAATTCCTGGGCGGCGCGCTGCAAAGCAACGCCACCTTGGTTGGCAACGCCCTCGACGCCGAGTTAGCTAACGCCACGTACCGTTCGATTCGCCGAGCGCTGGAATAAGCCCCCCCTCCTAAAGGAGTAAGCAGTTTTACGAATCCCCAGGCGAGCACGCGGACTTGACATCACTAACAACTAACACTAGATTGTTAGTTGTTAGCTCACCCCTTGGGAGTTCCAATGTCATCCGCTACCTCGCTTCCGGAGCTGGTTCCTCACGATTTCCGTGCTGATGCCAATCCGGCGCTACCAAACTCGTTAGTCTTAGTCGGCTCCATCGTCGACTACAACGAAAGCCCATCCTTCAACCGGTTGGCGTGTCAACTGGAGCCAGAGATCGAGGTTAAGCCGGGTCAACTCCTGGCAGTTTGGCATGGCCGTCGCAACAAAAAGATTATGACGATTGCGCAGGTCAGTGACTGTTTTGAGCGCAATCCTAGCGAGGAGCCGGAACTAGCTAACGCACGTAAGCGTCTTGGGCTCGGACAAGGCTACGCCCGAGAAGGCGTTTCCACTCGAGTGTTTCGCATCGCGATATGCGAAACAATGGAAGAATTCGATGTCGAAGAAGACCAAGAGGAGTGGCGTGTAGTTGGTGAGCGCGCGCCCGAGACTCTATGCCGGGCAGGGGATCCAGTAGTTCTTGTCCCAATTGCCCTTTGTCAACGTGCGCTCGGCGCCCTGCCGAACCCGGACGGCGGATTGGATTTGGGCACCCTTTTTGGCCCGCAACCCGCACCGATCACACTCAAAAGCGACATCGCGCAAATGCATGTTGGTGTGTTCGGAAATCCCGGCAAGGGCAAGAGCTACTTCTCGGGCGTGCTCGTAGAGGAATTATCAGCCTGGAATGTCCCAATGCTGATCTTGGATGTCAATGGCGAGACTATTGAGGCTGCGCGCAGCCTTGGCGGCAACTGCATTACCTTGCCAGATAAAAGTCGGTTTGGCCTGCCACTATCCCTTTTGACCCCATCTGAGCTAATTGACATTGCACCGAACGTGCAGCCGGGCACGCAATACGCGGAACTTATTGAGCTTGCACATGACCATTTGCGCGGTCAGTCTAAGCGTTCGGGCAAAGATTTCACTTTCGACGATTTGTGTGCAGAAATGGCGCTGCGCGCAGAATCACTCGACCTCAAGAAACCGACGGTCAACACAGCCATCAGTCGCGTCAAAGCGTTGTCGTCCAACCCTTTGATTGGGGAGCGTTTCGACTTTGTTGAAGAATTAAAAAAGAACCGCCTTATCGTCCTAGACTGCCGCTACTTGACGGTCGAGCAGACGCGCCTAATTGCTGCTGCGGCGGCGCGTACTCTCCAGCGACATGGCAGAACGATGGCGCAGCGCTCATTAAGCGTAGACGCGACCGAGAGCGAAAAGCACTGGTTTGCAGTCCTCTATATAGATGAGGCACATACAGTCGCACCCGCCAATGAGAATGTTGTAAGCACCCAGGTGCTCTACGAGCTTGCTCGCATGGGGCGCCACGTCCGCACAGGACTGATTCTGGCAAGCCAGTCACCGGCAGACCTAGATCGCAGTATTCTGAAACGCTTGCAAACACGCTTTGTGTTTGCGCTGGAGCGCGATCAGCTACAAGCTATCGGAGGCATTTCAGCGGACTTGGGGGACGATTTACTGGCTGCCCTGCCAAAGCTTCCGCGCGGCGTGTGCGCCGTAACGGGGTCCAGCGAAATGATTCGACATGGGTTTATCCTCAAGGTCCGCGAACGCAAGACCCCAGTTGGCGGTTCGACCCCCCCCGTCTTCTCCGGTCGCACCAAGAACAAACGGGAGATGGAATGAGCCTTACACCTAAGGAGCGCCAAGAACTGTTTCTCGAATTGGCTCGTGCGCCGGGGGGCACCACCGCGCAGGACGCTTATCAGGCGGCGCTAGCACGCGGTGACGATGTCTCTGAAGAAGCGTACTTTAATCTTGGTCGTCGACTCACGCATAGCGGTCGACTCAGCGCGGACAAGAGTGGGAGCCGAACGATTTACTGGGCAAAAATCGACGACGATGCCACCTGGTTGGACGAGGAGCATATCGTTGCGATTGTCGACCCGGAATTCCCGTTGTCAGCGCTGACCGCATATCGTGAATCGTCACGACAAATTCGAGATATTCCCGAGCCAGTATGGGTCGAGGCGCGTGAGCGACTCTCTCAAAAAGACGCGCAGGAGCTGTTCGTCGAAGCAATTGCGTCTTACGCGGACAACCTTCTCTGCGAAGTCAAGGATTATGTACGGGAGCGCGCCAGCACGGGAGGCGCACCCCATTTGCCCAACATGCGGCGGTCCGCCGAGGCATGTCATGCGACGCTGATTGCGTTGTGCAAAGACGGCTTGGGACTATCGGGGGAGGCCATCGCTCTGCCGGTCAATATCGACGTGGCCGCAGAGGCGGTATCACAAGGTCGGGCACCAGATGCTTACTACGACATTGAAGTCCTTCGCGAAGAAATTGCTCGCAGAATCGAGCCAGGGATGATGGTTCGTCCGGCGAACATGCCTCCAGCAGACACCTCGTTGCTAATTGCCGGCGTCGACGGATCGACGGTAGGCGGACTGTTATCGCTGGATGGCGCAGGCGGAGACTTCGCATTTGGCCACTCCCCTCAAGTGTCCATCAATACTGCTGCAGGCATACTGAATCGCGATATGCCGATTGGCAATCAGCATAGGCCAGTCTACATGCGCCTACCGGAAAAGCCGGAAGATATGCAGCAAAAGGACAATCGCTATTCCATCATGGCGAAAATGTTCTACCCGGATCTGACCGATTCGGAGTACATGCATTCGACCTGGAACGCAATGGACCTTCTCGAGTGCCGGGCCACTTTGAATGTGATGGGTAGATGGACAATGCTGCCTCACAATGTAGAGGTTCCGCCCGCGGAGGTAGTAATTCGCGATGGCACAATCGTGCCGCACGATCGCGATCCTAGTCACTATGGCCAGCAAAATTCCTATGGGCGTATCGTTCGCGATTTGATTGATGCATCGTGGAGTATCGCGAAGAACTGCCAGATTGACCGACAAACAGTTCTCGGCGTCGTAAAAAACGCGCAGATGCGAGTGTACGGCCCCGTGATCAACTATTTCCTAGGTCAATTAGCATCTAATTCCAAAGCGACACAACTCTCGGCATGGTCACTGACCGAGATGAATCAACTTTTCGATCAAGCGCTTCTATCCAGAATCCTTACAGCCGGTAGAGCACGCGAAGAGGTATGGCTGCGCACAGCACTGGTGCTGCGACCGTTCCACGCAACATCGAACTTGAGTCGAAATTACTCGCGCACGCCAGGAAACTTGCCACATGAGAAGTTGATCCGGAAAGCCGAGCGCGCTCGCGACAAAGATATGCTCGAAGCCACGGAGGAGGATATCTGGTGGCGAACACTTCAACCTCGCAGCGACCCCTATATACAGATGCTGCGCAATGTTTGGTATGCCGGGTTCTACCTCGGCGCCTTCCAACGACTTGACAGCAGCGAAGTTCTATCTCGAATGGAGTTTATTGTTCCTCATTCAACCGAGGAATCAAACGCTTTCCCCGATGCCCTCTGTTCTGAGCACTTGGAGCGTGCTATTTCCGCCCTCAGCACGGTCGGCTTTCAAGTAGACGACGATCATTCAATGTATAACAGAGGGCATATCGACCTTCTTCCTTCGATTCTTGTTAGAAGCCACGAGCTGGTTAAGCGATTCGCAAATGAATTGCGCGACCGAGTCTCGGAGTTCATGGACTGGAACCTCGCAAAATACTTGAATGCGGCGCAAAGGCGCCGACTCAAGATTCGCCCATGGACGCGTGGTGAGCTCAAAGCTTGGGTTGATGCAATGCAGGAAGAGCGTCGCCTGAAGGGTCCCCAATAACAGGCTATCGAGATGGATAAGGTCTCGCGGGAAAAACGCTCAGAAGTCATGCGAGCAGTTAGGTCTCGAGACACGAAGCCCGAACTCGTTGTTCGCCGAACCGCGTACGCCCTCGGCTTTCGCTTTCGAGTAAACGTTAAGGACTTGCCTGGGAGGCCGGATCTCGCTATCAAGTCACGGAAGAAAGCGATTTTCATTCACGGTTGCTTCTGGCATCGTCATCAGAACTGCAAACGGTCGACGCTACCCCGAAGCAACCAAGCATACTGGGCGAAAAAATTTGCCGAAAATATCAAGCGCGATGAGCTAACGATGGCGACCTACCGGTCGATGGGTTGGGAACCACTTGTAATTTGGGAATGCGAACTCGCCGATCGAGAGGCGCTTTCCGAACGCATCAAGCTCTACCTAACCTTCTGAGTGAACGCTGATCGGGGGCTTTTGCGCAACTTGTTAGCAGACACAGCCTCTCGACAAGCATTACGGTTCCGCTCGCAAACCTGCTTGTCCTCGCCGCTCACATGAGCCGGCGACAGAGCCGCCAAGCAAGCAACGCTGGCGGCACTTGACAAGCGATTTTTCTTGTCAAGCAGCAAACCGTTAGTTAAACTCGCGCCCAAGTGGACTGGGAGTTCCCGGTCGGCGTCTAGGCCTCGGTGAGTTTCATCGGGGCCTTTCGCTTTACTGGGGTGGAAAAATCTTCAACCCCCAATTCTCGAAGCCCTCCCCCAAGCGCTCACGTCCGCCACTGCAGAAAAATTTGCGCTTAAGCACTTCAAAGGCTCGGTTTTCCTGATCCGGACGCAGCACATGCATGCCTACCGGGCGCGCCACCAAGTCAGCTAACTGCAGCCCTGGCGAATCCACCTTCTTGTCCGCAAAGACGATGTCGAATGGCAGGGAGATGCCCAGCCGGTTCGCGCCGTCACAGATGCGGCGAAATTCCAACTCTAGCTCGTTGTCTTCCTTCTTGCCCCGGCATTCGACAATCACATGCGTGAGAGCGCCGTCCTGATTCTTCTCCTGCATCAGCTCGTGCAAGGTCTCAAGGCAGAACCCCAACGCTAGATGATATGGGTTGCCATCCGTATTACCCTGATTGCGCAGCTTCATCTTGTCGATCACGCAGCTGATCAGAATGAAGTTGCTGACCTCGATGATGTCCGTCAGCTCAGAGAGGAACCGGTGCTTATGCTGCCGGTTGGTGAACTTGAAGACACCTTTCTCCTTGCGAATCTCATGCTCGTGCAGCACCACCGAATCGTGGCCAAAGTGGTTGAACTTGAGCTTGTGGAGTGCCGGGACGACCTTCTCGCTGTAGTGCCGCTTGTAGAACACACAGAACGCGAGCACGAAAACAGGATAGTTGGGATCCAGGGTCTGCAAACCATGGTCTCCGCTCTCATCCACGTACACCACAAAGTTGCTGAATCGCCCTGCCGGCGACGCCGCCTCTTCGACGGCCTCGACCGCTGCGGGCGGCTCAACGTCAAACAGCGAGAACTGTTGAGGATCAGTGGTGTTGTCGGCTCCCATTGATGCTGCCGCTTTCGTCTCAGTCAACGCAACGCTCAAACATCAATATTCCGCGCCACCAACGCATTGCTCTCAATGAAGTTCCGACGCGGTTCCACGTCATCCCCCATCAGCGTCGTAAAGATCTGGTCCGCCGCAATGGCGTCTTCAATCTGCACGCGCAGCAGGCGGCGCTGGGTGACGTCCATGGTGGTTTCCCACAGCTGCTCGGGGTTCATTTCGCCCAGACCCTTGTAGCGCTGGCGGCTCACGCCGCGCTCGGCCTCACTCAGCAGCCACGTCATGGCGGCGTGGAAGTCGGCAACGTTCTGCTCGCGCACCTTGTCGCCGGTGCCGCGGCGCACCTTGGCGCCTTCGCCAATCAGGCCCTGGAAGGTGGCGGCAGTGCCCGACAGCGCAGCGTAGTCGGCGCCGGCCACGAAGTCGGCGTCGATGTGGCTGAGGCGCTGGTTGCCGTGCTGGCGGCGCACGACCATCACGCGGTACTTCTCGCTCTTCTCGTCGTACTGCATGAAGGCGTCCGCGGTGGCGCCGCCGTTGGCGCTGCTGGCGTTGCCTTGCATTTCCAGCAGGCGGGCCTTGAGCGTGCGGGCGGATGCCTCGGCGGCGGCTTCGCTGCTGAGGTCCAGCACCACGCCTTCGGCAATGGCGCGCAGGGCGTCGGCGTCAATCACGCGGGATAGGCGCTCGATCACGCCGCGGCTCAACTGGTACTGGCGTGCGAGTTCGGCCAGGGCGTCGCCGGCAATCTCGGTGCCGTCGGCACGCACCAGCACGGCGGTGTCCAGCGCCTGGCGCACCAGGTAGGCGGCCATCTCGACGTCGTCTTTGATGTAGCGCTCCTCCTTGCCGTGCTTGATCTTGTAGAGCGGCGGCTGGGCGATGTACACGTGGCCGCGCTCGATGATCTCGGGCATCTGGCGGTAGAAGAACGTGAGCAGCAGCGTGCGGATGTGCGAGCCGTCCACGTCAGCATCGGTCATGATGATGATGCGGTGGTAGCGCAGCTTGTCGAGGTTGTAGTCGTCCTTGCCAATGCCGGTGCCAAGCGCGGTGATGAGCGTGAGCACTTCCTGGCTGGAGAGCATCTTGTCAAAGCGCGCGCGCTCGACGTTCAGGATCTTGCCCTTGAGCGGCAGGATCGCCTGGAACTTGCGGTCGCGGCCCTGCTTGGCAGAGCCGCCTGCGGAGTCACCCTCGACGATGAAGAGTTCAGACAGCGCGGGGTCTTTCTCCTGGCAGTCGGCCAGCTTGCCGGGCAGGCCCATGCCGTCGAGCACGCCCTTGCGGCGCGTCATTTCGCGGGCCTTGCGGGCAGCTTCACGCGCGCGGGCAGCTTCGACGATCTTGCCGCAGATGATCTTGGCGTCCACCGGCGTTTCCAGCAGGAAGTCGGTCAGCGCCTTGGCCACGACCTCTTCCACCGGCAAGCGCACTTCAGACGAGACGAGCTTGTCCTTGGTCTGCGAGCTGAACTTGGGCTCCGGCACCTTGACCGACAGCACGCAGGTCAGGCCTTCGCGCATGTCGTCGCCCGAGGTGTCGACCTTGGCCTTCTTGGCGATCTCGTTGTCGGTGATGTACTTGTTGATGACGCGCGTCATGGCGGCGCGCAGGCCCGTGAGGTGGGTGCCGCCGTCGCGCTGTGGGATGTTGTTGGTGAAGCAGAGCACCTGCTCGTTGTAGGCGTCGTTCCACTGCATCGACACTTCCACGGCCACGCCGTCTTTCTCGCCAGCGGCAAAGAAGATGGTCGGGTGCAGCACGGTCTTGTTCTTGTTGATGTACTCAACAAAGCCCTTCACGCCGCCCGAGAAGGCGAAGTCTTCTTCCTTGCCGGTGCGCTGGTCCGTCAGGCGGATGTGCACGCCGTTGTTCAGGAACGAGAGTTCGCGGATGCGCTTGGAGAGGATCTCGTAGTGGTATTCGACGTTGGTGAAGATTTCTTCGTCGGCCAGGAAGTGCACTTCGGTGCCGCGCTTGTCGGTCGTGCCCGTCACGTGCAGCGGGGAGACCTCCACCATCGTGCCGTCCGGCGCTTGCACCGTTTCGATCAGGCGGTTTTGCGGAATGCCCTGCGCAAACTCGATGTGGTGCACCTTGCCATTCTGGCGGACGGTCACCTTCATCCACTTCGACAGACCGTTCACGCACGACACACCCACGCCGTGCAGGCCACCCGACACCTTGTAGCTGTTCTGGTTGAACTTGCCACCGGCGTGCAGCTCGGTCATGGCGATCTCGGTCGCGCTGCGCTTGGGCTCGTGCTTGTCGTCAAACTTGATGCCGGTCGGGATGCCGCGGCCGTTGTCGATCACGGAGATGGAGTTGTCCGTGTGGATGGTGACCTGGATTTCGGTGCAATGCCCGGCCAGCGCTTCGTCGATGGAGTTGTCCAGCACCTCGAACACGAGGTGGTGCAGACCGGTGCCGTCGGACGTGTCGCCGATGTACATGCCCGGCCGCTTGCGTACCGCCTCCAGGCCTTCCAGGATCTGGATCGAGGCGGCGTCGTAGCTGTTGGAGCTGCTGGCCTCGGCGGGGGTGGATTGCGGTTTCTGCTCTTCGGTCATGTCGTTCTGCTCGCTGCCGTGGGCACGGAAATGGTGGCTTCAGTGCACACAGCGGGGTTGCTTAAAAACGGCGAAGGGGCGGATCTTTTCGATCCAGCCCCTCGTCTTGCTCTCGATGGTTTGTTCGAGCGGCTTTGGGAAAAGCCTCGTCAAATGCGCATCGGCATGACGACGTACTTGAAGGTGTCGTCGTCGGGCAGGGTGATGAGCGCGCTCGAGTTGGAGTCGCCCAGGCTCACCTGCACCTTTTCGGCCTTGAGGTTGGCCAGCACGTCCAGCAGGTAGGTCACGTTGAAGCCGATATCCAGCGCATCGCCCTGGTAGTCGATTTCGAGTTCTTCCTGCGCTTCTTCCTGGTCAGCGTTGGTGGAGCTGATCTTGAGGACGTTGGTGTCGAGCATGCAGCGCACGCCCTTGAACTTGTCGGTGGTCAGGATGGCCGTACGCTGCAGTGCGCTTTGCAGGAACGTGCGGTCAATCGTGAAGCTGTTGCGGTAACCCTTCGGGATCACGCGCTGGAAATCCGGGAACTTGCCTTCGACCAGCTTGGAGATCAGTTCGATATTGCCGAAGGTGAACTTGACCTGGTTCGACGCCAGTTGCACCGAGACGGGATCGTCCACGTCTTCCAGCAGGCGTTGCAGCTCAAGGATGGTCTTGCGCGGGATGATGACTTCGTGGCGGCCGCCGGCGCCTGCCGGTTGTTCGCCCGTTTCCACGCCGCAGTAGGCCAGTCGGTGGCCATCGGTGGCGACGGCCATGACTTGCTTGCCATCCACCACCAGCAGCATGCCGTTGAGGTAGTAGCGGATGTCCTGCTGGGCCATCGCAAAGTGCACCATCGCCAGCAGGTGCTTGAGCGTCTTCTGCGGCAGGGTGATGCGCGCGCCAAAGTCGGTTGCCTCGGCCACGGTCGGGAATTCTTCGGCGGCCAGCGTCTGCAGTGCAAAGCGGCTCTTGCCGGATTGCACCGTCATGCGCTTGTCGTTGAGCGTGAGGGCCACTTCGCCGTCAGGCATGGCACGCAGGATGTCGACCAGCTTTCGGGCGGCCACGGTGGTGGCAATGTCGCCGGCGCCGGCGCCGCAATCGGCGTGCGTGGTGATCTGGATTTCGATGTCGGTGGACAGGAAGGAAACCCGTTCACCCTTCTTGGTGATGAGCAGATTGGCCAGGATGGGCAGCGTGTGACGGCGTTCCACGATGCCGCTCACGATTTGCAGCGGACGCAGCAGGTTGTCTCGCGAGGTTTTGACCAATTGCATGAAGGCGATCCTTGCAGTGTATGCAGTTTGGGGTGACACCGCGCGCGCCCCTCATGGCCTGTGCCTGCAGGAGCATTCGCGATTAACCCCAAAGTTGTTGTAAATCAAGGGGTTAATCACAAATTATACCGCAAAGAAGGGGGCGCTGGATAGCGTCGCGCGCGCGGCAAATATGTCTATTGTGCATGAAAAGACGCCCGCGTTCGAGCGGGCGTTTGCATGCGGCAAATTCTGGGCAGATGGCGCTGCCATGCGCCTTGGTGGCACGCGGCAGCGCGATGCGCCATCAACCCTTGAGCGTTTGCTCCAGCACGTGCAGTTCGTGGTTGAGCTGGGCGTCCTTGGTACGCTCGTCGGCAATCTTGCGCACCGCGTGCAGCACCGTGGTGTGATCGCGTCCGCCGAACAGCTCGCCAATTTCCGGCAGGCTCTTCTGCGTCAGTTCCTTGGCCAGATACATGGCGATCTGGCGCGGGCGCGCGATGTTGGCCGGCCGCTTCTTGGAGTACATGTCCGCGACCTTGATGTTGTAGAAATCCGCGCAGGTCTTCTGGATGTTCTCCACCGAGATCTGGCGGTTCTGCACGGTCAGCAGATCCTTGAGCGCCTCGCGCGTGACCTCGATCGTGATCTCTTTGCCGTGGAAGTTGGAGTACGCCAGGATCTTGCGCAGCGCGCCCTCCAGCTCACGCACGTTCGAACGCAGGTGCTTGGCCACGAAGAAGGCCACCTCTTCCGGCACGGTCACATTCTCGGCCTGCGCCTTCTTCATCAGAATGGCGACGCGCATTTCCAGCTCGGGCGGCTCGATGGCCACCGTCAAACCGGAGTCGAACCGCGAGATCAGGCGGTCATCAATCCCGGTGATCTCTTTCGGATACGTATCGCTGGTGATGATGACCTGCGCGCGGTTGGCGATCAGCGCCTCGAACGCATAGAAGAATTCTTCCTGCGTGCGGTTCTTGCCCGAGAAGAACTGGATGTCATCGATCAGCAGCAGATCGAGCGAGTGGTAGTAGCGCTTGAAGTCATCAAACGCCTTGCGCTGGTAAGCCTTCACTACGTCAGAAACGTACTGTTCTGCGTGAATGTAGCGAATGCGTGCGCGCGGATTCTCCATCAGCATGAAGTTGCCGATGGCATGGATCAAGTGCGTCTTACCGAGGCCCACGCCGCCGTACAGATACAGCGGGTTGTACGACTTGCCCGGGTTGTTGGCGACCTGGATGGCCGCGGCGCGCGCCAGCTGGTTGGCCTTACCGGTGACGAAGTTGTCGAACGTGAGGATCTGGTTCAGGCGCGAGCGCTCGTGCACGGTGTCGTCCACGGGCGCCTGCGGCGGCGTCGCCAGGCCAGTAACCATGGCAGGTGCCTGCGGCGGCATGCGGTACGACTGGGCACTCACCTCGGTGGCGTCCATTACGGGCACGTCGATCTCTGCCACAGCATGGCTGGCCGTGGCGAGCGCATTTTCGCGGTACATCGCGGGGGCCGGGCGCATGGCCGCGGCATCCAGTGCGGCGCTGTTTGCGGCCGGCATGGCGGCGGGCGCCGCCTGCCTCGGCTGAATCGATTGCGCGGCCATCGGCTGCATCGGCGCAGGAGCAAACGCCGGCTGCTGGGCCGCCTGGCGCTGGCCGGCGGCCGGGTCGAGCACGAACTGCACGTCGACCTGCATCTCCCAGTAGTCACACGCGAGCGACTGGATGCGGCCCGAGAACTGGCTCTTGACCCAGTCGAGCTTGAAGCGGTTAGGCGCAGCAATCCGCAGCGTGCACGCCTGTTCGTCAAACGACAGCGGCGTCAGCGGCTTGATCCACGTCTTGAATTGTTGCGGCGTCAGCTCACTCTCAAGTTGAGCGGATGCCGCATGCCAGAAATCCTGCATCGTTATCGTTAGTTGTTTGACCGGCGCCAC